>NZ_CP082326.1:2400000-3129700 GCF_019884785.1 Crassaminicella profunda
AAAAAAATTATGGAGAAACACGAGGGGCAAATATACTTAGATTCAGATTACAAAAATGGTTGTAGATTTGTTATTTCTCTTCCACTTAGTAAAACAACTTGATTAAACAAACAACCATCTTGCTATCCATGACCTTAGAGCACATTTTTTAAAATATTTTAATAAAATATTTTAAATTTCTATACTGCTCTTTGCCAAATGATGATAAAATAGTATAAAAGGAGGTATACACATGACAAAATATATTTTATTAGTAATCGTAGCATATCTAGTTGGAAGCATTCCTTTTTCTTACATTACTGCAAAATTTATAGGAAATATTGATATAAGAAAACATGGCAGTGGAAATTCTGGTGCTACGAATGTCCTTAGAACACTAGGCCCAAAAGCAGGCGCCATTGCTTTTATACTAGACTTCCTAAAGGGATTTATTCTTGCCCTTATTGGAGAAAAATTATTAGGCAGTCAAGGTGGAGCTATTGCTTCTACTTTTGTAGTCATTGGTCACTGTTATCCCTTTTCTCTAGGTTTTAAAGGCGGCAAAGGGGTTGCTACTGCTGGTGGAACAATTTTTGCTCTATATCCCCTTATAGGCGTTATATTGTTGATTATCCATTTTTCTATTACAGGACTTACAAGAATGGTTTCTTTAGCTTCTATTACTGTAGCTGCTTCATTTCCAATTTTGTGTTTTATTTTTAAAGAGCCTATACCCTTTATACTATATGCTTTATGTTTAGGTTCCTTTGTTATTTACAAACATAAAGCAAATATAAAAAGATTATTGGCTGGAACTGAATCAAAAATACATTTTAAAAAATAAAGAAAATTCTTTGTCCCCTCAAAGAATTTTCTTTTTTTATTAGCTCTCATTTTCTATAATTTTATATTTTCTTGCTTTTGATGCTACCGTCTTATGTGTAATCCCTAATGCGTTTCCTGCTGCATTAAAACTTCCAAAAGTGTTTAATGCCATTTTTATTATTTCCTTTTCATATTCTTCTAATGTTGCTAAAGCACCCTTTTTATTCATATTGATTAAGCCAGTAGATTCTTGATCTCTAGCATACATTTTATAAATATTAGATATATTTCTTGGTATATGTTCAACATCTATAAGAGGCTCATCTGCTAGGGCAATGATTCTTTCCACCGTGTTTTGAAGTTCTCTTATATTTCCAGGCCATTTATATGCAGCCAAACATGCTTCAGCTTCTTTTGTCAACTTTACAGGATCTACTTCCATATTTTTTGAAATCTTTTTTATAAAGTATTCAATCAATAAAGGAACATCCATCTTTCTCTCCCTAAGAGGAGGTAAATATATAGGAATTACATTTAATCGATAATATAAATCTTCTCGGAATTTCCCCTCATCCATCATGTGTTCTAAATTTTTGTTTGTAGCTGCAATAATTCGAATATCCACATGAATGACTTCATTTCCACCAATTCTTTCAAATTCTTTCTCTTGTAATATCCTTAGGAGTTTCACTTGCATTTCCATAGGCAAATCTCCTATTTCATCTAAAAATACGGTGCCATGATTGGCTCTTTCAAATTTTCCAATTTTTCTTTTTAAAGCCCCTGTAAAAGCCCCTTGCTCATGACCAAACAGCTCTGACTCTAATAACTCAGATGGAATAGCGCCACAGTTTATGGCAACAAAAGGCCCTGCCTCTCTTTGGCTGTTTTCATGAATAGCTTTAGCTACTAACTCTTTTCCCGTTCCACTTTCTCCTCTGATCAAAACCGTTGATAAAATTTTTGAAGCTTTTTGAGCTCTTAAAAGGGCTTTTTTTATAGAGGGACTATTACCAATAATCTTTCCAAAGGGCTTATCAAGCTCAAAATCCCATTGATTAAAAGAAGTAGGAAGTTCCAATATATTGGTTTTCTCGTCTTTTGTATCATCTTTTCTATAGATAGCAATAACTCCTTTAAACTGATTCCCTTCATACAATGGAGAAACAGATCCTTCAATTTCCATTGATCCTTTACAAAGACGGATTTTCCCTTTTAAATTTTTCTTTTTACGAAAGGCATTTAAAATAAGTTCATCATTTTTAGTTGCAAAAATACTTTTTCCTTCCTGCAAAAATCCATTTACATGAAATATTTTTTCATAAGCCCTATTCATATATTCTATATTTCCAAACTCATTAATAATGCACACACCATCTACAAAATAATCAAATAAATGAGAATAACTGATATCCTCTTTTTTTACACTTTTTCTTTGATTAACAGAAGAAAAATTTGCTATTCTCACTTGCATCCCCCCATATCCATATTTTTTCACTGTATTTTTTCCATGGTTTTTGTGGCAACTACATCTATACCTGTTCCTAATATATTATGAATAATCACATCACCTATTTTAACTGGTGCTTCCACTTCAACACCATTGATGATTTCCATACATTTAAAAATCAGTTCTTTGGGAACAGGTTTATTTGTTTTTACTGAAAGCCTTTTTAAAAATCCATTTTTTATTTTTACAGTAGTAGGAATCACTCGAGTAGGATTTGTCATCTCCTTTACCCCATAAGCTTCTCCTCTTTTGCAGGTATTTCCTGTAACCTTATAACCATCTTCCTCTTTACTTACGGTAAGTCTGCAGCCCATTGGACAAACAATACAAATAATTTCTTTTTTATCCATCCTATTCACCTGCCTTTACAACATCCACAGATATTTCCCTAATATTTTTCTCTTTAAATAACCTTGAAGGTATGCTTATTCTTTCCATTTCTCCTGGTGCCATATGTCTTTTATTCATTTCTTTTATTATCTTTCCATCCCCTTTAACGATCAATTTACCGTTTCTATAAACATCCTTCACCCTCATGAGTAAGTCCAATGTATTTTCAATATTAGATGGTCTGATAACTTGGGGAACGATATAAGCAATCCCATTTCCTGCAAGCGTTTTCACGGTGTCTACAGAATCTTTTAATTGATTCTTTATAAACTTGGCTGCACTTTTTCCTGCTTTCTGACTTTCTTTTGTAACCCAATCTACAAGATCATGTACATGAACAACATTCCCGCATGCAAAAATACCTTTTACAGTGGTCTCCATAGATTCATTAACCATTGGTCCACCTGTTACAGGAGCTAACTTCACATGAGCACTCTTTGATAATTCATTTTCTGGAATCAATCCTACTGACAAAAGTAATGTGTCACAAGTATATTCTTTTTCTGTTCCTGAAATTATTTTTTTCTTATGATCTACCTCAGCAATCACAACAGCTTCTACTCTATCCTTTCCCTTGATCTGTGTAACTGTATGATTAAGGAGAAGTGGAATATTATAATCATCTAAGCATTGTACAATATTTCTTGTAAGCCCACTTGAAAATGGCATTAATTCAGCTACAGCTAACACTTTAGCACCTTCTAATGTAAGTCTTCTTGCCATGATAAGACCTATATCTCCTGATCCTAATATGACTACTTTCTTTCCTACCATATATCCTTCCATATTTATATATCTTTGAGCGGTCCCTGCAGTAAATACTCCAGCAGGTCTTGTTCCTGGTATAGCAATTGCCCCTCTCGTTCTTTCTCTGCATCCCATAGCCAAAATAATTGCTTTTGCTTTTATTTTCATAAATCCGTCCTTTGTATTCATAACACTTAATTCTCTATTTTCATCAATATCTAATACCATTGTGTCTAACTTATATTCTATGTCCATCTCCTTTAATTCATTAATGAAACGATCTGCATATTCAGGGCCTGTTAATTCTTCTTTAAAGACATGGAGGCCAAACCCATTATGAATACATTGCTGCAAAATTCCTCCCAATTCTCGATCTCTGTCAACTACCAAAATATTTTTTACCCCATTTTTCTTAGCTTCTATAGCTGCAGCAAGACCTGCAGGACCACCGCCAATCACAACAATATCATAGTTTAACATATAATCACCTCCTACTTTCTTCATCACGAGAAGACGCCACTAAATCTTTTGCTTTCTCATATTCACTGGTTTCTTTTGTATAACCTGTAAGCATATATGAATTCGTTCCTTCTTTTACAATATCTTTCATATCTTTTCCTAATTCTCTAGCTAAAATTTCAATTACTCTCGGTCCACAAAATCCCCCTTGACATCTTCCAGCTCCTGGCCTTGCTCTTCTTTTAACACCATTTACCGTTCTAGCTCCAGCATTTCTATTAATGACATCTACAATTTCTCCTTCAGTGATTTTTTCACATCTACAAATAATTCTTCCGTATCTCGGATCTTTTTTGATTATTTCTATCTTTTCGTCATCACTTAATTCAGCAAATCGAATTTTTTTTCTTCTCTTTGGATTAAAATCTTTTCTTTCTTCAAGATCTCCTACCATATTTTTTACTAATTCAACTACATAGCTTGCAATAGCTGGTGAAGAAGAAAGTCCTGGAGATTTTATACCTGCAACATTAATAAATCCTTTTACCTCTTTAGATTCTTCAATAATGAAATCTCCTGTACTCGGTTCAGCTCTTAAACCTGCAAAAGTAGTTATATTATTCTTTAATGCTATTTTACTGCAACTTTTCATTACCCTTTCTTTTATAAATGAAAGACCTTCTCTTGTAGTTTCTCTAGCTTCCTTATCATCTAAATCCTGTGCATCAGGTCCAATGATAATATTTCCATCAACAGTAGGACTCATTAATACTCCCTTTCCTAGTTTTGTAGGACATTGAAAAATCGTTCTTTTAACAAGACCGCCTTCACTTTTATCTAATAAATAATATTGTCCTCTTCTAGGTGTAATCTTAAAATGACTATCTGCTACCATATTATAAATATCATCTGAATAAAGCCCTGCACAGTTTATTACATATTTTGTATCTATTTCATTTTCATTTGTATAAATTCTATATCCACCTTCATTTTTTTCTATTCTTTTTACCTTATTGTTTAAAAGCAATTCTGCTCCATTATCTAATGCATTTTCTGCTAATGCTATTGCTAACTCAAAGGGTCCTATAATTCCTGCTGTAGGTGCATACAAAGCTCCTACAATATGATCATTTAAATTAGGCTCCATTTCTTTTACTTTTTTTGCATCAATGATCTCCATATTGGGTACCCCTATTTTTACTCCATTTTCATAAAGATCTTGAATCGTCTTTAAATCTTCCTCATTAAAAGCAACTACTAATGATCCAATCCTTTTAAAAGGTACATCAAGTTCTTCACATACCTTGTCAAACATAGCATTTCCTAAAACATTGAATTTTGCTTTATTACTTCCTGCCTTTGCATCATATCCTGCATGTACAATTGCGCTATTTGCCTTTGTTGTACCATTTGCCACATCATTATCCTTTTCTAAGATAACAATCCGTAATTTATATCTAGATAGTTCCCTTGCAATAAAAGTACCTACTACACCAGCCCCTATGACGGCTACATCATACATTTATATCCCTCCTAAAGCCATATATGAAAAACCGTACGAAACTAACCTACGTTCCCATAGGTTAAATTCGTACGGCTCTCCAAGTCTCCGGCCTTCAATATAAAGTTCTCTTACTATACTATATGCATGACTTTTAAAAATGTTCCTTTTATTTTATTCTTTTGATGCAGCAGCTTCTTCAGCCATTTCTTTTTCTTCTGCTGCTTCCCACTTTAATGAACGATTTACTGCTTTCTTCCAACCAGCATATAATTTTTCTTTTTCTAATTCATCCATTTCTGGATTAAATGTTTTATCAATATTCCACTTCTTAGCAATCTCTTCTTTACTTTCCCAGAAACCTACTGCAAGACCTGCAAGATATGCTGCTCCAAGAGCAGTTGTTTCAATTACCTCTGGTCTTTGAACAGGTACATTTAATAGATCAGACTGGAATTGCATTAAGAAGTTATTTGCAACAGCACCACCATCAACCTTTAACTCCTTAAGATCAATACTTGAATCTTCCTGCATTGCTTCTAATACATCTCTTGTCTGATATGCAATAGATTCAAGGGTAGCACGAATAATATGATTTCTGTTTGCTCCTCTAGTAAGACCTACAATAGTCCCCCTTGCATACATATCCCAATAAGGTGCTCCAAGACCAACAAATGCAGGTACTACATATACACCATTTGTATCCTTAACTTGTGTAGCAAAATATTCACTATCCTTTGCATGATCAATTAATCTTAACTCATCTCTAAGCCACTGAATAGATGCACCTGCAACAAAGATACTTCCTTCAAGAGCATATTCAACTACACCATCTGCTCCCCAAGCAATCGTTGTAAGTAGTCCATTCTTAGATGGAATCATATCTTTCCCTGTATTCATGAGCATAAAGCAGCCTGTTCCATATGTATTTTTTGCCATACCTGGAGTAAAGCAAGCCTGACCGAATAATGCTGCTTGTTGATCTCCTGCAGCTCCAGCGATAGGAATCTGTGCTCCACCAAAAGTTTTTGGATCAGTATATCCATAAACATCACTAGATGGTTTTACTTCCGGAAGCATAGAACTAGGTATATCTAATTCTTTTAAAATATTCTCATCCCATTTAAGGTCTTTAATATTATATAATAAAGTTCTTGATGCATTTGAATAATCTGTTACATGTACTTTTCCTCTTGTCAAATTCCAAATAAGCCATGTATCCATAGTACCAAATAATAAATCTCCTTTTTCAGCCTTCTCTCTTGCTCCTTCAACATGATCTAAAATCCACTTAACCTTCGTCCCTGAAAAATATGCGTCCACTACAAGTCCTGTATTTTCACGAATATATTCTTCAAGACCTCTTGCTTTTAAATCATCACAAATGCTTGCTGTTTGGCGAGATTGCCATACAATTGCATTATAAACAGGTTTTCCAGTAAATTTGTCCCATACTACAGTGGTTTCTCTTTGATTCGTAATACCAATTGCTGCTATTTCATCTGGTTTTACACCAGCAATTTCTAATACTTCTCTAGCTACACCACTTTGTGTTCCCCATATTTCCATGGCATCATGTTCAACCCAGCCAGGCTTTGGATATATTTGTGTAAACTCTTTTTGAGCAACCTTTACAATCTTTCCATCATGATCAAATAATATTGCTCTTGAGCTTGTTGTTCCTTGATCTAAAGCTAATATGTATTTTTTATCCATCATCTTTCCCCCTTTGAATTATGTAAAACCTTCTATACCAAAAATATGAAATATGCTATAAAGAATGATTCCTATTTTTAAACTCTAGGGCTTAAAAGCCCTAGAGATTAAATTTAAAGACATGAGAGTATAAATCCACCTATTGTTCCTCCAATAATTGCGAAAACTCCGTTTGTTAATCCTTTTCCAACGTGATCCCCTGCTGCTGCAGATGCTACAAACAATCCAAATGCTCCTGCCCAAGCCTGATCTATCCAGGCAGTTCCTGATTGGAAAATAAACCCTACCCCATGGGTTAAGCTCCATGTAGTCCCAACAACAAATGCTGCAAACATCCATCCTGCTATAGAACCCCACTCGTCAACCATTTTCCCTACACATAATCGAAGTAAGAAAGGAAAAATGAATGCTCCTGCAAAAGTTGTTACCATATGAGGAAATGTCATATATTTACCTCCTTTCAAATACTTTTTTATGCTGCTGATTCTTCTTTCTCTTTTTTCTCAGCTAAATACACTTCTATTTTGTAAGCTGTCAAACCACCAACGATTGCTCCAACAATCACAACGCCTAATGTTGGTAATGAAGAAATACCTGCATCCACACCATGTCTAAATACATCTCTCATGGTTCCACATACACCAATTCCAAGGGCCATATCTATCCATGCCCCATCATTGTTATGAACACCTAGAAAATGATTCAAGAACCACATAATTCCAATAATAGCCAATCCTGCAAACCATCCACCAGCTATTCCATATGCATCTGAAAATGCTCCCCAAACACTCATAACAAACATCCCTGCGATAGCAGTTCCACAAATTGTACCTATATGTTTCATTCTTTCACCTCCTTTTTTTTATTTAACTTCTCATTATCTTATATAAGCAAATATCATGCCAAATGCATTTTTCTTAATTTTCTTGAAATTTCACAGATCACCCTACTCCTATTTGGTATTTTTTACCAACGTCATTGTTTTTTGAAATCCGAATTGGTAAAAAATATCAAGTCTTACCCATACCCTATTTCTTCTTTACTTATACAAATTTTCATATTCATCACCCCACCTGGATGAATATAATATTATGTATATTTAATCAAAATGCCATCTCTAAAAAAACTTCTATGAAATTCATAGTTTATATTAATAATTCTATGGCAATATTCTATTTCCTTCCTTTTTATGTATATTTTTACCATTGTCTTTTTATTAATGAATTTTTTAAAATTTTCATAAAAAAAACTTTCCTCATCATAATAAGGAAAGTTAAAACTTTATCAGATCTATAACTTAGCCAATAATTTCATAAGCAATGGTCGATGAATCTCAACAGCTTGTACTGGACATAATTCCTGACAGCAAAAACATCGTATACATTCGTCTAAATTTACTATAGGTTTTTTATTGACCATTTCTATCACACGGGGTGGACAATTTTTTGCACAATCACTACAGCCTATACATTTATCATGGATAAATACTGGTTTTGGTTGCAGTAGTCCATTTAAAATATCTCTTAAAAACTTAGGAATTTTCCCTTCTAATAAATCCAAGCTTCTTATTTCAGGGACAATAAAATCATTCAATATAAAATTCTTTATATCATCACCTTTTAGTTCTATATCTTCAAAATTACCTTTGCATAATTCTCTCTCTACGCACCTTTCAATAGTTGGTACTTTAGTAGGTTCTATTCCAACAATCGTTGTGGCTGCTACATCTAAATGATATGGACTAGTAGACCCAATCACAACCCCTATGTCTCTGGGATCTCCTCCACTAGGGCCTGCCCCTTCCATTCCAACTATACCATCCATAAATGATAAAATAGGCTTAGAAACTAAACAAATATCTACTAAAGCATTTGAAAAATCAATATTATTTGGCATACGCACATGATATTCTGCTTTTTCTAGTCCTGCAACAATTCCAAACATATTTTTTACTGCTCCAGTAAACAACATCATTCCATGGGTTTTTAACTTAGATACAGATATAACTTTATCTACTTCTTTTAATACTTCAATAGCTGTTATTTTTTTTAAGATTAATCCATCATTATTGCTAATTTCTACTGAATTCGTATTATAATTTAATACGACTGGCAAATCTTTTGCAAATTCCTCATAACCGCAAACCTTGTAAATTCCTTTTAATATTTTAGCGTTAAATGGCCCCCCTGGACTATCTCCTATAATTACTTTTGCACCATATTCTATTAACTCTTCTGCTAAAGCTTTAACAAAATTGGGATGTGTCGTAGTAGCTTCTTCAGGTCTTTTTTTCATAAGTAAATTTACTTTTAGAAGAACAGATTCCCCTTTGCTTATATATTTTTCAATACCTCCCAAATTGTCAAAGGTTTTTTTAATACATGCTCTTACTTTGTTGTATTCATAATCTTTACATTCTATTAAAGAAACAATCTCCATTTTCTACCTCCACCTAAATATGATTATTCATCCATACAACTTCTAATCAGCTATGGTTATATTGATTATATCAAGAATTTATCAATTTACAAGACTCCCACTTCTATAAGTAGGAAATTAAAATTTTCTCCTTCAGGTGGAGTAGCGTCTCCACCTGAAGTTTCTATGTTTTGCTTTAAGGAAACAAGTTCACTCTAAGGAATAGGTTTCTTTTTTGTATAAAAAAGGATTTATTGTATATATATAGAATATACACAATATAGAATATTTAGACTTTTGAGAATGGAGTGATAAAATGAAGAAGGAAAGCTTCAAATCTTTTTTAATGACATCCAATCAATCCCAAAATATAGACACTTTAATAGCAGCATCAGAAAGGTTAGAATCATCCTATGAAATAGACCTTGATGAAATCGTTTCAACAGAAACAAAAGCACAAAAACTTCGTATTTCAGTATACTTTGATCATGAATTAACGCCCCTTGATCGAAAACTATATCCAGATGTAATAAAATCATATTTTCAGTTTATACACAATGCTACATTACCACCACTAAATTTTAAAACGAAAGTGTAAAATAACAAATCAATTACTTAGACTATGAGTACTATAACCACTCATAGTCTTTTAAATACACCTATACTTTCTGAGTTTTATGTTTTCTCACTTTAATATTTGAATACTTATTTTTCTAATCATTTTCTTGTATCTATAATAAAGAAGAAATTCTCGACAAAATATAACAACCTTCACTGTTGAAATGGTGTAAAATAAAAATAGTTTTATTATTATAGGTTCATAAAAACATCAAATTTTCTATAGATCTGTTTATAACGAAAGGTGAGAGACGAATGCCCAAAAATTATATGGAGGATATTGTAAATCATTTATTACCATCTGTTTTAGAAAAATATAATCATATATGTACCTGTGATAAATGTATTAAAGATATAAAAGCATTAACCCTAAATAATTTGCCACCTTTATATGTAGCTAGTGAACAGGGAAAAGCTTTTGCAAAATCCAATGAACTAAGCAGACAATTTCAGGTAAATGTCATTCAAAAAATCGTTGAAGCTATTGAGATTGTCCAAAAAAATGTTAAACACAGCTTATAAAAATCTAGATACTTAAAAAATCAGGCTAAATTTCAGCCTGATTTTTTAATTTTTCTTCAAATCATTTTTACATGTACTCTTTTAAGTCTTCTTGTTGATCATCAATAACCACTTCAAGACCACCAAATTTACCTGCTAACACATTATAAAGCACAGCAAATAATGCTCCAAAAGCACCATAAATCCCTATCATTAATACGGACATAATCATATAACCAATTCCAAAGAACATAGGTTCCTTTGATCCAGAAACTGCACCAATTAAAAGGGCGATAATCCCTACAATTATCATAATAATTACAGGTATAATAGCAAAATACATTGTTACTTTAAAAGCACTTCCAGCTTTTACTTTTTTGATTTCTAGTTCTTTCATTTTTTCACCTCCTATTCCATTTATTGTATTCGACAACAAAAGCTCAATTCCTACATTTATTTTTTATTACTTGTTTCTTTTTATTTTATTATGTTAAAATATTATAAAAATATTATTATCACCATTGGAGGAGTATATTATGCTTGAATTTATAAAAAACATTGATATTAGTATCATAGACTATATTTATAACTATATTCAGTCTCCCTTTTTAAATAAAATAATGATTCCTATTAGCACCATAGGGAATGGTGGTTTCATCTGGATTATTATTATTTTAATTCTTTTACGAACTAAAAAACATAGAAAAATGGGTTTGGCTGCTACTTGTGCATTGCTCCTTAGTGCCATTTTAGGACTACTTATATTAAAACCTCTAATTCAACGTCCTAGACCCTTTGTAGAATTATCATATATTCATTTGCTTATTCATGCACCATCTTCATATTCTTTTCCTTCTGGCCATACAATAACAGCTTTTTCTACAGCAATTACCTTAGTAAAAATGATCAAGAATAAAATATTTGCAATTCCAATTATGCTATTAGCTATATTTATCGGATTTTCACGAATATATTTAACCGTACATTATCCTTCGGATGTATTAGCTGGCATCATTCTAGGATTTATTTGTTCAAATACCGTATTATTCCTATTAGAAAAAAATATATGGAACAGACAAAAAACGTCTACTAATGAATAATTCATTAGCAGACGTTTTTCATCTATTTATACACTTTTCTATACCAAAAATAAGCTATGTTCTAAATATCCTAATATAACATTTTTTACTCAAACATAATCTTATAAGCTTTTAATCCTCTTATAGGATCTACTTCTTTATCTTTCTTCATATAATCAATTACATCTGGATATAATCTAGTTGCTTTAATAATATCTCTTAGCCCTTTTTCCAAAAGATTTTCATGAATATAAAAACAACCTCTATTATAATATAAGACCCAAGTTTCTGAATTATACTCAATCCCTTTTGTAATTACTTTGATAGCTTCCTTATATTCCTTTTCTTCTTTATAAAGAACGGCTAAATTCAAAAAACTATAGGGATAATTTGGATTTTGATCAATAGATTTTCTATAATAATATATGGATTCATCCTTTTGTCCTAATTTTTTCAAAATAACACCCATATTAAATAATCCCATATAATGATTTGCATCTATTTCAAGACTTTTTTTCATCATTTCCAAAGCCATTTCATTTTGATTTAACTCCTCATAAATAGATCCTAAGTTGATATATGCCCAAATATCTTCAGGTTCAAGGTCAATTACTTTTTTATAATAGCATATAGCTTCATCTTTATCTCCAATTTGATCATATGCATCTGCCAAGAAAAAGTATGCACGATCATAACTAGCATCCACATCAATAGCTTTATGATAATAATCAATAGCCTTTTTATATTCCTTTTGATGATCATATATAATTGCTAAACCATAATAGGCTCTAGCTTCTTTAACATCTATTTGTAAAACTTCCTTATACTTTTCTTTAGCTGCTTTATAATCTCCTAGTTCATCATACAATAACCCTAAATCTAATAATAGTTCAACATCTTCTTTTCCCCCTTCAAGCCTATATGCTTTATGATAAAATTTCAAAGCTTTCATCAATTGGTTTTCTTCATAAAATTGATTAGCTATATTTCTATAATTATTTTTCATATAATCATTCTTTGTCATCATTCATTTCCTTCCTGTTTTTAAATTCCATACCATTAGCATATAAAAAAGCATCTCTATTTTCAAGAGATGCTCTATATTTTATAATTTAAATTTGCTAATGATTTCTTGTAAGTCTTGAGCTAAATGAGCTAAGCCATCACTAGCACTAGCAATTTCATTCATAGAAGCCGTCTGTTCTTCTGTAGAAGCCGCAGCTTCTTCTGTACCAGCAGCATTTTCCTCAGCAACAGCAGATAGATTTTGAATAATATCTATAATTTGGTTTTTCTTATATTCAACCTCTTTTTCAGCATCATTTAATTTCCTAATTAATACGACTGCTTCTTTTATTGAAATTTCTATTTCATTGTATTTTTGCTCTGTTATTTTCACCTTTTGTGATTGTTCTTCTGTAACTTTAGAAACTTTTTCAACCATTATTACTGTTTTTTGAGAATTTTCTTGTAGTTCTTTCACAACTATATCAATTTCTTTTGTTGATGCAGTTGACTGCTCTGCAAGTTTTCTAATCTCATCAGCCACTACTGCAAATCCTTTACCTGCTTCTCCTGCTCTTGCAGCCTCTATAGCTGCATTTAATGCCAATAAATTTGTTTGTTCTGCAATAGAAGCAATGGTAATACTGGCTTGTCCAATCTTTTCTGAACTTTGATTTGTTTTTATAATCTCCTCATAAATCTCCTTTGATGCCAATAAACTTTCGTCTGTTTTATAAATCAAATCATTGATAATATTTAATCCTTCTTGAACCTTTTTTATTACATCTAAAGATGCATCATTTAATTGCTTTGCATGTTGTTGATTTAACTCTATAATTTCTCCAAGTTCTAGGGTTTTAGATGCTCCTTCTTCCGTATCTCTTGCTTGATCCATTGCACCTTTAGCAATTTCTTCAATGGTCTTAGCCACTTCTTCTGAAGCTACTGCTGATTGCTGGGCTGTTGCCATAAGTTCTTCTGAAGATGCTGCAACCTGCTCTGAAGAATCAGCAACACGCCTAATTAAATGACTCAAATTATTCTTCATTTTATCAAAAGCTCTTGCAAGCCTTCCAATTTCGTCCTTTTTGCTTAAGAATTCCTTTGGAACATCTTTTGTAAAATCACCATCAGATAAAATTTCCGCCTGTTTTGTAGCTTGAATAATTGGATTTGCAATAGAATTTCCAATAAAATAAGCAACCATCCATCCAATGATTAAAACAACCAACGTTGCAATAATGATATAAGTTTTTAAAACCTGTACTTCATGAAGCAACTCAGATGTTACAGCCGTTAATGCAATAGACCACCCTGTTCCTTTTATTGAAGCATACCCCATATACTTATCTTCACCTTTAAATTCATAAGTTCCTACACCTGTCCCGCCTGCTATCATTTTTTCTGTTAATCCTGCTAATTCCTCTAAACTTTTATCATTTTTTGCTTCATTTAATAAATTATATTGATCTAAAACCAATTTACTATCCGTATGTCCAATGATCATACCATCTTTATTGATCACATAAGAATGTCCATTTTCTCCATACTTGATATCTTTTGCCAAATCACTTATGAAAGTTCCATCTTGAATAGCTAATAATACCCCTGTAATTGTATTATTATATTTAATAGGTACAACCATTGCAATAACAATAGAGCCATCTACTTTACTAATAATTGTATCCGATACAGCCCGATCTCCATTTAATGCTCTTTTAAAGTATTCACGCTCACTCAAGTCTTTCGTACTATTATCTTCATAAGTAGCTATTCCATTTTTATCAATAGTAGCCATTCTTAAGTACCCATTTCTCTTAATTTCTTCCAGTAACGCTTGTTGCTTATTTTCTATAGAATTAGAAGGATTTGCTATTCTTGTTCTTCCTGCAATTTCTTCTAAAACTCTAAATTCTCCATCTATACGACTTTCCACAACCTTTGATGCTTCTCTTGCCATCTGTGGAAGTGCATATTCTATCTCACTTAATAAAGTATTAGACGCTTTTATGTAAGCTATCATACCAAGTCCAGTACACATAATGAATAATAATACAGAAAAAATAGCGATTAATTTAAGTTTTATGCTTTTCATGTACACACCCTCTCTATTTTTATAGTTTTAAAACGCCTCCACCCTCCTTTTTTTTAATTTATACCCATTCCTTCTAATGATTAACATTTCTCACTATTATACTTTTTCAACATTGTATTTCTATAATATTTATCGACTTATTTCAACTCAGCATTAAGCTTTAATTCTATGTTATTTATGTATGTTTATACATCATTTTCCTATTGAAGCAATATTTTCATATCTCACTATGCCTATTTCATTTTGCAAAAAAAGACTTCCTTTAAACTAACCTCAAGGAAGACTCTTTTAGTATTCAATATTATATTATTCTTTAAAATATTTTACGATTCCATTACAAATTGCCTGTGCAATTTTTGCTTTATATTTTTCACTTCTAAGAAGTTTTCGATCTTCTGGGTTTGTTATAAATCCTATTTCTATTAAAACCCCTGGAATTTGCGTCTCTCTTAAAACATAAAAATCATCTGGTACAATAACTGCTTTAGTATTATTCATATTTAAAAAACTTTTATAGACTGTATTGTTTATAGATGTACAAATAGATTGGGCCAATCTTTTACTTTCTGTCGACGTAGGATAATAATAAATTTTAACCCCTCTTGTTTTTATACTATCAGGATTGGCATCTACATGAATACTTGTAAAAATATCACCATTATTATTAATCATGCTTTTTCTTGCATCTAAATCTTTTAAATATCTTGATGCTTTTATATCACTTTTCTCTTCTAACGAAACATCTTTATCTCTTGTCATGATTACATTAAAATTTTTACCTATTAAAGATTTCTTTAGCTTTAATGAAACTTTCAAGTTTATATTTTTTTCTAAAAGTCCAAAATTTTCTCCTGTCCCACCATCAATTCCACCATGACCAGGATCTATAACGATTTTGCTCCTTATGGAAGAATGAAAAACAGTTGCTAAAGGTTCGTCTTTCCATGTAACAAAAAAGCATATCATACAAATAAATAAAATACACGAAAAAAAAAGTTTTTTGTTTATTTTAATTGTAATAAAAACATATCTTTTTAGCATCTTATCACCTTTTCATGAGATTATACAATAAAATATATTCAATTGATCTTGTCCTTATTAATTGTACTTGCAAAAAATCTTCATTTTAGAGGTGCATTTTTAAAATCAAAGCTTCATAAGGGTAATCTCTATATTATAAATAAATTCCCCATAACCTTTAAAGTTATGGGGAATTTATTATAACTGAATTGATTTTACTATATTTTCATCTAAATCCTTAATCTCAAATAAATTATTCTCTAAAATACCATATGTATGAGGATTATTCTCCTTCGGTAAAGTAATAGAGCCTGGATTTAATAAATAAATATAATTATATTTTTCTGCTACAGGAATATGTGTATGACCATGAATTAAAACATCATTTTCACTCAAGTTTGGAAGATGATCCTTATTATAGATATGTCCATGAGTTAAAAACAATCTTCTATTATTATGAAGAATCATTGTGTAATCTCCCATCATTGGATAATCTATCACCATTTGATCTACTTCACTATCACAATTTCCTCTCACAGCTATGATTTTTTCTTTATATGCATTTAATAAGGTTGCTACTTCTTTTGGATTATAATCCTTTGGCAATGGATTTCTAGCACCATGATATAGTGCATCTCCTAAGAGTACTAAGTAGTCTGCTTTTTCTCTATCATAGATTTCTAATGCTTTTTTTAAATAGTATAATGACCCGTGAATATCTGATATAAAAAATAATTTCATTCTATCTCCTCTTTCTTATATTATTTTTGATACAACCATTCATTGGCTAAATCATCAAAATCATCATTGGTAATCTCTTCACATATCTTTAGAAAATCATATGTAGTTGCATTTTTAAATTGATAACTCATATAATAATTTCTTAAAATATTATATATTTTCTTTTCTCCATATTTCTTTTCTATATCATACATAAACATAGCTCCTTTCTTATAAGCTAATGCATGATATTCAGAATTATTTTTAAATTTATCTAAAGATTTTGCGATTACTTCATCCTTTAATTTACCTTTTTTACTATTATAACTATTATATATATATTTATTAAAATAGTCTTCTCCATATTTTTTCCCATATACTTCTTTAAAAAAGATATATTCAGAATATGTTACTATCCCCTCATCTAGCCATGGTTCATCTACTTCATTATTTCCTACTACACCATACCACCATTGATGAGCTGTCTCATGAACAACAACTCTTTTAAGCCTATCCAATATTTGTTCATTATAAAACTTTTCATTAATCATAACAAGTCCAGGATATTCCATACCCCCTACGTGATTTGACGCTACTACTGAATATTGTTCATAAGGATATTTTCCAAATATACGATTAAATGTTTTCAATGCATCACAAGCAACTTTTAAAGCCTCTGAATTTACTTTTTTGTCATCTCTTATAAAATAACCTTTTACAACAATTCCATCTACTTCTTTTTCTAATTTAACGAATTCATTACTGGCTATAAAAGCAAAATCTCTCATTAAGGCAGCTTCTACCTTCCATATTTTTTTATTATTCTCTATTTTTTCAGATATCAAATTTCCTGAGGAGGCTATCATCATCTCCTTAGGTCCTGTAATGGTTACCGTATAATTTCCAATATCACTGTAAAAGGGATCTCCAAATTTATAGTAAGGGTCAAGATTCCACCCAGTATCATCATATACAGCTGCTGCAGGATACCAATTCCCAAAATTATATGTATCTTTCCCATAACCAAATCTTTGTTGTGCTCGAGGCAACGAGGCTTCATACTCCATATAAATTTTAACATTTTCCCTAGGCTTAAGAGATTTAGATAACTTTATATGTAAAAGAGTAATCTGTTCTTTGTTGATATCATAAGTTGCCTTTTCTTCATTGACCAACAATTTATGAAGTTTAAAATCACCTTTACTAAATCCATTGGTATACGGAGTCCCATACTCGTCGGTTATATATGGCGTTGTTTTTTTACTTTTAAACGTATTGGGATAGGTATGAAAATATATTTCATTTAAAGTAGTATTTGTATTATTTACATATATAATTGTTTGTTTAGCACGATACATTTTTTTTTCTGGATCAAAATCAACATCAATATCATAATTATTTATTAATTGATTAGAATATGTAATATTTGGGCCATCTTTTTCATGTGTAAATCTTAACTTACCTGCTACAATATCTACACATGTCAAGACAATAAAATATAAGACAACCGCATAAATTGCCAACAATAATATAATCGTTCTTTTTTTCATTTGTTCCCCCCTAAAACCCTCTTCACATGTGCTTAAAACAAACCCTTATAAAATTAAATATTCATCATCAGTATATACGAAATACTCCTATATTTCAACAAAACCCCTATATGAATCTTTCTCATTCAAGGTAAGCTCTCCAATAAAACTTATTTTCTAAATAAATTTTATTGCATGAATCAAAAGAAATATGGAGATATTTTAAGTATAATAAAGGATATAGATAATTTTGTCGAATTTCATAATGCTAAATAGTATTCAAACAATTTAAGTTCACAAATGAGTATGCTATACTAATATGGGAAAGTTTGATGAAAGTATCAATCTTTCAATCAAGATCATAAACAGGAGATGAAATTTATGTGTAATGCTTTTTTTGAAATAAACCTTGATTATATCATCAATAATTTAGAAGAAATAAAAAAAGAAATGAAAAATCAATCCATTATGGCCATTGTAAAAGGAGAAGCTTATGGTCATGGATTAGTGGAAGTTGCTAAATCCATAGAAAATCAAGTAGATTATTTAGGAGTTGGACTTGAATACGAAGCAATTAAATTAAGAAACCATGGCATCCATAAACCTATTCTAATATTAAGTCCCTACTTTAATGCAGATAAAGTACTAGATTTTCATATAACCCCTAGTATTGACAACATGAATGACTTAATAGATTTATCAAAAAAAGCAGTAGAAAGAAATGAAGTTGTAAAATTTCATTTAAAAATTAATACGGGGATGAATCGATTTGGACTTGCTCCTGAAAAGCTAGATGAGTTTATTGACACTTATTTAGATTTAGAAAATGTTTCATTAGAAGGAGTTTTTTCACATTTTGCTGCTGTTTATAATCACGCTTATGTAGATCAACAATTAACTATTTTTAATAGCTGTATCACTAAGCTAAAAGAAAAGAATATAGATATTGAATTTATCCATATGGCAAATAGCAAAGCTGCCCTTGAAATTCCTAAAGCAAGATTCAATATGGTTAGAATAGGAAATGCCATATATGGAAAAATCGCTAACAAAAAAGGGCTCAACATCAAAACAGCAGGCAGATTTATGGGGAAAATTATTGATACAAGACATATTAAAAAAGGTGAATTCATAGGATACGGAATTGCCTATAAAGCTAAAAAAGATATTCGCATTGGAATCATTCCAATAGGATTTTATGATGGTTTTGAAGTTGGAAGAGAAATTAAAAATTATTCATTAAAAGACGTATTGATGAGTGCATTCAAATCCTTATATAGATATAAAAAACCACGAGATTTAGTCTATGTAGGAAATATACCACTGAAAACAGTTGGTAAAGCAAACATGCAATTTTTATTAGTAGATCTTACAGACCAACATGAAATCAACGTAGATACTGTAGTAGAAATTATGACCCCATCTTTCTTTGTAGGTAGAGATATTGAAAGAAAATATGTAAAAACAATTGACCCTTTTCTATACAGTGAAACCCAAATGATTGATAAAGAAGTGGCCATTTCTTCATTAGATGAATAATTACTAAAAGACACAGTCTACTTAAAATAAGCTCTGTTTTCATAACAAGACAGAGCTTATTTTATATGTGGATATCTTAAAGGGGGAACTTTATATTTTGAAATCTAGAAAAATATATACCATTATGTTCACTTTATTTCTTATATTTAATTGTTACAATATAAGTTTTGGAGAAAAAATAAGTATTGTTAATCCTAATAAAACATATAGTTATAAAAACTTAACTAATGATTTAAAAATATTGTCTACTAAATATCCTGATTTAATCACCTACCAATCCATTGGAAAAAGCAAATATGATCGAGAAATATGGGCTGTAAAGGTAGGTCATGGTGAAGCAACAATATTTTTAAATGGTGCTCACCATGCAAGAGAATGGATTACCTGCAATCTATTAATGTATACCATTGATGAATATGCTAATGCTTATGAGAAAAATACTTTTATAGATGGGTATGATGTCCATAATCTACTTGATAAAGTATCTATTTGGTTTGTCCCTATGGTTAATCCCGATGGAGTAACCCTACAGCAATTTGGCCTATCTTCTTTTCCAAAAGAAATCCATGAAAAACTAATTGATCTGAATGATGGAAATAAAAATTTCAAAAGATGGAAGGCAAATGCAAATGGAATTGACTTAAATAGACAATATCCAGCTGATTGGGAAAATATTAAATACAATCACTCAAAGCCCTATTATAAAAATCACAAAGGACAAGCACCTTTAGTATCAAAAGAAGCTCAGGCTCTTGTAGATTTTACTTATGAAATCAATCCAGAAATAACTGTATCCTATCATAGTTCAGGGCGTATTTTATATTGGCACTATAAAACCAAACCAGAAAATTTGAAACGAGATAAAAAAATAGCTACTAGTTTATCAAAGATAACAGGCTATAGATTAGTAAACCCTACTAAAAATCCAAGTGGTGGTGGTTATAAGGATTGGTTTATACAAACATTGAATCGTCCTAGTTTTACCATAGAAGTCTATCCTTTTGTTGGAGAAAACAATGTACCTGCCTCTAAATTTAATACTATATGGGATAGGAACAAATCTGCTCCCCTATATCTTGCTTGTGAAGGATATGACCTTTGGAAAAAGCATACTCCTTACAAAAATTTAACAACAAATAATCATCCCTATATTTTTACTGAATGTCAAATACAAATACTTAAGTTCACTACTGAGATCATGCCTACATGGATGTGGTTATTTCATCAATAAAAAACCCCCTTTAAAGTAGAAAATTAGTTACTTTAAAGGGGGTTAGTTCATCCTATTCAATTTTATTTTTTCTTTTTAAGCTTAGATCTAATTTTTTTGAACTTAGGAAGTGCAAATCTAAACATACTATACACAAAACTATTGATAACCAAGTCAAACTCACCAACAAACTCTACAAAATCTCCATTAAAGCCTTTTTTAAACTTATAAAGTCCATAGAGTGGATTATCTGGATTTAAATCTCCTGAAACACCTCTAAAGTCGTACATATAGCAGTCTAAGTCTAAGGTATCTTCGATCATTTTCCACTGCATTAGATAATTTGGCATTGTATCACGAAGTTCATTATGAGATGCACCGTATAAATACCATCCTTTGCCCCCATAATATAAATATATTGCTCCAGCTACATAAACCTCTCTTTTATCTTTATATGCTGCAATGCTGTCAATTCTTTCTTTAAAGCTGACTATTTGTCTTTCGCTATCGGCAATTCTTTTCTCTATATCAGATAGCTTTTTATTATGCTTTTCTATTTTTTCTTCATCTTTCTCATTTTTCAACATAGCTCGCGTATCATTTTTTCTCTTTTCAAGTCTTTCTTTATTCTTTTCTTGCCCATCAAGCTTTCCTTTAATTCTATCATAATCTAAATCATAATTATATTTAACCATATACATTCTACAAAAAGGAGCAATTTTTTCAATCATATCTTTGAAATAACTTCTGGGTCTTGTAATGAAATTATCTCTTTGTCCTGTAATGACCATTATTTCATGAAATCTATCAATGATTTCCTCCGTGATATTATCCTTATCATAAACATCTACAGTAAGTCCTCTATTTTCA
Source organism: Crassaminicella profunda (assembly GCF_019884785.1). Taxonomy (GTDB): domain Bacteria; phylum Bacillota; class Clostridia; order Peptostreptococcales; family Thermotaleaceae; genus Crassaminicella; species Crassaminicella profunda. Next base: position 2,421,732 of record NZ_CP082326.1, read on the forward strand.
GCCACTTTAATATTGTATTTTGTTTTCTTTGAAAAGTCACCAAAAATTGATTTTTTTCTTTCCTCAAGTTCCTTTTCCATATCAAAATTTAACCTGAATACAAAATTAGGTTGTATGTTCTCAAAGTTTTTTGTATTCTTATGATTATATCCCATATGGATTAGCATGTCCTTAACTTCATTTCCAAATTGAACTAATTTTTCATTTTCATTTATATGTATATCTGGATCAACAGATATAAAAGCTATTTTATTTTTTTTCGCATAGTCTCTCATAAATTTTGTAAATTCTTCAACTAAGGTTTTATCCCTATAGTCACAATGAAATCCCCTAGGTATATATCCCATATACTGATTCATATATGGAATTTTTCTTAAAATAAGTACACTTGTTAATACAATCTCACCCTTTTGATTATACCCCCCTAAGAATTTAGCTTTCCATTCTTTTTTTACATCTGCCCAATAAGATGTCTGAAAAATATGACCTTTCGCATCATTATTAAAATCATTCAATTGTTTTTTTTCTATTTCCTTAAAATTATACATCTTAAATCTCCTCACTAGTATTTTTAGATATTCAATCTTCAATCAGAGTGTTTTCCATTATATGTAAATATTTGTTGTAACTTTCAAATCCACTAAAATACAAAAACATGATTGTCTCAATATATATATAAGCATAAATAATTGATAAATTCAATAGAAACTTATTTAATTCTCTATGTAGTCAGTATAATTGACCATTTTCTTATTTCATATTCTTTCAAGTTCATTTTCTGTGTAAACTTTGATACCATTTTTTATTAGCAACTCTGCTACTAAACCATTTCCTTCTTTTAAGGTTCCATTAAATGTTCCATCATAAATACGTCCATACCCACAGGAAGGACTTCTTGATTGGAGTATTGCTTTTTTTATACCAATGGTTTTTATAATTTCTAAAGTTTTCATTGCCCCATCCATAAATTCTTTTGTAAAATCCTCTCCCTCATTACTAATAATTTTTTTGCGCCCCTCATGATCTTGAACCATTTCACAACAAGCTCTTGGCGTATTTAAACCAGCTATCATCTCTGGACATATGGCTATAGCCTTTCCTTCCTTAACTAACTGACCAATTTTTTTATTCAATATATTACTGCTATCATATCTGCAATTTACTCCTGCTAAACAGGCACTTACTAAATACAAAATTTTCATCCTCCTTCAAATCCTCTATATTTATATATAAAAAATAGTATAAGCACATTCTTTCAATAGATTTTATTATATCATATTAACCTTTTTTTCTTGCAATCATAGTAATATTACAAACGACTTAAACGTATACTATTTTATTTTAACATTTATTAGGAGGGATTGTATGCATCGAGGAAGAAATCTAATCTTGTCGTTATTGGGCATTATAGGTCTAATATTTATTTTCAGCAGATACCATTGGTAATACTTTTCATACTCAATAAATGGTCAGGAAATTTCTCCTGACCATTTTTTACATTATTGAGCTATAATAATCATTTTCTTTTGAGTTATTTCTTTTATTTTTTCATGGATGAATCCGTTTTTCTCCATTACCATAAGGACGATTTCTTGCCTTTTCTTTGCTCTTTTAAAGTGCTTTTTTGGATTATATGCACTAGGCGCTTGAACAAGTCCAGCAAGCATTGCACATTCTTCTAATGAAAGTGCCCATACATCTTTATCATAATAAATCTTACTTGCATTTTGAATGCCATAAGCCCCTGCTCCATAGTAAATAACATTCAAGTACATTTCTAAAATTTCTTCTTTTGAATATCTATTTTCTAGCTTAATTGCTAAAATCAACTCTTTTAATTTTCTAGTATATGTTTTTTCTCCAGATAAAAATAAATTTTTAGCTAACTGCTGCGTAATAGTACTCCCGCCTTCTTTAATGCTGCCTTCTTTTATATTTACCCAAAATGCTCTTCCAATCCCGATCATATCAAAACCATCATGTTTATAAAACCTTCTGTCTTCTACTGCAACAATAGCATTTTTTAAATCCTTAGGAATTTGATCTATATTCGTATAATTAGGTATATTAGATGAAATTTGTTTCATCAAATCTTCATCAATAACATACTTATCACTTTTTATTTGGCAAGCATAACTATTTACTCCAATAAGAAAGCTTATGAATATTAATAGAAAAATGGTTATCTTTTTCATCCTCTATCCCTCCTCCTACACGAATTGTCCTATCTTTAACTATATTCTACAATGAAATAAAAAACCAATCCATTTAATTACCTTACATTTATTATGTGAAAACTTACATTTTTGTAATGTTTAAGAACAAATAAAAAAGTCCTCACACCTTAAATAATCCTTTATCAAGGACAATTTAGAGTATGAGGGCTTTTTTTCCCTTATACAATCTAGATCAAAATTATTTTATTTGCAACCATTTATATGCTTCTTCATTGCTTGTAAATATTTTTGGTTTTACAGATATATCTTTTCCAGCTGCATTCATTTGCACCCCTATAACAGAATTATAAATATTTCCATCCTCTAAAAGAATTGCAGCTTTAGTTAATCCATTCTCTACCGCCCACTTGTTATGTTTTTGTAGTTTTACTGTTATCATTGAAGTTTTATAATTTCTTAAATCACAACACTTAGACCATGTCTCATCTTTAAATAGAGGCCTAATCTTAGTAACATAGTCTTTATGAAATCTTTCTAAATCTTCTGGCTTCCAATATCCTATTTGAGTTTCATAAACAATATTTTTTCTTGTATCTACCTTTAATCTATATTTTCCTTTTTCATCTTTTATCTCCATTTTGCACCACCCACGCTGATTCATTTTATTTAACAACCTTTATTATATATCATTTTATAGCAAACCTAAAAATTTTTCCATAAAAATTGTTAAATATTATCGAAAAAAGTATGTATTTAGCATAATTTACTTTTTCATTTTTCCCGTATTTTAAATATTTTTAAATATATTCCTATTTTATCTATAACACACTTCCTTCTATAAGAATAGAATATATTAAACCTATTAGAAAGGAGTGTTTCTATGCGCAATTATTTCTTTACCCCTCCAGGAATGTCACCTTTTACACCTGGTGGTCCACCATTAGCACCACCACCATCAGAAATTCCTAAGCAAGCTCCATATAAAGTAGACCCAGGCTCCATTAGGCGCTGTAAGAGAAAATACACATATATTTGGCTAAAAAATGGGGATAGTTTTTGGTTCTATCCCACATATATAGGGCGAAAATCTATTTCAGGATATAGGTGGATTGGTTTTTGGTGGGTTTACTATGGTACAGATTTAAAGAAAATAGAATCATTTGTATGTATTTAACGCTATCAAAGAATTGGGTTTGCCCAATTCTTTTTTGATTTTTTTCAATTTATCTTGTAAAATTATAAGAGATTTATTTTTTATAGAAAGGAAAAAATATATGGATCAAACAATCATTGCACATTATAAAAAACTTTTAGAAAAAGAAAAGACTATTACCCTTAAAATTAAGGTTTCTCCTAAAATGTCAAAAACAGAATTCAAAAAAATCCTTGACGATGACACCTTAAAATTAAATATAAAATCTGCTCCTGAAAAGGGTAAAGCCAATAAGGAAATTATCCATTATTTATCAAAATTATTTGGAATTTCAAAAAAAGATATCTCTATCATATCAGGGGAAACGGCTCCATTAAAGCTTATAAAATTATCTAAAAACTCATACATTTAATAGCTGCATTTATTTTCATCTGTTTTGAAACCATATGCTTTGTATTCCCTATATTATCTATCTGCATTAATTCTTTTCTTGAATTTTGAAAATATTCTTCGAAGCTTTTCCCGTTCTGATTTTCGTACTTTTTCTTATAAAGATTATGCTTTTTTTTATTCAAAAGATCTTCATGGGAACATGTTTTAAATACTCTCATTTCTCTATCTCCTTCTCAAAATTGTCTATTTATTATAATGTACGAATATAAACAAACTTTTAGGTACAATATGAGATTTTTAATATTTCTTTATATAAATTTTTATGTTTCAATCCATATATATATGCTAAAGATATTTGAAACAATAAAAAATTTTAAGTATTTTTGAAGGATATTGTAAACAAATATCGAAATATTATATTTAAATTTTCAATTATATCTAAAAGCATAGGGAGGAGACTTCTTGAAAATAACAATTAGAAGTAAAATCACCATTATCATGCTCATATTAATTATTATTTCTGTTTCAACATTAGGATTTTTAACATACAATGACTCAAAAGAAATAATGATCAATCAAATAAAACTAAATAATTATAAAACATTACAAAATGTAAATGATTATTTCTTGAAAAATTTTATGTATGATATGGAATATATTGTTAATCATTGGGCTTCAAAGGATGAATTAAAAAATTACCGTAATCAACCTGACCAGCCGAAAATGGTTGTCTCTATTCCTAAACATTTCAAACCTACTTCAGACAAATGGACAGGTTATGTTACTTCAAACCCTGATGTTGCTTGGATATATTTAGGTGTAGAAGAAGACGGTTCTCTTTTTGTTACTCCTATAGATCCTACAATGCCTAAAGACTATGATTGTAGAACTAGAGAATGGTATAAGGCTGCAATAAAAAATAAGGATAACTTAATCTGGACAGAACCATACATAGATGCAGGGGATCTTGGGAACATCATTGTCACTGTAGCAAAGACTGTGAATAAAAATGATCGACTTGTAGGTGTAGTAGGTATGGATATCAAACTAAAAAAATTCTCAAAGATCATTAATGATATCCAATTCGGTGAAAACGGTTATCTTATGCTTCTTAGCAAAAACGGAGACATTTATGCACATCCAGATAACAAAATGCTTACAAAGAACATAAGTCATGAAAAATGGGTTAAGAAAATACTTTCTAATGAAGAGGGTTCATCTATCCATATATGGAATAATAAAAAAGTAGTTGTCTCTTATTTAACCGTACCCAATACACAATGGAAACTTGTAGGAGTCAATCCAATAAATATCAATAAAGAAGTTGCTCCAATAAAAAACAAATTTATTGCTATTGGTATATTCAGTATACTTATTACTTTCATCATCGGTTATTTTTTATCCCTAATTATTACTAATCCTGTAAGTAATATGATGAAAGTTATTAACGAAGTATCTATACATAACAATCTCAATATTCATGTAAAAATCAACTCAAATGATGAATTTAAAATTTTAGGTGAAAATTTTAATGATATGATTGATAAAGTTAGAGAGTTACTTAAAGAAAGGAACGTTCATGTTCAAGAACTTCTAAAAAAGAATACAGAAATATTATCACAAAAAGAAGAAATTCTTGCCTATTCAGAAGAAACAGAAGCCATGAATGAAGAACTATTCAACCTTTTAGATGAAATCAGAAAAAATTATCTTTCAACGGTTAAAGTCCTTGCAAATTCAATTGAAGCAAACGATAAATATACAAGAGGACATTGTGATCGAGTGAGAAATTTTTCAATAGGCATTGCCAAAGAACTAAATATGAGCCAAACTAAAATCAATGTTCTTGAATTCGCTAGTATTCTTCACGATATAGGAAAAATAGGCATCCCCTCTTCCATTCTTAATAAAGAAGGAAAATTAACCAATGAAGAATTTAAATTCATTCAGCAACATCCTCAAATTGGATATGATATCCTTAAAGATGTAGATTTTCTTGAAGAAAGTAGAAATATCCTTCTTCAACATCATGAGCGTATTGACGGAAAAGGGTATCCTCATCAGTTAAAGGGTGATGAGATTCATATATTAGCAAAAATATTAATAGTTGCAGATGCTTATGATGCCATGACAAGTGCACGTCCTTACAGAAAAGAACCCTTAACAACAGAACAAGCCATCACGCAACTTAAGTTAGGCTGCGGTACTCAATTCGATAAAACAGTGGTTGATGCATTTTTAGAACTTCTAGTTAAAAATAACCTTTCATCTTAATGAATATGCTAAAAAACTTCTTATTAGATTTTCTAATAAGAAGTTTTTTATTTTCATCTATATGTAGTTATTTGCAATAATCTCATGCTGTTTTTCCACATCTGATAAGGCTTTAAATATCTCTTTTATAAGCTTGCTACAAACATTGGTACTATTTTTCTTATAAAAGGCTATGGCATGCTCTTCCCGTTTATAAGCTTCCTCAAGTAATAGTTTATCCGTATTTAATCTAGCATGATAATCAGGCTTATGTAACTTTGGTAATTGTTCAAATCCACCTAGTCTTTTATGTACCCTTGCATGCATAAACTCAATATTACTTAAGTCTTTAAAAAGCTTTTTAATTTCGTCGTTTTCTGCTAAATTGCTGGCTTCTTTATAAAATTCTCCATTAAACACTTCTAATTTCATGGCATGATCTAATACTTCTAAACTTTCTTGATCTAAATCCTCTTCTACATAATAGATTTCTTTTTCATCATCTAAATAAATCTTACTTACTCCACAAAAAGGACAATTGATGATCCTACCCTTTTCATTTTTTTCAACAAACGAATAATTATTTAAATCATAGGTATTTGAATTGATATTCATACCACATATCAAACACTTTAATTGACTCATTCCTCGTCCCCTCCCTTTAAAAATTTTATCCATATGGTAATTTTCCTTTATATTTATTTTACATCAGCTGCACTAAAAAAGCACCTATTCTTCAAATGATAGATGCTCTTTAGAATTCTCTCATAATCCTTATTGATTGTAATCTATTAAACCTATAAGTTTTTTAAAAAAGTAGATACTTTTTTAAGACCTTCCTCTATGATTTGAGGTGTATTGGCATAACCGATTCTAACAAAGCCTTCCATATCCATTGCTTTTCCTGGAACAAACATGACTCCCGTTTCCTTTAATAATTTTGTGCAAAATTCCTCTGATGATATATCAAAATCATATTTTACAAAAGCCGTCGTCCCTGCCTTTGGTTTTACATAACTTAATTTAGGCTCATCCTTAATCCACTTATCTAAAATTTCCACATTGTTCTTTACAATATTTAAATTTCTTTCAACTATTTTTTCTTTATTTTCTAAAGCAATCCCAGCTAAATACTCATCAATCATACCACAGCTAATGGTATTGTAATCCCTTCTTCTATTGATTTTTTCAATAAATTCTTCTGGACCACAAATCCAACCTATTCTAAGTCCTGCTAAAGAAAATGTTTTTGACATACTCCCTGTACTAATTCCCTTCTCATACAAATCAGCAATAGATGGTGAAAAACTTTCTCCCGTATGATTTAACCCTCTATACACTTCATCTGATAATATATAGGCATCTACAGATTTAGCAATTTCGATGATTTCTTTAAGAAAAGTTTCATCCATCAATGCTCCTGTAGGGTTATTAGGATTGTTAATACAAATCAACTTTGTTTTTTCATTCACATAACTTCTTAATTCGTCTAAATCCGGCAAGAAATTATTTTCAGGTAAAAGTTTTAAGATTTTTACATCCGCTCCAATAGATTCTGGAATAGAATAATGCTGCTGATAAGTAGGTAATACAGAAATCACACGGTCCTTTGGTTCTACCAAAGTCATCAATGCTAATTCGTTAGCACCAATGGCTCCATGGGTAGTTACAATATTTTCAATTTTTGCCTCTTTATAAAGGGATGTAACCCCTTTTCTAAGTGGAATGGCTCCTTCTATAGCGCCATAAGTTAATTTCATATCCAAAATATCTTCAATAACTTCTTTTTCTTTTCCTGCTATTTCTAGTAATTCTCTTACTGTTAGGGATTCTACACAGGTTTCTGCCAAATTGTATTCACAATTGTTCTCATATAAATTCATCCAGATTTCCACACCAAAATCTTTTATTTTCATCTAAAACCCTCCTATAATAAAATTTCTTCCCCAATACCATTTTCATTGGCTACATCAAGAGCTAATTTTGAAACCATCAAGTCTTGAAGAGCAATACCCGTTGTATCATAGATAGTTATATCCTCTTTTGAATTTCTTCCCTTTATATTCTGTAAAATTAATTCTCCCATCTCTCCAAGGATATCCTTCTCTTGAATAACCCCTTTCTTAATAGCCATTTCCGTTTCTCCAACATTTTTTGCTTGATTCACATCATCTACAAATACTTTTGCCATGCTGAAAATATTTTCATCTATTTCCTGTTTACCAGACATATCTGCACCTACACAGCTAATATGAGTTCCTGATTTTACCCACTCTTTCATGATCATTGGTTTTTTCGATGGAGTTGCTGTTGTAATAATGTTACTTTTCTTCACAGCATCCTCTAAATTTTCTACAGCTTCAAAAGTCACATCAAATTTTTCCTTAAGCATATGATATAATTTTTCATCATCTTTATAATAAGCAAGAAACTTCTCTTCTAATAATCCTTTTATATTTCCTTCAAGTTTTTTAGCATTTTCAAAATCTAGAGGATCATATAATCTTACTTTTTTAATATGATTCATAACCATTAACATAGCTGCAATTTGAAATGATGCTTGATGTCCAGTCCCTACCATCAAGAAATTTTCTGCCCCCTTATTTGCCAAATATTTAGCACCTATAGCACCTGCTGCACCCGTTCTCATACCTGTGATATGTTCTGCACTTAAAAGTCCAATAGGCACCCCTGTTTTCATATCAAAAACAAGAGTTGTTCCAATTAAAGGTGGTAAATCCTTTTTAGCATTCTCACCATACCAAGAAACTAACTTTAAACCATAAATATCTGCATCATTTAGATATCCAGATTTAATATCCATGTCTGCTGCCCCGGGTTCAAATTCATGAAAAATCATTGGCCAAACGTCAGCTCTTTTCTTAGCTTTTAAAGTATATACCTTTTCTACAGCTTCAATAACCTCTTTCATTCCTAATGTTTTTTTAATGACCTCTTGGTTTAAAACCTTTACTTTAAACATATTTTCCTCCTTCTCATTAATAATATTGATCTATTAATGTTTTTAATAACTCATCTCTAATATTTCCTCCAGTAATAACCAACGCCACATTTTTTCCTTTAAAACGTTCTCTATTTTGCTCATAAGCAGCATATACAATAGCACTGGATGGTTCACACAATATTTTTTCATATTTCATCATCTCTATTGTAGCTTTTGCCAAGTCTTCTTCTTTTACAATGATCACTCCATCAATACACTTTTTTGCCATAGCATAAGGGGTTTTAGCAATGCCACCAATCAAAGCATCACAAATACTTTCAGTCGCTTCAAAATATTCATAACAAACTCCATCTTCCAAAGATTTTCTCATTGCAGGGCTAGCTTCCGTCTGAACACCAATCACTTCTATTTTTGGATTCACATGTTTTGCATATACACTAATGCCTGTAATAAGTCCTCCGCCACCAATAGGTACCATAATTACATCAATATCTGGATTCTCATTGCATATTTCTAAGCCAATTGTTCCTGCTCCAGCTATACAAACAGGATCTTCACAAGGGTTTACTTCAATAAGCCCTAGTTCTTTTATTTTTTGTTCCCCAATATGATGGGCTTCATCATAATCTTTACCAACTTTATTTACCTTTGCCCCGAAGCAACTCATTTTTTCAGTTTTAGGGAAGGGTGTAGTCTCTGGCACAAAAATTTCTGTTGGATGGATGTCAAGTTTTGAAGCTGTATACGCTAAAGCTGCCCCATGATTTCCTGAAGAAATTGCCGTTACCCCTCTTTTTCTTTCTTCTTTTGTTAAGTTCATTAATTTACTCATAGCACCTCTTATTTTATAACTCTTTACAACAGGTTGCTGATTTTCAAGCTTCATAAAAACTTCAGAATCTTTATCACTTAACCTAAAACTTTTTTCTAATGGTGTTTTACAAATATGATCTTTCATTCTTTCATAGGCCAATTCAATATCCTTGTATGTCAACACCAAGAACACCTCCTATTCATTGTGAATATTTATTCTTATTCTTGGTATTATTATAAACATTTTTTCATTGTAAATGTTCTAATAATTATGCTGTTTATTTGTAAAATTTACAATAAAAAAGAACATCTTTAGATGCTCTTATCTTTAAACGGTATGTTCTATGACCATATATACTCTTATCATAAAGGATAATTGCTCATAAAAACCAGAAATATTTTCTTCAATCGGTAATAATTCTTTGATTTTTTTGATTCGATACCGAATAGTATTTCCATGTTGAAATAATGCTTTTGCTGTTTTGTTAATATCCCCATCGTTATTCACATAAATACAAGCCGTTTTTACCAAATCCGTCTCATGTTTTTTATCATACTCAAGAAGGGGGTTGATCATACTATTATAATATTCTTTTAACCAATCACTCTCTAGCATTGGAACAATCACTTTATTAAGACCTATATGGTCAAAACTAAGAGCTTCACATCCATAAGCTTCTGCTACTTTCCCTGCATATACAGCTTCTTTTATAGCCTGATCTAATTTGCTCAAACTTTTCATCCCACTAGAAGTCCCAATAACATACTCGCCTGAATTCATACCTACTTTAGACAAAACCTCCGTTATATTTATATATTTATCTTCTTTTGATATAATTAACAATACCCCATGTTCAATCAATAATGCAGTACTATAAAGATCTCTTGAAGGTCCGTTGTTAATAGTAGAAATGATATATTTAGGATCTTCATGACATTTCATGTAAGCAACAAAAATATTTTCTTTAAAGGTTGAATTAATTTCTAAAGCTACACGTCTAACCATCATTTCCGAAAGATTTGCATTTAAAAGTCCGTGAACCTTTGAAGATAGATACAAGTTGTCTTCATCATTCTTTAAAGCCTTTATAATATCATAAATAATATTTTCAGTATATAGTTCTTTAGGATATAAAAAAATTGGAAAATCATTGTGACTACAATAATAAATCACATCTTGAGACAATTCTTTAAAATAAATATTTTTAATGGCTAATCCACAAACACCTATTTCTACCAATTCCTTTACAACATCTAATAATCCATTAGGCTCTTCTCTTATAGGATATAAACTAGTTACTAGAAAATCTCCTTTTCTAAAGACCTCCTTCATACACCCACCGATTTCATAATCCAAAATCCCAACGGCTTTAACAATCCTTCCTAGTCCATTTTCTCCAGCTATTAGCTTTACCTCTTTTAAACCTTGAAGCTTACAAGCATCTCCCACACTTAAACTCAATTTTTTCACCTACTTTATCTTGATCTTATCATTTATTTTACCGTATTTATTCATAAAAAGCATAAAAGTATTGCTATTTTTATCAAAAGTTATCCATAAATCTAAAATTTTATAATTTCCTAAAACAAAAAAAAAATAGCAAAGCTATTCTTTTTTTTACTATTTTATTTTCTCTATTGATTGGTTAAATGATAAAATTCATTGATCAATAAGTCTATATCTGTCTTATTAGAAGGTGAACATATAGCCTCTATAGGTTCATTATTTAACAGATTTACTGAAAAAATATATACCTCTTCATCCTCTTTCTTTTCAAATTTTATCTCTTTAATCTTCGTTAAAGGTATATAATTCCATACGCCTCCATACTTACTATTTTTATCTTTTTGTAATTCATAATCCTCTCTGATCATGATCAATTCATTCTTGGTTAAAATAACTATATGTGCATTCGTTTTTCTTTTAGAAAAATACTTAAAATGTTTTTCACAAATTTCATTTTGATAGACTACATTCATAACTTTTTGCCCAGATAAAATACTTTGCTTACTATAATTTAAAAATTTCAAATCTACTGTTTTTAAGTAATCAAATTTTGACAATTCATTTTGCATATCACAAGGCTCAACATTACTAATAGAGGTCCTTATTTTTTTTATAATAGGTAAAAACAAATCATCTCTAGCTGTATTAAAACCAATCATTGATGATTTTAATTCATCATGTACTTCTCCACTAATCTTAATCCATGAATCTAACAATACAGAACCTATTTCCGTATAATAAATGTCTTCAAAACTATAACATATCATTTCAACTTTTTGATTTATTTCTTCATAAATACATACTCTATCATCAAAAACACTTATCAATTTGGTCACTTTATTCTTTGTACTCCATTTATTAGGCGGAATAAAAATGCTATCTGGAAATTGTTCATCTCCCTCAAATAATTGAAAATGTTCTTTAAACATCTCTGGTACTTCCTCATAAGATTGAATTTTTTTCGGCCAGGTTTTCATAGTTTCCCAAGATTTCATGTTTTTTGTAGATGTCATCTTATCGCTCCCTTCCTCTTTTATCTTAATCTTTTATATGTATTTTATGAAAAATATTTTTCATTTTTTAGCCATTTCTGACATAGATATTTAATCTAAATCATCCACTGTAAAAAGAACTTCACAATGAAAACATATCCTATTTTCCATATTCCATCCTTCATATGTTATATTGTTTGTAAAACAAAATAGTTTTATTATCTAATCCTCCTATAAACCAATTATTTTAGATATATATTATATACTTTTTTCAGAAAAGTCAATATTTTTTTGTTTTTTAAGGTAAATGATGTTAACGGCTTTCATATAAAAAAAACCTGTGCATCTAGGTATTTTTATCCTAAGTACACACGGTTTTCTATATGGATATATTATTTACAAATTAATTGTAAGTTTAATAAACCCTTTATATCCTATATGAACATACTTTTTCTTTTAAAACTCTCCTTGAATTTTATTTTCATTAAAAACGGTTTTTTCTTTCATCACTAATATGAAAGTAACCACTGTTGCAACAATATCTGATATGGGATAAGAATAGAATATCCCTTTAATTCCTATGAATAACGGTAAGATTAACACCAATGGAATTAAAATAATAATTTGTCTTGACATAGTAAGAATCAATGATTCTAACCCTTTTCCGATAGACTGGAATAAAGTTGACCCTATTATTTGGAATCCTATAAATGGTAGTCCCCATATAATCATTCTAAGGCCCTGCACACCTAATTCTATGGTTTTAGGATCTTTTGTAAATATACTTATGATCACTTTAGGAAATATAAGCATAATTAAAAAGGCAAATACACTCTGAATACTAGCATAAAGAGCTGCATATTTAAAGCACTCTTCTACTCGATCAAACTTCCTAGCCCCATAATTAAATCCTGCAATAGGTTGGAATCCTTGAGCTAAACCAAATAGGGGCATGAACATAAACATAAAAAATCTATTAATAATCCCCAGAACTACAACATGATAGTCTGTTCCATATTTAACCAAACTCTTATTCACAATAATCATCAATATACTACCTGCTATTTGTCTAAAAAATGCAGCCATTCCAACAGAAATAATTTCTTTCACATTCTCTTTTGTCAAATGAAAATTTGAAATTCTAATTTTAAGAAGACTTTCTCCTTTTATATAATAATATAAAAGCCAAATAGCACTACATATTTGAGCAATAACCGTTGCAAGAGCAGCTCCTTTTACCCCCATCTTCAGTCCAAGTATAAAAATCGCATCTAATAAGATATTGATCCCTGCCCCTACAATCATACTAATCATTGCCACTTTTGCATTTCCTTCAGCTCTTACATAGTTATTTGTAGACATGGCAAAACTGTTTAAAATAATTCCATAAGCTATTATTTTTGTATATTCTTTGGCATAAGGCATAGTTGCCTCTGTAGCACCACATAAAATCAATAATTGATCTACAAATAAAAACACAATCACCGTAATAATTGTATTGATAATAAGATTAAGAAGGATTGCTTCTCCTAATACTTTCTCTGCACCTTTTATATTTTTTTCACCCATTCTTCTTGAAATTGCAGATGCAGCACCTGTTCCTACAGTAAAGGCTATTGCCATCATAACCATCATAATAGGCATGGCGATGGTTGTTCCTCCTAAAGCTAAGGGCCCTACTCCATGTCCTATAAAAATACCATCTGCTATATTATAAAAAGCATTCACAAGCATTCCAATAATAGCTGGAATTGAAAACTTTAAAAGCAATTTATTAATAGGTTCATTGCTCATCATCTCTCTTCTTTTTTCATCCATATATACGCCTCCAAATCTATAATTTATTGGATATTTTCTCTAAAGTCTTAATGGCTTCTAAAAACCCATGCATCTCCTCTTCTGATAATTTATCCAATTTTTTCATTAAATGTTCATTCAGTTTGTAAATTTGCTCATCTGCAAAATATATACCATTTTTTGTCAATTGAATAACATGCTTTCTTCTATCTTTCTCATCTTTTGTTCGAATAACATATCCTTTTTCTGTAAGTACATCTATCACAGTTGTAAAACTTCCCTTTTCTAACTGAATCATACTACATAGTTCTGTCATACTTTTAGGCCCATGATTTTTGAGAATCATTACTGTTTTATGTTGATTCTTATTCATCTTATGCATAGCACACTCTCTTTTGAAAAAATCCATAAATAAATAATTTCTCATTTTAGCCATTGTTTTAAAAAAAAATTTCCTGATTTCTCTCAATTCCCCCTCCAATGGAACCCCTCCCTTTATAATACGATTTCTAATAGTTAGATTTCTTATCTTATGTATTCTAACATATTTTTCATCCTTTAGTCAATATAAAAAATTCCCATTATGCTTTTCGCATATGCTCATCTCGCAAGTTTTATAATTGCCTACAAAATAAAAAAGCACCTAACTTTTGTTAAATGCCTTTTATAAATCATAATTAATCCTCTTTTACTTTACTCGCTACATATAAATTCACTAAGGAAAGGGATGCTGCTAAAAAGAATATATATTGTGGCCCCCATAAGCTCCAAACGATTCCACCTAAATAAGCACATATAATAGAAACACAATGATCTAAACTAAGTCCTAAAGACAATGTAGGTGTAATATCAGAAGTTTTCACAGCTATAGAACGCAAATAAATAGTTCTAATCATCCCCATTTGAGTGGACATCCTATCAAATATAAATAACAGATACGCTAAAAACACAGGAATACCAATAGTAGCTAATGCTCCTGTTGAAAACCCTGCACTCAATAATCCATATACCACATACACAACAATAAACGATAATGCATCCGCATAAAGTAACTTCTTAATTCCAAATCGATCAATCCATCTACCTACAGCAGGAATAAAAAATACCCCTATAAAAGAACCAATAATACTTAAAATTGCTAAAGTATCTGCTCTTTTATTTAATAATTCAATGAGTACCCATGGGCCATAAACAATCATAATTTGTTTTTGTACCCCCCACATAACTACTAAAGTATAATAATACTTATATTCTTTTCTAAAAATAAAATTCACCTTTTTATTGCTTTTGATTGATTTTCCTATTTGTTTTTCCAGCATAAAAAATAAAATAAGTACTACCATCAAAATACCTGCTGATAGAATAAATATCCACTTCCATCTACTTGTGAAACTAAAAAAACCTACCCGAAACCCAATAAACACCACGATCCCAGCAAGCATTGTAAAAATCGTGGAAACGCCTTTATATTGTCCCATTTTCTTTCCAATATTTTCATCCTTTATCAAGGATATCCCTATACTATCTTTTATGGGCATAAACACATGCATCCCTAAAGAATTGATAAAAATAAAAATTAGCATAATAGTAAAGGGGGGTGTAATAAAACCTAATACACCGATACCAATAATACTTAATACTTGTGCTACCATAGCAATACGAATATCTGAAAATAATGATAATGAGGCAACAATAAATATAACAAGAACTCCTGGTAATTCCCTTGGAAATTCTATAATCCCCCGTTGATATGCTGTAATTTGGTAAGCATCTTTAAAATAATTGGCAAGTACATCATTGCTAAGACCTAACCCAAGTGCTGTAAATGCAAGAATCAAAAAATAAATTGCTTGAACTTTGTTCATATTTCTAAATTTCTTAAGCATCCTGTTTTATCCTCTCCTTTCATATCTATAGAATAATCCCTTACTACTTTAAATAATATTTTTTCTGTAACGCTTACTCTCTAAGCTACTATGTTTTTTAATTCTTGTCAATGGATATAACCTATTCACTAAAAAAGCATCTAACCCCTTAGCTAGATGCTTTTTATAAACCTTAATGATTTGATTCATTTTTCTATATCATTCTTAAAAATCTGTATAACATACGGGCTTTTGATTACAATAAAAGGCACGATCTAATTCTTCTATATATTCATCATGATCTAATTCTAATAAACCTAAATCAAATAATCCTCTTACACTAACACATCCTAAAAACAATGAAGAAAATTCAGCAATATCTATTTTAATGGTTGTTACAAATTCTTTCGTATCTAATAGAGCCTTTCCATTTTGGAATTTAACGATTATTTCTTCTGTTTTTTTATTAAAGTTATCATCAATTAGAAATCTTACACTTATATTGGCATGATTATAATTTCTATTCTCACACTGAATAAAAGCTTTTTTTACATCAAATATTTTATACATAACACCAACAGCTTGGGTGTTGGTTTCTAAATATCCATAAGGAATATAATTTAAAGAATCATTTCTTGGATCATTAAATAGATAATAAAAGCTTTCATCTTCTGTATTAAACATCACCAAATTCACTTGATCTTCTTGTTTTCTTAAGAACCCTAAAAGTTTTTTTAGGACTTGTGAATTTTCATAAATCAATTCCTTTATATAAATATTGTTAACCGTATAGTTTCCATCTTTTCCATTCTGAAATTTATAAACTAAATACCCATTAATATTTCCATCTTCATCATAGTTTCCTACAACTCTATTAAAATCATCACCAAATATGCCTTTAATCTCATCCCCTAATTTTCTCATCATCCCATGGGTTTTATGAACCACTCGATTATGACAATCAAGTAATTTACACAGCTCTTCTTCCTTTATATATCTAATATCACTTTCCCCATAATAAGCAGGAATTCTTGAAGCTAATATTCTATATTGATTCATCTTTGTACCAAATCCATATCCCATCTTTTTATAAAAATCTGGTCTAAATGGAAGTAAAAGTCCAAAAGGAACCCCCTTATCTTTATAATGCTCTTCATAAAATTTCAGCATGTCACGAGCTGCTTTTTTCTTCTTATGCATCAGATGAACACCTAAAAATCCAATTCCAGATACAGGAATAATTTTCCCAAAACAATTCATTTCAAAATCAAAAAGGCGCATTACTGCAATCATTTCATCTTCTTCAAACAAACCATAAAAAGTAACTGTAGGATCATTTTTGAGAATTTCTAATGTTTCCTTTTTGTATTGCTCCATTGCTTCTTTTGTAAAATCTTTAAAACTTGGATAAGCATTGTAAGCAATTTCAATATATTTGTCAATATGTATTTCCTTAAGTTCCCTAATTTCTCTCATGATTGCCCCCCCTATCGTTTTTCAACCTAACCTCTAGACCTGTTATCCATATTGTATGATCTATCTACAATATCTATTATAATTGTAGCAACTAATAATATCAATAATTCCCAATGGTTTTTTCTAATCATTTCCATTAAAACAAAGTCCTAAGAGATAGACTTTTTTAGTTTGTCTACTTCTTAGGACTTACTTTATTCTAGCTTAAAAGGATTTTTTTCTATAACATTATTTTACAAATATTATTTGTAAATTCTACTGGATCATTAATAGGTAATCCTTCAATTAATAAAGCTTGATTATATAATAAATTCGTATACAAATTAAGCTTCTCTTGATCTTTCTCAAAAGCTTCTTTCAATGATTTAAATACATCATGATGGATATTTATTTCTAAAACTTTATCCGCTTTTATATTTTGGTTATTTGGCATAGCATTTAATACTTTTTCCATTTCTATTGTAAGTTCACCCTCATTTGCTAAACATACAGGATGATTTTTTAACCTTTTTGATGCTCGAACAGCTGTAATCTTATCTGATAAAATATTTTTCATATGCTCAAATAAATCTTTATACTCTTCATTATTCTCTTTCGCATCTTTTTCATTTTCTTCTATTCCTAAATCCCCACTTGATACTGATTTAAATTCCTTTTCTTTATATGTCATAAGCATTCTTACAGCAAACTCATCTACCTCATCTGTAAAGTATAAGATTTCATAGCCTTTATCTCCTACTAATTCTGTTTGTGGTAATTTTTCAATTCTTTCATTAGACTCCCCAGCAGCATAATAAATATATTTTTGTTCTTCAGGCATGCGAGATACATATTCATCTAAAGTAACCATTTTTTTCTCTTTTGATGAATAAAACATCAATAAATCTTGTAAAACATCTTTATTACTTCCAAAATCACTATATACACCATATTTAAATTGTCTTCCAAAGGATTCATAGAATGCTTCATATTTTTCTCTTTCATTTTTTAATAAATTACTTAATTCATTTTTAATTTTATTTTTAATGTTTTTAGCAATCAACTTCAACTGTCTATCATGTTGTAACATTTCTCTAGATATGTTAAGAGACAGATCTTCTGAATCCACAATTCCTTTTACAAAGCCAAAATAATCAGGCAATAAATCTGCACACTTATCCATAATCAGAACACCATTAGCATACAACTCTAATCCCTTTTCATATTCCTTTGTATAGAAATCATAAGGCATTTTTTCAGGGATAAATAATATGGCATTATAACTCACAATACCATCAGCCTTAATATGAATATGTTTTACTGGTTTATCAAAACCATAGTGCTTTTCAGCATAAAATTTATCATAATCTTCCTTTGTCAATTCATTTTTATTTTTTTTCCATATAGGAACCATACTATTTAGAATCTTTTCCTCTATGTATTCCTCGTATTCTGTTTCACTGTCCTTTTTAAGTTTTTTTTCAGTCATATCCATCTTAATAGGATATCTAATAAAATCAGAATATTTCTTTATAATAGATTTTAATCTATATTCATCTAGGTATTCAGAAAATTTTTCATCTTCTGTATCTTCTTTTATTCTAAGTGTGATCTCTGTTCCAATAGCATCTTTTTCACATGGTTCAATGGTATATCCTTCTGCACCATTAGATTCCCACATATACCCTTCATCACTACCAAAAGCTTTACTCATCACTGTAACCGTATCAGCTACCATAAATGCTGAATAAAATCCCACACCAAACTGTCCAATAATATCATATCCATCTTTTAATTCGGTTTCTTTTTTAAATGCTAAAGAACCACTCTTAGCGATAACACCAAGATTATCCTCAAGCTCTTCTTTTGTCATTCCAATACCTGTATCAGAAATTTTTAATATCCTATTTTCTTTATCAGAGGTTATTTTAATATAGTAATGATCCTTATCAAAGCTTAATGAATCATCTGTCAATGCCTTATAATAAATTTTATCCATTGCATCACTGGCATTAGAAATAAGTTCTCTTAAAAAAATCTCCTTATGGGTGTAAATTGAATTAATCATCATATCTAATAATCTCTTAGACTCTGCTTTAAATTGTTTTGTTGCCAAGTAAATCTCTCCTTTCATCATAAAAACGATCCGTACAAAGACAAGATGTCTTTTGTTAGCACTCTATCTAAGTGAGTGCTAATTTTAATTTTAAAATACACCTTTCTTTATAATTTGTCAATACCTTTTACAATTCATTCTTTATTTTTTATATAAAAATTTCAGGTTCTCTTCGTTCACTATAATCAATTTCCAGCTCGTATTTATGTCTTAAATAATCTTGATCATCATAATATTTTGCCTGAGTAGGACATTTTTTAATACAAGCACCACATTTGATACAAATTCCATTGAATTTAGATACATCACTCTCATCAATAGAACCCATAGGACAGACACTTACACAAAGTTTACAATCAATACAATTGCTATTTGTCTTGGGCTTAACCTTTCTAATATCTACAGGAATACCTTCTTTATTTTTAGGCTTATAATATTTTCTATAGGGCTTGTTTCCTTTAACCATTACATTTTGAATGTCATCTTGCATTATTATTTTTTTATATATTTGATCAGCAAAATCACTTGCTATAGCTAAATCTTTTTCATCAGGTCTATTGTTTGCGAGAATTTTAGAAAATGAATGTTCTCCTATAAATGCCCCTCCTGCAATGATTTTAAAACCGTTTAATTCAAGAAGATCTTTTAATTCTATTAAAGCATCATCATAATTTCTATTTCCATAAAGAACTATAGGAACTACTAATGCCCCATTTCCTGTAATAATATTTAAATATTTTAGTAATACATTTGGTACTCTTCCTGCATAAACGGGAACACCTACCACAACAATATCTTCTTTTGTGAAAGATCTAGATTCTTTTCTACCTTCTGGCAAAGTAAAGTCAATATTATTTACCGTAATTTCCCCATCCATATTCTCTGAAATTTTTTTCGCTATTTGAGATACTACTTTTTTCGTTGTATCTGTAGCACTAAAATACATGGCATTCACTTTTTTATTCATCATAAGCCTCCTATTTTATTAAACGATTGATTGAAAATTCATTCCATTAGTTACCAACTTTTATTATACTATGCTTGGAAACATTATTCTACAGGCTCTACGCTTATAATGAATTCTTTTTAGACTCCTATTCTCTAATGTTTAAATTGAGCTACAATAGTATTCATTTCTTCTGCTAATTTAGCTAACGATTCACTAGCATTCGCTACTTGATCTATAGATGCTGCCTGTTCCTCTATCGAAGCAGCCGTTTCTTCTGTTCCAGCTGCATTTTCTTCTGCGATGGCAGATAAATTTTCAATAATACTGATTATTGTATCTTTTTTAGAACCCATTATTTGCCCCGATTGATTTAATAAATCTATGATCTCTTTTGTTTTTTCTATTGCTTCTGAAATACCTTCAAATTTAATTTTTGTCCCTTCTACACTTTGACTCTGTTCATCAACTACCTTCATCATTCCGTCCATGGTCGTAACAGCACTTTCTGTTTTATCCTTTAATTCATTAATAATACTTGATATTTCTTGTGTAAACTGATCAGATTGTTCTGCTAATTGTCTAATTTCATCTGCTACAACTGCAAATCCTCTTCCTGCTTCTCCTGCTCGAGCAGCTTCAATAGCCGCATTTAACGCTAATAAATTCGTTTGATCAGCAATACTCTTAATCATTTGACTGGCTTGATAAATTTTTTCCGCACTATTATTTGCATTCAAAATCACACTATTAATTTCTTTTGATGCATTCTCAGTTATCTTAGTCTTTTGAACCAACCCTTGAATATTTTTAATTCCTTCTTCTTTTAATTGCATCACTTGATCTGCTGACTCACTTAATTCTTTTAGTTTCTTTTGATCTTCTTCTATCAATTCTCCTAATTCTGTTATGTTCATAGCAGCTTCTTCCGTATCTTTTGCTTGCTCATTCGCTCCATTTGCAATTTCTTCTATTGTTCTAGCCACTTCTTCTGCCGCTATAGCTGATTGTTGGCTAGTTGCTGTTACTTCTTCTGATGAAGAAGTAACCTCATCAGATGCTTTAGAAATATCTTGAATAGTCCCTCTAATAGCTTCTGTAAGGATTTTAAATGATAATGCTAACTGTCCTATTTCATCAGTTCGCTTTAAAACAATCTCTGGAATATCTCTTCTTATATCTAAGTTAGCCATTTCTTTAGCATGATTTGTTACAATAATAATAGGCTCTGTTATTCTTTTAGCAATTATATAAGTAATAACTACTGCTAGTATCAAACCTAATACACTTATAACCCCAAGTCCTTTCTTAAGCTGATTGATATGTCCCGCTATAACCCCATTAGATTTTTCACTAGATACACCGATAAACAGTATCCCTATTATCTCTTTATTCTTATTTAATAATGGTTTATAAACAGTCATATAAGGCTTTCCTAGAATATCTGCCTTTCCAATATATTCTTTTCCTTGAGTCACATCTTCATAAGCTAAGCTATCTTTTCCTAAAAAAGTTCCTATGGCCCTTTTACCATCTTCCGTCATAATATTTGTCGCAATTCTTTTAAAGTCATCTCCACTTTTAATAAATATCGTTGCTACATTTCCCATATCTTCTAAAACAGCATCCACCATTTTATTTTGACCTTCTATATTCTTACCATTTTCATCCATTAATTGACCATTTTTATAAAGGACATTTCCAAAATACTGCTCAAAATAATAGGTTGATGAAGAAATATCCCCCTTAAGCTTTTGACTTAATAATTCAGCTTGAAGTTCTTTCATTCCATTTAAACCTTTACTATAACCTAAACAACTAATCGTTGAAATGATTAAAATAAGTAACATACAAAAATAAATAATAAGTTTTGTTTTTATACTTTTCATAATAATAATTCTCCCATCTTCATATTTTTCATAAATCATTCTACAGCTTTCTACATTATTCTACATTTTTTCTATTTTCCCCTCTTTTTTTTATAATTTTTCCCACTCTTACCCACAAAAAATACCTTGGCTCAACTTCTCAACCAAGGTATTAAATAAAACCTTATAAAAAAATATAAATTGATTTATTAAATTGATATAACATCCTAAAAAAGACTTGCTATCTATCTATTTCTTCTCTAGTAAACCATTTTTTAAATACCTCTACAATTTTCAAAAGTTCTTCTTCCTCAATAATATAAGGAGGCATTGTATACATAAAATTTAAAAATGTCCTATTCCAAACGCCATTATTATAAGCAAATTGACTAAATCCCTGTAAATCTTTTGCATCATAAACCTCTATACAAGCACATGCCCCCATGACTCTAATATCTTTTATTTTTTCAGATTTTAAATCCTTTAGGGAATCTACCAAAATTCTTTCAATCTTTTTAATCTTATCCATATAATCATCTCTTAAAAAAATTTCTATACTTTTAAGAGCAATCTTGCAGCAAAGGGCATTTCCCATAAAGGTAGGTCCATGCATAAGTGCTTTAGATGGATCGTTTGAATAAAAGCCTTCATATATCTTTTTGTTAGCTACAGTTGCTGCATGTCCTACATATCCACCTGTAAGAGCTTTTCCAAGAACGATAATATCTGGAATAACTAATTCACTTACAAACATATTCCCTGTTCTTCCAAAACCTGTTGCTACTTCATCAAAAATAAATATAATATCATATTTGTCACAAAGCTTTCTTGCTTCTTCTAAAAATTGAATATCATACATTTTCATGCCAGCTGCCCCTTGTAAAAGGGGTTCTACAATAAGGACTGCTATTGTGTCATGTCTTTTTTCTAGAATTTCCTCTAGTTCTTTTATTTTAGGAGAAATATGATAAATACCTTCTTTTTCTGGAAATGCCTTATGATAATCTGCATCATCTCCAACTGCCATAGCTTTAAATGTATCTCCATGATAGGCTTCCTTTAAAGCGATAATTTCTTTTTTCTTGGTCAAGCCTTTATTGTTATAGTACTGAATAGCCATCTTTAAAGATACTTCTACCGCAACGCTTCCAGAATCTGAAAAAAATACATGATTTAAATCTCCAGGAAGAATTTCTTTTAACTTTTCTGCTAATTCTAACACAGGATTATGATTAAGTCCTCCTAACATAACATGAGAAAAATTGTTTATTTGTTCTATTGCCGCTTCATTGATCTCTTTGTTGCTATAGCCATGTATTGCACTCCACCAGGAAGATACAGAATCAATTAACTTTTTGTCTTCTGTATATATATATACCCCTTTAGCCTTCTTTACTTTGTAAGGTGTTTTCATGGTTTTCATCTGTTCATAAGGATACCAAATCATACAATCACCCTTTCCTTTTTGTTCTACTAATTCATAGGTTAAA
The DNA here is from genome assembly GCF_019884785.1 of Crassaminicella profunda. GTDB lineage: Bacteria > Bacillota > Clostridia > Peptostreptococcales > Thermotaleaceae > Crassaminicella > Crassaminicella profunda. The sequence continues at coordinate 2,445,522 of NZ_CP082326.1, forward strand.
TTTTCTATATATTTCTAGATTATTATGTTCTCTCATTAATTTTTTTAATTCTATAAACTACATTCGCCTTTTCTGTTAACTAAATTCACTAATTTATTTATAAATTTCTTATCTATTATGAGAATATTACATATCAGCCTTATTGTCAACATATTCATCAATTAGGTTGACAATATTTTTTTAGCCGTTTTCCAATCTATCTTCAACATTTTAGATTTTAGAAAACAAAACAAAAAAAAGCATCGACAGCTTTCCCTCAATGCTTTCATAGATTTTTTCTATATAGCGTTACTATATAATCTTACAGTAGGCTTTAAATATTTCCTCCATATATCTAAATTATTATAATTCGTAAAAATTACTACAGTTAATTTTTCACTTGGAATACGGGTTACCACTGTTGAAAAACCAATAGTTCCTCCAGTATGGCACAAAATTTTTTTGCCTCTACTAATAAAATAACCCCATCCAAAGCCATAAAAATCACCTGTTCCTGAATCACTCACACCATTCGAAAAAGCTTCATTTAACGTTTCAAAGCTAACCAATTTTTCTGTATAAAGTGCTTGATCCCATTTATAATAATCCATTAACGATGTATATATCCCTCCATCTCCAAGGGTAGCACTTGTGAGGTTTTGATCTGTCTCAATAAATTTCCCATCCCTCTTTGTTGTTCCATATGCCCTATTTTTTACTGTTGATATTCCCTTTTCATAGGCTACTGTATTATTCATCTCCAAAGGTTTAAAAATATTTTTCTCTAAAAACTCAGCAAACCTCATTTCAGAAATTTTCTCAACAACCCTTGATAGAATCACATAATTTCCATCAACATATTCATATTTTGTTCCTGGTTTGCACTTTAATCTATTTTCAGCCTTATACATATTAAATACATCCTGATCCTTTAATTGTTCTTTTTGATTTTCTGGAATAAAATCATAAAAATCTATCAAACCAGATGTATGTTGGAGTAAATTTTTTACTGTAATATCCTTTCCGTAATCAGGAAAATCTGGGAATATATCTATTAGTTTTGTATCATATGTCAAAAGCCCTCTTTCTTTTAACATCATCACGCACATAGCTGTAAATTGTTTTGTCATAGATGCAATCCTGTAATTTGTATGTTCATCAGCAGGTATTTTTCTTTTTATATCTGCTAATCCATACCCTTTCTTAACTAAAATCTCTCCATCTTTTATCACCATAACGCTAGCTCCTGGTCCATCTGATGCATGGTTAAACCCTCTAAACAAAAAATCTATCTTCTTTTCTTTGCTTATACCAAATTGGAAAATAACAACAACAGCAATGCATAATAATACAATCATTTTAGGCAATTGCTTTTTTATACTATTCATATTTCCATCCCCCCTTATCCCCCATTTTAGACCTTAACTAAAGCAACTTCACTTTCGAAAGTTTCTTCCGTTAATACTCTAACAACCATTATTGTCCCCCTTTTAAATTTTTCCTTTATTTTCCTATCCCTATACTCATATATTATCCTCATTACTGAAATATAGCAACATGACTTTTTATTTCCTTATCTATACTTACCTTTCCTTTATAACTATTTTACTCATAAATCCTTCCCCTTTAGAAGTATTGAATTGTACTTCTCCTCCCACAAGTTTTAATCTATCTTCAATCCCGGTAAGTCCATTTCCCTTTACAAGCTGCTCACTTCCTATACCATTGTCAACGAATAAAACATCTATAGATGTTTTTTTTATATTTACTGATATAAACACCTCACTTGCCTGTGAGTGTTTTAGGGAGTTTGTAACAAGCTCTGTACAAACTTTTTTTATGATGTCAAATACCTTTTCATCAATTATATATAGTGTTCCTTTAAAATGAAGGTTTGTCTTAACACCTACTTTTTTTACATGATTCATCATTTTTGTAAGATCTTTCTTTAATAACTCTCCTGTGTAAGTATTATTTAGACTCTCCTTTGTAGATATAGCGTTCATATCCTTTATTCCTGTATCTATAGATAATGTTGCATTATTAAGGGCTTCTATACTTAATTTTTTATCTTTATTAAAATAAAGCTTTGCCACTTCTAGCAGTTTAATCGTTACTACAAGAGAATGTCCTATAATATCATGTAACTCCCTTGCTACATAATTTCTAGCGCCAGCCTTTGAAGTTTCTTTAAGTACTTTAATCGTATCCTCTAATTTTTTATTGGCAACATTCAAATCATTTTGCTTATTTATAATTTTTGTTTCTATACTTTTGTATGGCGATATATCCCTTATAATGAGTGCATATTGTGTTTCTTTAATAGATTTTATTACTTTTATTGTTATAATAAGAATTAAATTATTAAAAACTATTTCTTTTTGAATTTCATCCTTTTTTCTTAGTTCTTTTTTTATATCCTCACTAAAGACCTCTTTTGCAAAATTTTCTATCTCCTCACTAATCATGGTTTCTAATCTTTCGTTAATATAAGATACCTCAAAAGCCGAATTTAATATGCCTATTGGCGTATCAAGCTTATGGACTATTTCATGCCTCATGATTGGTGATAAACTGAAAAAATCATGTTTAAATGTGGCATATACAAAAATTAAGCTCGCCCATGTAAATACAATAGGTGTTATATCAAAAATCACAAAGATTCCTAAAGAAAAAATGACGCTGTGTATCACCTTTGTAATATATAAAAAATTTAAAATAAGTGGCACAACAATGGCTGATACTACCAAATATTTATAAAAAACATTTTTATTTTTAAAATGCTCTTTAAACACTTTTGAACAAAAATATGTACCTACTAATATAAATAGATATTCAAGTGCTGTATGTATATAAAATAATATACCAAAGCTATCACCCCAAAAATCATAGGTCTTATAAAACAAATAGTGATATGGATTCGTAAGGACAAATAAAAACTGTACAATAGGGAGTATGTATATGAAAAATCTTATTTTCTTAGGTAATGGCTTCCCCTTATAATAGGCATAGCCAAATTCTAAAAAAGCTACCTCTAAAATACAGGTACAAGCATAATAAGCTACAATAAAGCTCCATCTAATCATTTCTGTATGAGATACGGTTTTAAATATCTTAAATACCATCCAAGCAATCATACTTATTTGAAGGACTAAAAATGATTTAAGGGCATGGTCTCTATTTGCCTTCATATAAAGAATTACAAAGGCTATTATGGAAATAATAATAGCTATTATATGCACTATACAAATAGTAGCTATTTCTTGTTTTAATATAAGATCCATAAAAACTCCTTATTCTATGCCATTTTCCACTGCATAAACTGCAAGCTGCAATCTATCTTTTATTTTTAATTTTTCATAGATTCTACTCACCTTATTTTTGACCGTCCCTTCCGTATAGCCAAAAGCTTTCCCTATTTCTTTATTACTTTTTCCTGCAACAATCAATCGAATCATGTCAATTTCTTCTAAAGATAATAAATCCGTATAAGTTTTCTTGCTATTGCTCATTTTCTTAAACTTATTTACCATAATTTTTTTAACACTCTTATGTACAACAGTAAGTCCATAGTTTACACATTTAATAGTTGTAATCAGCTCTTCACAATCAATATCCTTGACAATATATCCATCTGCTTCACTCAAAAACGATTCTACTATATTTTCTGCATTATCAAAGGTAGTCAGTATAATCACCTTAATCTCTGGATATTTTTCTTTGATTATTTTAAGTGCTGAAATGCCATCCATTTGAGGCATTTCTATATCCATCAAAACAATATCTGGTTTGTTTTTTTCACAAGACGCTATCGCCTCTTTACCAGAACCCACCATATCTGCTACAATAATCTCTTCATCTGTGCTAATAATTTGTCCTAAAGATTTTCTTAGTAATACCTGATCATCTGCTATTATTATTTTAATCATTTTGCCCTCCATAATAACTCATATACGCTGAAACTGCCTGCCTTACATCAAACAAATCCTTTTTAGCCTCTTGAATTATTTTTTCTATATCTACTATAAAAGGATCATCATCACTATTCTCAATGAGATTTTCTATATTTTCTTTTAACTTTTCCATAGATTTTTCTCTAGTACTAGCAATTTCCTCAAGAAGTGCATTGATTTCCTTTTCCTTTTCAAGATCATAAACAATTTTTGAATAATGAGAAAGCTCTCTATAGGTTTTTTCTGTCTCTATTTGCTGTTCTTTTAATTTGTCTAGCATTTTTATAAGAGCAGTTCTATCAATAAATGTTATTATTTTACCAACAACAGCTCCTTTATTTTTGATCTCTTTTTCATTATAAGATAAATATTTATTCGTTTGATCTATATACTCTATCAATAGCTTATTGTAATCATTTCTTTTAATAACCTCTTTTGAAAAAATCTCTTCTATCTTTTCCTCATGAACAATTCCTATATCTTTAAAAATTTTACTTTCCTCTACTCTTTTATTTCTATACATAATTTTACCATTTGTATCAATAATGAATACATAATCAAGAACCAAATCTTTAACATTTGAAAAAATCGGTGTAGTAACTCGATAAGGCATAAAATAATTACTCACTACACTTAAATTGATTGAAAGGAATAAATACATGATAAGTTCAGCAATATAAAAATCAAACTGATTGGTCACTATAGATATACTATAAATAATTAGTGGTATCCCCCATAAAGAAATTTGAATAGTAGCAAAAAATCTATTATTGAATTTAAACCTTTTCATATCTCTATTAGGACTCAAGAAAAATAGGAAAGTATTGATGAAAAGTATGAGTAGTAAGCATACAATAATCATATGCTTATATACAAATCCAAATCTCATATAAAAAAAAGAATAACTATTTATTATAAGTTTTTTATTCAAAGCACCTATTGTCAAACCCGCACACAATACAACATAAATCATATTCTTTAAAATTTTCATTAGTATTTTATTATGCTTATAAAATTCCTTTAAGACATATTTTATCAAAAAATAAATTAACATATAATTAACTACTACAAATACTATACTAGAAACATATCTCATAACGTATGCAGTACTCTGCGATACAATCACTTCTTCTATAAATCTTGTAATCATTGCAACTGCCAAACCTATATATACAAATATTATATTTTTTATTCCTTTATTTCCTGAACCTTTATATAAACATAGCATGATACTTATTACAACAAATATAATCAGCATAGTTAAAGCTATAATATTTAAAAATTGATGTGCTGTATAATACCTGCCATCATTCATAAATTGCTCCTCCAACAAAATAAAACTTTGTATTTTCTTCTATTATACGATATTCTTAAATCATTTTAAAGTAACTGTACTAGTAGTTTCTATGCATATCCAATAGATTACTTTACAATACCATCAATCTCATAAAAAATTCTCATGTGGCAAATTTTAAACTTTATAATTTCCTCACAAATAAAAATAAGAGAACATACTAAAAAGTACGTCCTCTTATCAACCCTAAACTCTATTGTTTATTATTCATTTAACATTTTTATTAGGTTATATAATATCTGAGCCACCTCTGCTCTTGTTGATTTACCAGTAGGATTGATCTTTTTATCATATCCATGAATAATATCTCTCGATATTAAGTACTCTGCTCCTTTTACTGCATAATCCGATATAGTATCTTTATCAGTAAATGCACTTATACTCATACCTTTGTCTGATAAATCATCACTTTTTTCTGTTCGTACCAATGCTTTATGAAGGATAAATAACATCTCTTCACGAGTAATTGATTCAGTTGGCTTAAACTCATTGCCATATATAGCTGGTAACAATCCTAACTTTTTTGAAGTAGCAACTGATTTTGTATACCACATATCATCCTTCACATCTACATAGCTTGTAGTAACATTACTCTCTAAGTCAAAATATGAAGTGATTAGTGTCACAAATTCTGCTCTTGTGATAGTCTTTTCTGGTGAAAATGTAGTTTTACTAGTTCCTTTAGTTATATTTCTTATTGCTAAAGCTTCAACAGCTTCTTTGCTCCAATGATTCATTACATCTTCAAAGCTTTTATCTACATACATAACACTATATTTACTCAAATGCTTCGTTGTAAATTTAATGGTTTCACCATCAAAGAAACTATCTTTTAAAATCTCTACATTCCCCTTATCATCAATGTAAACTGCAACCAATTTGTAATGATCATTATTTTCTTTTTTAACCTTAAATTTTATCTTAATATTCGTATCAGATGACCAATCTACTTTCTTATCATCAATCTTTAGGGTTATATCATAGATTGGATGATCTCCTATCTGTTTTTTAGCTTCCTTTGATAGTTTTGATCCTTCTAAATTTTGGGGCTTTATTTCAAGGGCTACATTTCTTTTATGATTTTTAAACATCTCCCCATTAAGCGTTACATTTACATCATCCGTTTTAGCTGTGAAATCTACCTTTTTACCTATAAAATTATCTGAAAGCTCAATTTGGGCTTTACCGTTCTTATCTGTCTTTACTTCATATATAACTTCCTTTGTTCCTTCATCATTCTTCAGAACTTTATCAATAGCTTTTTCAAGTGAAGATTTGCTACTTTCACTTGATGACGAGCCGCCACCACCAGAGCCACCACTTCCTGAACTACTACTTCCTGATCCTGAGTTACCACTTGACGATTGTTTATTGGTTGTTACAGTTAATGGATCACTCGCCAAAGATGCAAGAGACGCTTCTGTTTCTTTTACTCTTTGGATAAATGTGTAATTTGTTGAAGGGCTAAGGTGGGTGAAAACATTGCTATCTTGCCATGTATTACCCTTATCTATAGAATATTCATTTCCCACTTTAGTAATTAACGTAATACTATTATGAGTTTTACTACTAAGGGTAGGTACACTTGGCGTAGCTGGAGTAGACTTTACTACTACAAAATTAAATGTATCAGTAACGCTGCCACCCTTACCATCATTTGCTGTTATTGTTACGCTCACCGTTCCTTCAGTAGTAGGAGTCCCACTAAAACTTCTTGTATCACTATCAAAAGTTATTCCTGCTGGTGTAGTATTGACTGTATAAGTTAATGGATTTCCATCACTATCTGTAAAAGTATTCTCTGGAAATTGATAGCTATACAGCTCACCCATATTCGCCTTTTGATCAGGAATCTCATTCGCTACTATTGGCGCTGTATTAGTAGGTGTAGCTGATAAATCTACAAAATCAATTAAATCAGTAGCATCATTCGCATTACTATCTTTATCTGCATAAGTCTGTGCAGTAGAATTAGCGTAGCCATGTATAGCTAAATCCACATGACAGCTTTCTATAGCATTGTCATGAAAAGTCATAGATTCATTTAGTACAGTAATTTTTTTAAGCTTTGTCATATTTCTAAAAGTACTTTTCCCAATATTTTCTACGCTCCTTGGAAGTGATATTTCTTCTATATTTTCACAACCGTTAAAAGCAAAATCACCTATAGTTTTTAATCCATCCGGTAGTGTAATACTTGTTAAACCCTTACAATTTGCAAAGGCCTCTTCTTCTATACTTATAACACTACTTGGAATAACAATATCACTAAGTTTTTCACAATTTATAAATAACGTTTCCCTAATTGTTGTTAGATTGCTTGGTAATTTTACATTGGATAGTTCTGGACAATATCTAAATATTTGTTTTCCTATAGTCGTATCATCCCCCATAAATATAACCTGAGATAGATGATCACAATGGTTAAAGACATAATCTCCCATAGTCATGACATTATCTGGTATTGTAACGGTAGTTAAATTATTACAATCACCAAAGGCATAATTTCCCATTGTAGTAACCTTTGTAAGGAGTGAATTAATATTATTAAAACCTGTTTTAGAAAAGGCATTTGATCCTATTTCTGTAACATTTCCTTCAAATGTTAATGTATCAAGGGAAGTACAATTATAAAATACATTATATCCTATTGTGGTTACACCTGATGGGATACTGATATTATTAATTTTTGAACAATCCTTGAACGCTCCTGCTTCAATACTAGCTAAATTGTTGGGTAAATCCACAGCTGGTAAAGAACTACATCTTAAAAAAGCATGTGCTTTAATAGTAGTTATATGATCATTTAATTTGACACTTTCTAATTTCTTGCAATCTTTAAATATTTTTTCTTCTATAGTATTCAGTCCAGAAGGAAGGGAAATATCAGCTGTTTTTAAATTATCACAGCTTTCAAATGCTCCTTCCCCAAGAGTAGTCACAATCCTTGAAAGTGTAAAATTAACCAGATTGTCACAATCCTTAAAAGCAGATTCTTTTATTGTGTGAATAGTAGCTCCATTATTAAATATTATGGACGTGATACCATCACAATTTCTAAAAGCACTTAGTCCAATAGATTTTACGGATGAAGTAATGCTTAAACCACTACTTCCAAGGGATGAACAATCTTTAAAGGCTTCACTTTCAATAATTTCAACCTTATTAAAATTTACATTATCAAGGAACGTACACCCTTCGAAAGCATTTATCCATATATATTTTATATTATCTGGAAAAGAGATACTATTTAGGCTCGTGCAATTCCTAAACATACTATCGGTAATAGTATCTATAGAGTTATTATTAGGTAATGTAATATTTTTGAGGTTTTTGCAATTATAAAAGATATCTTTTTCTATTCTATTAATCGTATTCGGTAATGATACATTATCAAGTTGATCACATCCTAAAAAAGCAGCTTCTCTTATGACCTTTAATCCATGTTTCACACCATCAATCTCTACTTCATTAGGAAAATTAATATTCCTTAAATGATCACAATCACTAAAAGCACCTTCATCTATATAGCTAAGACCCTTGTATTTTCCACCATCATTTATACCATTTTCTATATTTACAGTTACAAGGCCATCGCAGCTTTGAAAAGCATCTTCACCAATTCTTGCCACTGAATTAGGTATTGTAATTGAAGTGATATTATCTTTATTGTCCGTTCCAAAAGATTTAAAAGCCTCATCTCCAATATATTTTACAGGTTTTCCGTAAACCACTTCAGGTATGGTTAAATTTCCACCGGTGCCCGTATAACCTGTTATCTTTACACAATCACCATTAAGCTCTGATATCACTTCATACTCTAATCCTCCTGTAGTTGTTTTTATTCCATAGGTAGTAATTGTCAATCCTAACATACATATAAATATGGTTATTAAAAAATATATTTTCTTCATATCTTCCTCCTAATTTAATTCTCCAGCACTTTCAGGAATGTGGAATAGACTATCATCAATAGGTGTATGATCATCAATTTCTTCTGTCCACCAATCTATTGTTTCCGTTACTTTGCCATCCTCATCCATCCATTCCTCATGTAAGGTATTTGGTATACAATACATAAGAGAATACCACAGCTTAGCTTTTACTCCATTTTTTGATGATGTTTCTATGAAAAACTCATTATCTTTTATTTCTGCATGGAAATACTCATTATCTGTATCTATTTCTAATCCATCTAAATAAGCTAAATCTAATCTTCTTATAGGAAGATAATTTCCTTCTAAATATTCAGCATACATGGGCACATCTGTAAGATAGGTATAAGTTGCATTTTCTTTTTCATTATAGATTGACGTACTACGCCCATTAATTCCCCAGTTTGTTTCTATTCTCACATTTTTTCCTTTGAAATAAACTGTATAGTCTAAATCCTTTTCGTATTCTTCTGTCTTGGTTTTACCTTTTATTTTTACAGTGAGTTCATCCTTCGCTGGCACGATTTCACTGATTCTTTTCTTTATTTCTTTAAAATCAGTATAATCCGTTTTAGGATGATCCATAGTAGGAGACTCTGGTTTTATTTTTTCTGTACTAACTTCATCTTTACCATCATCTTCAACTTCTTTAGTCTCTAAGTTTATTTGTGCATCTTGAATATTATCAAGAATTTTCGTAAGAGGAGTATACCAAGTTTCATCTGAATTATAACCTAATCCATATCTATAGTTTCCTCCCATAGTCCACAATGTATTGTCAGTTTTTATTACTGCTGCATGTCTTTCTCCAATTGAAACATTTACTACATTGTCTTCATATTTATAAGGTACTTTTTTATTAACACTTGCTCCTGTATAGCTATATCCCCATCCCCATAGAGTATTATCTGTTTTTACAATAAATGCATTATCTCCATCTATTGCACATGTTTTCACATGATCCATTATTTTTTGTGGTAAATCTGCGCTTTTCATCCAACCATTTTCTGTGTAAATACCACTTTTTCCCCATCCATAAAGACTATTATCAAGACGTACAGCTAATACATTTCTATCACTTGAAGTTACAAAACTAACATTATCAAGAATTTTAGTCATAGAAAGCTCAGCATTTGTATTTGTATCTCCTTTGTCAGTGCCATTACCAAGCTGTGCATGAGAATTATCTCCCCATCCCCATAAACTATTATCTTGTTTTATTACAAATACAGTATCTTTTCCTGCATGCACTGATTTTACATCATCTAGTATTTTTACAAAACCCTCACTTCCATCGGCTTGGGTATTTGTTCCATCACCAATATACATTGCTCCACATAACCAAAGGGAATGATCATTTTTAACTACCATAATATAATCTTTCCCATTGGCTGCTATCTTTACATCCTCCATTATTTTTACTGGAGTTAAGAATTTAGGGTCTTGTTTTTCACCAGTAGGGTATCCATCAAAACACCCCCACCCCCATAATGTATCATCATTCTTAACAGCTACACCAGAAAAACTATTAGCAGATACACTTTTAGCATTATCTAATATTTTCACTGGAGTTACTTGTGGTTTTCTATATCCATTACCACTACCATTGTACATATTTCCCCAGCCCCAAAGGGAACCATCATCTTTTATAACATAGGTACTTCCATGTCCTGCCGATAGTAAATCTCCACTTTCCCCTTCAGTAAAACCAATTATACTCATACTTATAATCAATATAAAACTCAATATAAAAATTGAACTCGTTTTTTTCATAATACCCTCCCTATATAGTCTTAAAATATTTCTTATTCAAAATAGCCATATTCAACCTTTGTTATTTCATCCCCATCTTCATTATCTATTACTACACCTACATCTTTACCATTTATTGTTCCTGTAATAGATGCACCCTCAACCCCTGGATAAGTGACAATAGTATAATTAGGTGTTCCTTCTAACATATCTTTAAAATAAGCAACAATATCATCACACTTAGCAAGGGATGTATATGCTACTTCATAGACTCCCTCTTCACTGTTTTCCTTTGAAACTTCAGATACTTCATATTTACCAAGCTCTTTTATATCACCTGTAACCACCTTATCACCACTATTGCCCTGCATAGCTTGCATTTGGTTCATAATTTCCTTACCTTGATTTTGAAAAGCTTCCATGTCTATATTCTCGAGTTCTTTTGCAGCATTATTCATGCCTGCCATTGTTTCTTTTTGTTCATCTGTAAGCTTAGACGCATTAGCTTTTTCATACTCATAGTATTCTTTTATAGTAATCTCCATATAATCAGCAGCTACTGCAAATTCATCAAAAGGTGTTTTCCCATCTTTTTTTAACATCTCAATATATTCTTCTTTTGTAGAACCATACTTTTCAGCAGTCATAATCGTTAATTCGTCAATCGTTTTTTCCATTTCATTAACGGATATCCCTTCCTTATCTGCTCTAGCTTCTAATCCACTATTTGTATTATTGGTACTTGTATTTTCTATATCATTATTACTTTGTTCAGTTTCTGCATTTTCAGCAGGTGGATTAATTGCTTCATCCATTTTTTCACTTGCATTCCCACAGCCTACTAAGACTAAACTTACCATCAAAACATATATCATAACTAAAAATACTTTATTCCTTATTTTCATAACTAATAACCTCCCTATACAATTTCCTTATTTAATTAATCTATATTTTCCTATGATTGGAATTTCCTTCATTCTTTCGTTATAGGCATTCACCATACCCATGATTGCTAATACAAGACAGAAAATCTCACCAATAGGAAGTATAATAAACCAACCAATAACGGGTACAAAAGAACCTATAATACTGATTGCAACTGCAAATATAAAAAGATTTATTCCTTGATTCGTATGAAATTTATATTCCTCATTGTTTCCGTCAACTACCATAGGTATAAAAAATATTATATACGCTAGAACGCATATCCATTTATTAGTATCTTTCACTTCTTAATCCCTCCCGAATAAATCAGCAATTCCCACTCAATTTCCGCAAACTTCATATCATCATAAAATCTAAAATCCATCTCGTGTGCTTTTTTCATATTCAAAACCTCCTTATAATTTGTTACTTTTATCCTATTAAAATCAGGAGTTATTTTCCATATATGGAGAGTCACTGACTTATATACTCAAGTCATTCATTTAATCAAAAAAATGACTTGCGTCATTAAATGAATCCTATTCGTCAGATAGAGCGCATATATAAATAGGAATTAGCTTAGGACTCATAAATAAATCTATTATTAAATGGGAACATTTTCTTTTATCTGAAAAGAATTAATCATAGCATTCCAACTAGAAATGTGTTTTTTTATAATCACTTTGGAAAAAGAATTGCTAAGAGAAATGAAAGATTTTCAAATACCTCTTGTATAAAATTATCAAAACAAACCATACTTAATGTGTAACACATGTCCTGTATCTAGCATACTTTATATTAGGAAAAGATAAAGAAGTAAATTAATAAAACATAAAATTTACATAAATAAGTAAAGGGGGTGTACTTTTATGGCTGATGGACTATGTGGTGGTTTCTGTGGTGGATGTGGCGATGAATTGTTATTTTTCTTCTTGCTATTAGTAGTTATCTTCTGTAATTGTTATGGTGGCTATAGAAGATGCTAATTCAGCAAAGGAATTGGGATTTTTCCCAATTCCATATACATAATAATTTTTTACCAAACCATATCAATAATAAAATCAGCCATCATTTACATTTACGCCTCTATAAAAGACCAAGTACTATCTTGGTCTTTTATACTTCATTTTATTATTAACCGCCACTCTGCCTCTGTGGGACAGTTAAATCATTTTATTATTCTCTATTCTATTATATGTATAAAAAAAATTCCTCACCCACTAATAATAGTAAAGAATTTCTATTCTACAATTTCTATTTTAGGCATAACAATTAACCCCTTAAGTCAACTGTTCAATTTTCTTACACTACGCTAAAAATCTTTCTAATATCATTTTATCTTTAAATACCATCTCCATTCCAACCCTACATAATCTCGATACATTTGTTTGTGTAATATTCCCTAATATATGACATATATTTTTTTGATTGATATTACAAAAACAACTCATAAAAAAACAACTTATCGCTCTTAACTTACTGTACTTTCTACTATATTTTATTCTTACTCCTTCTTTTTCCTCCTTTAGGTATGCTGCCACAAATTCTATCACCTTAGATGGTTTGTAATCTCTTGAAATAATTCTTCGCTCACTTCTATATTCATATTCTACATTTTCAAATTCTATATCTAATTCATTCTTTTCATTGTCACATTTTTTTACTAAATTCAAATAATCATCTCTATTTTTTCTACTTTTTAAATTCATTAAATCTATCAAAAATAATCCATCTAATATTCCAAAAGTATTACTTTGATGCATATATTCTTTCAAGCTAGAAAATTCATATTCTTCAATATGATCCTTGTACATAGGTAAATCTTTTGTGTTGTTGTGTATGTAAGCTGATAAAGTAATCAAATAATTCTCATCATTAACCATCTTGCTTTTAAATCTATCTTGAAAAACATGTCCATGCCTTTTGTACTTTCTGTTGTAATATTGGGCATAGCAAAAGTTGATACTATGCATAATTCTTGATATATCTGCACCATTTACATCTATCATTAGATGTCCATGATTTGTCATTAGACAATAGGCATATAGTTTGAATTGATATTTTTGTTTGTATTTCTTTATTAATTCAAAATATTTTTGTTTGTCTTCATCTTTTTTGAATAAGTCTATTTCACTTATACTTCTTATCATTATATGAAAAATGCTTCTTTCACTTTTTTCTCTTGCTAATCTAGGCATAAAAATACTACTCCTTTTTATTTATTTAGGAATAGTATTCGTTGCTAGCTATATTCTTATTCTTAGTTAACCGTCCCTTAGTTCTATTCTTAGTTCTTTCCCTTAGTTCTTAGTTCTCCATCTCTTCTCTTTATTTCAATATTTCCTTAACTCTTCCAACAATGCCACTCTCAAGCATTACTTTTATTCCATGAGGATGATTCGGTGACTTGGTAAGAAGCTTTTGGACCACACCTTCTGTTAATTTTCCAGAACGTTGATCTTGTTTTTGTACCACATTCACCTTTGCACCTATTTTTATATTCTCTCGTTTGTTTCCATTCATATTTATAGCCTCCTTTTTCTACTTATGACATAATCCTACCTAATACTTTTTCGGCTCATCTTTTTATAAACATTATGCAAAAATCTACATTATAACTTCTATTGCATCTGAAGGGACAACTTACCTGTCCCCTCGTCCTATCTCTTTACTTACCTTTCGAAGTCTTCCTTTAATAGGTGTGTTTTGTAACGCCTGAAAAACCAACTCCCCTTTATTATTTAATATTTCTACAAAAGTAGATATATCCATCACATTGATGATTCCTATATCTTCCGCTGTCATCCCTTCAATATTACAAAGTGTACCTACAATATCTACAGGTCTCATTTTTGTTTTCTTTCCTGCATTGATATGTAATTTCATAATTTCCTTGCTTAATTGGGCGCCCTTAGTTTCTTTAATTTTAGGTCTCGTATTTATTTTTTCAATAAATTCCTGTTTGCAATTTTCCACAGTTTCTTGACTGGGTCTTTCTTTTAAAGGAATCTCTTTTCCAATATAGTCATGTATCTCCTTTAAAAATTTACTTTCTTTTTGTGTTACAAAAGTAATTGCTCGCCCCGTCCTGCTTACACGTCCAGTTCTTCCAATCCTATGCACATAACTTTCACTCTCTTGTGGTATATCATAATTGATTACAAGTGAAATGTCATCTATATCTATTCCTCGAGCTGCAACATCTGTAGCTACTAGATATCTGAAATAACCTTGCCTAAAATCATTCATTACTCTTAACCGATCACGTTGTTCCATTCCACCATGAATCTTCTCACAAGTATACTTCAAATTTGCCAGTTCCTCATAAACCTCTTCCACCATTTGTCTTGTATTGCAAAATATCATACAACTATCTGGATTTTCTACTATCGTAATATCTTTTAAAATTTTTATTTTCTCTCTTTGATCTACACTATATCTTTCTTGAACTATCTTGTCTACTGTTGAATTTTGATCTTCTATTTCAATAAAACTAGGCTCTTTCATGTATCTATTGCATAAAGCCGCTATGTCTTTTGGCATTGTGGCTGACAATAACATGGTCACCCGTTCTTTTGGTAAACTACTTATTATTGTCTCTATTTCCTCTATAAATCCCATATTAAGCATTTCATCAGCTTCATCTATTACAAGGTATTTTATATTTGATGTATCAAATGTCCCTCTTTCCATGTGATCTATAATACGACCCGGTGTACCCACCACCACATGAGTCTTTTGTTTCAATTCCTTCTCTTGAATATAAAAAGGAGACTTACCGTAAATTGCAGATACTTTAATTCTTTTAAACCTTCCAATATTAAAAATATCTTCTTTCACCTGAATCGCCAGTTCCCTTGTTGGTGTCATCACCAATGCTTGCGGTTTATTTTCATCCCAATCTACTAATTCACAAATAGGAATGGCAAATGCGCCAGTCTTTCCGCTTCCGGTTTGGGACTTTACTATAATATCCTTTTGCTCTAATACAACGGGGATAACCTGTTGTTGAACTTTTGTAGGATTTTTAAAATTTAACATATTAATAGCTTTTAATAATTCACTACTTAATGGATACTCCTTAAAATTTGATTTTATCATTTAATCATCTCTTTCTTTCATATTTCTATTACAATTATTGTTAGCTTTATGTATTTTATTATGTTTCCACGTTCAACGCTATATCTATTTTTTTGTGTATAAAAATCTATGAATATAATACTTCAAATTCAATCATAATAATTTTCTCTTCAATTCATTCTTTTATTCCAACACCTGCAATAAATATAAAAAAAGCCTTACCAAATCTTTCAATATCTATGATTTTAAAATTAGCTTCTTTAATATTATTGAGTGTTTCCCTATTTACATTGCATTTACCTATTCTTTTCCATGTGCTGTTCAAAGTATTTACAATATTTCTATACCCTACTTTTTCTGGTAAAACATGTTCAATAAAATATATTTTTCCTCCTGGTTTTAACACCCTGTATATCTCTTCTAAAGCCAACCTAACATTATCAACTGAACAAAAAATCAAAGTTGCAACTACAGCGTCAAACGTATGATCATCAAATGGTAAGCGTTGTACATCTCCTTCAATATAATTCACTGAAATAATTTCATTAAAACTATGCTTTTTTATAATCTTATTAAATTTCAAATCAACAACACTTAAACTCTCCAACTTATCTGAATCATAATAACCAAAATTCACTCCGGTTCCTGCTCCAACTTCAAGTACTTGTCCACTTACTTTTTTCATTAACTTTTGTCTTCGTTTGTTCAACGCTCTTTTTTCAAATGGCTTCATAAAAGCATCAAATACATATGGTATAATTTCCATCAAAACCCTCCTTTCAAATCATAATTTTTTTAACTATTTTAGTTTAACCTCTTATAAAATTTTAAAAGCTATTATCCTATAATTCATGGTGATTGTGTGTAATCATTGTCTTAACCAATTCTTCTCCATTCTCACAACTGTTACCTCGTATTTTTTGATAGAAAGATGCTACTAATACATAAAAACATTAATTTTACGTATCGATATTACCTATAATGTAAACTACCTCCCCTTGTCATACTTTTGTAAACTAAACTATCCATAGATAGTGTATTTGTAAACAATTTATGGTAAAATAGATAGTATCTTTTCTAAAGGAGTGAACTTAATGGATATTACGAGTGCAGTTACTGTTGGTGGAATACTAAGTTTAGGAATTGGTGTAACTATCACATTTTATCATTATAAAAAACGAAATCTAGAGAAATTATTCAATCAGGTTTATGAAACGGCAAAACAAATCCCCAAACAAAAGAAAAATAGTTTTCTGTTACTAATGTTTAAGGAGTCTCTATCAGCATCAAAACACAAATCGAATACGACGTCTACATCTAGTAAACTTAACAATCCTAAATATTTAGAAATTCAATTAGTGCATATGTCAAGAATTCTTAAAGATAACTCAAAAATACAAGATAAAACAATTAAAAGATCCCTGCGTTTACTTAACAACTATCAAACATGGGAAAAAAATAAAATTGCTAAAGATAAAAAAGCAATCTAAGATAATGCATAATAATAGATTGTATAAACACTAAAAAAAAACATCTATCTATTTTACCATAAGGGCCACTTAATGCCTAAGGAATACACTGAAAAAATACAATAACCCTTATTTGACTAATCAAATTAAGTCAAGTAAGGGTTATTTGTTACTATTCATTTTTTCAAAGCAAAACTGAATATCTAATTTGTTATATACTATCTTTTTACTGAGGCTACATATTATATTCATCTGCAACAAAATCTTTTAAATTCAAAAGAATCTTCAAAAGTTCCTCCTTCAGTTGCAAGAAAAATAGCTTTTTCTGCCATGGCTAATTCACCAGCACATTTCTATATAGTTTCTAAATCTTTCACTGTTTTCTCGTTTTCTATGTTACCTGTATTTAAAGTTGATTTGGCTTCAATGAGCATCACATGAACCTCTTCTTTTGCAAATGGCATATGTTCGACGCCTTTTGGTATAATAATGAACTCATGCTCATTTAATACGACATCCTTCCCTCGAAACTTAATAGTAAGCGTTCCTTTAATGACATAAAACATTTCATCTTCGTTTTCATGAACATGCCAAACAAATTCGTCTTTGAATTTTGCTAATTTTACATATGAATCATTTGCTTCACCAATAATCTTTGGTTCCCAATAATTATCAATTAATCTCAGTTTTTCTTTCATGTTAATTTTGTTCATTCATACCTACCTCCTCATTCAAAATTTTATTTGCCTTTGCAAGACCGTTTTTCCACTCGTAATTCAATTTTTTCTCTATAGGAATAAATAAGCAGTCCTACAATTATTATGATAATTCCTCCGATTTGTTTATTAGTAATTCGTTCATTAAGTATCAGTATTGACAATAACGTTGCCCAAATAACTTCTGTTAACATCACAACAGATACAGTTGTTGTATTCAACCATTTTAATACCCAGTTGATGAGCATTTGACCAAATATAGTTGAAAATATCGCCATACATAAGAATAGAGCCCATGTTTCTCTGGTGTACCCAGTAAATGTTGTCTGTTGCAAGATTCCATAAGCAAATAAAATCATCGCGCTACTAAAATATCCAAGTAAAGAATACCCTACAGCGCTTATGTGCCTACGTAACGATTGACCAACAAAAAAGTATCCCGTTATTAGCATAGATGCTAAAAGGGCTAAAAAATCACCATACAAGACTAATGTGTTACTTTGAAAATCTTGCCACCCAATAAAGCCACTGCCAAAAATTGAAAGAACTATACCCATAATCCCTATATGATTGACTCGCTCCTTCAAGAAGAGATAACCAGTGAGTACAGCAAAAATAGGCTGAAGCGTTACAATCACAGTTGAACTTGCTACGGATGTATAGTTCAAAGATTCAAACCAGAGCACGTAGTGACTCGCTAATAAGAGACCTGAAATACAACCCAGAAAATACTGTTTCGTGGTAAGGGAAATCAACTCATTTCTCAACCTCTTATTTAATAAAACTACTGGTAACATCATCAAGCCAGAGAAAAATAGCCTATAAAAAGCAATGACAGCTGCAGAAGCATCTAATACTTTGACAAATATTGCAGATGTTGATAAAAAAAATACACCAATCAGCAATATGATTATATTAAATTTTGATTTATTCATAAGAATCCCCTTTATTAATTATAATAAACACGATACAATATATTGTACAACTATAGTTTAAACGATATTAAAAAGTATTTCAACAATGTACACAAGGTTACAACAAAACAGTAAAAATACATATTATTCTAAACAAGAGGAGAATGAAATGAACACTTACTATTTAGGTCAAACTGTAATGAGCTATAGAAAGAAAGCTAATATGACTATAAGGCAATTTTCAGATTATTCTGGTATAAGCACCTCTCTAATCAGCCAAATTGAAAGAAATCAAGCCAACCCTTCTTTAAGTGTATTAGAACTCATCAGCAAAGCATTAAACGTTCCTTTGTATACTTTATTTATAAATGATATAAATACGGATACATTAATCTCAAGAAAAAAAGATAGAAAAAAAGTCTATAGAGAAAATCCTGAGCACATTGTATATGATATCCTCACTCCTGATTTTATGAAAGCACACATTGAAGTATTAATGATGGATATTAACGGAAACTCCAGTACGACAGAATCACATTACTCACATACCGAGAAAGAGGAACTAGCAGTAATAATGCATGGTGATGTTAGTGTTGAACTTAATGGTAAAATTTACGAATTGAACGAAGGAGATGTAGTACGAATCCCTCCTAATGTCAAACATAGATTCATTAACAATAATAAGCATGGTGCCAGTGTTTTATTCATTTTGACACCTGCCTTAATTTAATAACCGACCATTGTTGTTCAATGAAGTAAAAAAAGAGATACCTCTTAAAGTTAAGGGATATCTCTTGATTTCTTATCATTGAATATTGATTATTTTTTAATTAACTGCACAACCGCCTCCACATGCGGTGTATGTGGAAACATATCCATACATTTCACCGTCTTCACCTTATATCCTGCCTTTTGTACATCTATAAGATTCTCCGCTAAACTTCTTGGGTTGCAGGATACATAAATGATCTCAGGTGCCCTATAAGCTAGTACCTTCTTTAATGCTTTTGGATGAACTCCTACACGAGGTGGATCTAAGATAATAATGTCTGGTTTGGTTGTTAGTTCATCAATTTTTTTGAGTACATCCCCTGCTATAAAGTGGCAGTTCTTGAGTCCATTCATTTGAGCATTTTTGTTAGCAGCTTCTACTGCTTCTTCTATAAGTTCAATCCCCATAACCGTCTTTGCTTTTTTTGCTACGATTTGACCAATAGTTCCTGTTCCACAGTATAAGTCAAATACATTTTTATTATCTGCATCTCCCATAAAATCTAGTACCATACTGTATAACTTTTCTGCGCCTAATGAATTGGTTTGGAAAAAGGAAAAAGCTGATATTTTAAATTTAAGACCTAATATTTCTTCTGTAAAAAAGTCTTGTCCCCACAAAACTTTTGTATGCTCATTCACTACTGTATCTGCAATATTATCATTAAAGGTATGTATAAATCCTACAAGTTTTCCTGTTAAATTTAAGTTTTTCATGATTTCTACTAATTCAGTCATATCAAATGTAATTTGTGTACTTGTTACAAGGTTGATTACAATCTCTTTTGTTTTCTTTGCTTTTCTTACAATGAAGTGTCTTAAATAACCCTCATGAGTCTTATTATTATATAAAGGTACATCTTTTCCCCGGAAATAATTTAACATAGTTGCAAGAATCATATTAAAATCTTCATCTACAATCTTACAGTGATCTACCGTTACAACATCACGAAATTTTCCTTTTTTATGCATGCCTAAGTTCAATTCTCCACCTTTTTTCTCGTTTCCAAAAGAATATTCCATTTTGTTTCTATAGGCAAATACTTCTGGACTGGGTTCAATTCCTAAAAATTCATAACCCATTATACCAGCTTCATCTAGTAGCCCTTTTACTAGATCCGCTTTCATTTTCATCTGTTTTTCATAAGGAATTGTTTGGTAACTACATCCTCCACAATTTCCAAAATGCTCACAAAAAGATTCTACTTCTGTAGAAGCTCGCTCAATTACTTCTAATAATTTTCCTTCTGCGTGGTCTTTTCGAACTTTCTTTATTAAAATGCGAACAACTTGTCCTGGTATGGCATTTTTGACAAATATTTTTTTATTTTCATAATACCCTACTCCCTTTAATGGAAATTCTAAATCTTGTATTTTCAGTTCTATAATATCTTTTTTCTTCATAATTTCCTCCTAAATTTCTCATATTATTTTTCTATCATTTGTCATTCATCTAATTGTTATATCATCTATTATTTGCAACTTTTTTATCTTTCATCTATAACAACTCATTTCGGATGAAAAAGATCTTTCCATCACACTTGCATTGACATGCTAAAAAATATAATATCTATCTCGAATTCAGCTAAAAAGCCGAGTTTTTACTCGGCTTATGCAATCCCTTCAAATCCTTCTAAATATTCATCTGCTAATGAGCTGATATCATCTTTGTACAGATATGACGTTTCATCTGCAACAGCAAAAACCTTCATACCAGCTCTTTTTCCTGCAAGTACACCTGCATAAGTATCTTCAAAAACTAGACATTTATCAGGTGTAACACCTAAATCCTCTGCAACCTTTAGAAAAATATCTGGATTTGGCTTTCCCTTCTTCACTTCACAACTCGTACGAATGGTATGAAAAAACTCAATAATATTATTTTTTTTAAGAACTACTTCTGCTAATTCTCTTGCATTGCTTGTTCCAACGCCTATTTTTATCCCTTTATTTTTTAATTTCATTAATAAAGGGTGTACCCCTATCTTTAAGGGGATCTTATTTTCATAATAATCCCTTGTCATTTTCATCCATTCATCTTTAATTTCATCGATGTCATCCTCTAATTTGAATCTTTCTTTAAAATAGTTGGCTGTCTCTGTAAAGCTCATGCCTTCTATTATTTTCTGTAAGTCCTCAGGTAATGCAATTCCTCTTTTCCCCAAGTAATCTATATCTATTTGTTTCCAGATCCACATAGAATCTACTAATGTCCCATCTAAATCAAAAATAACAGCCTCAATATTATGCATCATGAAGTATCCCAACCTTTGCTAGATTTTTGATTATACTCATACTAGAGTACCATATCTTTATATGTTGTTCAATATGGATTTCTAATAAAAAAAATATCTTCTTCTGAAAGTTTTGAATTTAAAGCCAAACCTATCAGAAAAAGATATTTTCAATCTTCATGATAAAGGTGACAAGTAGCATAATGTCCTTTTTCTATTTCTCTGAGTTCTGGAAATCTGGTTTGACATATTTCCATTCTATAAGGACATCTCGGATAAAATGCACATCCATTTTTATGATTTTCTAAACTTAGTTCTTCTTTTAAAAGCATTTGATTTTCATCAAAATCTATGTTTTTAGAAGGAATAGTAGATAATAATAGCTTTGTATAAGGATGCACAGCCCTTTCATAAATCTTCTCAACTGAAGACGTTTCAACAATTTTCCCTGAATACATAACCCCTACACGATCACACATATAATGTACTACGTTCAAATCATGTGATATAAATAAATAAGTTAACCCAAGCTTTGACTGTAGCTCTTTTAAAAGATTTAATATTTGTGCCTGCACAGAAACATCTAAAGCTGAAACAGGTTCATCTAAAATGATGAACTGAGGACTTAGCATCAATGCTCTTGCAATACCTATTCGCTGCCTTTGTCCTCCACTTAATTCATGAGGATAGCGATTTTTAAAACTTTCATCAAAGCCTACTAATTCCATCATCTGGGATACTTTCTGATACCTTTTTTCTTTGCTATATTTTTTATGAATCAAAAGAGGTTCTTCTAAAATCCATCCAATCTTTTTTTTAGGGTTTAAAGAAGCATAGGGATCTTGAAAAACCACTTGCATTTTTTCACGAATTTCTTTTTCTTTAGTAAGGGTGATATCCTTACCATCAAATCGTATGTTTCCACAAGTAGTATGAAGTAATCCATTGATCATAAATCCTGTTGTTGATTTTCCACATCCACTTTCTCCTACTAACCCAAAGGTTTCGCCCCTTTGTATAGAAAAAGAAACATTGTCTACTGCTCTTACATATCTTCTCTTTTCCCAAAATTTCTTTTTAGGAACAGGATAATATTTACAAAGATTTTCTACCTGTACAAAGTCTTTCTGTGACATGTGCTTCTCTCCTTCTTATTGTACCAAAAAACATCTCACGTGATGCCCTTCACCGACTCTTTTCATATTTGGCTTTTCATTGTGACATTGTTTAAAGGCTTTCGGACACCTTAATGCAAATGGACATCCTTTATTACGCTCAGATAAAGAAGGAACTCTTCCTGGAATTGCATACAAAGATTTCCCACGCTTTTCAGGTGTAGGAATACATTCCATCAATCCCTTTGTATATGGATGTATACCATTTTTTATAATCTTTTCTGCACTGATCTTTTCAAAAATATGTCCTGCATACATGACAATTACCCGATGACACATTTTAGAAATCACGCCAATATCATGAGAAATAAAAATCATTGCCGTTTCCATTTCCTTATTCATTCTCTTCATCAATCGTAAAATCTGTGCCTGAATAGTTACATCTAAAGCTGTAGTTGGCTCATCTGCAATCAATAGTTTGGGTTTGCAAATTAAGGCCATGGCAATCATGATTCTTTGTCTCATCCCTCCTGAAAGTTCATGAGGATATGCATCATATATTTGATTTGGTCTGGGTAATCCAACTTTTGTCATCATCTCTAGAGCTTTTTCTTTTGCCCCTTTCTTTGATATGCCTGTATGTAGAATCAACCCCTCTATAATTTGATCTCCAATCCTAAGAACTGGATTTAGAGAAGTCATAGGCTCTTGAAAAATCATAGCCATTTCCTTACCTCTTAGCTTCCTTCTTTCTTCCTTCTCTAAAGATATAATATTCTTTCCTCCAAAAACAATTTCTCCTTTTATAATCTTTGCATGCTTTGGAAGTAATCCCATTATAGCTAATGAGGTAATACTCTTTCCACATCCTGATTCTCCAACGATTCCTAGTATTTCCCCTCTTTTAACAGAGAAAGAATTTTCTTCAACAGCTGAAAAAATGCCTTCCTTTGTAGAAAAACCTATATGTAAATCATCTACCTTTAACAAAGTATCCATATATTTTCCTCCTACCCACGTGGATCTCTAATATCTCGGATTCCGTCTCCTAATAGATTAAATCCTAATACAGACATGGTAATCATCATTCCAGGAGCTAAGGTATACCATGGAGCTTTTATAATATAGTTTTGAGCTTCTTTTAACATTCTTCCCCAGCTAGGATCAGGGGGTTGTACCCCTAATCCTAGATAGCTCAGTCCTGCTTCAGCTAATACTGCATTTGCAAATCCCATTGATGCAGCAATAATTAAAGAAGATACTATATTGGGTAGTATATGTATAAACATAATGCGTAGATGCCCTGCTCCTATTGATTTTGCAGCCTTTACAAATTCAAACTCCTTATATTGCACAAAGCCACTTCTTGCAATACGTGCAAAGGTAGGAATTCCACGAATGCCTATAGCTATAATGGTATTTTGTGTGGATGGTCCAAATACAGCGATAAATACCAAAGCTAGTAATATACTTGGAAATGCCATTAGAGCATCAATAAATCGCATAATAATTTCATCCATCCATCCACCCATATAACCTGCTATAGCACCAATTAATGTTCCAAATATGAAAGATATGGCTACAGAAATAATTCCCACTAAAAATGCTGTTTGTGCACCTTTCATAATACGACTTAAAATATCCCGTCCAAAATTATCCGTACCCATAAGGTGTTTCATACTCGGTCCTTGGAATCGTTCTTTAATGACCATTCCATTTACATCATACGGCGTGTAAAAGACACTCACAATCATTAAAAATAAAAGCACCGCTACAAGAAATATTCCTATATATAAATTAAAATTATTTTTAAGTTTCATATTTTCACCTATTTCATTTGAATCCTAGGATCCAGTACCTTATATAATATATCTATCAAAAAATTCACTAAAATGACTGCAACAGCAATATACATAACCATTCCTTGAATAAGAAGAAAATCCCGATACTGAATGGATGAAATTAGTAGTCTTCCTAATCCAGGTAAAGAAAATACTTGTTCTACTACCAAGCTACCTCCAAGTACGCTCGTAATAATCATCCCCATAATAGTTACTACTGGTATCAATGCATTTTTAAAAACGTGTTTATAAACGATTGCTTTTTCCTTTAGTCCTTTGCTGTAAGCAGTTCTTACATAATCAAGTTTTAGTTGCTCAAGTAAAGACGTTCTCAGATATCTTACAAGTACAGCAATAACAGGTATAGCTATAGCTATAGATGGTAAAAGTAGTGTCCAGAGAGCACCCCATATACTTTCACTCCATGGGATATATTCACCTGGAGCAAACCACTCTAATTTTAATCCAAATAAATAAATTAATATAATTCCCAACCAAAAGGAAGGAATGGCCATTCCTAATTGGGTAAAAATTGAAATCACAATATCTACACATTTACCATGGGCTTTGGCTGATAAAATACCAAGAGGGATCGCTACAATGGTAGCAATCCCTATAGCCATTACAGCTAAAGACAAGGTTACGGGGAGTCTACTTCCTATCAACTCTTTTACAGGCATAGAAAAATGAACAGACTGCCCTAAATCTCCTTTAAATACATTTACCATCCATTTTAGGTATCTTTGTGTTACTGGCAAATCTAAGCCCATTTGCGACCTTAAAGCTTCTATTTGCCCTTGCTCAGCATCTAATCCAAGAATGGTCATAGCTGGATCTCCTGGTATAAGTTGAAAAAGAATAAATGCAAATATTGAAATCAATAAAAGGGTAATAATCAAAGTAAATCCTCGCCTTAGCAAATAATTCATAATAACTCCCCTACCTAAGCTTATTCCTTATAATCAATAGACGACATATCCTGAACATAAATAGGATATAGTTTATAACCTTTAATATTTTTATTCATAGCTACTGTAAATTGTGGATCCATAATAAATACACATACAGCATCTTCTGCTAATATTTTTTGTGCTTCCTTATAAATTTTAGCTCTCTTTTCTTGGTTAACTTCTGTATTGGCTTGTTCAATTAATTGATCATACTTTGCATTTTTATAATTCATGAGATTTTTACTATAATTTGAACAATATCTTCGTAATATTTTATTTGGATCTAACTTCCCTGAGAATCCAATAATTGTCATATCATAGTCTCTACCCTTGTAAATGCGATCTAACCACACGCCCCATTCAACAAGTTCAATTTTAGCATGTATACCAACCTTTTCTAACTGCTGGACAATTACTTCTCCCATATCTACATAAAATTGATAGTTAGAAGGAATAGAGATCTTTGTTTTAAATCCATCTTCATATCCTGCTTCCTTAAGTAATTGTTTAGCCTTCTCTATATTTACATTATACATATCTTCTAATCCATCTTGATAATATTTTTTCATTACTGGGCTCATATTAGAACCTAACTTTTCTCCATATCCAAAAGCAACAGCCTCTATGATTTCATCTACATCAACAGCATAGTTAATAGCTTTACGAACGCGTATATCATTAAAAGGTTCTTTTGCATTATTCATAATCATTAACTGCACAAGATTTTGTGGTCCTGATACAGTCTCAAATCCATCTCCTAATTCTTCTACACGATCATTTGGAAGACGAGGATACATATCAATCTCTCCTGCTTTAAAACTTAATAATGCAGCTTCTCTATCTGGCATAATCCGAAACTCTACCTTGTCTAAGTGTGGAAGCCCATCCTTCCAATACTCATTGAATTTCTCTATTGTCACGCTTTGCTCTGGCAAATATGATCCAAACTTAAATGGTCCTGTTCCAATAGGATGATCCGCAAAATGTTCTTCATTAGATTTTGGCACAATTGCCACTGTCAGTTTACTTAATAAAGAAGCATCTATTTCCTTTAGTTGAATACTTATTGTCTCATCATCAACAACCTCTACCTTTTCTACCTTTTCAAAATCAGGCATTAATGGTTTCCCTGTTTCTGTACCCATCACTCTATCTAAAGAATATTTTACATCTTCTACCGTTACCAAATCACCATTGTGAAATTTTATTCCTTTTCTCAGTTTGAATGTATAGGTCAGTCCATCTTCTGATACACTATAATCTTGAGCTACTGCTGGATTAAGGTTCCCTTTTTCATCAGCCTTCATCAATCCTTCAAAAATATTAAATAATATTTCTTTTGTTCCTGCAGCTGCCGAAAAATGTGGATCTAAAGAATCCATATCATGTTCTATAGCCATTACTACTTGACCATCTTCAACAGGTTCTTTACTCTTCGTTTCATTCACAGTATCTCCACTAGATTTACTACAACCTGTCCCTAAAATAGTAAAGCATAAAGCTAAAATCAAAAAATATGCGAAAACCTTCCTTTTCATTTCTTCACCTCATTCAAATTTTTTTCACTAATTGTAATCCTACATGAATTGTGAAAAGATATCAAGAATTTTTTGTCGAAATTTATTATAAATCCCATGTTTTTGAAGTTTGTGCCAATTCTATTTTTCCATTAAAATTCTCTTTTGCTTGCTTTAAAAGCTGTTCATGTTCTCCAAAATGAGGTAAATGAGATAAAACCAAATGTCTAACCTCAGCCATTTTAGCAATTTTGCCAGCTTCCCCTGCCGTAAGATGACCTGAAACTATTCCATAATTTTCATTGTATAAGCTTGCCTCACAAATAAGTAGGTCTGCCTTATGGGAAAACTTTATAAGTTCATCACTCCATCCAGTATCTGCAGTATATACAAAAGCTTTGTCTTCTTTTTCTACTCTTATAGAAAAACAAGGATCTGCATGAACATTCTCTCTAAAAGTACATGTTAAATTTCCAAACTTTATAGCACTATTTTCATCAATAGGACAAGCTACCGTATAATGATGATAATTTAGTGTTTCAAATTTTTTATCTTTTTTATATCCATAAATATATAAAGGTTTTTCTCTCTTCTTTAAATCCATGAGTATCCTTATGGCATATTGTAATGAATAAATATCTGCCATATGATCTGCATGATAATGAGATAAAATCACAGCATCTAATTCCAATAAATCTATATGATTTTGCATATTTGATAAAACCCCTGAACCACAATCAATCAAAATATTCATGTCATCTGATTGCAAAAGATATCCAGATGTAGCTTCATTTACTTCAGGATATGCCCCCCAATAACCGATTGTTGTAATTTTCATTTTTCATTTCCTTTCTATTTGATGATAAATAATTAACACCTACCTTTATAATAATAACATCAATTTTATTTAATTTCATGAAAAATTTTACACAAAAACAAAAACCAGGAAAATCCTGGTTTTATTAATAACATTTCTTACTTTGATTATACTCTTCTACATCTCTTAATGCTTCTCCAAATCGCTTAAAGTGTACAATTTCTCTTTGTAATAAGAATTTTAAAGAATCCTTTAATAAAGGATCATCTGTTAATTTTAGCAAATTCTCATAAACAGCCTTTGCCTTCTTTTCTGCAGCCATATCATTATATATATCTGCTATAGGATCTCCTGTTGATGCAACATAGCTTGCTGTCCAAGGATTTCCTGTGCTATCTGCTGGATATACAGCAGTATCTCTTATGGCATAGTAAGGTCCCATATCCAATTTTTTTATTTCTTCAATACTTGCATCCTTCGTAAGCTTATAAATCATAGTTTGAATCATTTCAACATGAGCTAATTCTTCTGTGCCTATATCTGTAAGCAATGCCTTTGACTTTTCTGTAGGCATTTTGTATCTTTGATTTAAATAGGTTAGAGCTGCAGATAATTCTCCGTCAGGGCCTCCTAATTGTGTCATTACATATTGGCCCATTTTGGGATCTTTACAGCCTATTTTTATTGGATATTGTAATTTTTTTTCATAGATCCACATAAAAAAGTCCCCCTTTAGTATTCAATTTCCCAAGGCCAAGGATTTTCTATCCATTTAAATGGATACTGGCTTTGTGCTGATCCAAAGTTTGATAATGGCCCATACATACACTCATACTGATCTTTTAATACTCTAATCTGACAAGCGTATGTGTTATACTGCATCAATGCATTTTGATCTGTAGGATGTGTATCCAAATATAGATTCAAATCTACACAGCAGTTTTCTAATTTCATAATTTCTGAAAGCATATCTAATCTTTCTTTGTGCATACGTCTTCCCCCTAATCATTTAAACTCCTGCAATACCATCATATTCATTAAAAATGATTTGGCTACTAGTTTACAAAAAAAAATAGACACTTTTCGTGTCTATTTAAACTTATCCTCTTCATCCCTTATCCCTTCATAAATTCTTCTTGATTCCTTTGTATATTCATTTAAACGTCTTAAATTAATAATCCATAAATAAATGACAAAAGGTATAAAGAAAATCATCAATGTAGGAATGTTGGCCATTAAAATAAAATCAAATATACCGTGAAGAATAGCAGGGATTAGCAAAGCCTTTTTTAAATAACTTTTTCGTATTTCCTCATGTTTTGCAAATTTTGATAAGGATAGATAATATCCCATGGTAACACCAAAGAGCATATGGGCAGGAACAGACAAAATCCCTCGATAAAGTCCTATATAAGGATTTGTTGCAAAACGAAATACCACATACATAATATTTTCCACTGTAGCAAATCCTAATGCAGAAAAAACTGCATAAACAATCCCATCTAGTTTTTCATCAAATGCTCTATGGTTATAAGCGATTCTTAATACTACCTCTCTTTTGAAAAATTCCTCCGTAAGCCCTGCAACAATAAAAGCTGTATACGCTGCACCTAAAACACCACCGAATATATTGAATGACAATAAAATTTTTTCTCCAAAAGCTGTTGGAATAACAGACAATGCTCCTAAAAGAAATGTTTTTCCTAACAAGTCTACAGGCTCTCGATCATACCGATCTGTTAGATAAATTCCTAAAGCTAAAGCGAGTCCTGGTGAAATTGCAATAACATATAATCTTGTATTCATAAAATACATCCTTTCATTTCATTGCTATTCTTAGTATTTGTAGATTAACAAATTTTTAGAAAGGATAATTTTAACAAAATCAATATTTTTCATTAATATATTGATCAATGAGGGATTTTCTTTTTTCCTCTATAAATACTCCCTCTTCCATTAACCTATCACGCAACCAACTACTCACAGAATGTAGTATAAAATGATCATAATCCATCAGAACAATCTCAAATAATTTATCTTTTAACCCTTTTGATTTCACCTTAATATAGTATGCTTCTACATTTGTGAAATCTAAATATTCTAGTAATTTCAATGTTGTTTTATCCTTTTTACTATAATAATAATTTGCATCTCTTTGTAGCTTATTCACTAATTGAGGATGTTTTTGTTGTAATTTTGAATCCTTTGACTTCATATAGCTATATTTGGCTAACATATTGTAGTATTGGTAATTATATATACCTTTCTCAAAAGAATCGATTCGATACTTAAAAGGCTTTAAATTTAATCTCTGAATAAAGTAATAATGTTCTTCAATAAATTCTTTTTTCGTAATATCCCCTTTTTTAAATTGCTGAATTAATGCTTCTCGATTATTAAAAAATTGATCAAATACACTTTCTTTGATTTTATAACTCATTTTTAGCACCTGTTTTCTATATTTGTCTTTTACTCTATATACTGCTTTATTATAACATATTTATGCTAACTGACTGAAAAAATGAAACAAAAAGACTGCATGGAATCCTATCATTCCATACAGTCCTTTTATTTTATAACGCCCTTTTAAATTTATGCACCAGTGATTCTAAATCCTTCTGGTAATGGGTCTTTTGGATCAAGAACTAATTGATTGAATCCCATAATATGCGCAGTCCCTGATACTTCTGTAATAACAGCTTTGTATTCTCCGACCTGTGTGTCTTCTATAATCTTTGCTTCAAATGGCGTATCAATAATACTATTATTTACAAGAATATCCCCTTTTTGCATTTCACCTTTTTGATAATGTAATGCAACTCTTCCACCTGTTCCAGTTCCTGTAGGGCATCTATCAATTTGTCCTTCAGCAAAAATACATACATTCTTTGTTAGAAGTTTATTTTCTGCTCTTTTTAGTGGCTCATAAAAAATTGTTCCATAAAGCCAATTGACCCCTGATGTTGGATGATTAAATTCCATATGGGCCATTACCTTATTTTTAATCTCCATTCCTACATTAACTAATTTCTCTGCATTTTCAACATTTACATGTAACCCTACCTTGGTAACATCTAAGTACACATAAAAAGCTCCACAATAAACAACATCTGCTACCACATCGCCTATCCCATCCACATTTACAATAATATTTTCCCTATATACAAAACAAGGTACATTTTGGAATCTAACTCTTTCAACTTCTCCATCCAATACATCTGCATATGCAGTAACTCTTCCTGCTGGAGAATCGATCTTTACAATATTTACTCCTTCTTTTGGTGTAATCATTCCTGTTTCTAAAGCAACCTTTGTCACACCAATAATTCCATGACCACACATAGAACTTAATCCTTCATTGTGAGTAAATAATACCCCTAAATCTCCATCTTCTGTAACAGGAGGAACAAGGATGCAACCATACATTCCACTATGTCCTCTTGGTTCTAACATCATCATTTTCCTTAAATGATCTAAATTTTCTAATACATATTCTCTTTTTTCTAAAATAGTTTTTCCAGGAATAGGCGGTAATCCAGAGGTAATAATTCTTAGTGGTTCTCCTTCCGTATGGGCATCAATACAATTGATCAAATGCTTAAAATGCATCATTTTTATCACTCCTTATTAAAGTATAATTTTTTGACCTATATTACTACTCTTTGCTTTTTTATATATTAAATGCGCAACAGCAATATCAAACAATGCCATTCCTACTGATTTAAAAAATGTAGTATTCTTTACCATTTCTTCTTTGTTTTTTTCATAGCGTAAGAAATGATCAAAGGTCTCTATTTGCTCCTCAGAAAGCAACTGATTATTTAGTGGGAATATTAAATCACCCGTCTCTTCTTTAGCAAAATCTGTATCAATATATACTTTATTTAATATAGAGAATAAAGCTTTTGGATATTCTCTCATATTAGGCTTATATGATCCTATTCCAATAAAATGTTTTCCTCTAAGTAATTCTATTTCCTCAGGCAGTACAGGATTATTCGCTGTAGTAGTTGTAATAACAACTTCTGATTCTTTAAGCAAATCCTCTACAGTTTCTGCAATTTTTATTTCAACATTTGGAAGTTCTTTATGTAATTTTTCCACAAAGGACGTCAATTTGTCTTTGAATACATCAAAAATAGTTATTTTCTCAATACTTCTAGCTTTACATGCATATAGTAATTGATAAAAACCCTGCACACCTGCTCCAATCAATCCTACTGTTTTTACTTCATTAGGTGTTGTATGTCTAATGCCTACGCCTCCAACAGCACCAGTCCTTAACGCTGTTAGACATTTCCCATCTATTATTGCTACAGGCTCTCCAGTTTCAAAATCATTTAGGAGCATTAATCCATCTATTACTGGCTTATGCTTCTCTCTATTTTCTGGAAATACCGTCAATATTTTTGTACCAAAGATATCATTCAAAAAACATGGCATATATAATAAAGTCTTATTCTTATAGTCAAGATGTATTCGATCCGGCATTTCAAATTCTTTCTTTCCATAAACACAAAAAGCTTCTTCAATTGTATCCATTATTTCATTAAAAGACACACACCCTAAGATATCTTTTTCGTTAAGATATAAAATTTAAATCACCCTCTTCCCAAATTTTCACCCTCACCTACTTCAAAAATCATTTGTAAAATATTTATTTATGCTGCTACAATCACCTACCTTCTTCGTATTTAATAAATATATTTAAACAAAAATTTATTTTTTATCTTTTCTAAAAGGATTGGGTACACTAACTACTAATATTTTTGTTATTTTATTCGTATGATTACACCAATTATGAACAAAATTAGAGTCTAAATGCATACTATCCCCATGATACAAATCATACCTTTGGTGATTAACATACAATGTTAAGATTCCTTCTAAGACATATATAAATTCTTCTCCCTCATGTTGAAATTCTTCAATATTTTCATCTTCATTACTAGGAAGTATTGTTACCATTCGAGGTAGCATGCGTTTGTTTTCAAGATCATTTGAAAGGTGAAAATATATAAACTCATTCGCCTTAATTTGAGATACTGTTTGTTCATAACTACGGATAACATCTCCATTATTATTTTGATGCAATACAAAGAAGTAGGATAACTCTACCTCTAGCGCTTTTGAAATATTTTCTAAAGAATCGACTGCAATGGTGGTTAATCCTCTTTCTAATTGTGATAAAAAACCTGTAGACAAATTTGTTTTTTCACTTAAATCTTTTAATGTTAATTTTTTAGCACTTCTTAGTTCTTTAATTTTTTTTCCAACATCCTTTGACACAACTTATCCATCTCCCCTTCTGTGAATTTTGATTCATATATAAAAATTTTATTTTTCTTCGTCTGCACTCATTATACAATGATTTTTTCACAAAGTCTACTATTTTTTGAATTTAATATTTTTTCAGTTTTTTATGAGTATAAATTTATTTTCATTTTAGTGAATTGTATAATCAAATCATATTATGTATTTTTTTAATGTATTGATTTATATACCTATATATATTTTCTATATTCCTTTTAGTTCGTCTATCATTGATATTATTTTAACAATTTTCTTCATATTCTATTTTCCTAGGAGGTAAAAATCTAAGTCATTTTTTAACATTCATCCGTAACGTATCAGCTATTCTTGGAGGGATTGTTCGTGTAAGATTAATGCTTAGAGTTGCAAAAAAGTAAGTGAATAAAACATTCACTTACTTTTTTGTATTTGCTTAAATTGATTTATTTTAACAAACCTTTCCTGGATTTAGTATATTCTTAGGATCAAAGGCTAATTTTATATTTTTAAATAAATTCATCGTTAAATTTCCTTCTGATTCCATTAGATAAGGTTTTTTCGCATATCCAATACCATGTTCTCCAGAAACCTTGCCTCCTAATTCTCTAGCTTTTTCATACATATATTCAAATACTTCCTCAAGCTTTTTCTTCCAAGCCTTTTCATCAAGTTCATCTCTTAGAATATATAAATGAAGATTTCCGTCTCCCGCATGTCCAAAGCTTTTGATTCTTACATTACATTTTCTCTGTAATTCATCTGAAAACTTAACAAATTCTGCAATTCTATTTCTTGGTACAACCACATCACACTCATCCATCTCAGTAGTTGAAGCCTTAATAGCCTCAAGGAATGCCCCTCTTGCTTTCCATATGGATTCTTGGCGTTCTTGTGTATTTGAAATCAATACATCTAAAGCTCCTGCTTCTAAACAAATATGTGCTACATCTTCATAAACCTTTTCAATTTCTTCCGTACTATTTCCATCAAATGTTAACAATAAATATGCATCTGCTGAACGATCAGGAAACTTCATCCCTAAAAATTCTTCTGATGCTAATATGACATCTCTTACCATATACTCGATTGCTGTTGGAATTACCTTTGCTTTAATAATTTTAGGTACTGTTTCAATAGCCGTTTCAAGATTCTTAAAAGGTATTAGTAGACTAATTGCTTTTTTAGGTAAAGGTAATAATTTGAGTATTGCCTTTGTTACAATAGCCAATGTTCCTTCAGAGCCAACAATCAAATCTTTCAAGCTATATCCCGAACTATTTTTAACGATTTTTCCGCCAATTTCCATTACTTGTCCATTTGGAAGTACTACTTCAAGTCCCCTTACATAATCTCTTGTTACCCCATATTTTACAGCTCTCATTCCACCTGCATTTGTATTAATATTCCCTGCAATGGTAGCACTCTTCTCCCCTGGATCTGGTGGATAGAATAAATCATGATCTTCTACGAATTTTGATATTTCCATAAGTAGTACTCCTGGTTCAACAGTTAAAGTTAAGTTCTCTTCATCTAATTCAAGGATCTGATTCATTTTACTTAAATTCATCATGATTCCACCATGGATAGCTACAGATGCCCCAACAAGACCTGTTCCTTGTCCCCTTGGTGTAACTGGAATATGATTTTCATATGCATACTTCATTATTTTTGATACTTCTTCTGTACTTAAAACTTCAACCAACACTTCTGGATATTTATGGATACCACCCAATTCATCATGACTAAAATCTTCATTGATTTTATCTCCAATAAAAACCCTATCTTTTCCACATATTGAAATTAAAAAATCTATATCTTTTTTGTCAATCTTTTTATATGCCATATAAATCCCTCCTAACATTTGGTAGCTGCTACTAAATCATCTACATCTAACTCACCATCACTTAACTTTTCAATAAGATTAGGAATAATTTCATAAACATCTCCTACTAATGCATAATGAGCAACATTGAAAATAGACGCATTTTCATCTGTATTAATTGAAATAATACAATCGGAATTATTCATTCCTGCAACAAACTGTATAGCACCCGAAACACCACAAGTAATAATAAGCTTTGGCTTAACCGTTCTACCACTTAATCCAATTTGACGTCTTGCATCTATCCATCCAGCTTCAATAAGTGGTCTTGTACCTGCAACTTGTCCCCCTATTAAATCTGCCAATCTATTGATCATATCTAAATCTTCTTGCTTTTTAATTGCACGACCTGCAACAACAATTACATCTGCATCTTCTATACTTTCTACTTTTTCTTTTTCCTTCACTTCTAAAACATTTATTCCTGAAGCCAATCGTTCTTTATCTATATGACATAGTGTAATTTTTCCGTTTATTTCATCACTTTTCTCTGGTGCTGAAAATATTTTATATCTAACCGTTGCAAACTGTGGTCTGTGATTTGGTGTATGAATATGTGCCATGATATTTCCACCAAAGGCTGGCCTGATTTGATCTAAATCTGTATTTTCCTGTACATCTAATATGGTACAATCTGCTGTAAGCCCTGTTCTGAACCTTGCGGCTGTTCTAGGTGCTAAAGATCTACCTATCGTTGTTCCTCCTACTAATGCAATAGTAGGTTGATAGTTTTTAATAAAATCTTCAAATACTGCTGTATAAGGTTCTATTCTAAAATGTTCTAGTTCTTCATCATCATATACAAACACTTCATCTACCCCATAATGAAGTAATTCATCTGCTTTTTCTTTAATATTATGACCCATGAATAAACAATACACTGGATGATTGATCTTTCCTGCCATCTCTTTTGCTTTTCCAATCAATTCAAAAGTAACAGGATGTATGTCTCCATCTACATGATCAACATATACCACAATTCCATTCCACTCATCCTTGTTAATTTCTACCACTTGGTCTTCTACATATTCAAAAACACCTTCAGGTCCTTTTTTTACACACATTTTACACATTTTACAAGCTGCATTAATATCAACTTTTCCATCAACTACTTCAATAGCTTTAAAAGGACATAATTCGATTAATGCCTTTTTATCTGTAACCTTGTCCTGGTGAATGATTATTTTAGCCATATTATCCCTCCTAAGCAAACTTTAGTTCTTTTAACTTGTTGAATAATTTATCTGTTAATTCCACTCCAGAACCTTTCCATATTTCATGGTCTGTATTTGATGCTGGTGGAAATATTCTCTTCACCTGAGTGGGTGATCCATTTAACCCATACTTTTTCTCATCCTGATCTTCAAAATCTTTCAAGCTAAAAAACGGTATTTCTTTATCTTTTGTAGCTAATTTCAATTTAAAGGATGGTAGTCTCGGCTGGAATATCCCCTTTTCTACTGTAATAAGACATGGATAAGAAATTTCTGCAATTTCAACTGTATTTGGCATATCCATTTCAACAATAATAGACTTTTCTTTTATTTCAATGATTCTTAGTACATTTGCCACATGTGGCATCCCTAAAAACTCTGCCATTTCAGGTCCTACTTGAGCAGTATCTCCATCAGTAGTCATTTTCCCACAGATGACCA
The DNA here is from genome assembly GCF_019884785.1 of Crassaminicella profunda. GTDB lineage: Bacteria > Bacillota > Clostridia > Peptostreptococcales > Thermotaleaceae > Crassaminicella > Crassaminicella profunda. The sequence goes on from NZ_CP082326.1 coordinate 2,482,672, forward strand.
AATCAGGGTTTCCTGTCTTTTTTACTCCCTGAGCTATGGTATACGATGTAGCTAAAACATCAGCCCCTGCAAATTTTCTATCTGTAATGAGTGCTCCTTCATCTACACCCATCATGTAAGCTTCTTTTATAATCTCAGCAGCTTGAGGAGGTCCCATACTAATAGCTGTAACCTTAGCTCCTTTTTCCTCCTTTATTTTTACTGCTGTTTCTATAGCATACAGATCATAAGGATTCATTTTTGAGTCAATACCATCTCTTTTCAATACCCCTGTTTTTTCATCTACCTCAACTTCTGTAGTTCCTGGAACTTGCTTGATACAAACAACAATTTTCATCTTATTACCTCCTTTTAAGCATTCGTTCGTTATATTGGTGTGGTGGTCATACCAGTATAGTTAGAATTATAAAAACAAATATGACATTTGTCAAATTTTCCTTTACTTTACTACTTTCTTATTTTTATATCTATTTAACAATAACTGAAACACCATCCGGAATTATTCCTACCTTTGCATCTTCTCCCTTTATGGCAAAAGCTCTAATTAATGCTTCTTCAAAAGTATATGCATGTTCCATATGCATTGCTTTAATCATTTCTGGATCACATAAATCTGTAACCATGATTACTGTATACTTTGATAAAATCCTTGCTAATATTTGAAATTCCCATTGATCTGGAATTGTTTGATCTGCTGGTATTTTCAATACTTTTTCAAGAACTTCTTCAGGTCCACTTGCCTCTGCCATATTATCATAGAAGGATTGACCTCCATGACCATCATTACATGCAGCAATCATAATAATTACGCCACCCTCTTTGCATGTAGCTTCGGCTGCTGTCATTCCCTTTACGGCTTGATAAATATTCTGATCAAGAGGATATCCACCATTGGTACTTATAGCTATGTCTGCTTCAACCTTATCAACTTTTGCCAAACTTGTGACAAATTCACATCCCTTTTCATGAGCAAGCTTATAATCTCCAGCAAATGCATCGATAACCTTCTTTTGACTATCTATTACAACATTCAATATAAAAACTAAATTTGCTTTCTTTGCTGCATATAACATATCTTCATGTATAGGATTATTCTCTAGTATACCAGTTCTTGCATAATCACTTGCAATAAACTTTGAACAATGGTTAGCAAGTACAGTTTTAGCTCCTGCTACTCCTGGCAATACACTTTTTCTCCCACCAGAAAATCCTGCAAAAAAATGGGGTTCTATAAATCCTTCTGCAATTAATAGTTCTGTTTCCATTGCTAGCTTATTTAGCCACAATTCGCCTCCTGAAGGAAGGACCCCTACCTTTGTCAAGGTATCTTCTTCCTTTGAAAAATGCATAACAAACTTTTCATTTTCAGCAATTTCTTTACCACATTTGAAAATTAATTCTTCTTTTGTAGTTGGTCTATGATAACCTGTTGCAATGAGAATCTTTATGTCTATATAAGGATTTACCTTTCTGATTCTTTCAATCATAATAGGTAAAGTTACATGGCTTGGTACTGGTCTTGTATGATCACTTGTGATGATGACCATATTTTTTTTACCTATTACTAATTCTTCAAGTTTTTTACTTCCAATAGGATGATCTAATGCCTCATTTACAATTTCTTCTTGTGACTTTTTTGCAACAAATTTGCTTGCATTTGATTCTAATATTCCTACTAAATTTTTATCAGGAATTTCAATGTTCCAATGAGTTTTTGAATAAGGTACTTTTATTCTTGCCATAATATGTCCTCCTTCTCTAAAGGTAATATGGTCATACCAATATGTCGAAAAAATTTTTTTCATTCATACTATATATTATATGAAAAAACTTCCAAAGTAAACTACTATTCCTAAAACAAGTACATATCCTATACAAAATTTCACTGTACTATTAAATATTTTCCCTTCTGATCCAATCATTCCTGTAGCAGATGTTGCAACTGCAATACTTTGTGGTGAAATCATTTTACCAGCTGTTGCACCTGCGGTATTTGCTGCTGCTAACCAATAAGGATTCACACCAATAGAATTTGCAACTTCTTTTTGTAATACTCCAAATAGAATATTGGAAGACGTATCACTACCTGTTACAAAAGTTCCAAGAGTTCCAATAATTGGAGAAATAATAGGGAAAAACTTTCCTGTTATTTTTACAAGAACAAGTGCAATAGATGTAATCATTCCACTATATCCCATTATTTTTGCCATAGCTACGATTGCAACAACAGTTATTGTAGATTTTGTTAATTGCTTAATAGTAGCAATAAATACTTTCATCATTTCACTAAACGATGCTCCCTGAATCTTTCCACCTATTAAAGTTGCAAATATTATGAGTACACCAGGAGTTGCAATCCATTTAAACGTTGTTGATTTTGCACCTTCCCCAATGTAAATCTTAAAACTACTCTTAATGTGTATTAATGCTTCATTTACACCTGGAAATAAAGGGCTAGATATGATCACAAACGTAAATATAAGTATATATGGAAGCCACGCCAAAACACCTTCCTTTGCAGTTATACTATTCTCTTTTGAAGTTTTCCCTTCATCTCCTTTTAGGAAAACCTTTGCCCACAGGATAGTAGTAGCCATACTACAAATACTACCAATTAATGCAGGTAATTCAGCCCCTAAAGTTTTAGCTACTACAATTTGAGGAAGTGCAAATGCAAGACCCGAGGCAAGCGTTATCCCCACAACACCTTTTAATCCTTTTATACTTCTAGTTGTCATAATCACCAAAATAAAAGGAATAATTACAATAAACGCTGCTAATTGAAGTACGATATTATAACTAAGCAATGAAACATCTAATCCTGTAACTTTTGCTAAAGTTGTTACTGGAATTCCAACTGCTCCAAAAGCTGTTGGAACCGTATTGGCAACTAAACAAATTACAGCTGCAAATAAAGGATTAAATCCAAGAGATGCCAATATACTTGCTGGAATAGCAACTGCAGTCCCATAGCCTGCAACAGCTTCTAGGAACCCACCAAAACCCCACGCAAGTATTAAAACTTGAACCCGGTTGTCAGTAGTAATGCTTGATAACATCTTTTTGATTATGTCCATGCTTTTTGTATGCACTGCAAGATTGTAAGTGAAAATTGCAGCAATAATAACAATCATAATTGGCCATAGTCCTATTGCTGCACCTTCAACAGCAGCTGTAATGGCTGTCATAAAAGGCATTTTCCATACAAATACGGCTAATACTAATGTACTAAACATTGTAACCGTACATGTTTTGTGTGCTGGCAATCTCAAAACCCCTAAGGAAATCATCAGCCATAAAATTGGTGCTAGTGCTAAAATGAATAACAAATAACTATTCATTTTTTTCCTCCCCTCCTTAATTGGTAATATGGTACGACCAGTGCTTGTGTAAATAATATCTTATTACTCAGAATTTTTCAACAATTGTTTTTTATTTAACAAAAAAATCACCTAATTCTCTTAGATGATTTTCTTTTTGGGTAATTTTTTCATGGTTTCATTAATCGTTTCAAGATGTTCTTTCATAGCTAAAATTGCTTTTTTTGAATCTTTTTCTATTAGCGCATCACAAATCTTTTGGTGTTGCTCCATTAGTACTTCTCTTTTTTCTTCTTCTCTTAAAATCATGCCTCTAGCATCTTTAATAAAAGATTCCATTAAAGAGGAAATGGCATTTAAAAGAGTTACAATCAAATAGTTCCCTGTTATCTGCGCAATTTTGTAATGTAGCTTTTTATCAACCTTTGCACTCTCTATTTCATTTTGTGCTTTTCTAAGTTCATCCATCAAATTTTTCATTTCTTCTATATCTTCTTCTTTTATTTTCTTTGCTGCTATGGCTGCTGCTTCCACTTCAATAATCATTCTAAGCTCTAAAATGCTTTCAGGATTTCCTTTATTTAACATAAACATGACAGATAGCGGTTCAAAAAAGCTACTATCAATATTTCCACTGATAAAATTTCCTTCTCCTTGCCTGCTTTCAATGAGTCCAATAACCTCTAAAGATCTAAGAGCTTCACGAATTGATGTTCTGCTTACGCCTAATTGTGCCACTAGATCTCTTTCAGAAGGTAGTTTATCTCCTTTTTTTAACGTTCCCTCCATCACCATGTTCTGAATTTGCTCAATAACGTGTTGATACACTTTCTTATTTTTTATAGGAACAAACATATGCTTTACCTCTCTCTTAAACTTTCTTAATATAGTCTATGGATCAATTTTATAATATTATACACTAAATGGAATATATTTTAAAATTCTCACTAAATTATTGTTAATTTTTTATCTATTTGTTATATCTTATTTTATCATGATAAAAACATAAAATAAAGACCGCTGTTTAGGAGCGGTCTAGGAAAAATTATCAATTTGTCTCTTTATTGTATTTAATAATTCTTCATATTTTTTTATTTTATCCTGTATTCTCATATTCTCTTCTTTTAATCTTCTATTTTCTTCTAATATCATCTCATTTTGTATATTTACTGTATCTTCCTTTACAGGAATAGCTATAATTTTTTCAAAAATTTTCAATATTTTTTCTCCATAACCATTCCCAGGAACAGCCCATTTACCATTTAAATCCGTTACATAAATACAAGAACCTAAAAGTTCACTAGCTACTAATATGGTATATCTAGGATCCACAATAGGACTGTTTAAAGACGCTTTGCTTGCATATCCTTTTAAATGCTGAATATGTGCTCTCACCCCTATTTGAGGACTTACAAAACTTGCTGCCCTTCCTTTTTTAGTAGTATTAGTAGCCCCAAGACCGGCATAATTGTTCTGCTCAGGAAGTACCAGCCCTCCAAACTTAAAGAATCCTGTTTCAAGAAGTGCCTGAGCAAAGGCTATATCTCCTCTTATCCCTTCTATTTCTCCCTCCTGTAGATAATAGGTTACCATTTCATCTGGTGTACAATCAATCTTTGGCGATGGATTAATGGTCAACAAATATTGTTTCATTTGTTCCTTTGTAGCTACAGCATCTCCTAATATTTTTATGTGATTCTCTATTTCTTCGAGAAACTTAAGTTTATTTAAAGATGTTCCAGGGCAAGTTTTATTAGAATATTCTCTATGAAATATCAACTGCTCCGTATGAAAGATTTCAAATAATCCCTTAATCAATTTTTTTACTGTCTCTAATTGTGTTCCTTCAAGTTTTTCATGATCTTGATCAAAGTTTCCTATCATTTCAATAGCAAAAGCATTCTTATTGTGTCCTGAAATACTTGCTGGCATTAAATTCACATCTCTACCATCCCATATGAGCCCATCAGGAGAAACACTCACATGCTGTCCAATATCACGCCATTTCAAGGTTTTGGTGTGATATCTCCACATGCCATAAATAACTCTTTCTTTGTTACTTGCTAAAAAATAAGTTTTCTTTGTTGGCTTCCATGTATGATGCAAATGAATATCTGTAATCTTTCTTGTTAATTTCATTTTTTTTAAATACGCTAAATAACTTTCTACTGTATAACTATGAAATCTCCTCATTTTTTCACCTCCTGCTTAATAGATATGCAGAAAGTAAAAAAATGATATCCTTTTAGTCCTACTTTCTTCTTCCTTCTCCATGTTTTATATGCATTTTTCCCTTTTCATGATTTAAAGAATTTCTTAACTGTTTTTTCGTTAACTCTAGTTCTTTTTCTATTTCTCTTCTACATGAAGGACAATATTTGTGATGTGCTGAAAGAAGCAATCTGCCACATCTTTTGCATTCAAAATTCAAATATTCATTTGGAATCTCAATGAGCCTGCCCTCTCTGACAAAATTATTCACAATATGATAGGGAATTCCTGTTTCCTGCTCGATTTCAAAAGCAGTAGCTCCAGGATACTCCTTTAAATATTCCTCAATTTTATCAAATACCTCTTCAATCTTTTTAAAACATTCAGGGCAATAGTCATATAATGATTTTTCATCAATGATTTTCTTACATCTCTTACAAGTTCTTACCAATATTCCGTTGTGATATTTTTTATTTTTCACTATATTCCACCTCTGTCCCAAAGTATCTTTCCTCATATTATAACATATGCAGACCCTTATCCTTATTGACTTTAAGTATTATTTTTTAATCTAAAATTTTCAAAAGCTTAAAATCTAGAGCATCACAAGATGTTAAATAGTAAAAAATACCATTTTTTTCTCCTTGAAGTCCACCTTCAAAAGATTCTTTTCCATGAAGATGTCCATAAATTACTTTCCTAACCCCATATTCTTCATAAATTTTAGTGAACTCAGAAGGTTCTAACTTGTCATTTGTAGGAGGATAGTGGGTCATTACTAATAGATCCTTATATCCATCCTTTAGTGCATGATTAATTGATAATTTTAATCGATGTATTTCTCGTTCATAAATTTTTTGATCATGTTCAGTAAATTTATTGTCATTTGGACATAACCAACCTCTTGTTCCACATATAGCATAATTTTTATATGTGAAATAATTATTTTGTAAAAACTTTATATCTTCAAATAGTTTATTCATCTTTGTTACTGAACTCCACCAATAATCATGATTTCCTCTAATGAGTATCTTTTTTCCTGGAAGAGCATGAATCCATTCTAAATCTACCCTTGCTTCATTCATATTCATAGCCCAAGAAGTATCTCCTGGAATTAATACACAATCATCATGATGAATCATTTCTAACCAGCTCTTTTCAATTTTTTCATGATGATTCACCCAATGACTACCAAAAATATCCATTGGCTTATCTACACCAAAACTAAGATGTAAATCGCCTATTACATATATTCCCATTTATTCACCTACTTTAACTGAATTACTTAAATATTATACCCTAAATTAGAAAGATTTTCTTAACAAAAGATAAATTAAATTGAACTACTTTTACAAATCATATATAATAGCAACTAGAAAAACTTAAGGAGGATGATCTTTTGAGCAATTTAGATTTCATTTACAAAAGACACAGTGTACGAAAATTTAAAGAAGAAAATGTTCCTGTAGAAGATATAAAACAAATCATTGAAGCTGCTACATATGCTCCTTCAGGAAAAAATGTTCAAAATTGGCATTTCGTTGTTATTACCAATAAAGAAAAGATAGAAGAAATAGCAAAAATTGTTGAAAAGAAAAATGCAGACCTTGCAAATTCCCTTGCAAACGAAGATATGAAAAAAAGATTTACAAAATTTTTAAGATTTTCAACAGTCTTTAGAAAAGCTCCAGTACTTGTTCTTGTATATACTGAAACTTCCTATAAGCCTACTGGCCTTGATGTATTAAAGGAAATAGGAGCTTCAACAGATACACTACATGATCTTTTAAGAACAAATCCTGCTATTCAAAACATAGGCGCAACGATGGAAAATCTTATGCTTGCTGCTACAAATATGGGTTATGGAACCTGCTGGATGACTAGCTCAAATTATGCTGCAAAAGAAATCGAAGAGTTTATTGGTTTAGATAAAGAAGAATATTTTCTTGCAGCTATGACTCCTATTGGCGTTCCTGATGGAGAATTAAAAAGTCCACCTAGAAAACCAGTAGAAGATGTATTAACCATTATTGAATAAAAGTGGGAGACATATAAATGTCTCCCTAATTTTTTCAAATTCTCTAATTAGAATAAAAATTTTCTATAGTTTATATAATTTCAATATAATAGGAGGGATACATTTGGGAAAAATAACTTGGAAACCTGGTACAATGGTTTATCCTATACCAGCTGCTTTAATAAGCTGTGGTGATCATGAAGAAAATCATAATATTATTACGATTGCATGGACGGGTACCATCTGCACAGATCCAGCAATGACATACATATCTATTAGACCTGATAGACATTCTTATGAGATCATTAAAAGAACAAAAGAATTTGTAATCAATTTAACAACAGAAGATTTAGCTTATGCAACAGATTATTGTGGTGTAAAATCAGGCCGTCATGTGAATAAATTTAAAGAAATGAAATTAACAAAAGAAAAGGCTACACAAATAAAAGCTCCTATGATTAAAGAAAGTCCTGTAAATATTGAATGTAGGGTGGAAAACATTGTCCCTCTGGGTTCGCACCATATGTTTACAGCAAAAGTTTTAGCTGTGAATATAGATGAAAAGTATTTAGATGAAAAAAACAAATTTCATTTAGATCAAGCAAAACCTATAAGCTATTGTCATGGACAATATTATGGACTAAAAAAATCTTTAGGTCATTTTGGTTTTTCTGTAGCAAAAAAGAAGAAAAAACGAAGAAAAAAATAAAGAGATGTCCCTCATCTCTTTATTCAAATGCTTTATATCTATCTACTGCCTGCTTAATAGAATCCGATAGTTCTATTAATTCAACAATATTTCCTTTTCCTAAAGCTTTATTAAATTTTTCTCTAAAGCTCTTAGCTTTTTGTTCTTGTCCAATACTTTTTAAGAGTTGAATGTTATTAACAATACTAGAAACTGTATTGGATTTTGCTTCAAAAAACTTTTGTGCATTGATGACTTCATCTCGAATGGTCCACATTTCCCTATCTAAAAGATGGGCAGCTTCTGCCGACTTTTTCAATCTTTCTTTTATAGGTTCTGGAACATTTTTTTTGTATTTATAATTAATTGAATGTTCAATAGTCGCCCAAAAATTCATGGCTAGAGTGCGTATTTGAATTTCAGCAAGAATCTCTTTATGTCCAAATGCCGTTTGTATAGGATACTTTATAATCATATGATAGCTTCTATAGCCACTTTCTTTCCTATTTTTTATGTAATCTTTCACATACTCAATTTTTAAATCTTTTCCATCTCTTTGCTCAATTAATTCTACAACTTTGTATATATCATCTACAAATTGACACATGATTCTGATTCCAGCTATATCTTCTATCTTTTCTTCAATTTCCTCCTCAGCAACTCCATATTTTTGAGCTTTTTCTATAATACTAGATACTTTTTTAACTCTTCCTGTAACAAACTCTATTGGAGAATACTCACTCAATTCCCTCAGTTCATTTCGAATTGCCTTAAATTTTACTTTTAGTTCTTCTACTGCTTGTTCATAAGGTATTAGAATCTTTTTCCAGTGCCTCACGCTCATCTCACCCCTTACTTATGTTACTATTTGCACCTTATTTCTTCCAAATTATTTCTTCCTAAAAAATAAAACACTTAACTCCTTTTAATTCTATTAGATGATATTCTCCAATATTAATTGTAAGATAAGTTTTACAATTATTCAAGATATTCCTATGTATAAAATAGCTAATATTTTTTAATCAAATATCTTTAAAAATTTATTTTTGTCTTCTAAGTTTTCTAATAAATAATCTGGAGAATGTGTCTTTAATTCTTCTACACTATTTCCCCCTGTAGCTACAGCAATACTTTTTATCCCTAATATTTTTGCACATTCAATATCTAATTTTGTATCTCCTATCACATAAATATTTTCTTTATGATATTTTATTTCATGAACCTTTTGTGCACGCTGGATTGCTCTTTGAATAATTTCCCATCTTTCTACTTCCTCGTCTCCAAAACCACCTACCAAGAAATATTGATTCAAATCATGCACTTCTAACTTAAGTCTTGCTCCTCTTTCAATATTCCCTGTCCCTAAAGCATGAAAAAACTTATGTTCTTTACTATTATACGCAAGAATATTTTTTACCCCTGGTAAAATTTCTATATATTCTTTCCTTTTAAGAATTTCCTCAAGGATTTTGCAATACGTATCAAAAAATAATTTTTTATCTCCATCTATAATTGTATGCTTAAAAAAAGCATCCTTTACTATCATTGCATCTAACCGACCTGCCATCCTTACATCTTCAAAAGCTCTCTCTCGTCCAAATAATTTATAGAAGGCTTTTTCCATAGCAGCTCTACCACAACCCTTCCCATTAATCAATGTTCCATCAATATCCCATACCATTAATATTTCTTTCATGAATACCCCCCTTAAATTTAATCCATATTACTTTTATAAATATTTTATTAAACTTTGAAAGTAACTATCCATATTATATCACTTTGTGTACCTATAAAAAAATAATCCTGCTGATGATCAGCAGGATTATCTTTTATGCCATACAATAACTTCTAACAGCTTCTTTATGCTCCTCATGCTTATATTGAAATCCCATTTCCCCCATATATTCTGCTAAATCAATTACTCTATTAGAGTATCCCCACTCATTATCATACCACGCAACAACTTTTATCATATGCTCATCAACCATTGCAGTAGATAATCCATCTACAATAGATGAACGATAATCCTTTTTATAGTCTATTGAAACAAGAGGTTCATCAGAATACCCTAAAATACCATATAATGACCCTTCTGCAGCTTCTTTTAACTTACTATTCACTTCCTCTGCTGTAGTAGATTTTTCTAATTCAACAACTAAGTCTACTACAGAAACTACTGGAATAGGTACACGCATTGCCATTCCATGTAACTTTCCTTCTAATTCTGGTAGTACTAATGAAACAGCTTTAGCTGCACCTGTTGTAGTAGGAATAATAGACTGAGCTGCTGCCCTTGCCCTTCTTAAATCCTTATGTGGTAAATCTAATATTTTTTGATCATTTGTATATGCATGTACCGTTGTCATTAATCCTTTTACAATTTTAAATTCATCATGAAGTACCTTCGCCACTGGTGCTAAGCAATTTGTTGTACAAGATGCATTAGACACAATATGATGCTCAGCTGGATCATATTCAATATGATTTACACCCATAACAATGGTCTTATCTTCGTTTTTCCCTGGAGCAGTAATAATCACCTTTTTTGCTCCTGCTTCAATATGTTTTTGACACTCTTCTTTTGTTCTAAATTTTCCAGTAGATTCAATAACAATATCTACTCCTAATTCCTTCCAAGGAATTTGTGCAGGATCCCTATGGGCTGTAAATACAATTTCTTTATCGCCTACAATAATTGAATTTTTAGTAGCCTTTACTTCATAGGGCAAAATGCCATAAAGTGAATCATACTTAAATATATGAGCATGCTTTTCTGGACCACTCGTACTATTAATAGCTACAATTTCAATATCCATTTGTCTTTCTAACCATGCTCTTAATACATTTTTACCAATTCTTCCAAAACCATTAATTCCTACTTTTACTGACATATAATGTCCCCCCAATATAAGATATGTAACATATATCGATAGATATATGTTTAATTGTATGTGTTATTTATTATTTGTGTTATATTATATTATCATATTAACATAAATGTTACCAATTGTATACATAATTATATGTTTTTATATAAAAAAATCTTCCATTAGAAGATTTTTAATATATCCTATTTCAAATAAAAGCTAAAAAAAATACATAGACAAAATAATCACTTTGTCTATGTATGAAGAAAACGTCTTAATGCTTTTCCATTTAAATAATCAAATTTTTTCCCTTGATAACTATCTAATGTTTCCATTCTTTCATCAATAGCATCTTTTATTTTCCACCAACTCGTATTCCAGTTACAAAAAAGAGTATTTTCCTTTGGTGCTCTTCCAGCTAATCTTTGAATGACAACTTCTGGATTTAAATATTCTAAAAATATTATTACTCGTTTTACATATTCTTCTAATGAAATAATCTCAAACTCATGACGCTCATACATTTTTCCTATAACTGTATCCTTTAAAATATATAAGGAGTGAAGTTTAACTTGCTCTACACCAAGAGATGATATGATTTTTGCCCCTTCCATCACATCTTCTTCATCATCCCAAGGAAGATTTAAAATCATATGGACACAACTCTCAAAACCATACTTTTTAATACGAATAATCGCATCAATCAATTCTGCAAGAGAATGTCCTCTATTTATTTTTTTTAATGTATGATAATTTACACTTTGAAGACCTAATTCTATAGATATATTTATATTTTCTTTTTCTTTGAGTTCTTTTAAAAATAACAAATATGCATCATTTACACAATCGGGTCTTGTAGATATTGAAATTTCTACTATATTCTCTTCACAAGCTGCATAGATATATTCCTTAAATTTTTCTAATGGTAAATAGGTATTTGTAAAGTTTTGAAAGTACGCAATAAACTTTTTTGCCTTATATTTTTTTTGTATATAAGCTATATTCCTTTGGAGTTGCTCTGTGACAGATATGCTACTAGCTAGATTTTCAAAGCCTGCTCCTTCTTCCCCACAAAATATACATCCACCCTTAGCAACAGTTCCATCCCGATTTGGGCACGTTACAGGAAGATTTATAGGAATTTTATACACCTTTTCTCCATATTTTTCTTTCAAATATTGTGAATATATCCTGTATCTATTCTTTTGCACTGTTTTTCTTGCTCCTTTTATATTTTTATTTCATCCCCTAGCTCACTTTTTCTTTTTGCTCTACAGGTACAGTCTCTATCTCTACCCCTTTAGTCAATTTCTTTTCTAATCTTCTTACTACATTTTTCTCCTCATTCTCATAAGACTCTCCTACTACAATTATATCTATATTATTTTTTTCAGTTAATTTTTTCAAAGTTTCTAATACATCATGGGCTCTCACTACAGTTAAACTTGCACCATATGCTTTTGCTTTTTCAAATAAATATTCTAAAGCATCTCCATCCTTTGATTTTCCTAGAAAATGATAACCTTCTTTAGCTACATGTATAACAAACAGTTCCCCATTATATTTATCTCTTATTTGTGCACCTCTTCTAATAAGTCTTTCACAGGTCTTCTGTTGTGTTACACATACCATGATATTCTGAATAGTCTCCATTATAATACCCCTTTCGAGAATCGAAATAGTATTTATTCGCTTTGTATATTACAAAAACTTCTTCTCAATAACATTATACTACAAACCACTATGCCCTGCTAGTATAGGTCGAAGTATAATACATAATACATTCCTATAAATATGTTTTAATTTGAAATTTTCATGACAAAAGCGGCCCAAGCCGCTTTTTATACAAGGGGTGCCAATAATAAAATTTCTTCATTATCATTATAAATTTTATCAAACTGCTCAATTGGCAAAGGATTTTTTCCTTTCCCCACTTCAATAGTATATCCAGGTCTTCTATATTTATCTATAAACCAATCCTTATATCCTGCATAAGAAGCAATTCCATACGTCTCATCTAATATATATCCACTTGCTTTAGCAAATAATTCTCCTATTTTTTTTGCTTCAGGAGAAGCAAGATTCTCAAAGTTCCAATAGATCACTTCTCCCTGACTATGATATGCAAGTACTAATCTAAAATTATGTTTTCTAGTAAAATCTGCCACCGTTTTTGATTCAGACTCTGACTCAGGATATGGACCAGAATACCTAGTTGGACCCGGGCCATATACCCCATATTCTTCCTCTGCTTCCTTCGATTTTTCCCATAGTGCATCATAATTGTGATTTAAATCTACACCTCTATTATTAGCTTGCCAGTCTTTTGAAAAATCTGTACTCCCCTTATTCCATTTAATTAATTGGTTATAATATGGATTATTTTTTTGTAGTCCATTAAGTACTAAATCTATACCATCTGGATTTACCATAGGCATAATATAGATAGAGCTTTTTTCCCATATTTCTTTTGTATTATATCCTCCTAAGTCCCCTTCTCTTATGTATGCCTTTGAAAAGTTCTCAATAAACTTCATAAGTAGAGGCGATGTAATCCATTCTAATGAATGATGAGCGCCATTATAAAAAACTTTATTAGGACCATTCCCTAATTTTATATAGTATAGATTTCTTCCTAGAACACTTTTTCCTGCAATACCTACCTCTAAAAATGGATATCTTACTTTTAATCCTTCAATATCTCTTTCCATAATATCATACGTATAGTCAATATTCGTATCTACTATATCCATCCCATAAGGTACAATAATTTTTTGTCCTATCTGTAAATTATATGGATTCACATTAGGATTTGCTACCATAATATTTATAACATTCGTATAATATTTCTTTGCTATTTTATACATTGTATCTTCCTTTTGTATAGTATAAATGTCATATCCTAATAAAAAGGGCTCTAATGCTTTTATAGTATTCGGCCCAACAATTCCATCAGGTATTAGTCCATTATCCTGTTGGAATTTTTTCACTGCCCCTTCTGTCTTTCCTCCAAATATCCCATCAATAGGTCCTGGATCATATCCTATTTTTTTTAGAAGTGATTGTATTTCCATTACATCAGTTCCCTGGGAACCTCTTTTTAAAACTCTCAATCCTATCCCCCCCTATTGTCTGCTATTATTATATTATTCTCTACTTTATAAATATGTGATTACTGTTTTCATACATTTCTAAAATTATGTTATACTAGATACTGAAATATCATTTTAGGAGGTAAATAAATGAAAAACTATACAAAGATAATTAGAATGACAGGATATTACTTCACAAAGGAATTTACAAAAAAGAAACATCATAAAAATAAAGTAAGAGAAGTAAAAGAAGAAACAGTAGCAAAAGCTTTTCTTGCAGGAGATACTGAAATTTTAGTATATTTTGAGGAAAGTGATCGAGAAATTTTGATTACTCCTTCTAGTGATCCTACTGATATTAAAAAATACCTAGGAAATAAATTTCTTTCATAAAAAAACTCTACAGTTTTTATCTGTAGAGTTTTTTTATTCTTCTTTAACTATAAAATATCATATGCCCTTAATTCCTCAGGTAATTTATCCAAATCACAACTAATACTCATAACAAAATTTATCTCAAATTTTTCAGATAAATCTTTAATCTCTTTTGTAAAAGGTATTAAATGGTTTAACTCAATATTTTTCATTTTCAAGAGCCCATCAATAAAAATCGTTTCTATATCATGATCTCTACTAATAATGCCACATAAGAAGCCTAAAAAGCTATCTATATTTTTTACAGGGTATTCATCCAAAGAAATAAATCGAACCTTATGTTTTAAATCATACATAGATCTTTTATTATCATCTACAAATACAATATTTCCTTCTTCTGTATCTATGAGATTATTGGCCATCTCAATCATCTTTTTTGTCTTTCCTGTTCCTTTTCCTCCAGTAATCAGTTTAACCATTTTAATCTCCTCCTTTGGACTTTGTTGTAATTTTTCTTATAACTTGAATAGGTTTAACACTATATTAATATTTCTACACTTTTTTCCAAATTCCTTTTAAAATTTCAGTAAATTCTACATATTAATTTTTTTTATTCAAACCCTATTGTTCCTGCCTTTTTTCTTTTGCATATTTTCTTCTTAATTGTCCACACGCAGCATTAATATCACTGCCTAATTCCCTTCTTATGGTGGCTTCAATACCATGATTCTTTAGAATTCTTTGGAAGTTTTTGATTCTATCTGTTTTTGCTGTATCATATTCTCTCTCATCTACTTTATTAAGAGGAATCAGATTCACATGACATAATATATTTTTAATTTTTGTTGCTAATTCCTTAGCATCCTCTGTACTATCATTCACATCCCTAATTAACGCATACTCAAAAGTAATTCTTTTATTGGTCTGATCTGTATAAGTCTTACAAGCTTTTAATAACTCCTCTAAGGGATATTTACGATTGATAGGCATCATTTTACTTCTTAATGCATTATTGGATGCATGTAAAGAAATTGCAAGGGTTACTTGTAGTCTTTTATCTGCTAAATCTAGAATATTAGGCACAAGCCCACAAGTAGATACGGTTATATTTCTAAGGCTTATATTAAGGCCTTCTGGATGATTAATAATCTCAAAAAATTTCATAACCTCTTCATAATTATCAAAAGGCTCTCCACTTCCCATGATTACAACATTTGATACTCTCTCTCCAATATCTTTTTGTATGGCTAGGACTTGATCTAATATCTCTCCTGCACTTAAATTCCTTATGACGCCATCAATGGTTGAAGCACAAAATTTACATCCCATCCTACATCCTACCTGAGAAGATACACAAACAGAATTTCCATGCTTATATTTCATCAATACACTTTCAATAATATTTTCATCTTCTAACAAAAATAAATATTTTCTTGTCCCATCTATTTTAGAAATCAATACATCCTCGATTTGTATTGTCCCTATGGTTGATTTCTCTTTTAGCTTTTCTCTTAAATTTTTTGAGATATTGCTCATTCCATCTATATCATTGATTCCCTTATGAATCCACCCAAAAATCTGCTTTGCTCTGAATTTCTTTTCTCCAATAGATATCATAAACTTTTCAAGTTCTTCTATTGTACATGCTTTTAAATCTATTTTACTCTTCATATAAAATAACTCCTTCTAAAAAAATATCTCCTTGCTAGGTATAGGAAAACCTTAGTGCAAGGCTTCCACTAAGGTCTATTCTTCATCAAAATATGATTCATACTCTTCAGTTACACGAGCAAATTCTTCATCGTCCTCTATTGCTATGTACTCTTCTTTTCCATCTGTTTCAACTATTTTGTACACATAAGCATCCTCTTCTTCTCCAACAGGTGCTAAAAGTGCATAGTTCTCTTCTTCAATTTTTAATGTATCTACCACTTCAAAATCTATCTTTTTTCCTTCTTCATCTAAAAATGTTACAATCTTTTTTTCTGACATATTTAGTCCCCTCTCATTTATTTGTATACTCATTATATCTTGAACTCTCTCACTCGTCTATAACAATATTTATTCTTTATTGTTGACAAGAGCATGATCTTCTAAACCCTACTTCCTTCACTAAAAAAGATCAGAAAATAATTTCTGATCTATTTTAACAAGTCTTCATTTGTTGTAATCTCATAATTACCTCTTAATCCATCTGTATATGTTTTAAATTTTTCATTTTGTTTATTTCTTAATATGTATTCTTGAAGTTGACCTTTCACTTGCTCAAGAGGCATTGTAGTAGCAGCTTTTTTATCTTCAACTTTAATAATATGATATCCGAATTGAGTTTTTACAAGTTCACTCATTGCTCCAACTTCTAATTCAAAAGCAACTTTTTCAAACTCTGGTACCATTTGTCCCTTTTGGAAACTTCCTAAATCTCCACCCTTTTCTTTAGATGGACACTCTGAATATTCTTTTGCTGCATCCTCAAAGCTTTTTCCTTCTTTTATTGCTTTTAGTACTTCTTTTGCTTTTTCTTCATCCTTCACTAATATATGTTTTGCTTGAACAGATTCACCTGATACAAATTGCTCTTGATTTTTCTCATAGTATTCTTTAATTTCAGCTTCCTCTACCTGTACATCTGCTATTACTTTTTTAACAGCATATTGCTTTAGTAGATTTTCTTGTAGGGCTTTAAGTTCTTTTAAGAATTCTTCGTCCTTTTCTAATCCTTTTTCTTTTGCATCTAAATAAAGCATTTGCTGTGTAACCATTTCATTTAATAAATATTTTTTACCTGCTAAAGTATTTAACTGCATTTGTTGTTCTTTAGGTGCATGCATTAATACTAAATCTAAATCTGCTTTTGTGATTTCAGTTCCATTAACGGTTGCTAAAATTTCTCTACTCATTTTATTTCTCCTTTTTTTCGTTATTTTCTTTCTTATCATAACATAATCTTCTTTGTTCGTCTAATGATTCTATCATTGAGTCCTACCTTTTAATTTTCTTTCCTTCTTTTCTCCAAAATAGTTGGTTCCCCAAACACCTAGTAAAATCATACATACCCCTAAAAATTGATACATACTAAAAGCTTCCTTCCTAATAAACACCCCTGCTACTACAGAAATAACTGTTGTTAAATTGGCAAAAACAGCAGCTCTCGAAGCTTCTAGCTTGGACAAATTATAATTAGTAAGAAAAAATGCAACAACTGAAGATAATATTCCTAAATATAAAATAGATATAATTACTTTTATTTCTTTTAATGGCATAATAAAACTTATAAAATCTCCATTAACGCCATGCTTGAAAAGAGAAATACCATTATAAAATACAGCCCCTGTACACATCATAAAAAATGTTATTTCAACAGGCTTAAAGCTTATAGATAATTTTCTGGAAAGTATATTTAATATAGCTGCACACAAAATAGCACATACAAGAAAAATCATTCCTAACACACTACCACTACTATAAACATCCTTCATCAATACCACACAACATACCCCAAGTAATGAAAGAATAATAGAAGCTATCTGTAATTTTGATGGAATTTCTTTTAAAAATACACTTGCTAAACAGGTTACAACAATAGGAATAAGAGCCATCATAATCCCGGCTTCCGAAGTTGTAGTTCTAGCTATACCCATTATTTCAAATATAAAATATAATACGGGCTGAAATAGTGCTAATACCAATAAAGCTTTTATATTTTTCCCTTTATAATCTATTTTTATAACACCCATTATTCGTAAGAGTATTAATAAAAAAGCCGCAGTGCCAAATCTAAAGCTTAATAAATCAAATGGTTGAATCGTATCTAATGCTTCTTTTGTAAACAAAAATGAAAATCCAAATATAAAAGATGTAGTAATTCCCGCTATAATGGGTAAAATCTTATTACTTTTCATGATAGTCCCTCTTTATCCTATTAGTTTTTTACACACAATATTATTTTATGTGAATATTCCTTTAAATGCAATGTTTTAATCTTTCAATACGTTCTTATCGATTTTTCCTTCCCAATTCACACTTTTGAGTCCTTCAATTTTGCCAATCTCTGCAAATAATTTTTCTGGTGAAAAGCAAGTAGGTACCTTCACCGTAATATCAATATGAAGGTCATTATCTTTATATTCTTCAAAAGGAGATATTTTTATATATTTTATAGTCACCTTATGCACTCCTAATAACGTTCCTATCTCTCCAATGAGTCCTGGTCTTTCGCAACATATTACATGTAAAGTTTTATATTGATCTTTGAATACAGTTTTTTCAAATAACCCTAAGCTAATCAAAGAAAATAACACAATCCCTGCTGTAACTAAACCTCCTAAATAATATCCATTTCCTATGGCTAGCCCTATACACCCACAAACCCATAAACTTGCAGCCGTAGTTAATCCATGGATGGAATTTCCTTGTCTTAGAATCGTTCCTGCTCCTAAAAAACCTATTCCACTTACTACCTGTGCCGCTAGCCTTGCGGGCTCTCCACCAGAACCATTGGCACCTAAACCATCAAATCCATACATGGAGATCAGCATAACAAGTGCTGCTCCTGCAGTAACCAAAATATGCGTTCTAAACCCTGCTGGTCGATTATTAGATTCTCTTTCAAGTCCTACTAACCCACCCAACGCACTAGCTAATACTAATCTAAAAACAATTTCCGTATTGCTAATCATCTTATCCCTCCTTTCAAGAACTTAATTTCTATCATTTCATCATACAATATCCACCATAAACTGACAAGTACATAAAAATATTTCTTTTATTATATGAAAAGAGGAACAAATTTGTTCCTCTTTTCGTATCTATATTCCTTTTTTAGAAAGCTCTACTAAGACACAGCTTTCAATGCATACCATATCTTTTTCTTTACAAAATGATATAATCTCTTCACTTCCAGCTCCTGGCTGTATTAAAACTTTATGAATACCCAATGCATATGCTTCTTCCATAATTTCCATTCCTATATGGGGATTAATACAAAGGTCAATCACATCTACCTGCTCATGTATATCCTCAAGGCCTGAAAAAACTTCTCCACTTTTATCTCTTGGATTTACTAAAAATACATTGTATCCAGCTTCTGTTAATCTATTTTTTATTTTATAAGCAAATTTTGAAGGATTCAATACATCTCCTACGACAACCCAGTTTTTATCCTTTAGCAGTTCTTGACCATTCATCTATATCATCCCTTTCATTTGTAGCATAATTACATTTTTAAGCTTTCCATAATCTACTATAAATATACTATTTCCATATTTTTTATTTGTCATGACAATCCTTATTTTTTACAACCCTTTTATTTATGACTTTTTCTACTAATAATCTCTTTGATAGGAACAATTTTACCATTTCTAATACTCATTGGTGTAACTTTTATATTAAGATTTTTCATCATCTTATATAAAATAAATTTTTCTCTATCTCTTACAATATTAATAACAACGCCTTCCTTATGCATTCTTCCTGTACGCCCTGCTCGATGCAAATAATCTGTTTTATTAAGTGGTAAATCCATATTAAAAATATGGCTAACTTCCCTAAAATCCATTCCTCTTGTAAAAAGATCTGTTGTAACAAGAATTCTTACTTTCCCTTTGTTGAAAGAATTTAATAAATGTTGTCTTTCTTGATTTTTTGTTCTTGTCTGTATACCACCTACAGAAAAACCTGCACTTTTCAATTCTTGTACAAATCGATCTACATTTTGATTTTTATTAATAAATACCAAACTTTTTTTTGGCTTAATTGTCTTTAAAAATTCTACTAGTGTCTCTGTTTTTTTTACTGCTTTGGTTACAATATATTGATGCTTTATTTTTGAAGGAATTGGTTCTATATGATCTAAATTTATAAACTTCGGCTCTTTCATTAATTTATTTAATATTTCTTTTGCTTCCTTCGACATGGTTGCAGAAAAGCTTAAAAGCTGCCGATCCTTAAGTGTTTTGTCCACAATTGCAAGAACTTTATCCTGCAATCCTTGTTCTAAAATTTGATCTACTTCATCGAATGCAATTGTTTTTACACCATGTAATTTAATCTTTTTCATTCCTATAATATGTACCAATTTTCCTGGTGTAGCAATAATTAAATGAGGTTTCTTCTTTAGTCTATCTAATTGCTTTTCTAATTTCATTCCTTCTACAACTGCTTCTACCAAAATATCCGTTCCTTCAGTAATACAATCTGCTTCTCTTTTGATCTGAAGGCTTAACTCTCTACTAGGTGCTAATACCAACATCTGAAGTTCTCTTTTAGATGTATCGATTTTTTCTAACATAGGCAATAAGTAAGCTAAAGTCTTTCCTGTTCCTGTCTTGGCTTTTCCAATAACATCTTTTCCTTCTAATGTTAGAGGAAAGGTTTCAGATTGTATTTTTGTAGGTTCTTTTATATGATTCTTTTCAAGATTCTCTACAATAAAATTTTGAAAATCATACGTTTTAAACTCCTTATTCATCATCTATTTCTCCTTTTTTGCTAATTATATATAGTATACCCTGTTTCATTGTAATATAGATAAATTATAAATCCAACTCAAGGGTAACAGGACAATGATCTGAGCCCATTACCTCATTTAAAATCTTTGCATCCTTTACTTTTTCAAATAAGTTATCCGATACAAAATGATAATCAATTCTCCATCCAGCATTGTTTTTTCTTGCATTAAATCGATAACTCCACCAAGAATATTTTACTTCTTCAAGATATAAAGTCCGAAAAGTATCTATATATCCATGACTAATAAATTTGTCTATCCACGCTCTCTCTATAGGTAAAAATCCTGAACGTTTTTCATTTGTTTTAGGATTTTTTAAATCTATTTCTTTATGAGCCGTATTATAGTCTCCACAAATAACCAATTTCTTTCCCATCTCTTTTAATCCATCACAATACGCTAAAATAGCATCATAAAATTCAAGCTTATATTTTAATCTCTCATCATCTTTTTGTCCATTTGGAAAATAAATATTAAGCAGTGTAAATTCTTCGTATTCAAGGATTAAAATCCTTCCCTCCGAATCAAATCTTTCTATACCTATTCCAGTCTTTACGGTAATCGGCTCTAATTTTGTGTAAACAGCAACACCACTATAGCCTTTTCTCTCCCCACTACAAAAAAAAGCTTCATATCCTTCTATATTAAGTAAAGATTCATCTAATTGCTCTTTATGGGCTTTGGTCTCCTGAATACATAAAATATCTGGATTTTCCTCTTCCATCCATTCTAAGAAACCTTTCTTTTTTATAGCTCTGATCCCATTTACATTCCAAGAATATATCTTCATTTTTTCTCCCTTTCTTCTACTTCTACAACATATTCATCTATATATTCACTCAATATGTTAGCAAGCCCTACAAATTCACATCCAATTTCATAGCCTTCTTTTAATGTTCGTTTTCTCACAATTCTAAGGACACTATAAAACATCTTCTCTTCATCAATTGTTATTTTTGCATTAAAGAAATGATTTAAAGGAAGTTCTTTACTTGAGATAAATGCCATTCCGGTCTTAGAAATATTCGTCACTAAAATCTTTTCATTTAGCTTCATACCTTCATGCTCCCCTGATGTATACAAAGATTCTATCTCTAGTTGCATATGCATAGGTACTCTTTTATACTTTCTTTTCTCTTTCATTTTCATTCTCCTTTCTAATATTATTTTAAATTTCTAGTTGATATTAAAAGAAAAGAGCGGGATGATCCCCCCCTGCTCAGTAATTGTTTCTAATTGAAAAATATTTATTTCAATCATATTTCATATCCTTTTTTGTAATCACTCAAATTTAGTATTCCCTTGATTTTTAAAAATGCATATATATATGATTTTAACATATTCCCTCAAAATGATAAAGTCATCTAGTCTATAAAAAAGAAGAGAATATAACTTACATTCCCTTCTAAATTTATACTATTTATCAATTATTTACGCGCCTTATAACTAGTGTGAAGTAAATGATGGGATTTTTCCCCTAAAGGTTCTTTTAAATATTCCTCATATAATTTCTGAATAGATGGATTTTCATGAGACTTCCGATAAGTCATATTTTTATCTACACGATAAATGGCATCTATTCTCTTTTGTCTACTATCAAAAGAAGAAGAGATAGGTTGTCCTCCTCCTCCAATACATCCACCCGGACATGCCATAATCTCAATAAAGGTATATTCACTTGTACCTTTCCTAATTTCATCAAGAAGAATACTTGCATTTTTTAAGCCATGAGCTATAGCAACTTTAATAAGTATACCATTTATATCAATCTTTGCTTCTTTTATTCCCTTTAATCCTCTTACCTCTTCAAATTCCATCTTTTTTAATTCTTCCCCTGTCAATACTTCATAAACAGTTCTTAAAGCAGCTTCCATTACTCCTCCAGTTGCACCAAAAATTGCACCTGCACCTGTTGTAATGCCAAATGGATCATCGAACTCTTCTTCTTCTATATTTTTAAAATCAATTCCTGCTGATTTAATCATTTTAGCTAATTCTCTTGTTGTAAGAACATGATCTACATCTACATACCCATAAGAATTCATTTCAGCTCTATTAGCTTCATATTTTTTTGCAGTACATGGCATGATAGAAACTGTATGGATTTTAGATGGATGTAATTTGATTTTTTCTGAATAATAAGTTTTAGACAAAGCTCCAAACATTTGTTGAGGAGATTTACAAGTAGATAAATGATCTAGTAAATCATGGGCAAAGCCTTCAATATAATTAATCCATCCAGGACTACAAGAAGTAATCATTGGAAGAATTCCATTATTTTTAATACGATGAATTAATTCACTACCTTCTTCTAATATAGTCAAATCTGCTGTGAAATTTGTATCAAATACTTTATTGAAGCCTAATCGTTTTAAACTAGCTACAATCTTTCCCGTAGTAATATCACCAGGATCTAATCCAAATTCCTCCCCAATACTGACCCTTACAGCAGGAGCAATTTGAGCAATCACATGAAGATTCTTGTCCTCTATAGCATCTAGCACATCCTCTGTAGCACTCTTTTCATAGATTGCACCAACAGGACAAACATGAATACATTGCCCACAAAATACGCATTCTGTTTCAGATAATTTTGTGTTAAATCTAGGCAGAATTTCATAATTAGTTCCTCGATTTGCCCTTGATAAAATATTTACATTTTGAATTTGACTACAGACCTCTACACAGCGATTACATTTGATGCATTTACTATAATCTCTTACAATAGACGGATTATGCACATCAATTGGATGAGCTTGTACTTCATTTTCATCTAAACTATTATTAGAAATATTAAAGCGTTCACATAGATCTTGTAATTCACAATGACCATTTCTCACACATTTTAAACAATCTTGATTGTGATTTGCAAGGATTAACTCAAGTACTCCTCTTTGAGTTTCTCTTACAAATTTTGAATTTGTAATAACTTCCATACCTTCTTGTACTTTTGTTGAACAAGCTGTTACCAACTTTTTATTTCCTACTTCTACTAAACAAATTCTACAATTTCCTTTTATAGATTGATCAGGATGATAACACAAAGTAGGAATATTCACATGAACTTTTTTAGCCGCTACTAAAATGGTTGTACCTTCATCTACAATCACTTTCTTATGATCTATGGTTAAAGTTACTTTATTCATAACATAAGCCTCCTATTTTTAATAATAAGGACAGATTCCTTCTACTGTGCTACATAACTCAGAAGAAAAATATTTGATAGCTGATAAAATAGCTGATGGAGCCGTTTGTCCTAATCCACAAAATGAAGCATATTTCATGGTTTTAGCAATTTTTTCTACATTCTTTAAATCCTCAACTGTTGCATTTCCTTCTGATATTCTTGTTAATATTTTTGAAAGCTGTCTTAATCCTTCACGACAAGGCGTACATTTTCCACAAGATTCATGGAAAAAGAAATCCTTTACTACTTCTAAAAAACCCATAATACTATTACTTTCATCTGCGACAACAATAGCACCTGATCCAATTTGAAAACCTTTTCCCGATAAGTCTTCATAAGCATATTTCATATCTATAAGCTGCTTTGGCATTAATGCACCAGAAGCTCCACCAAGCTGCAAAAATTTTAATTCTTTATCTCCTTCTATGCCCCCACCAATATCATAAATAATTTCTCTTAAAGTAATCCCAAAGGGTACTTCAAAGGTTCCAGGATTTTTAATATTTCCACAAAGACTTATTAATTTTGTTCCTTTACTTTTCTCTGTCCCAAATCGTCCATATTCTTTTCCCCCATAATTTAATATAGCAGGTACTGCTGCTAATGTTTCCACGTTGTTTACAAGAGTTGGTTTATTGAGATATCCTTTTTCTCCAATGCGTGGAGGTTTTATTCTAGGTCTTCCAGCTCTTCCTTCCATAGATTCAACTAAAGATGAATTTTCTCCACAAACATATGCTCCTGCTCCTGAAAAAACTTTGATTGTAAAGTCAAATCCTTTATTCAAAATATCTTTCCCTAAAAGCCCTTTCTCTTTTACACTCTTTATAGCTTCATTAAATTTTATTTGAAGATGAGCGTATTCCTCTCGAATATAAATAAAACCTAATTTTGCACCAAACACATATCCCGAAATAATCATACCTTCTATGATTTGATAGGGAACACGATCTAAAAGCTCTCGATCCTTAAAGGTACCTGGCTCTCCTTCATCTGCATTACATATAATAAACTTTTCATCAGCTACTCTATTGCGACCAATATCCCATTTTTTCCATGTTGGATATCCTGCACCACCACGACCTCTTAAGCCAGCTTCTTTCAATTCTGAAATAACATAATCTTTTCCATTTTGAAGAACACTTTTTAATCCTTCAAAACCACCTAACCGAATATACTCTTCTACAGTAAGATTATCCTTGTTAAAATACTTTGTAATAATAGATTGGGTTCTATTCATTGTCCTTCCTCCTTAATCCATCTATTACCGACATTACTTTTTCTTCATTTAAATATCCATAAACCTTTTTATTCACCCTCATAGCTGGAGAAATATCACAAGCTCCAAAACAAGTAGTGTATTCTAAAGTAAACATTTTATCAGCTGTTGTTTCCCCCATTTTAATCCCTAAAGCACTTTCAAGAACCTCTCTGATCTTATGACTTTTTTTCAAACTACAAACAGTACTATTACATAATTGAATTAAATATTTCCCCTTCGGTTCCTCATGTAACGCTGAAAAGAAGGTTACCACTTCATATACATGACTACTTGAAATATTTAATTGTTTTGACACATATTTAGCAACTTCTTCTGAAATATATTTTTCTGCTATTTCTTCTTGAATGTTCATTAAAATGGGTATTAAAGCTTTTGGATCATTATTATACTTTTTTATAATTTGAGCAATGTGTAAATAGTTACATTCCATATAAAAGCCTCCCTTTATAAAATTTTAATCGGATTCTAAGACTTTGTTGTAATTATGTAGAATTTTCTGAAAATATAATCATGATTACTTTTATAAATTTTAACAGATACCTCAATAAATGTCTATAATTGTCGAATTAATAACAATATTTAAAATTTACACAACAGTTCATCATCTAGTTCCTTTGCAGAAAAGAACCTATATCCTTCCCCTCAAATTTTTTAGTAGAAATTTCTTTCATTGCTAAATTGTAGATTTTATGTTATTAATATAACAATTGAAATTTCTACCTACTATTTTCTTTACTTCAAGCCCTAATAACTTAAATATCTTATTTGATTTCTTCAGAATAAAAAATCTATTCCATATAAAAAACTCTACGGAATGTGCCATTTGCACCTCCATAGAGATTTTTATTTTGAAGCTATTATCACACTCAAATTTTAGTTTTCCTAACAAACAAAGCATCTACATTACTCTCTTTTATTTTGATATAATCTCTACTCCATCTTCAGTCACAAGAATTGTATGTTCCCATTGTGCTGAAAGTGATCCATCCGCTGTAAATACGGTCCAGCCATTCTCTTTATCAATAAATATTTTACGGTTTCCGCCATTGACCATAGGCTCAATGGTAAATATCATACCTGGTACTAAAATCATACCTGTTCCTCTTTTTCCAAAATGATACACAAAAGGCTCTTCATGAATAGCAAGCCCAACGCCATGACCTCCAAACTCACGAACTACAGAATATCCATTACTTTCTGCATGCTCTTGTACTGCTGCTGCCACATCACCAAGAGAACTTTTCCAAGGCTTAATTGCCTCTATTCCCTTATATAAACATTCTTTTGTTACTTCAACAAGTTTTCCAGCTTCTTCACTTACCACACCAATCTCAAACATTCTTGATGCATCTGAAAAGTATCCATTCAAGTTCGTGGTTGCATCAACATTTATAATATCTCCATTTTTAAGAATTCTATCTTTACTCGGAATTCCATGACACACCTCATCATTAATAGATGTACAAATACTCTTTGGAAAACCTTCATAATTAAGATCAGCAGGTATTCCTCCACGAGCTACCGTATACTCATGGGCTAATGTATTTATTTCTTCTGTACTCATGCCCTCTTTAATATTCTCCTCAATTAGATCTAAAAGTCCACTATTAATTTTAGCACTTTTTCTTATTCCCTCAATTTGTTCAGGAGTTTTAATCATTTTTCTTGTTGGAACTTTATATCCTTCTTGTTTTAAACTTTTTAATCTTTCATCAAATTCCATATGACACTTCTTATATTTTAGCCCACTACCGCACCAACATTTATCATTTCTATTAAAAATCATATCTATTCTCCTATCTATATCATTATATTTAACTACATATCTAGCAACTACTCTAGATAAAATAACCGTTTATCATAATAACCAATTTCTTTTAAGTATATCCATATTATAACATTACATCTAATAAATTCATATGCTTTTTAAAAGTTACAAATCTGTTTATTTTCCATAACTAAAACTTCAATTATAATAAAAATTATAAATTTTTAATCAAAAATGATGAAACCTGGCAACAGCTAGTATACAACTAGAAATTACACAAGAACTTTCCACAATATATTAACATCCATAAAATTTTAGATATTTTTCAATATTTGATTGTACATATTCAGCACTATGATTACCAGTGAATATATAATTTTGAGAATTTATTCCTTTTTCTTTCAATATTTTATGTAAAATTGAGCAACCTTCATAAAATCTACCTTCATCCTGATCTCCAGCATCAAGATAAACATCCATATCAGAAGAAATATTATTATTTCTTGCAATAGCTATTGGATCATATTTTTCCCATACATCCATGTCTTTAAAATATGGTTTGTCTTCATCTTCAAGTTCCAGTTCTAAAGCAGGCATATGCCCTCCTACTTTTGAAAACATATGCTGATGCCTTAGTGTATTGTGAAGAGCTACATATCCCCCAGCAGATATCCCGCCTATATATCTTCCTTTTCTATCTTTTATAGTATTAAAAGTTTTATCTATTAAAGGTACTATCTCTTTCATAAAATAATCTTCATACATTCCTATATTTATGATTATATTATTATCTCCATGAGCAGGCATCTCTTTACAGATTAAGGATGAATTCAACCCCCGGCTGTTTTCAATTCTTGGACATACAATGATCATAGGCTTAATTTCCCCATTCTTTATCATTCCATCAGCTTTAATATTTATATCCATTTCAAACATTACATTTTCACTCCCACTTCTTCCATGTATAAAATATAATACAGGTAGAGGAGTTAAACTATTATAGCATTCAGGTAAATACACCAATATTGACATTTCTTTACCAAGTACAGGGCTATAAAAATTTACTTTTTCTACTTTTGATTGATTCATTTTTGCACCACCTCATTTGAAATTTTGAACTTAAATTGTTATATTTACAATAGCACGTACTTGTACTATAATAATTATATTTACAATATAATTCAAGAATTGTATTGCTGAAATTTAGCACAATTTTGACATGAGGATATAAAGATGAAAAATTTGCAAACTTATTATTATAAAAAAATGCCAGATCCAAATTTAGGTATAGATATATTTTTGGCAGAAAGATTCAAAAAAGGAAGAAAATTCAATATGCATTGGCATGAAAATATGCAGCTATATTTTTTTACTGAAGGTAAGGCTTTAGTTGAATGTAATAAAAACCGTTACTATGTTACAACTGACAGTATTATAGTCATTAACAATAATGAACTACATTCCCTTGAAAGTTTAAGTGACAACCTGAAGTTTTATACAATTCGTATCGATTCTTCATTCCTATTCAGTAATCAAGTTGATTTATGCCAGACAAAATTCCTTTCACCACTGTCACAAAATCAAATATGTTTTCAAAATTTAATTGAAAATGACAAGCAGATATTAGACTGTGTCACCATAATAATAGAAGAATATTTTTCGAAGAAAATCGGGTACGAACTTGCTGTAAAATCTTACATTTACCAATTAATCGTCCTCTTATTAAGAAAATACATTAATAAATTTCTAACGAAAGAAGAACTTATTTCAAAAGTAAATAATTTGAAACGTTTTGATTTGATTTTTAAATATATAGATATCAATTACTCTAAAAAAATAGCTACTTCAGATCTTTCGAATATTTTGCATATCAGTACCTATCATTTTTGCAGAATTTTCAAGCAGATGACAGGTAAGACAACTACAGATTATATTAATGGAATAAGACTGGAAAAGGCTGTTGAATATTTGAATAAAGGCGAGCTGAATATAACTGAAATAGCATCAAGATGTGGATTTGATAGTATAAATTATTTTAGTCGTTTATTTAAAAAGCATTATAATGTTTCACCAACACATTTTAAAAAAACTAATTTCAAACAATAAATTAGAATATTTAATCAAATAAATCACATACTAACTTAAAATGCTCTTGGAGGAACAAAATGTGAATAAAGAGGTTATTTCTGATAGTCAAGCTATATCTCTTACAACTCTTGCTATAATCGGAACATCTGTCATAATAGTAATGGGATTAGATGCTAAAAAAGATTTATGGTTAGCTAATATCTTATCAATACTTATGTCCTTACCAATGATAATTATATTTGCACACCTACATTATATTTTTCCAGGAAAAGATTTATTTGATATTCTAGATATTTGTTTCGGAAAGTTACTTGGTAAAGGAATAAGCATATTGTATATTTGGTTTGCATTCCATATCGGAACATTAATAACAAATGATTTTGGTCAATTTATAACTATAGTTTCAATGCCTAATACTCCTAAAGTTATTCCAATAACAGCTATTATACTTTTGGGAATTTGGGCCGTCAAGGAAGGCATCGAAGTACTAGGACGATGGTCAAATTTTTTTGCACCTATCATTATAATTTTTATATTTGCAACTACATTATTATCCATCCCTAATATGAATATCAATAATATCCGTCCTGTTTTATATAATGGGATAAAACCTGTTATAAAAGGAGCATTTTATTCATTCGCATTTCCTTTTGTTGAAACTGTAATACTTACTATGTTTTTCACAAATTTCGAGACGAAAAAATCTCCTTATAAAGTTTATATACTTAGTTTAATAATAGGCGGAATTATTTTAGTTACACTTAATTTATCAAGTGTTCTTATTTTAGGTATAAATACAACATTAAGCCTATATTATCCTACTTATTCTGCTATAGGAAGAATAAACATTGGTGATATTTTCCAAAGAGTAGAAGCAATAGCCGCAGCTATATTTGTATTAGGAGGATATATAAAAATGAGTATCTGTTTATTAGCAACGTGTAAAGGAATTGCTAAATTTTTTGATTATACTGATTATAAGTTTATCGTAACACCCGTTGCTTTATTAATGGGGAATTTCTCTTTTTTTATCTATGACAATACAATGGAGCTTATAAAATTTGCATCTACAGTATCACCTTATTACAAATTTCCATTTCAAGTAATTTTACCTATTCTTATACTTGTTATAGCTCAAATAAAAAAGAAACGTGGGAAAATTCAATTTTGAATAACCTCCCTAATATTTATTGATTCGAGATTTCTTTTTTGCTCTTAACGATTCATTTATGTGAATCACATGATGTCTTGTAGCTGGCATTAATATAATTCCTGCTACATTTTTTCTTCCCCAAAAATCTATTAACCAATTTGCACCTTCAACATCTAAAACAGCACCTTCCTCTACTATACGCTGTAATCTATCTTTTTTAAATTTCCTTTTCATATCAGCATATGTAAGACTTTTTATGATTTTTCTTGTTTTTCTTCCTACCGCTATTCTATAATTTTTTAATTCCTGTATATTAATATTTTTACTAAATTCAATTATTTCTTCTTCTATCATTGCATTTCCTGTATCTATTATTTTAGAATTTATTTTTTCCTTCCAATTCTCTATATTAAAGATTTGTTTGTCTCCAGCAACCAATATATTCATTGTTATATCTTCTATTCTTGTAGAATGCCATATACCATATGCAATAGTACGACCTTTTTCATTGGTTGCAATTTTAAATGTATTTTCATCTAAACCTTTCAACAATTCGTCTTCAAATGTTTCTTTATCTATTCCTGACATAATGGATGAATGAACCATTGCATGTAAACTTAAGCAAAGATTTTTACTCTCTTCGATTTTGTCTTCTTTTAGGATTATTGATCTTAATTGCTTTATATCTTTATTCCAAGGCTTTAAATTCATTTGATAATCCCTCCCTTTATGGTTTATTATACCAAAATTTGATAATACTAAGTAAATATTCCTACGCTAAATAAAATTTTAGTATAATAAAAGTTCCCACAACTACAGGAGCAATATATACGGTTTATTTCTCATGATTATTATTTTTGATGGTATCCACTATTATTAATGTACATATTACTACTATTGAGCATAGTATTGATATTGCACTAACTACAATACCTATCTCTCCAGGTCCTGAACCAATTGCATTTCCCACATTTATAGATAAAAACTCTACACTCAAAAAGACTAAAAGTCCTATAATAATATAACTAGCTTGATTCATTTAAAAATCCTCCCTTATTGTTACACACCATTTTGCAATCTTGCCATAAGTTATTATATCCTATTTACAACACGATTCTTTTAAATAGTTCAATAATTAACCTAGATCTACTAAACAACTTTCAAAACTATCTAATACTCTATATTATCAACTTCTATTTATAGACATGTTGAGAATCTAATCTATATAATATAGTATTTCATCATAATAATGAACATTTTTCAAATGTATACATATTATAGCATTGTTATGATTGTATCCACATTAATTTCAATCTTTAGAATTCAATCTACATTCCCTACTTGAATTTTAAGAAAAGAAAAATACAGGATCTTTGATCCTGCATTAATCACATGGTTTTTGCTAAAATTTAAAACATTTTCGGTATCATTTTGTAAGGAACTTCTTTCATATATTCTTTATATTCACCATTGAATTTTTTAATTAATAATTTTTCCTCTTGTATTGCTGTCATAAGATGAAAATAAGAGAAAATTATTACCAAAGGCATCATCCATAATATTCCAAAACTTAACATTATCCCTATATCCATTATTATTAAACTTAAATATATTGGGTGCCTTATTTTTTTATAAATACCTGTTCTAACAACTTCTTTTATATCTTCTGGCTTATCATGTGCTTGTTTAAGTGTTTTTTCAGAACAAACATGAATATAGATAGCATATGCAATTAAAACAACTCCCACAATATCTCTATATGGTGAAAAAGGTATTTTAGAAAAATTAAAAACTAATCCTACAATACCACTACCTATTAATAATACTTCTTGTATTAAAACCCTTACATTAGGTTTCATTTCTAAAAACCAATAAAAATAATTTTTGTTTGACATTTTCTCCTCCTCACACTACTTACCATCTTATGGGAATCCACTTATATTAAAAATTATGCTCATCATCTTACATAAGAGCTACAATATTTCTTATTGCGATATATCCAAAAGGAAGATACATAAATAATAGTAATAAACGTTGCCAAATACCTTCATTGGCTATAATAGTATATTGCAATTGAGATTTATCTGACATAATAAATAATACAAAAAAAATTAAGGAAAAAACAAACGATATTAAACAAACAATAGCAGTTCTTAAATCTTTTATTTTAAATGACAAAATGCTTAGAAGTAAAGGCACAAACAAAAGTGCCATAAATCCTAAAGCAGAGCCTACGCCATGAATTTTTGAAGCAATAGTTTCCATTTCTTTACTCTCATTCACACTAAAAATACCTGCTAAAATACCAGCACCAATGGCAAAGAAAAGGATTAAAACAAAAACTGCTATACTTAACGGCTTTGAAACCCAAAAATAATATTGATATAAATTAAAAGAAGTGATGATCAATAATATACCTAATATCACAAGCCATATATTGTAGTATATTCTTACAGGGCTATTTGGATTCCCTAATGTACTCATAACCATTCTCTTATGATTATACCCTTTGTAGAAATTAGCCAGTATATAAGGTACAATAAAATCCCCTACAATTGCAATAATCAATAGACCCCAACTCAATGATGTATTAAAAAATTTGTTCATACTATCACTTCCTGAATAAAATATTAATAATTTTTGTTACAAAATATTCTACAAATGTAAATTAAACTAACAATTAACGAGTTCAAAAAATTCTCCACTCATATATCCTAACCAAATTTTTTAAAGAACCTACAACATAGGAACACTACTTATTAATCACCATCCATCCTTGTTGGAATATATTGAACGCTAAAGCTTAGAAAAAACTAAAGTAATGATTATTTTTACTTATTTAGTTTATTAAGAGAATCAATTTTTTCATTTAAATCATCTATTTTATTATTTAATTCTATCATTTTATTTTCATATTTATCTTCAATTGATTTTAATTTTATATGAATACTATCGTCTAATTCAAGATTAGCTATATACATTAACATATAACCCAAAAATGGAATTGCAAATACATAAGTTCTCAAATAGCTACCTCCAGTTACTGAATAACTGAATACTTCAATACAATTATAAATAATTGCGAAAAACGCAGCAATCAAAACACCTTTTAATATTAAAATAAAAATGTTTTTTTCCATAATAATTCACCTCAAATAAAATAATGTAGCATTGTTAAGTTCTAATTCTATTGCTTTATTATAACTTTCTAATGATACTTCTTCTCTAACATTTAAAGTTTATCCATTTATGATTGTACACTAACTTCTTCAAAAACATTGTCGAAATTCAACTTAATATATCTGCCAAAATAATTATCAAAAATTCCTGAAATTCATCGCTAACTAAACTTTTCACCCAAAAACTAAAAAAAGTAGGAGACAAAGCTCCTACATCCACATTTTTTATTTTGCATACAATAATTTTTTCCTCTTCCCTTCAAATATTTAGTAGCATTTTTGAAATTCGTGCATAAATTAATATTATCAGCAATAAAAATGAGGTGAGTAGAGATGGCATATTCAGATAGAGAACTCCTTGCAAGAATTATTAAATGTGAAGCTGGCGGTGAAGGAGATAATGGAGTACCTTCTCCTTCATACCACCAATGTAATTTAATGAAAAATTATAATTACTCATTTTTTCCTTCATCTATAGTATTTAATTCTCGTAAGTATTTATTAAGTAATTTATTCAATGTTTCGAAGAGTTCTTCCTTAGTTATTTCCCCAGTATAAAAAATCCTATCCAAGATAATCCCCCCTTGCTTATCTATATGAACCAACTAATTTGTCCTATAGATAAAAAGAGAAAATATCCTAGTTGCATAAAAAGTTTCTTTCTGGAGATGCTTTTTATTTAGCAATAAAAACGCAGGCTTGTAATTCCTGCGTTAATCACTTATTTATTATCCTCTATATTTTTTTCTTTTCTTTTTCAGTGTAGTTATTATGGATAATGGGCAGGTCATTATATTATAATGCATGCTTTAGTTTTCTAATTTCTTGTAGGTTGTAAGCTATTTAAAAATCATCGTTATAACCTTTGAATTCTTCTTCACTCTTAAAATCCTTTCGTATTTATTATAATTATGACTTACTTTCTCTATAAGTTTTAATGACAATTCAAAGGTTATAAATATCATTTGTCCTTTTATAAACCATAGGTAGCTCGTTCTCTTTCTCTTTCTGAAACCATTAAATAGTAGTCAGCCAACTTTTTAAGTGTTTGTGACATTTGAGGATATTCTATTCTTGTTTCATCTGAATAACTTTTATACCTTTGAGCAATATCTTTTTCACCGTCTCCATTTGTTAAGTGATACACCCCTCTACTATTCACTATTCCTGTACAGAACCCCCTTTGGAGATCGTCACTGTAATTTTTCTCAAATACTTCTCTAACAGCTTTATGAGGAAAATATCCATCTTTATCTGATGGAGCTTTTGAAAAACATTCGCCTAATATTTGTCTTCCAATTTTACTTTGTTTATTTTTATCCACAATTCCTAAAAATCTTTCTGTCCAAGATTTTAGCTCATCAACTAAAATTTCACCATTATCGTCAACGCATGGACAGAATTTTAACTTAAGAAGTATATTAAATGATTGATTCGCTAAAAATTTTCGTGCTTCATCTGTTTCAACCGCATCTTTAACTTCATCAGAGTTTTTATAAGCATATCTGATTAATTCTGATAAAAATTCAGGATTACGCTTTAATTCTTTAGTCAAATATTTAGGTTTTATGTCGTCAACTAAAACCTCCAAATACCCCCATTCTAAATTGAAAATTCTTTGGCTTACCTCCGCACCCAAATCATTAAGTTGATAAATTTTTTCAAACGACTTTTTTATATGGTATCTGTCATTATTGTTTACCCTATACTCTCCTCGATCCACCAAAATTTTTTCTAAAAGTTGGATATGCTTTTCAATATCTTCGTCTAGCCTATAATGAAGCATATCAATTGCACTCCTATAATTTCGGTATTCAAGCAAGTTTGACCATACTTGTTCTAAAATTTCCTTATCATCACTTATATTTCGTATCATCCAATGACTTTCCCAGTATTTTTGAACAATATCTGATTCATAGTTTTCTAATGAATACATGAATTCTTTATCAATATTTGCTAGTTGTAATATGCTTATAGACAATCCAATATTATCTTTGTATCGGTTTACAACTTTCTCAATTACTACAAGACCCTTTTCTCGATAAATTGCATCGACATATGCCCGAATTACCGTTTCTTGATTTAATTCTATCATGCTATCTATGAAACTATAGTCTATATCAAATTTGTGAAACTCTCTCGCAATGACTTCCCCAATCTCAGTAAGACCACTCCCATATTCAGACTCATTAGTTAAATGTTCAATAAGCTTCAATATATCAAGATTAGGATCTTTACTAATTTTTATAATGGCATTTCTCCTCAATTCACTTACCTTACGACGTTCTTCTTCGTAATTATGATCATTTTTATCATAAGGTTTAGGATGAATCAAGGGAGGCCTATTCGTTTTAAATAAATACAAATACTCAAATATATCATTGTCAAATATAATTTCGTTGAATATTTCATTTTCAATTCTAGCTATATATTCTTCTTCTAATGCCCAATCAGAGTTTTTGAAAAATCTGTGTCTATGAATCAAATCTCTAAATTGTTCCTTTAATCTGTATTTTTGAGTATCTGAATCGCATGAATTTATAGCATCAACAACTCCAGTTATTACTTTTTCCTCTAGTCCCAGTTCAAAAAAGAAAAATTTCTTGAACAACACTTTCCATTTAGTCAAATCATTGCCAGCTTGCTCTATGGCAATTTCAGTGTACTTTTTATAAGTATCTAAAATCTGCTCATTGCTTTTTAAATAATATTCATTTTTGTATTTTCTATATCGTGGCTTAGTAATGCTCATCGAAGTTGATAGTGATCTGTCTGGTAATAAGTATTCTAAGAGTTCCCATCCTATTTCACTTTTTTTCACAATGTACTCCGTAACTTTAATTTTATCTTCTATAGATGCATTGATGTCGTGTAACCATGCACACAACGCTCTATACATGGTTGATAGTGGACTGTTCGAAATTTTATATTCTATTCTTCTTTCAGCTAATTTTGCTAACACTTTTACTGCAGGGATCGCATAGTTTTTAAAACACAGTAACTTTTCTAATGCCCATAACACATGAGTATAATAATTAACGCCACTAAACCAACTATTACTTTGTTTCTCAAACAGATTCCAAATCAAAGATTTCTGATTTGACGTTTCACGTTTTAAAGTATCTAATACAACTTCTGGTGATGCTTCAACTAAATCCTCTATAAATTCTGAGATGGCAAACCATTTTTTACTAGAATCAACTTGATCTAGAATTTCTTTAACTATTCCATCTACGTATTTTTGTGTTGATTGAATCCCAAAGTTATTTTCAATATTCTCCATATTAGCAAGCATTGTCAATGTTCTCACTATACCTACTTTAATCGTATTTGAATATTTAGGTTGCTCTGCCAAAATACCCGCCATAAAATGTTTTTCTACTGGCATGTTAAATTTAGGTGAAACTTCTGTTAATACTTCAATCGTTAATTCTCTAAAAGCACTAATATTTTCACTTGATATATATTTAAATAGTATTTCCCAAGCTTCTTCAACATTGGCTAGTTTATAAGTTTTCCCCTCATATCCTCTATACTTCAAGAAAAATGGATCTTCTCCTCCACTTATACCTTTCAAAGACTGTACATATTCTTTATAATCGCGCCCTGCTACTTTACTAACAGCTTCAATATCACCACTTGGATCTTGCTCTTCAATTTGACCTTTTTCTGTCCACTTACCTATTAACAATGCTGGAACAAGATGTTGTCCTGCGTGTTCCTCCCACTTAGGTTTGCCTGTTTTACCCTCAAAAACTATTCGTTTGAATGATGCATAAAGACCATTCGTCTTATTAACAATAGCATTAGTCAAATCTAAATCATCACACTCTCTATAAAGCATATTGTTCATATTCGATAGAATTCTCTTATTCAACTCGATAGGCTTCTTATTTCCAATATAATCTTCTTCACTAAATGCAATCACACAC
Organism: Crassaminicella profunda; assembly: GCF_019884785.1. Classification (GTDB taxonomy): domain Bacteria; phylum Bacillota; class Clostridia; order Peptostreptococcales; family Thermotaleaceae; genus Crassaminicella; species Crassaminicella profunda. The sequence goes on from NZ_CP082326.1 coordinate 2,520,339, forward strand.
GTATTTTCTGGAATCACATCTACAATAGCTGCATTAAAATTTGGGATAAGAATTTTCCCTTTACAATTCCCCTTAAGTTGATTCCAATGCTCAATAGTATCGACAATATAGGTATCATTTTTCCGTGTCTTCACAATATTTTTAATGATATGAAGAATATACATCAAAACTTCTTCACGTGTTTTCCCCTTAACATAAATAACGTTTTTCGAGAGTTGTTTTGTGAATTGATCCACAAATGAAGTTTCTTCATAATTAAAAAAATCTAAACCAATTGAAGGATTTGTACTTGTTTTTAACCACTCATCGACTTCATCTATGGTTCTATACATCTTCTTGTATATCTTTAAAAATTTTGTTAATTTATTAAATTGTTTAACTATTTCTGCCTGATCACAGTCTTTTTTGTATATTTCAAAGTATTTAGAGCTACAAATCACATGATCCTTAAACGCTTCATATGCTTTAGAAATTTCTTCTTTCATTTTTTTTCTAAAAGTTAGTTCTTCCTCATCTTTCAAGTCTATAACTTTAATAATTGCGCTTAATAAATCATCCCAATAAGCTTCTTTATCGTAATCTTTATTAAGGAAATTATTAATAAATTTTTCTTCACGTTCTTCGTCTATTTTCGTTATTCTTGTTTTATCTTCCTCTGCAATAAGTGATATTTTCCAATCAGCAAATATTCGATCTTTACCTCTTAAATTATTTCTAACAACATGTGCAACAGCTAACCTTGATAAAATAAAATCTGCAAATTGGCATCTCTCAAGTGTATTAATTGCCTTTTCTTCCCTAGTTTTATCATTAAATTTATCAAAAAAGTTCTTTATAAGTGGTGGTATGCTCATCCCTGCTAGTGTACATCCCGTAGATGCAGAAGCACTTATATCGGGACTATATAATATAATTGCTGTCACACTAACACTCGCCAACATCTTAGCTCTATCAATAGTCGTGTTCCTATCATTTACGTATTTTATTATATCTGATAAATTTGATAGTTCTTTTTTTATCATATTTTCCCCCTCGTAATTTCCTGTAATATCCATTATATCGTGGCAGTAAAAATAAAATTTAGACTGCCCATTATAAACACATTGAGAACCTCAATCTCTGTGAAATACCATTTATTTATAATAATGTATATTTTTTAATCATATCCATATTATAGCATAATTGTAAATATCATCGCATAAATTTCATCCTTTACAAATCAATTTACCTTCCCTAACTAAACGGTTTTTGCATAAAATAAAAAGCTTGATAGAAACACCCTCCTACCAAGCTTTAACTAGTTATTGCAATACAAGTTATTATAGTTTTCTAAAACAAATTTTATGCTTTTAAACATATCCTCCGATATCATTTCTTTTTTATACCAATCAGTTAAATCTTCCATGATGTTCCTACGAGTATTTTTATCTAAAACAATATCTTTATTTTGAGCAATTGCTTTTAACTGTTTAAATATATATGTAGTCCCTTTTAGCATTTTATAACGCTGCAACATCTTTCTATTATTCTCTATACTATTTTTCTGCATCTGGAGTTTCCTCCTGGTTCTCTGATTTATCAGCTATATCTTTAATAACTACATCATTTTTTAATATTATCCCTGTAAGTTCTTCTCCTAAATCTTTATATATCACTTTCACTTGTAAGCCCCCTTTTAGAAATTGATTGTTGCAGGAGACTACTATGCCATATATACTTTAAATAGCAGCCCTCTGTGGTTGTTTCATATTTTCTGGAAGCCGCTACCTCGCCAAAAGTTCGGCTTCCTGTTCTTTTTTTATCCCTCCTTTTATTTTTTGGTTTCTTTTGTGTTCAAAAACACAAAAAAATCCCTAGATAGAATTCGTTAAAATTCCTCTACGGATTTGATAAGCTCCTAATATTTGTATAAGCTAAACGATTTTAAAATTAAATTTAAATCATATGTGAAAAACTCAGATATTTAAATAGATAAACATCTTGTAATAAAAACATGCGTTAATAAAATAAATTATACCACTTTACTAAATAAAGAACTACTATTTTGTATTATTTTTTAATAAAAAATAACTACATTAGGTATTTTATCATATGTTAAACAATAAAAATTTGGCTTCACAAGTAAAATATTAGTGACACTACAACATGTATATCTATTACCATTTTTTTGTGATATTTAAAACTCTGTATGTATTGAAAATACTTCAAAAAAAACATATGAAGTACAACAATTCAAATGACATTTGTATGTGATTTCCAAATATAAATGTCATTTGAAATTTTTGGGGCTTTCTTTTGTTTGAAATACTAAAAAAGACAAAAAAAATTAAGATTTTGCTGTCTTTTTATCTTTTAAAAAGTTATTATAATATCTTGTTTTATACAATATAAAGTACGATACTTTATACTAACAATCCAATAAAGCTGATAATTCCAACGCTTGTGTAGATGGAATATTTTTCAATACTTTACTATAAGGTATTTTAAGGTATATTAAAGTACGGTTATACTTATAATTTACGCACTAACCACATATTTAATACCATTACGATTTTAGTTTTCGTCGTTTTATTTCACGAGCTACAGATAATGTGAATACTTATTGCGATTTATTTTATCAATTTAAAAATATAAAATATTACCAATAAGTACTACAAAAAATCTAGTCCTAAAAATTTTTTCTTATCTGTTTTTTTTCCATTGCCAATTTTAATGCCCCAACGTCGATGTAAAAAGTTCAATAATTTAATTCCTCTATCTAAAATCTCATTTGGTCCCCATTCTTCATAATTTGTTAACTCTATTTCTGCATACGTACCATATTTATACCCCACCATATTCTGAGAATTACATTTTTTCTCTGGAAAAGGTTTGTTTCCTAACTTGCTATTTTTAGGTTCTGATAAAACTACAAAATTACCTAAAGAATTACGTAGACTTTTTCTTTGCTTTGCAGAAAATTTTTTAAACATACTTAGCCAATAACTGTTATGTGAATTTTGCGGATAAATATGTTCAATAGAAGAATAACCATTATTAAATAACACTTCTCTATTTAATTTTTCAATCACAGTTTTACTTTGCTTCATTAAATCAACCTCATATTCACATAGAAAATATTTCAAAAAATCAGTATTATAAAAACCATTTTTTTGATAAGTATCAATTAATATCTTATTAATTTCAGTTGAAGAAATAATGTTATTGATTTTTTGATTAAGTTTTTCTGTAATTTCACAAATTGTAATATTTCCATTTTTTATTTTAATTATTATATCATCAAAATTAACTGTAACATTATTTGCTTTTGAAAAACACTCATATGTATACATAGATTTTATAAATAAATATCTTTCTAAGCTTTTTAGAAATTTTAAAATAGGCTTCTCGTTTTCGCAGCTCTCAAGGCAAGCTAATAGAAGAACTTTTATATCATATATTCTATTATAGTAACCATATCTATTATTAATTGTTAAGTAGCTTATTTTGGTAAGATACTCTTGTATTTCTTCATTAAAATTTGAATATTTAGGATTATTAATACAATTCCAAAGTTTTATATTGCTTTTCAAGCTTTCTATATAGTTAAACACCTCTTCAATTTTAAGCTGTTTATCTGATACATTTTGAGGTATAAAATACTTATCCAATAAATAATCTTGTTGATATCTTCTATACCTAATCCTTATAGGTACTTGCTTATATTTTTCATTAAATTGTTTATGAAAATACAATTTGAAATGAGCATCTAAAAATTCATCATCTGGTAATTGTTTTTCTTTATTTTTACCTAAAAAGTGATAGATATCTTTCCAACAGATATTTACATTACGACGTAATCTCTCTCTGTTATTTTCATCAGTATCAAATAAAGTAGAAAGATATATTAAGCGATTCTTTAAAAGTTCCAAATGTGATAGAGGTCTTCCTCTATTATTCATTGTTTCAAAAGTAACAAACACATCTATATCAGAAGATATCTCATAAATATTAAATAGAAAATGTTGCGTTATTTTTGTATATATTTCTTCTATTTGAGTTATATTAAGTTCTTCTAGTTTTTCCATAAAAGTTTTTTTTGCACTCTCTAGATTAGATGTATAAGTAGTTTCTTCATATACAGAACTAAGTTCTGATTTTTCTTTGAAAATTTTAGTTATCAAATATTCATAGCTTGGATTAGTTACTTCATACCCAAATATATATGTTTTAGACATATTCTCATCTTTAGATTCAAATATAAATTTTTTCATAATTTCTTCTTTTGAAGTAAAATTTAATTTAGTAATATTTTTTTTACTCATGATTTCAACTATTGAATGAATTAATAAAATTGCTGTTGTTAATCTTTGTTGTCCATCAACTACATAAAAAGGCGAGAATCTTTTAGCATTGATAAGCCAAGTATCATCTATCCATTTATCATATTTTTCCTTGATAACTGGTTCTAAAGTCAATACACCCACATAATGATTTTTATCTATTTGTAATCTAATTAAATCATTCCAAAAATCATTAACTTCTTTTCCCCCCCATGCAAATCCCCTTTGATAATCCGGAATTCTAAATATTCTTTCAGAAAAAAATTTTGAAAGCGACATTAGTTGACCCGTCATGATTTCTCCCTCTTTTCTTAATATACTATTTCCCCAATATACATGTATAATAAATCAGAAGTATTATTCTAATACTAGTAATTAAACTACATATTTACCGGCAACATATCAATCAGTATATTTTCATACATGATAGTTGACCATCATATAATATTCTATATATACAAACTGTTTTAGCATATTCTCTTTTTCTACAAACATGCTTTTTTCTACTAGTTTGAAATTCTAACTTGTTAATTGAACATTTCTACATAAATAATTACAAATATCCCATTATACACATTGGTTTCACTCTAAAAGCTCCCTGTCTCAAACCTCATCAATTCCCCCACAGATACTACATTTAAATCTCAATCTATATAATATAATCATTCATTATAACTATAAATATTTTTCAAATATATCCATATTATAGCATAATACCAAATATTATTACATAAAATCCATACTTTACAACTCAATTTACCTTCGCAAAATAAAAATACAGGATATTTGATCCTGCATTAACCACACATTTAATATCATTTTGATTTCAATCCCAATAGTTTAGCTACACCAACTATGGACAATAGAAAGTTGATCATTCCACCTAAAGTTCCCATAGTTCCCGAGCGTACACCCACTTTATTCATATTCATGCGTTATATATTAACATTAAATCCCAATAAATAAATCCCCAATTTATACACTTTAAAATGGATAATATTGGGAAATTATGCATTGTGTGATGCACTCAGTATTTTACGAGCTATATACTAAAATCTTCTTAATTTTCTAACCCACGAATCCCACGTTTCAAGTTTCATCGTTGGCTTAGTGCTATACTCAAAATCTTGTCTTTTTCTACTTTCTTCTAGGTCATTAATTGTTCTACCAGCAATCAAAACAGGATAAATATTGATATCTTTGTTTGGATCAACTTGTAAATTTCCTTTAGGTCCAATTAGTGAATTATATAGTCTATCACCAGATTCAACTCTTTCTCTTATTTCATGTACTTTTCTTCTAAATTTCTCATAGTCTCTATAAATATGACCCAATCTTTGTCGCAGTTGACCTGATGCTTCTTCAATCTTACTCGCAAATTTACCATAGTTTCCTTTGTTCACTAAGTTAAAATCTGCACCTTTTACTTCAATTAGATATACATCCATTCTAGATCGTCCAGTAAAGACGACATAGTCTACAAAACCGTTTCCTAACGGAAACTCTGAAAAACAAATATATTCCTCATCTGGATTTGAGTATATTTCACCAAATACAGATAAATCAGACTTAAGTAGTCTTGACAACTCTTGTTCAGTTACCCCCTTATAAATCAACTCCTTAATAGACTCTTTTTTAATACTTTTATACTCTATCTCAAATCTTCGCTTTGTGACTTCTTTACTTTCACGATAATTAAAATCTATTTGAGGATCCATTTTATATCTAATCTTATCTATTTGTTGTGCTAACCTAACAATATCATAAGTTAATACACTCAATTCTTTTTCATCACATTCCAACTTTTCTAAAACTGATTCAAACCTTAAAGTTCTCCAATCCGGGCGACTATCTTCACTATATATGACAAGGTCAAAAGACGGAACACCTCCAAAACTATCTTCATAGTGTTCAATAAACTGTACTCCATCGGGCACCATTCCGGTTTCTTTTAATGAATTACAAATTATTTCTATTGCATTTGTTACTGATGCCGATGGATTTTTGTCCCCAATGTCAGTTAATAAAACATACGTCTCCTTCTTAGAATTTAAAAAAGTTCTTACTCTACACAAACCATCATGTCTTGAAAATGACCTGGCTTGATATCGAAAAATTGTATCCATTAACTTCAATCAAATCTTCCTTTCTATTTCAAGTATTTTCTATACCTAGTGTTTCACATAATATTCAAACTGAGAATCTAACCTATATAAGATATTGTTGTATTACAACAACATATATTTTTCAAGTATATACATATTATAACATTATCGTACTTATATTTACATTATTTTCAATATATAGGGTCTAACTTACATGCGCTAACTAAAATTTTAATATAGATAAACAAGTTCAAAGCTAAACTTTATGATGAATCCTTCAAGCGCCTTGAAGCATCTGTTTCATTCTTATATATTTCAAAAAGAAACAGATACTTCTCGAAGTTGAGAAGCATCATCATAAATCCAATATCAAGCTTATTCATCTATATAATTCATTATGTAAATAATCTTTTTAGCCAGAACGTCATAAACTTCCATTATTTCCTTCTGCTTTAACCCATTCTTTTCAACAAACTTATTAATCTCTGGATAAACCTTCATAATCCCAATAAAAACTGAAAATGCATTTTTAAAGGGAAATTCTACCACTATACATTGTTGCTTTGATGTTTCTTTGACTTTTAAATTATTCTCTTTCAGCTTTTCAATGTTATTATAATCCGCTTCCTCTAAAATACAACCAGCTATACTTCTTAATTCTTCCTTAGAAACCTTTTTAGGGTCATCATAATACACTCCAAATCCCTTAAAAGTTTCAATACCATATTCATTTAAAAGTATATTGTAAATATTATCTTGTATTTTTCGTGTCCCCTTATAGTCCCCTTTATGGTCTTCGTATACTAAAACATATGGTCCCATTTCCTTTTCCTCAATAACAATTTTAGAAAATAAACCTAAATAGTTTAGAAATAACACTATAGCTACTATAATGAGAAAAATTACTACTAAAGCGATTTTTAGTACGCTCATCTATATCTCCTCCTCAAAATATTCTCTAACAAAATTATAAACGCTACAGTTACCAGAGAGTCAAGAGATTAATTAATATTTTTTTACTGGTAATATTATTTCTGTTATGTATTCATCCTCACAACTAGTAATTATAGGATCTATTATATAGTTCTCAACAGCTCCACCTACAAAAACTAAGTTATTCTTCTCTAGCCAATCTAACATTTTCTTATACGTTTGATTCATTGTTTTATAATTTCCGTAATGATAAGCTACTGCTCCAAGAAATCCTCCAAACTTCCTTACAACATTATTATATTCTCTATTCTCACCAACTTTAACACACACTTCTATATCTGCTTGTGCATAATCAAAATTTGTATAATCATCATAATAAATGGCCATCATTGTACCTGTCATTTGCAAACCATTCTTTTCCACTAAATTAGCTAACTTAGTAAACCTTAAATAAAATTCATCCTGATTACAGGGGCCCGTATATCTTGAATATGCAACATATGAAACAGGAATATCTTTTACGTAAATATCAATAGAGTTAGTCACGTTTTGGTCATTGCTAGTCATCTTTTGAATATAAAGATTTAGCTTATTCTTTAATGCTGTAAGTTTCAATATATTTGTTTCAATCTCTTCACTTTTACATTTAATCATCTGTTGGCTATATTGCAAATCATTTCTTTCTAGAAGCTTTTTAATTTGATTAAGTGAAAAACCAGCTATCTTAAAATACTTAATGGTATTTATCTCAAGTAATTGATCATGAGAGTAATAACGATAATTATTTATGGCATCAACCTTAGCTGGTTTTAACAAATCAATATCATCATAGTGATGTAACGTTCTGATAGGTATATTGCAGATCTTAGATATCTCTCCAATTTTATAATATTTAACTTCTGCTTCTTTGTTCAAAACATACTCCCCCATTCCATTAGTTATCTCGCCCCTACTTTAATACATATTATAACTCTCGCTAAAAGTTTGGTTATTATATTTGATAAACTAAAAATAAGCAGAGCATTTCTCTGCAATACAAAACTTATTAGTATCTTCATAATTTGGGCGCATATCTATTGCCAAAATCTTTTCTTGCTATCCTTGTATATTTCATAATGAATTCTGTTTTAGCTTCGGTATACTTATCTCTATTATGTTCATATTGCTCTTTTAGTCCTTGTTTTAATTTCCCATATTCTTTAGCAACTTCTTTATGAACTAAAAGATAATCTCTAAAATATAATTCATTCCAATCTCCCCAAAATCGGACATGAAGATGAAAAACTTTTTCAGCAAAACCATTTAAAGTATATCCCTTATTGAATGAAATTTTCATATCTGGCTTACTTTCAAATGACATGATTGTCCAACCAGCATTGTTTAGCTTTAATTGTAATTGTTCTATATCGCAATTACAATCAACTTCTAATAAAATATCTACTGTTGGTTTAGAAATTAGTCCTTCAATTGAGCTACTTCCCATATGATTTATTCGCTTAATCTTATCTTTACCTACGGCATTGACGATTTCATCTTTTTCAATTAAATACCATTCTTTATAAGCAGGATTATGTTCTTTTAAAATAATCGGGAACAATTCCCAAAGTTCTTCTAATGACATTTCAGACAATGTTTTTCCCATAATAACTTCCAAAACAAAATTATATTTATTGCCCACTTTTTTATAAACTTATCATAAGTCATCATATCATATTTACAACACTATCCTTTTAAGTAAATCAACAATCAATCTATATTCGCTAAATTAACATTTAATGCTTCTCATCAAGTTGTTAGACTGTTTATATCATTCTCATTATACAATTAATTTAAAGTATTTTTATACTTTTATATAAAAATAAGTAATAACAAAAAACTGTATAGAATATATATTGATTAGAAATACATTATGGTTATCAACCAAAAGGAGGACAAAAAATGAATTTAATTAAAGAAGTATTAAAAAAAGCTGCAAAACAGATGGGTGAACATGTAAAACTAGAAAAAGTATTAATAAAAACTGGTCGTCTTGCACAAGAAGCAGTTGATTCCGCGGAAAGTGTTTTGGGTTTCGACTATCTCATTGAATATGATAATAAGTGTTTCGAGTTTTATGTAGCTAATCCACCATTGATAGGTATGACACAACCAACTCCTGTTAAAAGACCTTTAGGAATTGCAAGTTTTGCAGATTATAAAATTGACTACAAGAGTGCTATTAAAATATTCCATTCAGGGGATTGGGGAAGTAAGTTTACTTCTATTGTATTATCAAAGCCATTGACTCCAGAAGTAACAGAACCTTACTGGTATTTCCGTTCTGATCTAGGAGTAGATGTTATTATTGGGGCTAACACTGGTAAAGTTCATCACCCTGCGTAAGAACTAACAATAATAATAGTATATTGTATAAGCAAACCCCTGGAGAACTTTTCAGGGGTTTTTTTGCTGATCTAATGAAGTGAATTTTATAATGACTGATAGCATTGCTAATAGGGCTACAAAATGATTTCCTTAGATTGATGGCTATATTTCCGTATCTTGTATACGTTAACTAAAATTTTTAAGAAATCTACACCGCAGGAGCCCCAATTATTAACCACTAGCATTAAACATAAATTCTATTGCATAAGTAAAGCTCTTGGTAGAATCCAAGGGCTTTTTATTCTTCATTAAGGTTAACAATAATTTTATTGCACTGTTCACATCTATAGCCTTTCACCCTAGGTCTACCTTTAAATGTTCCAATAGATTCTCCTCCCATAGCCATTCCTAAAAATAATTTTTTAGATTCCGGCAACCATGTTAATGGATAATGAGAACCATATATAAATCCTGAAACTAATCTATTATTACAATAAGGACATTTTGATTCTTTTTCATTCTCCTTAATTTTGTTTTGTTCTAAAGGCATATTTATCCCCCCTCTTTTATTCTCTATTATAATATAATTCATCTGAAAAAACACATAACTATGTCCACAATATCCAAATAATGTTAAAATAAGAGAAGCTGGTTTATACGTTAAACTAATGGTCAGTATAATTTTTTTACAAAATAATAAAGGTGTTGATCATAATGGAATTTTGTATAGATATAATTAATAGAGCTATATCAAAAATAAAAAAAAGTTTAATAAATGTTAGTATTATTTTGTTATGTATAATTACTACAACCAATGTACTATGGGCATTTTTATCTGTACAGAATATAGGGATATCTAACTCAAAAGATGGTTATTATCAATTAATTATTCAAGATGAAGGAGCTGTTCTTTTAGGTAATAATACTGTATCTATACTTTATAAAAGCAAATATGATATTTTAAGACATATGATATTCAAAACATTTATAAATAATGATGGAAGTATGCTTACTACTGAAAATTGCAAGATTGAATGGAATAATCACACAGCTGAACTTACACTAATAAGTTCAGAAGGATTTCCAAAAAGATTTTATTTTCATTTTAAAAAAATATCTTTAATTTATAGATTAGTTTTTATACTGTCGATATTGCTACTGGTATTAATTATAAAGTTCAAAAATGTAGAAAATGAAAATTGGTTTTTTATTAAAATATTTTCATTTTATATAAGTTATTGCTTCTCAATATATTTAGGAGAATTAAGAATTCCGATAGGAATATTAGCAGGGTTTATTATTATAAATAAATATACCAAAACAAATGTTGGTATTAAAAAAAATATACTGAGTATATCCATGCTTATATATATGTTTCTAAATTATTATATTCCCTATTTGTTGACTTTATATGGAAAACATGCATAAAAAACTACCTTTCATCATCTAAGATCTTTTTTCTCCATAATTTGTGTAAAGTCATCCATAAGATAAGTAGTTTTATCATCTTCTAATGGACTATCAAAAGCATCCCTTAATATTAATTAAAATTTTAGTGTTAATACTATAGCCCCTGAATCATATCAAAAGCTTTTTATTATGCATCAAAATAACATTTAGTTATATATAAAAACCCCTAGCTTTAATCTAGGAGTTTTTGATCTATTATATTCCCAAGTTTTGATACACTACGGAATAATGTTATATAGAATTATGTATACATTTATTTATATACTCAACTCTTAAAATTGTTTAAAACCTCATTCCCATAGTACTATTTATAGTCATAGTATCTGTTTTTTTAATATCGAAAAATCAAAGTTCTAACTTTCTATCAATTCAAATATAACTACCGCTGCTTGACTTCGTTTTGCATTTCCTTTGTAATCTAATTCATCTAATAGTTTATCTGTTATTCCTATTTTTTTTGCTTTAGCTATTGCTTCTTTTGCCCACAAACTACTATCCCCTACATCTTTAATATCTTCCTCTGTTATTGCTATTTTTCCTTTATATTTTTCATATACATTAATTACTATCTGTAACAATTGTTCTCCTGTTACTTTGTTTTTTGGATTAAATTTATTGTTTCCCACTCCATTCATTAACTTTTCTTTATGTACTAGATATACATATTTTTCACACCAATTATTTTTATTTACATCATCAAACACCTTATAATTTTCATTACTCAATGCATCTAATTTTAATGCTTTTACTAATAAAACTGCTATTTGTGCTCTTGTTAGTGGATCTTCTGGTCTAAATGTATTATTATCAAAACCTGATATGATCCCATCTGAAACTAAACTTTCCACTTCCTTTTGTGCCCAATGATTTTTCATATCATTAAATTTTATTTTTTTCTCAATCTTTTTCTCCTTTTCTACATATTCTTCTTCAGCCTTTTCTTTTAAATTATCCTGTATTTTATTTTTAGTTTGTAAATCGTCATCTAATATAAACTCTATTCCTAACACGTTATACTTTTCAATAATTTGGGGATTTACTAAAAAGTATCTTCCACTTTTAAGGTTTTTGCCTATATTTATATTATTATTGTAATCTATTTTATAAAATGTTTTTTCTTTTAATGCTTTTTTTCTTACTTCATCTAGGCTCATATTATCAATATTTTTTTTATTTAGAATATACCATTTATAATCATCCTTTTCATTCAACAAATCTATTATTTTATCTTTTGTTTCTAATTGGATTTTGTTTATATGTATTTCAATTTTATCTTCTCTTCTCTTTACTCTTGTATTACCTATAAAAGTATATTTTGAATCATTTGCAACATATTTTCCTATTATAAAATCAGTATCTTTTATATAATCCCCTGTCAAATTAACATGCACATCTTTATTATTTTCAGCTTCATCTGTTGCTCGTATTTTTAGATCTTTCCATTCCATACTATAAGAGGCATAATTATTCCTATAATATGCTTTTGAAAAATCTGCATTTAAAATTAAATTTTCATCTTTTCTAACAACATCATAGGTTACTCCATCTATTCCATTAAACTTAACTTTTCCATAGTATTTCCATACAAATCCTTTATTTACTTTTAAATTTATAGTACTTTTACCTTCTGGAAAACTTCCATGTACATCTGTAATGAAAGCTATTCGATTCAATCTATAGTTATCAAAACTTGAGATAATCTTGTCTCCTGGATGACTCTTACTATAAGTTGGAAAATACTTACATACATCTATATATGGTTCATGTACTTGTGCATATCTTATTATTTTTTTGTTTACCTGACAATTACACCCTTTTGTTTCGACCTTTAAGTCCTCATTGTTTATAGGTTTAGAAATCAAAGGAATTTTAATTTGCCCTCCTTTTTTTATTCCATATACTGAACATTCAACGGTTTCATCATCTAGTCGTTTTACTTTTAACTTGTTTATAAATTTACTCATTTCTTTTTCAAAACTAGTGTCTTTAAAATCTTTGTCCTTAAGCCATTCTGCATTTTTTAATTTCAAAATAAATTTTTCTTCACCCCCTGTAAAATCACCATGTCGGTCTTCTATAAATAAATTAGGCGCTGCACCTTCTTTTAATTTAGCATCAGTTGCTACAAATACTTCTTTATCTACGTAATTTTCAAGAACAGCATAAGATGGGGTAATAGTTGATGTAACAAATATAGAAATCAAAAAAAAGATAGTTAAAATTTTTTTCATAAAACATCCCTCCCAGATAGTATGATAACATACAAAAAATAAAAATAATGTAATTTTATGGTATTAGCTTATTGCTTTCTATAATTCATTTAATAATTTTTTATAGTATTAAAAAAATATATATTTAAAATATCAGAATAAAATAAACATAAATTTTACGTAAAAGAAAAATACAGGAATTATCTCCTGCATTAATCAGACGATTTACATTTCAAAAGGAACCTTCTGGCCCTATTTTGAATAACTTATATGAATATTTTAATTTAGATCCTTACTAAAGAAGGAATTTCAAATTCACTTTACACAAATTTTTTTACAATCTCTATTCTTTTCTTAAATTATTTAAAGAACAATATAAATTTTTATTTAAATGCTTTATCTTTATCAAAATACAATTTATATGGTCTAACAGGATCTCCATCAATTAATTCAACGTGGACATACATATATTGATCATTCTTTAAATAAATTCTTGGTTCGTACATATTCTGACCAGGGTATACAATTTTTTCTCCAATCTTACCATTCTTATCAGTAAGCATTGTAACTTTATACGTAGCCTTATCTGTTCCAAAAAATTCAGCATCCATTCTTACCAAGTTATAGCCTGTTGTTTCAGGTTGTGAATCCAATTTAAGTTTATACCAATCATCTTTATCTATTGGATCATTAAGTGATCCTACTACTGCAACCGTATCAAAATAAGGCATTTGAAGATCACGTTTGCATGCTGTACTTTGTGTATTGTTAGACTCTCTCTCTGTCTTCAACGTCATAGAAGAAGCAAAAACAGGTGTAACAAATAAACTAACAGCTAACATAGAAGTAATTAATGTTTTCATAAATCTTTTGTTTTTCATAAAAGACACTCCCCTTTTGATGATTTTTTAGTACTTTATGATGTACTCACTTAATAGATGCTTAATGTTCAAAAAATGTTCCTAGAACTTGAATAACCCTTAAGAAAACTTCTCGACATATTCTTCCAAAAATTTAAGATATAGTAGATTTCACCTACTCATAAACATTAAGCTAACATTTAATGCTACTTTTGAATTTGATCAGTATAAAGGTCCTTTTTTTCATGCTTCTTCTTGTTCTTTTTTCTCAATAATACTTCAGATCTTAAATATAGAAGATAGTACTAGTATATGTATCATCAAGATAAAAGCAACTTTTTAAATATATGAAATAAAATATACTTCAATCATTTTAAATTTAAAAATTATACGAATCAATTATAGAAATAAAAAAACTCTTATTTAAAAGAGTTTTTTTATTGAGAATCCACTACTAACAATTATTTATACTTTTTATTTGAATTTTTTATTTACAAGTAATTCAATCTCATATGGTTGCATAGTAATCCCAGCAATTTGTTCAACATGAATATAAATTTTGTTACCATTTACTAGCCCTAAATTATCATGTCTTAATTTCTCATTTCCTTTTATTGTTTTATCGCATAATCGAGTACCGTATTGATTCCATAGTTCAACATGATAAGTAGCATTTGGTGTAGCATTAGCAAAGAAATTCATAGTAATATAACTATATTCACTAATATTCATAGTTAATTTATACCAATCATGAGTATCGGTAGGTTTATTAAGTAAACCAATTATACGAAAATCATCATAATATGGAATTTGGCACCCAAAACTATTAGCAGTTTCTTTAGTATTATTCCCTTCATGTTCTACAAACACCTTCTCCCCTCCTGTTGCAAAAACAGGTATAGCAAATAAACTAATAGCTAGCAATGCAGTAAGTAAAACTCTTATAAATCTTTTGTTTCTCATAAAAAACACTCCCCTTTTGATAGTTTTTTAGTACATTATGATGTACTCACTTAATAGATACTTAGGGTTTAAAAATTGTTCCCAAAATTTGTATAAATTATAGTAAATTTTTCAACATATTTTTTTAAATATCATAATTGATATTTGTTAACTCTTCGCTAACTAAAGTTTTTATCCAAAAACTAAAAAAAGCAGGAGCCTAAGCTCCTGCATTCTTATGATCTTCTTCGTATTCATTTATTGCAGCATTAGCAACCCTAAACCATTTTGTTATTCCACTTGGTACCTTTATATCCATACCTAATGAATTTTCAATAATACTTCCTAGTTCCTTAAAACAAAATGCACCAACAAACTAATTAAGTCAATTTTTAGTGCATAATGTATATATTTAGCGCTTATCCAAATCATTCCTAGTATCTATTATTATTTTCTACTATAATAAAATTAACTATTTTTCTATTTCTCAAAGGTGGTGTAATTAATGACAAATATTTTCTATGCTAGTATAGTTATTATTTCTACAATTTGTTTTTGTTTTAATGATTTGAAACACTCTAAAAAAACTAATTATAAGAATACAGATACTCCCACCTATAAAGGCTGGTTAGAAACCACAATTTTTCTTACTGCTTTGTTCTGTTTTATATCTATTTCAGATCTGTATATTATGAGAATTACTAGAGTTACTATTTGTATTTTACTCTTTCCAACTATTACATTTACTTCTTATAAAAAATATACATATACGAAAAATTATAAAGATTTAGTTAGAATTATCATCATTTTATTAATAATGGTTTACGTACTTTGTTTTAAACCAATCTACTATTTATTACCTTAGACTAACCCTCAAATTCATATATAAATTGAAAAATCATCAATAATTCAATAAAATATTTACATACAATTATTTGGAGGTGACAACATGTCAGTTTTTTTATTTATATCTGTTATTACTTTATGCATCTTAGGACTTTTTTTACTAATCATATTCCTTGTAAAAGATAAATTTGAATAACCACCTCCGAGAAATCTTATTTTAGTGCTGGAGCTGGGTAATCCAGCCTCATTAATCAACTCACCTTTTTCTCTTTATAACTTTTCATTCTTCTATATACAGAATCTTTACTTATTCCAAATAATTGCCCTATTTGTTTAGTATATTTTTAATAAAGCATAGATTACCTATCTCTATATCCTCGCCCATCTCACATATTGTTTCTAATAGGTCGTTTATGTCTTCTTTTACATTTTCTCATCACCTCGATCAGTCTAAAATTCTGTTCAATTACTCATCTTAAATTCACCAATGAGTATAATATTAAAGCCAATCATGGATACTATATAAGTAAATAAGTTTAGGAGCTGATGTAATGAATATTTTCATAAATTTAATTAAAATTTTTATTAGCTTAATAACTTCTATTCAATGCATAAGATGGGGCACAAAATACAGGTTTCCTCCTCTCATTTGTGGAATAATTGGTTTTCTATATCTACCATTTCTTTTTAATATTCTCTCACCTATATCTGTAAAATTAAATAATACAAATAACTACAGAAAAAAGAATTAATTTTTTTATTTCCCAGCTTAATGCAACTTTTGCTATTCTTCTATGCAAGGAATATCACCGTTCTCCGTATATCCTCCCATTTCACATATTGTTTCTAGTCGATCCTTAATCTCTTTCTTTACATTTTCCATATACCCACCACCTAGACTAAGATTCTATTTTGTCTTACAAAATCAATTTAATATGCTAAAATTTAATTGTATCTCCAAAAAGGAGTTGATTATTTTGGCTAGAATATTTCTATTTGGACAATCCTTAATTATTGGTCTACTAGTTTCATCATTTGTTTATTATCTTAATAGAAAATTTAAAATCCATAATATGTTATGCACGAAAGTTAAATCTAAAATTATAGTGGAACTAATTATTTTTTTAATTGGCATCTTTATCCTTGTATTAATGAATCACATGGGTGTTAATTACAAATTTAGTCTTGCGATAGCTCTAGGAATCAGCTTCGGTTTAAATTTCAAAACTGCATAATTAGTTCACTGAACTAACCTTTTACACATTTACTAATTCCATAATCAGCTCTAATATAGTAAAATAAGAATACTACTAAATATTGGAGTTGATTTTTTTGTTTATGACTTTTTTTAATATAATCAGTGCCAGTTTCTCTAGTTTTATCACTTACTCAGCACTTAATTTTATAGATAATAATATTTTTACTTTTAAAAACAGACCGCTTCTTAAACTAACTCAGATTCACATCATCATCCTGGTAGCTTTACTTTACTTTGTTATGTTTTTCTTTAATGTTGATATACAAAGACATATCTTCCCTTTTATTTTTATTGGTTGTCTAACTGGTCTTCTTGCATTTTTCTTTATAGACTGGGATTAAAAGTTCGCTAAATACAACTTTGACGAATAAGTCCTCATGCTAACATCTTTAAATACTCATCCATGGTTATCTGATTTCCCAGCATTGTTTGTAACTACTACAACAATCAAAGTCCATAGAACCACCACCTTCCATCGATTGCACTTAACCTAAGTCTTACATTTTCAACAATTTATCTATTTTTTTATGTACTTTTTCATATTCTTTTACTAGTGCAAGCCATTTTGCTACAGATTCAAGACTTTTTTCTCTTCATTTCAAATAAAGTTTCAAGAATCATCAAAAAATATACAACCTGTATAGTAATACTTCACTTTTATTTTTTCAGAAAAAACATATAATTAAGTAATATAATTAATTTGAAAAGGTGATAAGAATATGAATGTATGCATTTATCTAAGAAAATCTAGAAGTGAAGAAAATTTATCTGTTGAAGAAGTATTAAGCAAACATCGAACAACACTATTAGCTTATGCTCAAAAAAACAATTACAACATACTAGAAATTAAAGAAGAAGTAGTTTCAGGAGAGTCTATTAGTAGACGACCTCAAATGTTGGAATTATTACGAGAAGTCGAAGATAATAAATATGATGCTGTATTAGTTATGGATATTGATAGACTTGGCAGGGGGAATATGAGAGAACAAGGGTTAATCCTTGAAACATTTAAAGAGTACAATACTAAAATTATTACACCCCGTAAAGTTTATGATCTAGATAATGAATTCGACGAAGAATTTTCAGAGTTTGAGGCATTTATGGCTAGAAGAGAATTAAAAATAATCAAAAAGCGTTTACAGCGTGGGCGACTTAAAAGTCTTGAAGAAGGCAATTATATTAGTCCTTATGCTCCTTATGGCTATAAGAAACTAGAAAAAACTTTAGTTATCGATGATGAAGAAGCTAAAATCGTTAAGCTGATATTTGATTTATATGTAAATAGTGGATATGGAGATACAAAAATAGCTAAATATTTGACACAAAATAGTATACCCAATAAAAATGGTAATTTAAATTGGGATAAAACAACTATTCGAAAAATGATTCAAAATCCTGTGTATATTGGAAAAGTCACTTGGAATAAGCGTGTATATAAATATAAAGAGGATAGCAAAAGAACAAGTAAATTTAAAGATAAAAGTCAATGGAATATTTACGAAGGCAAGCATAATCCAATCGTTGAAGAAGATATTTTCAATCAAGCTCAAAAACTTACAAAAAGCAGATATACTCCTCATATCCACAAAAATAAAAAATTAAGAAATCCCTTAGCTAACCTTTTAAAATGTGGCGCTTGTGGAGCAACAATGACTATAAGAACAGCTAAAGGCAAACACGATAGTATTAGATGCTACAAACACTGTGGTGGTATTAAATCTAGTTATATTTATTTGGTGGAAGAAAGACTGTTAAACATGGCTTTACATGAATTAGAACGTGTAAAATTTGAGTTTGAATTTAGGGAAGATGAAATAGATAATACAGAACTTAAAGTTTTAGAAGCTGCCATAGAGCGAAGTACTAAAAAACTTAATCTTCTTAAACAGCAAAAAAATAAATTATATGATTTGTTAGAACAAGGAATATATGATAACGATACTTTCTTAAATCGAATGAACACGCTCTCTGCTCAAATAGATTACACAAATAAGGACATAGAGACGGCACATAAGAAACTTTTTAACATTCAAAAGGGTATGACTACCAAAAAAGATTTAATGCCTCAAATAGATAGTTCTATAAAGTTTATTAATGACATATATTATAGACTAGATGCAGCAGCTAAAAATAACTTTTTAAAAACATTTATTGATAAAGTAATTTATACAAAAGAAAAAGATGCTGACCAGGATGATTTCAAACTGGATGTATTCTTCAAATTATAGTCATTGGAAATACTAGGTTTAACAATGGTGGTATGATGGAGTTTGTAATGGCATGAAAGCCGTGGCCACTGTCATCATGAATAGAAAAAGAGTTCCTTATGGAGAGTATCATCGATTAGGGCAAGGGGATATACGAAAAATCATTTATCAAAAAGGTCAGTTTGATTGCGTCCGTTCTGTTTTGGCAGGAAAGCCAAATCCCCAAACAATCTGGGCAAATCCACCAGAACAAATCCATTATGATATAGCTGATTGGGCTCTTTCTGGAAATAGATTATATAATATTGGCTATTCATTATGGTATTTTAACCCATTTAAACCTACTTGTCCTTATACCTTTCCAAGAAACGGAACAGGTAGTTTTCAAGTAAAAGTAGGCCTACATTGCTTTTATAATCCAACAGAGCTATATGCTCAAACTTAATATGTTATAAAATTATTTATTAAGGGGGTTGATTTATGTTTAACGATATTCCAAATTATTACTATCCTATGTATCCCATGTATCCTATGACACCAAGTATGCCTATGCCATCTAACAATCCAGAACCTATGATGCCAAATAACGAAATACCTATGACACCACCTACTACTCAATTACCACCAGATTTTGAGATTGAACCAGGTCCACCTGTACAAGATGATATTAATTATACGCAAGGATATCTCAAAACTCAAATTGGAGAATACGTAAAAATAGAATTTTTGTTGGGCACCAATATGCTCGTAGACCGTGAAGGTAAATTAATTGATGTTGGCATCAGTTATATTGTTTTGCAAGAACCAGAAACAGACAATTACTTAATGGCTGATATTTATTCTATCAAGTTTGTAGAAATATTTAAATAACATACTATTACAGACTACTACATGGGAGTAGTCTTTTTTTGTAACAAAACCATTAACTTCTTCATATTATATGGTAGATATAATAGAAAGGAGCAATTGATTATGTATTATCCTTATATGCCTGCATTTAATCAATCTATGCCTATGCCTTCTTATGTAAGAATATTTCACGCTTCTCCAGATGCCCCTGCTGTAGATGTATATGCTAATGGTAAGCTTATTGCGAAAGCTTTAGAGTATAAAGACTTCACAGAATATTTACCCTTGATCCCTGGCAAATATACTATTTTAGTTTTCCCATCTGGTACAACCACAAATCCTGTGATTAATACAAGTATAGATGTAATGCCAAATGCTAATTACACAGTAGCTGCTACAGGAATGTTAGAAAATATAAAACCTTTGGTCATTCCTGATACGGCATCCCCTATTTACCCAGGAACATCTCAACTAAAATTTGTTCATTTATCTCCTAATGCACCTATGGTAGATTTAACATTCCCAGATGGAACCATTCTTTTTAGAAATATTGAATTTAAAGAAATCAGCCCAAATTTGATGATTCCCCCTGCTAACCACACTTTTGAGTTACGCCTAGCAGGTACTGACAAAGTAGTTCTCACTGCACCAAACCAATTAATAAAGCCCGATCGATACTATACAATCTATGCAGTAGGTCTTGCAAATGATCAACCACCTCTACAAATCATTACAGCTCTTGATAAGAGCTCTTATTAAAAAAAAACAGTAGTATCCTCTTTTGATACTACTGTTTTTCTATTAACATTTTTTCAAATTCTTCAGGTCTTACAGGAGGACTAAAGAAATACCCCTGTATTTGCTGACAGCCGTGCTTTTTTAGCGCCTTAAGTTGTTCTTTTGTCTCAACACCTTCAGCAATAGATTTTAACCCCAAACTTTTAGCAATCCCAATAATAGCTAATACAATGGCCCTATTACTTTCATCCTCATTAATATCTCTTATAAACGACTGATCTATTTTTATCTTATGAATAGGAAAACTTTTAAAATAAGCTAGTGAAGAATATCCCGTCCCAAAATCATCAATAGCTAGTTGAATCCCCATATTATTTAATGCTTTTAATGTTTTTATTGTAAAGTCAGGATCTAGCATGGCATTACTTTCTGTAATCTCAAGTTCTAAATCTTCTGGTCTTATTCCTGTCTCTTGTATAATTTTTGTGATTTTTTCTATGAGATCTTTTTGTTTAAATTGTAGTGGCGAAAGATTTACTGCAACTTGTATATTTTTTAATCCTTTTTTTTGCCAAATCCTATTTTGTTCACAAGCTTTTCGTAAAACCCATTCTCCTAAGGGTACAATAAACCCTGTTTCTTCTGCTAAAGGAATAAATTTAGCTGGAGAAATAAGTCCTAATTTGGGATGTTTCCACCTTATAAGTGCTTCTGCTCCAATAATTTCTCCTGTAGTAGTTTGTACTTGAGGTTGATAATAAAGAATAAATTCATCTTTTTCTAAAGCTTTGTACATATCATTTTCTATAGCCAATTGTTCATATGCTCTTTCACTCATCTTTGGCGTATATAATTGATACGTATTTTTCCCTTTTTCTTTGGCACGATACATAGCCACTTCTGCATTTTTCATTAAACTTTCCATATTCTCTCCATCAGATGGATAAATACTGATTCCTATACTTGCAGTAACATAGATTTCATCATTCTTTAGTAAAAAGGGCTTTTCAAAAGCGTGAAAAATTTTATGTACTACTTTTATTATATTTTGAACACTTTTTATATCTTCAAGAAGGATGATAAATTCATCTCCGCCTAATCGTCCTACTGTATCCCCCTCATCCATATATTCTCTTAGTCTCTTTGCAGCCCCTTGAAGGAGCATATCTCCAATAGGATGTCCTAAAGTATCATTAATTCGCTTAAACCGATCAATATCCAAAAAAATTACCCCTACTATTTGATTGTTTTTATGAGCATGGGTTAATGCCAGATTTAAACGGTCCTTCGCCAACTCTCTATTAGGAAGTTCCGTTAACGCATCATGATAAGCTTGATATTTTATATGTTCTTCTTGCAATACATTCTCTGTAAGATCATGAAATACAGAAACATATTGAAGGGTTTTTCCATCATCATCTTTTATAGCGGAAATATTCATCCATTCTAGATAAGTTTCTCCATTCTTCCGTCTATTCCATATATGACCCTTCCAATTTCCCATTTCTATGAGACTCTTCCACATGCCTTTATAAAATTTTTTATCATGTCTTTCAGAACGTAAAATCCGAGGGTTTCTTCCAATAGCTTCCCCTGCGCTATATCCAGTAATAGTAGTAAAAGCTGGATTTACTAGCTGTATAGTTCCGTCAATGTCTGTAACTGCAATCCCTTCGCCCGTATTATTAAATACTTTTTCTGCTATACGCAGTTTTTCTTGGGTTGTTTTTTTATTTATAACATTTTGTATATTTTTTCTTAATTCATTATTTGCCTGATTCATACAACCCCTCCACATGGTTCTCAAAATCTTATTCCATTTTTCAAATATTTTACCATAATTAAAAATATTTCTCAATATCATGCTATATAACTCCATCTTATTAAGAATAAAAAAAATCAGCCAAACGGCTGATTTTTCCTTTATATTCTCTCTAACTTCATTCCTGTTTGATGCCCATTTAAATTTTGTTTTTCGAAAGTATCATCTTGTACTTGTTCAATACTTTCTGCTAAAGTTTCTTGCATAATATACTCTTTATGCATATTTACAGCTTTTGTTATTTCTTCATCTCCATCAAAGTAAATACGGATTTTATCCATCATTTCATATCCGTTGTTTTTACGCATTTGTTGTACTTTAGAAATAAACTCACGAGCAAATCCTTCATCAATTAACTCTTGCGTTAGGGTTGTTTCTAGAATTACAAATAGGTTATTTTGCATCTCAACAGTAAATCCTTCTTTTGCAGCAATTGTAATTAATACATGCTCTCTAGTTAATTCTAGGGTCTCTCCATCTACTGGTACTTCTATAGTTTCACCATTTTCAAGCTTTGGTACTGCTACAGATGCATCAAGACTACCTAATGCTTTTCCAAGAAGTTTTATTTTTGAACCAAATATAGGTCCTGCCACTTTAAAGTTTGGCTTTAAGTTAAAGTTCATAAATTGATTTAATTCTTTTTCAAATACTACTTCTTTCACATTTAATTCTTCCTTAATAAGTGGTATTAAGTCAGAAATTAGTGATTCATATTTTCCATCAATCATGATTTCACGAACTGGCTGACGAACCTTGATTTTAGATGCCTCTCTTGCAGCACGTCCAAGTCCTACTAAGTCTCTTACAAGGTCCATTCTTTCTTCTACTCTTTCATTGATCAAAGCTTCGTCTACTTGTGGATAATATGCTAAATGTACAGAAGATTCTCCTGTTAACTTTTTATAAATCTCTTCTGATAAGAATGGTGCAAATGGAGCTACCATTTTTGAAATTCCTACTAAAATCTCATAAGTTGTATTGTATACAGCCTTTTTATCTTCTGTTAATTCTGTTGCCCAGAAACGTCTACGAGCACGTCTTATATACCAGTTAGATAAATCTTCATTTACAAAGTCTTGGATTTTTCTTACTGTCTTTGTTAAATCGTAGATTTTAAGCTCTGATTCTACTTCTCTAACTAAACTATTGTATTTTGATAAAATCCATTGATCAAGCTCTGGACGCTCATTATATGGAACAAAGAATTCCTTTGGATTGATTTGGTCTG
The DNA here is from genome assembly GCF_019884785.1 of Crassaminicella profunda. GTDB lineage: Bacteria > Bacillota > Clostridia > Peptostreptococcales > Thermotaleaceae > Crassaminicella > Crassaminicella profunda. The sequence goes on from NZ_CP082326.1 coordinate 2,544,496, forward strand.
TATTTGCATATAGTGTGAAGAAGTTATAAACATTTTTAATGGTTCCAAAGAATTTACTTTGTACTTCTTTTAATCCATCTAAGTCAAATCTTGTTGGTGTCCATGCAGGAGATACATATAGTAGGTACCATCTTAAAACGTCTGCTCCATACTTATCAAAAAGCTCAAATGGATCTACCGTATTTCCTTTTGATTTAGACATCTTTCTTCCATTTTTATCTAGAAGTAAGTCATTTACTAATACATTTTTATAAGGAGATACTCCTTTTACAAATGTAGAAATTGCAAGTAATGAATAGAACCAGCCACGAGTTTGATCAATTCCTTCACAGATGAAATCTGCTGGGAATAATCCCTCATCAAAGCCCTCTTTATTTTCAAATGGATAATGATGTTGTGCATAAGGCATAGCTCCACTATCAAACCAACAGTCAATTACTTCTGTAACTCTTGTCATTGTACCGCCACATTTTTCACATTTTAAATGTACATCATCTACATATGGTCTATGTAGTTCTATACTTTCATCTATATCTTCAATAGCTCTTTCTACTAATTCTTTTCTTGAACCAACTGAAGACGTATGACCACACTCACATCTCCAAACAGGTAATGGAGTACCCCAATAACGATTTCTAGACAATGCCCAGTCATTTAGATTCTCAAGCCAGTTTCCAAATCTTTTTTCTCCTACATAATCAGGATACCAATTAACTGTATTATTATTTTCGATTAATTTATCTTTTAGTTTTGTCATTTCAATATACCAGCTTGGTTTTGCATAGTATACAAGCGGTGTAGAACATCTCCAACAATGTGGATAGTTATGAGCAACCTTTTCTTTTTTGAATAGCTTTCCTTCAGCATGTAACCATTTGATAATAGCTACATCTACTTCTGGGTCCATTACAAATTTACCTTCCCAAGGAGTAGCTGTATATTTTCCAGCCTCATCTACTGGTTGAAGTACTGGAAGATCATATTTTCTACCTAGTTGGTAGTCATCGTCACCAAAAGCTGGTGCAATATGAACAATACCTGTTCCATCTTCTGTAGTTACATAATCTGCAAGTGTTATAAAGAATGCTTTCTTATCAGGCTTGATAAAAGGCATTAACTGTTCATATTCCATATGTTCTAAATCTTTTCCTTTTAGCTCTTCTAATACTTCAAATTCTTCTCCAAGTACTCTCTTTGCTAATGCTTGTGCTACATAGAATACATTTCCCTTTGAATTTACTTTTAAATAAGTTACTTCAGGGTGAACTGCTAATGCAACGTTTGATGCAAGTGTCCAAGGAGTAGTTGTCCATGCTAAGAAATATTCTTCAACATCTTTTCTTTTAAAAGCAACGATTACTGTGTTAGATTTTATTTCCTTGTATCCTTGTGCTACTTCATGAGAAGCAAGACCTGTTCCACATCTAGGACAATATGGAAGGATTTTATGCCCTTCATACATATAACCTTCGTTGAAGAATTTGTTTAAAATCCACCATACAGATTCAATATAATTGTTATCTAATGTGATATATGGATTATCTAAATCAATCATATATCCCATTCTTCTTGTCATTTCTCTCCATTGTCTTTCATAAGAAAATACTGATTCACGACATTTTTCATTAAATTTATCTAATCCATAGTTTTCAATTTCTTGTTTATCAGATAGATTTAATTGCTTTTCAACTTCAATCTCAACAGGTAATCCATGCGTATCCCAACCTGCTTTTCTTTTTACTTGATGACCTGTCATCGTTTTGTATCTACAAACAGAATCTTTTAATGTTCTCGCCATTACGTGATGGATTCCTGGTCTTCCGTTTGCAGTAGGAGGTCCTTCAAAAAACACAAAGGGCTTTCCTTCTTTTCTTGTTTCAACACATTGATCTAAGAGATTATTTTGATCCCAAGCATCTGAAATTTTGTTTTGCACTTCAGCTATTGGTAAATCAGACAAAGTCTTAAATTTTTCCATATCCTTCATCCTCTCATTTGTTTTTTCAATATTAAAAAATCCCTAAGCAGATTGCTTAGGGACGAATAAACCGCGGTACCACCCTTATTTATAAGATTTCTACATCTTATCTCTCAACGCATCATAACGCATGCCTGCGAAAACCCTTACTGATTTTTTCAGGATTCCAGTTCCAAGGCGATTTTCATAAAAAGTATTGTCATAATCTCTCACCAAATGATTATTTCTCTGTACACCCTATCTTTTTATTACTATCCTCTTCTTTACTTTTTATATTGATAATTTTACACTCTATTTTACCTGTAATATGACAGAATTGTCAAGGGATACGATGAAATTTAATAAATTTTTCCAGCATTTTTTACACTTTTTCTATTTATTTCTTTTCATAATAATAATAATTCCTATGATAAGCATCACACCTAAGCTAATAGACAATATGACCAATGGATATACCTGAGTAGGTTCTATTTTTCTTTCTGTATCTTTTTTTTCTGTTTTTAATTCCTCTTTTTTTTTCTTGTCTACATAATAAACAGAATAAAGGTTCTTATTTTCATCTATTACCACCGCATCTCCCTTTAGCTTAGATACAAAGATAGGATCCTTTAGAAAATCTTCCACCCATTCTATACTATATTCTTTTGCTCCGGATACAAGCATCACAGATTTCTTTTCATTCCAAGGAGACTGTATAATCTGTATGGTAGCAGCATCTTTATTAAAATCTTCTAGTAGCCCTATTTTTTTATTTGCCATTAATTGATTCAATTCATCATCAAATTGAATATGCAAATTTTCATTGATTTTAGCAATTAATTTATTTTCCTTTGGACTCCCCAATAAGATAATATTTTTCTGCTCATCTTCTTTTGTAAATTCGTGAGGCTTTATCACCTTTAAATCCTCTAACCCTTTGATATTATGTGCCATAAAAGCAATCATATTCCCAGCCATACTTAGTTCTTGGGTATTTATATTTTCAGGTAAAACTACTAGTAAATCATTAAATTTTCCTTCCCTTATAAAGGGGCTAGGATAATTTTCAAAATACCTTTCATTTGTAAACTCATAGGGTAAATCAAAATTAGAATCCTTTAATACAACAGCCCAAATATTGCTATTTCTTTGTCTATTACAATCAAATTCCTTTGGTTCTAAATAAAATACTACTTTTAGTTCTAAGTAGCTGTTATTTCTTAATTCTTTTGGTATTTTTATAGACAAATAATCGTCTTTTGCTCTTTCATAGCTTAAGGGCTTATCTTCAATAGGTATATCATTTAAATAGATAGCAACAGAAGATCTATTGAAATTTAAAATTTTCGAATATCTCATATGAATATTTACAAAAGCATCCTCTTTGATCCTTCTCCCCTTTGGAATATTGACTCCATAATTGGCTTGCTGGTAAAGAATCCCTTCTATTGTATGATCCATATATCCCAAATCCTTCATGGTAATCTTTCCATCATCACGTCTGTCCGTCTGAGGCTTTTCATCCCTATCAGTAATATACTGTATATTTTTTTTCATTTGCAAAACCAGTCGTTCTTCCCCTAAAATCTCTACCGCTTTTATTAATTTATCTTCATCATCTGATAGAATCAAGAGTAATCTTTTATTTTTATTATAAGGAGATACAACCTCCTTCATCATGACTTTATCCTTTAAATTTTCATCATCTGAAATATACGGTAAAAAATCTTTAGGTAAGTTAAGTTTATGGCTAATACATATTAAGTGATGGGTTTTTTTATCCTTTTCACTTAATTCATTAAAGGGGATCATCTTAATATCTAAGTTTTTAAAGGGTACTCTTCTCCCAAAATCAGCAGCCAGTTTCATAGCTGACGTCATTTCATTTTGTGTCTGTTGAGAAGGAACTGTAATAATAGCTTTTATAGGCTCATCAGCACCTTCTATAAAATAAGGATAAGGGTACTCCTTTAAGCCACTAGGATCTTTTTTTTCCTTATAATTAATATGTACATGTGAATCCTTATGAAGTAGCAACCAGTTAGCTGGATTAATATCATCTGCACAGGGTTCATCTGTAATACGATGATATGTTTTTATTTTTACTGCATTATAATCATTTTTTATTTTCTCAGCAGGAAGTTTTATTCTAATTACTTCTCTATTTGCCTTTTTATCAAATAAGCTAACGCTTTTAATAGGCGTATCATTTAAATAAATATTTAAAGTTGAATGTTTATATTCTTTTATATCACTTTGGCTAAAAATCAATTCTAAGTAAACATTCTTTTGAATTTCCCAATATTTATCCACGTAAAAGAAAAAAGTATATCCACCTAAAATACCTTTAACCTCTATATCTTGATTAAATTGATAATTTTTTATGTATACTTTTTCTTTTGTTTCACTATTTACAATTACGGTACTCATGAATAAACATATAATAAAAACTACCATAATACGCTTTTTAATCACTTCTTTACTCCTTCCAAATTTTTCAAAATAGATTTTTTCTATTTTTGTACCATGATACAATAAAAATAATCAAAAATACGAAGCAGGCTATAGCCACAATTACAATTAACATATCTATCATTTTCCCAAAAACTATAGGAAATTCTTTTTTATATGTCATACTCTATCTCCTTTTCCGCTAACTCTTTAAAAACAAAAGGATCTTCTAGTTTTTGATCATATTCTAGTAAACCTATTTTAAAATGAAAATTTAATTTTTCTCTCTTTTTTTCCTTTCTAAGGGTAATCTGCTCTATTCCTTCCCTCATTCTGCACTTTACGTTTTCTGCTTCTTTTAGTTTAGTATTTGGCATAATGATTGCAAACATTTCTCTTTCTATTCGATATCTTTTATCTTCTAATCTTGTTGCAAGCTCAATTTTATCGCCCATAATCCTTAAAATCTCATTTACTTGACTTTTTCCATAAATAGAAAGGAGTTCATCATAATATTGAATCTTTATCATCATGATAGTTAAATGAAATTGATGCCTTTTGGCTCTACTCATTTCTTCTTCTAAATCTACATAAAAGCTCTTTTTATTATTTAATTTTGTATCTTCATCAATAGTTATAAGATCTATGATTTCCTTTTGTAGTTTATTTTGCATCTTTTGAAGTTCATTTATATATTCTCCAAGTTTTCCTGCAGTTGCAGAAAAAATAGGAAATACCATTAGCCAAAGATAATCTTCTAAAAAATAAACTTGTCCAGAATTCCCTTCAATAGCCTCGTATAATAAGAAGCTTCCATAAATGAACACAGCACCTAAACTCATCAATAATCCTATTACAACATTTGTATAAAAAGATATAACGACTATTAAAAAAGTAATTCCAAACATCAAATAGGTTTTCATATCTATTCCTTCCTGAATAATCAGTATTGTGGTAAGAATAAATATCTCTGTTATTAAAATCAGGAAAAAAATATCTACCTTTTGATTCAACCCTTTCATTTTATAACCTCATCTTTCCTAGGTTCTAAGTCTATCTATAGCCTACGTAGTTTATATACTTTTCATGCATAAATAAAAAAGGCAACCACATATGGTTACCATTATTTCCACCCGTGTCCGTTTCCATATCCATGTCGTCCACAGCCTCTACAATTTTCTATTGATTTCCTTTCCCCTTCATGTAAAGTATAATTACCTCCTTCAATTTTCAATACTTTTCCATTTACCACTGCATCTGCTAGCTTTTTCTTTGCCTCTTTATAAATCCTTTGAAAGGTAGTTCTTGCAACACCCATTTTTTCTGCACATTCTGTTTGGTCTAAGCCTTCAAGATCCATTAATCTTATACTCTCAAACTCTTCTACATCCATCATTACAAATCCACTGTCACTTCCATCAAGGGGTCCAAAAACTTTCACCTTTGGAACACATGCTACTCTTCTCCACTTCTTAGGTCTAGGCATATTATCATCTCCTTACAAAAAATGATAGGAAGTAAAACTTACTCCCTACCATTTTAACCTTTCCTATTCACTTTTGCTAGTATCTTTCTGTGTCCCTAGTCTCTTTTTTACTCCTTCAAGTTCCATTTCAAGAATTTCCTTTTGTCTTTTTAAAAGTTCTTGTTCACTGAGTGAAGTGTTTCCCATCCATCTACATAATCCTAATCCTCTTCCATAGCCGCTTCCATATCTTACTGGATCATTAGAAACATTACAATATCCTCTTTTTCTTCCAGTCCCTGAACCCATTCCATTTGGTCCTCTTCCATCTAATCCTGGCATAAAACCATCTCCTTTTTATTTATAGCATATGCTATTTACTTTTATTGTAAAACAGTTTAGGGCATATGTCAATAACCTTTACGAAAGTTTTTGACATATGCCCATATTTTTTTATGAAAATTTACTCACCAATTTGAGGACGAGACATATTATGTTATTGCAAAGAAGTAAAATTAGAGGGGGTGTAGAACGAATGAGAAGATCTTTTAGCAATAACGTTCCTCGTATGATTAATGGATTCGTATTAACAAATGAGCAAATGAAAGAATTTGATGTTTTTATGCAAAAATATGGTAATCAACCAGATAGAGTCATCTTTAGAGAAATACAAAGAGCTAAAAATAATGTTTCTGATGAAGTCCTTCAACAACATATTACAAACCTTGACCATTTATCACAAATGGGAGGATTTGTTACAGCCGCAAACAAAGAAAGAATTGCAGCTGTAAGAAGAGTGTTGATTTCTAGAAACCCTTCTTTTAATAAAAAAATCAATAATCAATCTACTGTTGAAAGTCAATATGTTAGCGGTACGAGTCTTTTATTATGGTTTTTAATTCTAGCAGCAATATGGTAGAACATATAATAAAAAAAATAGACCCTATGCTCATGCATAGGGCTTGTTTTAGCTTTCTAAATATTTAGTTTCACCACTTATTATTGTCATCACTGCTTTTCCTTTTAATTTTCGTCCATCAAATGGGGTGTTCCTTGCCTTTGAATAAAAGCGATCTTTGTCAACAACCCATTCCTTTTCTAAATCGATTATTGTAATATCTGCGTCCTTTCCTATTTTTAATGTCCCCTTTTGAATATTTAATAATTTTGCAGGAATATAACTCATTTTTTTTATTAAATCTTCAAATGACATTTTTCCTTCGTGAACGAACTCCGTAAGTGCTAGCCCTAAAGCTGTTTCAACTCCTATAATCCCATTAGCAGCCTCTACTAAATTTTTATCTTTATCTTCCCCTGTATGAGGTGCATGATCTGTTGCAATAACATCAATGGTTCCATCTACTAATCCTTCTTTTATAGCTTCTACGTCTTCTATTGTTCTTAGGGGAGGACTCATTTTGGCACTACTTCCCTTTTTCAATATTTCTTGATCCGTTAAGGTAAAGTGATGAGGAGTGGCCTCGCAAGATACCTTTATGCCTTTTTTCTTTGCCTCTCTTACAAGTTCTACACCTCTTTTTGTAGAAATATGTTGAATATGAATCTTTGCCCCTGTTTTTTCAGCTAGGAAAATATCTCTTAAAATAATAGCTTCTTCTGCTAAAGGAGGAATCCCTTCTAAATTCAATTGTTTTGATATTTCTCCTCTGTGAATAGATCGATCATAAACCATATTGCTATCTTCACAATGGGTACTCACTAACAAGTCTAAGTTTTTTGCTTCTTTCATAGCTTCATACATAACTCTCGTGTTCATTACAGTCTTTCCATCATCTGTAATCCCTACTATACCGCTCTTTATTAAATCTTTATAAGGGCTCATCTCTATTCCTTCTAAATTTTTCGTAATGCTTCCCATCATGAATATATTACAAGCTGCATTTTTCCCTTTTTCATTTATATAATCTATCGTATCAATATGATCAATTACAGGACTTGTATTAGGCATACACACAACACTTGTAAACCCTCCAGCAGCCGCTGCTAACCCTCCTGTTTCAATGGTTTCCTTTTTTTCAAAACCTGGTTCACGAAAATGTACATGCATATCAATAAGACCTGGTACAATGTATTTTCCGCTAGCATCAATCACCTTTTCATTGATCATTGGAATATTTTTTTCTATCTTTACTATTTTTCCATTCTCCATCAATATATCTAAAGGTTCATTTATATTCTGCGATGGATCAATAACCCATCCTCCCCTGATTAAGGTTTTCATAAAATCTCTCCTTTACTATCATTTTGTTAATGCCTGAATGGTCTCAAATAATATTTTTATTCCATTTTCCAGATCAGAAACTTTCACAGCCTCTTTTTTATTATGACTAATTCCTTTTATGCAAGGAATAAAAATCAAAGCAGATGGAACTACCTTTGCCATATTCATGGTATCATGTCCTGCACCACTGGCCATCTCCTTAAAGGTAAATCCAAGTTTCTTACAATTCCTTTTGATTAGCTCACATAGTTCTTTATTAAGGGATACAGGTCTTTCTTGACTCAATACTTTTATGGTATATTCTAGATCTCTTTTTTTACAAATCTCACTTGTTCTATTAATGACAAAATTTAAAGTACGTAAAACACTCTCTATATGAATCCCTCTAATATCAATAAATATATTTACTTCTCCAGGAACAACATTCATGGCACCTGGAAACACCTTACAGTTTCCTACCGTAGCAACCGTCTTATATTTTGACTCTATTCTCCCTTTTTTCTCAACCTCAAGTATGATTTCTGAAGCTGCTGTTAAGGCATCTTTTCTCATTTCCATAGGACAAGTTCCAGAATGAGCTTCTTCTCCTAAAAGATTAATTCTTAATCGCATAGGTGCAGCAATAGCTTGTACAACCCCAATATTAATTTTCTCTTTTTCAAGAATTGGTCCTTGCTCTATATGAAGTTCTACAAATGCTTTCACATCTTTAGAATTTAAAATTTTTACCTTTTCAGGAGTAAATCCCCTTTGTATCAATGCATCATAAAGGGATATATTTTCTTCATCCACATATTCTTTTAAGCTTTCAATATTTAAATTTCCTACAATAGCTTTACTGCCTACAGTAGATAAGTTAAATCGACTTGATTCTTCCGTTGAAAATATAATAATTTCAATAGGATGCTCATGTTCAATTTTATTATCTACCATCATTTTTACGCACTCAATGGCAGATAATACACCTAATAGACCATCATATTTTCCACCATTTGGAACTGTATCAATATGTGAACCAACTAAAACAGCAGGTAAGTTTTTATTTTTTCCTTCTTTTCTCGCCCATATATTCCCTACTCCATCTTCTCTCACTGCCAGTCCTAAATCTTTACATAACCCTTTAATTAATTCTCTTGCTTTCATATCTTCATTAGATAAAGACAATCTTGTAATACCTTTATCATGCTCATATCCTATAGTATTTATTTTATCTAGTTTCTCTACGAATTCAGTCATATTCACATTCATTATATCGCCTCAATTCTTAATGATAGATCAACCTCGGAAGAAGTAAAGATATATCAGGTATATATGTAATGGCTAAAAGTCCACCTACACTTACAAGTACAAAGATCATTACTGCAGGAATAATTTTTGAAATAGAAACTCCTGTAACACTATTCGCTACAAACAAATTAAGTCCAAAAGGTGGTGTAAAATTACCAATAGATAAATTCGCAACCATAATAATTCCTAAATGAACTGGATCAATCCCCATCTTCATAGCAATTGGATAAAATAATGGTGCTAATATAATGATTGCAGCAATTCCTTCCATAAACATACCTACAATTAATAAAATCACATTAATGATTAGTAAAAATAATATTGGTGAATGAATGTTTTGTATAATACTTTCTGTAACTGTTTGAGGAACTCTTGCAACAGTTAAAAACCAACCAAAGGCTTGGGCTCCTGTAACTAAGACAAGTACTTGGGCACAGGTTACAGCTGAATCAACACATATTTTATAAAGCTTTTTTAAATCAATTTCCTTATAAATAAACATACCAACAAATATGGCATATACTGCTGATACTCCAGCTGCTTCAGTAGGTGTAAAAACCCCTGAATAAATTCCTCCTAAAATAATAATAGGTACTAATAATGACCACACTGCTTCTTTTGTATTCTTTAATATTTCACCCATAGATGATCTTTCATCAACAGCTAACTCGTGCTTTCTTGCATAGAAAAAAATATAAACCATTGTTGCTAGTCCATAAACAATGCCAGCACCGATTCCTGCCATAAACAATTCTCCTACAGATGTACCTGTTGCTGTTGCATAAATAATCAATGTGATACTAGGAGGAATTAATAAAGCTACTGAACCTGATGAAGCAATTAATCCTAATGCAAATCCCTTAGGATATTTTTGTTTTACGAGTTCAGGATAAAGCATTTTCCCCATAGCAATTACCGTAGCAGGACTTGAACCAGATAAGGCCCCAAAAACCATACATGCAAGCTCTGTTGTATAAGCAAGTCCTCCCTTTGTACTCCCAATCAAACTTCTCGTCCATTTTAAAATTCTTTCCGAAAGACCTCCTGCAACCATTATATTTGCTGCAAAAATGAAAAATGGCATAGACATTAATGCAAATTTATCAATTCCTCCAAATGATTTTTGAATCATAATCATAGGGGACATATCTGTAAAAATCATCATTGTGCATAAAACAGCTAAGTTGAGTGCAATAAATATTGGTACGCTTCCTAATAATAGAGAAATCAAAAGAATCATTAATACAATTGCCATTCTACTTTACTCCTCTCACGTCAAAATTGTAACCTTTAATATTTTTTATTATCTCCCTTATAAATCCTATTGCCATTAATACAAAGCCTAAGGGAATAGCTAAATAGGGTATCCACATAGGTATTTGAAGAGCTGGGGACACTTGACCCATATTAAATATGAAGTTTATCACCTTTATTCCATAAAATATCATCATACAAGAAAAAATAAACCCAATACCATGAATAATAATAGCAACTATTTTTTTATTTTTTATAGAAAGGTATTCATAAAAAAAATCTATACTAACATGCGCTCCCCTTCTTACACAAATACTCGCACCAATAAACGTAATCCAAATCATTAAATATTTCACAAGCTCCTCAGCCCAGCTTGTGCTAGACTCAAATACATATCTTAATACAACATTTACAAATAAAATAATCGTTGTAGCAAGGAGAGCCGTTCCACAAAAGATCTCTTCCATTCTATTTAATATTTTCATTTTGTCACCTCAAAAGTTTAAATATTTATTAGGAAAGGATGCGTAACCGCATCCTTCAATCGTTTATTTTATTGCTTCAATTTCTTTGTAAATTAATTCTAATATTTCTTTTTTATCTGGTGTTTGTGCAAATTCTTCATGAACAGGCTTAGAAGCTTCTCTAAAAGCTGCTTTTTCTTCATCTGTTAATTCATAAATATTAATATCTGACTTTTTAATTTCTTCTAAGAATGCATGCTCTTTTTCTTCAAGTGCTTTTCTTTGCGTCTCTCTTGCATACTTTTCTGCTTCAATAATCATTTTCTGATTTTCATCTGAAAGTCCATCAAACCACGCTTTATTAGCTACACACACATATGCTAAATATCCATGATTACTTAAAACAAGGTTATCTTGTACTTCATAAAATTTATTCATAGCAATAGTTGAAATAGGATTTTCTTGTCCATCTACAATTTTTTGTTGTAATGCATTATAAAGTTCAGCATATTCGATTGGTACAGGATTTGCTCCCCATGCTTTATATTGTTCTAATAGCAATGGTGAAGGCATAACTCTCATTTTTACCCCTTGAAAATCTTCTGGGTTATGTATTTCTTTTCCAGCTGTTGTAAAGTTCTTAAATCCTGATCCCCAAAATCCTAGTCCTTTAAAACCTTTTGCTTGTGTCTTCTCTAAAAGTTTATTTCCAGCTTCTCCATCAAGAACATCCCACATTGCATTACTAGAAGGCCATAGGAATGGAAAATCTACAATTTGTAATTCTTCTACAAAAGGAGTCATAACCGCAATAGGTTGAATAGTTATTTCATTTGTTCCCATTTGAACTGCTTCTGCTTGTTCTCTCATAGAACCTAATTGCATAGAAGGGAATATGTCTACTTTTATTTTTCCACCACTTAATTCTTCAATTTTTTCTTTAAAAGCTACTGCTCCTTCATGCTCTGAACTGCTTTCTGGTTGATTGTGACTTAATCTAATAGTCATACTTGCTGATTCTTCCTGAGCCTTAGCTGTTTCAGTTTCTTTGTCTCCGCATCCAGCTAGAAGACTCATACTAAGTACTAATACTAAAAATAAAGTAAATATTTTTTTCATTTGTATCCCCCTTATATTTTTTATATTAAGCTTTTCGCACTAAAAAATTTTATACGACTAGCTCATATTGTTCCTTTAACGTTTCATTTGTTCAGTAGGTTTTTCTATGCTTAATTTCTACATGAAACCCAAATTTCCTCCTTAATAAATGAAATTATTCAAATATGTACATTAATTGTAATTTATTGTTATATTCTATAGGTCTTATGTCCCAAATAAAAAAACCTTCTACCAAAGGCAAAAGGTTTATATATACAAATATATAACTATAAAAAGATACTACTACAAATCTTCTTAACTATCCTTTTCAGCCTCTCTGGACCAATTTAAAGGTTCTTATATTCTATTTTCTACCATAGATTAGCACATTTTGTACTAAATTGTCAACATCTGTCCTATAAAATTTATCAAAAATAATCATTGAGCAGAAAAAATACAATATTTGTATCGTTTCTGCTCAACTGGTTTACTTTTTGAAAATACCAAATGGCTTTCCTACAGGTAAAAAGACTCTTCCAAAATGTGCATTTAAAACACAAGCAGCAAAGCCATAAAAGGCAACTATAGAAATTAATATTTCTGAATACGCTGCAAGTGAATGTGCAGGTTCTTTCATAACATCAAAAACACTTAATGATAAGCCGAGGAATAAACAATCAATCAAAACAAAAATAATAAATAGTACCTTATTCGTCTCCATGGCTCCAATTGTCATAAAAATACTAAAAATTAAATATCCTATAAAAGCAAATCCCAATTGTTTAATATCTATGTTTGCTGCCAATTTCTCACCAAACACACCTAACTGAATCATCCATGTCATAGCAACACCAAACCAAAAGAATGCATATCCTCCAAAAGCAGTAGTTCCAAAGGTGTTATTTCTTTTTGAATCATTAATGCAAGCAAACAACTGAGCAAAAGCACCTAAAAACACGGCCCACGGGATGATCAATGATACCCCTTTGGTCATTCCAAGTTTTTGGGATGATGCTACAAGTGTTACTATAGCCAAACCAAATAATCCTAATGCAGAAGGATCCGCATTCGTAATCTTTACATTTTGTACTTCGTTCATCTTCATTCACACGCTCCTTAGAAAATAATTAAATTGAAGGAATTTTTTAACAGATTGAAATATTTTGGAAATTTTATGCAAAATTTTAGTGTGTTAAAAAATATTAACACACTAAAACACCTTAATTATTATATCATAATACGTCGAGATGTGAAACATTTTGTCGAATGGAATATTTGTAAAAGCCATCACCCAAGACATTATTGAAGAAACGCCAATCATAAATATTACAATTGCAGTCATTTTTGCAGAATCTAATAAAATGCTAGGTAAATCTTTCGGTTCTATTTCTTTGTAAATAAATGAAAGTATCAGAGAGTATACTACTGCAATAGCTGAACCCTCAGTGGCTGTAAAAACACCATTCAGAATATCTTACTACTTCATATCTTTCATATTAACATGATCCATATCAGTAAATTCGATATTTTCACCACACATGCCCCAAATAAAAGTATAGTTACTTGTTCCTACGCCACTATGAATTGACCAACTTGGCGAGATAATAGCTTGCTCATTCGACATAACCACATGTCTTGTTTCTTGTGGCTGACCCATAAGATGGAATACTCTTGATTCTTCATCCATGTTAAAGTACATATACACTTCCATACGTCGTTCATGAGTATGGCACGGCATTGTATTCCACACACTTCCTGGATCAAGAATAGTCATTCCCATAACTAACTGACAACTCTCACATACAGCAGGATGTACATATTGATTGATTGTTCTTACATTAAGATTTTCTTTTTCACCTAATCTCACTTTGTTTGCTTGTTCTAAAGTAATAATTCTAGTAGGGTAAGCTTTATGAGCTGGACTACTATTAAAATATAGCTTTGCTGGATTATTAATATCTTCTGATTCAAATTTAACATCCTTACATCCCATTCCAATATACAGTCCATCACCATTATTCAAAATATATTCCTTACTATCTAAAGTAACTTTTCCTTTACCACCGATATTTATGATACCAGCTTCTCTTCTCTCAAAAAAATAGCTAACACCTAGTTCCTTGCCTGCACCTAGCTTAATCTCTTTTTCAACTGGCATTATGCCTCCAGCAATAATTCTATCAACATGAGAATAAACTAAAGTTGCCTCATTTTCCACAAATAACTTTTCAATTAAGTAATGTTTTCTCAATTCTTCTGTCGTATAATGCTTAGAATCCTCTGGATGATTTGCATATCTTATTTCTAAACTCATTAAACTTCTCTCCTTTTTTAAACACTATCTTGCTAGCCAACCACCATCAACTGCAATGGTATATCCATTAACATAATCTGAAGCTTTAGATGCTAAGAAAACTGCGGTTCCTCCCACATCTTCAGGTGTTCCCCATCTATTTGCAGGTATTCTTGATAATATTTCTGAACTTCTAGCTTTATCTGCTCTAAGAGCAGCTGTATTATCTGTAGCCATATACCCTGGAGCTATTGCATTTGCATTAATATTATGTTTAGCCCATTCATTTGCCATCAACATAGTAATTCCCTTAACACCAGCTTTACTAGCTGTATATGAAGGTACCCTGATTCCTCCTTGGAAAGAAAGCATAGAAGCAATATTTATGATTTTTCCTCCTGTTTTTTGACGAATAAACTGTTTTGCAACGGCTTGACTAAAGAAAAATACTGTTTTAATATTAATGTTCATAACATCGTCCCAGTCTTTTTCTGAGAAATCCACTGCATCCTCACGTCTAATAATACCTGCATTGTTTACTAATATATCAATCTTTCCGAAGTGATCAACAGCTTTTTTGATAATGTCATCAATTGGTTCAATTGATAATAAATTTGCTTTTACAACAAGAAATTTTTTACCAAGAGCATTAACTTTTTCTTTTGTTTCATTCATTTCCGTAGAACCCACACCTACAATATCAGCTCCAGCCCTTGCAAGACTTAATGCAATCCCTTGCCCAAGACCTGTTCTACAACCAGTAACTATCGCTACTTTACCTTCTAATGAAAAGATGTCCATTGTTACCTCCTCCTTCGTTCCTAATTTTTATTCATGTATTCTTTCGTGATACATTTACACAAAAGAATCACTCGAACTGACAGCACAATCTTTGTTTCAGTTTAATGATACTATCATTTCATTTCTATGTCAATAATTATCTTGAATTTTATAACTTTTTTTAATCATTTTACAGTTTTTGATACTTTTTAGTTTAAAATTGACACTTTAGTTTTATTTAAAGAAGGTTTATTCATCAAAAAACTTTATTGTAGCTACTCCAGAAAATCCATTTTATTAATACAGATAATCATTATTCATAACATACCTATGTTCCAAAGTATGCTTCACTTTTATATATTTCAAAAAATAAAAAAAAATAAAAAAAAATAGTCTTAATATAAAAACCACTATAAATGCGCGGTTTTTATATTAAGACCTATTTTCTACTGAATCTCTTTCAATCAGTTCATGTTTTATCATAATCTTTACATTACTATATACTTGATTAAACAACTGAATCATTTGTTCTACTGCAATTGTTCCCATTTTCTTAAATGGAACTTTCACCGTAGTTAATGTTGGAAATGAGTATTTTGCCAAATCTATATCATCCATTCCCACTACAGAAATATCTTGAGGTACCTCATACCCTAAAGAACGAGCAATACTTATAAATTTTACTGAGTAAGAATCACAAAGTCCAAAATATGCATCAGGTACATCTTCTGATGTAAGTACTTTCCTTATAACATCTTCCCATTCTGATTTATTAGAAATAGTATGAGACAACCGATCATCTAATTCAATACCGTGATCCATCAACGCTCTCTTATACCCCTTTAACTTTTTTTCATCTACATAAAGCTCCTCTGGATTTCCTACAGCCAAAATCTTTTTATGTCCTTTTTCAATTAAATAACTTACAATATCATAAGCTCCCTGTTCCAAATCTACACCTACAAAGTTTATATCATTCCCCGAAAGAACTCTATTGACAAACACATGTGGAATCCCTTTTTCAGCTAATATATTTGCTTCTTTTTCTTCATCTTCTTTGTTTTTGCCAACTATGATAACACCTTTTGTTTTATTTTTATGATCCCATTTGGCATAATCCTCATCTATTTGTTTTCCTACTCTCCTAGCTAACTGAACTAAAACATCTGATTTTTCTGCTCTTTCTATAACACCTTGAACGACTTGGGAAAAACCTTGAAACTCATCATAATCATGAGAAACACTAATTTCTATTACAAAATTTTTATGCTTATTAATTGCATCAACTTTAAAGTTCAATTCTTTCATCGCTTGTATAATTTTCTTTTTACTATTTTCTCTCACATTGCTCCCATTCAAGAACCGAAACACAGTACTTCTAGAAACTCCTGATTTTTTCACAATATCTTCTACTGTTGCCATTACGATCTCTTCACCTTCATTCTTTTTTAACACTCAAAAATGTTTCATATTTCTGAAACTACTATATCATTTTATATGATATCACAATTTTTAACCAATGATAAGCCTTTTATTCATTTTTAAATCAATAGATTTCTAATCTATTGTACAATCTTTATTACAAATACAAAACGTATAAGTTATAAAAACTCATACGTTTTGTATTTATATCCCATTTCTATTTTCACAACCATTCTAGTATCCAAATTTATTACCCATTTAATTTAAATAGCCAATACTAATTCTCTAATAATTTTACAAGCAACTGCAGTTGAAACACCACTTGTATCATAATGAGGAGAAAGTTCTACTACATCAGCACCTACAATATTTAAATCCTTTATCGTACTGATTACTTCCATCATATCATGAAAAGATATTCCTCCTGGTTCAATGGTTCCTGTTCCTGGAAAAATAGAAGGATCTAGAATATCTAGGTCAATAGTTACATATACAGGTTTGTCCCCTATCTCTTTCACTGCATCCTTTAATCCATCACAAGTAAACTTTGTCAACTTGGTATGCTCTTTCGCCCACTCAAATTCATATTTTTCTCCTGATCTTATTCCGAATTGATAAATTTTATGATCTCCAAGGAAATCCCAAATTCTTCTTATAACAGTTGCATGAGACAGCTTCTCTCCCATATAATCTTCCCTAAGATCCGTATGAGCATCAAAATGAAGAATACATAAATCTTTATGTTCTTTATACACAGCCTCTACAGCTGGCAATGTAACAAGATGCTCACCACCTATCATTACAGGTATTTTCCCATTTCTTACAATATCTGTTGTAAAGGACCTAATCATATCTAATACCTTTTTGGTATTTCCAAAGGGAAAATCCAAATCTCCTGCATCAAATACAGTGATATCTTCTAAATCTTTATCTAAATAGGGGCTATAAGTTTCTAATCCATAAGACTCATTTCTCATGATGCCAGGTGCAAATCTTGTTCCTGGTCTAAAGGATGTTGTCCCATCAAAGGGACTTCCAAAAACTACTATTTTCGACTCATTGTATTCATTATCAAATCCTAAAAAAGTTAAAACATTCTTAGATCGTTCCAGTTTCAATCATCTCCTTAACATAGTTTGGAAGTGCAAAACTACCTTTATGTAAATCTGTATTATAGTATTTTGTTTTCAATCCTAAATCGTTCCATTTTTGTGCATTAAAATCTTTTAATGGATGGAGTTTCTTAGATGCAAACCCAAATAACCAATGTCCAGAAGGATAAGTTGGGATATGTGCTTGATAAACTTCTGCAACTGGAAAAATTTTCTTTATTTTTTGGCTCGCTCTAATCATTTCTCTTGCATCATCTTCATAATAAGGACTTTCATTTTGATTTACAAGAATTCCTTCTTCTGTTAATGCTTTGTAGCAATTTTTATAAAATTCTGTTGTGAAAAGTCCTTCTCCAGGTCCTATAGGATCTGTTGAGTCCACAATGATTAGATCATACATATTTTCTTTTCCTTCTACAAATTTGATACCATCTTCAAAATAAAGACTTACTCGTGGGTCATCTAACTTGCACGCAGTAATATTAAAATGCTCTCTTGAAGCATCTACAACTACTTTATCGATTTCAACCATATCAATTTTTTCGATTGTTTTATATCTAGTAAGCTCTCTAACAGTTCCTCCATCTCCACCACCAATTACTAAAACCTTTTTGATATTAGGGTTTGTAGCCATTGGTACATGGGTAATCATATCATGATAGATAAATTCATCTTTTTCTGTAATCATAACAAGTCCATCTATTGTAAGCAGTTTTCCAAATTCGTATGTATCAAAAACATCGATTTGCTGGAATGGACTTGCCTTCGTATAAAGATGTTCTTTCACCTTGATTGAAAATTTAACCGTTTCTGTATGATTTTCTGTATACCATAATTCCATATTTCTTCCTCCTAGTCTTTTATTTTATATCTGGCTTAAAGTTTACAATCTCAAGTTCTTCTTTAGAAAAATGCTTGATTTTCTCTACAATCCCTCTTGGGACTTCTGTCGTCTCAGTTTTTTCAGCTTTCAATTTTTCATTTAAATGATCAAAAGCAAGCCATGGATTCACTTCATCTCCACAAGTAAATAAATCAACAGCAGCATAACCATATTCAGGCCATGTATGAATGGTCAAATGGGATTCCTGAATAATGACTGCTCCACTTACTCCCCATGGATTAAACATATGAAACACACTCTTTACAATAGTAGCTTTTGCTTTTTTTGCAGCTTCATTCATATATTTTTCTACTAAATGATGATCGTTTAAAATTTCTTTATCACAATTATAAAATTCCACCAAAATATGTCTTCCCAATTGCTCAATTTTCATTAACATGACCCCTTTCTATGATAAAATTTATACTGCATAACCATTTATATCCTTAGAATGAAGGTGGGCAAGATACCCATATGACAATAGCTTTTCTTTTAAAGCTATTCTTTAAATAATGTTCTTGATGAGATTTAAAATAAAAGCTCTCCCCTTTGTTCACTTTATATTTTTTATCTCCTACGATTACATATACACTTCCTGATAAAACATATCCAAATTCTTCCCCTTCATGAGGCTTCTCAACATTACTTGTTCCATCACTTTCTATGGTAATAAGAATAGGCTCCATACTATTTTTTTGTGCATTTGAAATCAACCAATCAATCGTATGTCCTAGTTTTTCATTCTCACTAGATATAATTTCATCCTTTCTATAAACAACCTTTGTTTCTTCCGATTCACTAAAAAACTTTCTGATATCCGTTCCTAGTGCTTCAAGAATATCCATTAAAGTTGCTATAGAAGGAGAAGTTAAATCCCTTTCTATTTGAGAAATAAATCCCTTTGTAAGATCTGTCCTCATAGCCAATTCTTCTTGGGTCAAACCATTCAAAATTCTAAGACGCTTCAGTTTCCTACCAATATCCATTTTTGCACTCCAATCCAAAGATTATCGTTTGCTCATTTTTAATTGTCATCGTCTTTATTTAATATTGGTAAACTTCAAGTTTACTAAACCTTAAGTTTACCAATATTAAATATACTATTTTTTGAGGAAATGTCAATACTCTTTATGATAATTTTATAACCAAATTTACGCTAAAAAGCGACACAAAAATAACGTTCCTAAGGAACGCTATTTTTTATAGTCCTAAAACTTTAACTTTTTCTACATAAGGATCTTGTGAATCGGTCATCATACTATGCTGACTCTTTAAAAATTTTATATAATTAATCATTTCTCTGCTTATTCGCTCCCCTGGAGTCACTATAGGAATTCCCGGCGGATATGCCATGATAGATTCTCCGCTTATTTCTCCTTCAGCTTCTTCTAATTTCACAAATTTCTTTCTAGCATAAAAAGCATTTCTTGGGGAAACAATAACTTCTGGGTTTTCTAGAGCAATTTTTGCATATTTTATTTGTGTTGTCTTACTTTTTCTATATTTTTCACTTATATCCTTTAAAGCATTCACTAACCCTTTAAGGGACTCTTCTGTATCTCCTACACTTACAATGGCAAGTATGTTCAAAACATCTCCAAGCTCAACTTGAATATTATATTCATCCCTTAATATGTCATATACCTCAAACCCTGTCAATCCAAGACCCGTTACATTCACTCCTAATTTTGTTTCATCAAAATTAAAAACACCAGGAGTTCTAATTAATTCCTTTCCAAAAGCATAAAGTCCTTGGGTCTTATTGATTTCATCTCGAGCTTCTCTTGTAAGCTTCAATATTTTTGATAATACTTCTTCTCCTTTAGTCGCAAGCATTTTTCTAGCTACATCTAAACTTGACATTAAAAGATAAGAAGCACTAGTCGTCTGGGTTAAATTTAGTATTGTTTTTACAGTATTTTTATCGATTAAACCTTCATTTAATAACAAAACAGAGCTTTGTGTTAAAGAGCCACCTGTTTTATGAAGACTTACAGCTGACATATCAGCTCCTAATTCCATGGCTTCCCTTGGAAGTTCCTCAGAAAAGCGAAAATGTGCACCATGAGCTTCATCCACCAAAGCTGCCATCCCATGTTTATGAGCAAGTTTCACAATATTTTTAATATCTGAAACAGCCCCATAATAAGTAGGGTTCACAATAAATACAGCTTTTGCATCTGGGTTTTTAGCAATTGCTCTCTCTACACTCTCTACAGATACACCCATAGCAATGCCAAGTTCTTCATTCGTTTCTGGCTGAATATACACAGGCAAAGCCCCACTTAATATAAGTCCATTGATAGCTGATTTATGGGCGTTTCTAGGCAAGATAATTTTATCTCCAGGTTGGCATACACTCATAATCATAGCTTGTACTGCTGTAGTAGTTCCATTTACAATAAAAAATGAATGATCTGCCCAATAAGCCTTTGCCATTAATTCTTCAGCTTCTTTGATCACACTGATAGGATTACTAATATTATCAAGTGGTTTCATAGAATTCACATCTATTTCTAATACCTTTTTTCCAACAAATTCTGCAAACTCTGGTATTCCATTTCCATGTTTATGCCCTGGTACGTCAAAGGGAATAACCTTTCTCTCACGATAGGCTTTTACAGCATCAAATAATGGCGTATTATTTTGATTTAATACCATCTTTCACCACCTACTTTTCTTTAAAAATTGAATACAAGATATGTTATAATATCTACTTCCTCTTGTCAATACATAATTTTTTGAAGAATCTACAAATTAACATTCAAAATTCAAAAATAAACCTTATGTATTAGAATACTTATTTTCACAAAAAAGAAACAGGAAATTTATTCCTATTTCTTTGCAGTTTCTTCTTTTTTTAAAAATATATTTCTACTTTCATCACATATAATCCTTTTCTTGGTCTTATCAACAATTGTTCTTAACTCTACTTTTCCTCCCCAAAGGGTCTGTAGGTATCTTAACGTTTCATAAGCATAAGATAATTCTAACTCTCTTCCATCATATTCATGAATGATCAAAAGAGTATGATCTTTTTTTAATACCTCCATTACTTTTATATTCGGTATAGATCCCATTCCAGTATTACTAGCTAAGGTATTTCTGATAATTTTATATCCTTCTTCATCACTTATTTCTTCTATCAAATAATCTTTATCTCTCTTTTTATATTGAAATAGATTCATCTCATAACAAAGTTCTTTCGTAAGATATCTTCGAATAAAAGATGCATCTCTTTCCATCTTTCGAACTTCAAAAATCTTTTCTTTTCCATATTTTTCTTCAAGATCTTTAAATATTTTGAACCCTACATAATAAGGATTCACATTTCCTAAAAAAGGTCTAATCACTTGATTGTGTCTTGTTAAAAATTCCATATACAACTCTTGAGGCAAATCTAATCGTTTTACAATATTATAATGCCAATAACTTGCCCAGCCTTCATTCATAATCTTTGTTTCAATCTGAGGAATAAAATACTGTGTTTCTTCTTTTACAATACTCAATATATCCTTTTCCCACTCCTCAAGTTTTCCATATTGAATTAAAAATTCTAAGAGATCTTCTGTAGGCTCTAGAGGAATCTTTTCTAAATCTGGAAAAGGAATATCTTTTTTCTCCTCTATAATACTGGTGACCTTCATTTCTTCATAATATTTCTCAAGAATTCTTTTCTTCTTCTCTTCTTGTGATAATTTTTTACACCCTATCACCCTCGATGTTTGAAAACTCAATGCATGAGCTGCATCCAGTATTCTTTCTACCCTTTCATATCCAATGCTAGGATCATGTATGTAGCTTCTAATTCGATCCCCATGATTTTTAAACATTTCTATAGTATTATCAGCGTGAGTTCCTTCAGCAAACAACCTATTATTTTTAAAGAAATCATTGTGCCCATATACATGAGCCATAGTTAAAATCTGCAATAGAAATGTATTATCTCTCATCAAATATCCAATACAAGGATTAGAATTAATCACCATCTCATAGGGAAGTCCTGTCACATTATACTTATAAAGGGTTTTTTTCTTTTCATAGGATTTTCCATAACTCCAATGAGGATAGTGAGAGGGCATTCCCACATAAGCCTCATAACAGATCATATCTTCATAACTACATATTTCAAATTCTTGAGGATAAAAATCAAGCCCCTCTTCTTTGGCGATTCTTTCAATCTTTACATTCCATTTTTCAAGCTCTTTAAGGGTATATTCCATCATAGGCAAAATCATTATTCCTGTAACCCATTTTCTTTGTCTAATATTCTTTTAAGTGCAGGAACAATATCCTCCTTTCTTGACATAGTCACAATCGAAAAGTTTGGATATTTCACCTTCAAATTGTATTCTGCTTTAATGGTACTCATTCTTGTATAATATCCTGGTACAATCTCCCCATATCCAAAAAGATTGCAAGTTTCACATAGTTCTTGAGCCGCTTTTACCGCTTTTTTATTATCCTCTGACCAATTATCTCCATCACTACAATGAAATGCATATACATTCCAAACTTCAGGATTATACCTTTTTTCAATAATTTCTAAAGCTTTTTCATAACCACTACTAATATAAGTTCCTCCTGATTCTCCCTTATGGAAAAAATCATCTTCACTTACTTCCTTAGCAGTAGTGGTGTGGGCAATAAATACGATTTCTACATGAACATACTTTAGCATTACAAATTGATATAAAAGGAAATAAAAGCTTCTAGCTAAATATTTTTTGGTAAGGGTCATAGATCCAGAAGTATCCATAATACAAATAACTACTGCATTACTTTCTCTTCTCACATCTTCACGCACTCGATAATATCTTAAATCGTCTTCTTTAAAAGGAAATCTTTTTTCTTCATCATAATTCTGATTTTCATCTTTTCCTCTTTCATAAGCCTTTTTTCTTTTTATTTTCTCAACAACAGATCTCTTCTTTGCAAGTCTTGGTGGAATTCCTTTTCTTTGATATCCAAGTCGCTTAAAATTCTTTTCCGATTCGATCTCACTAAACTTCTTTCTTTGCATAAAGGGAAGATTTAAATCCTCAAATAAATATTGTATCAATTCTTCAATACTGATCTCTGTTTCATAAATATCTTCGCCCTCTTGATTTCCAGCTTTTTCTTTCCCTTTCTCCATCTGTTCTTGCCCTATTTTATCCCCTCTTTTTTCCTCTCCTGTTCCTGAACCTGTTCCCTTTTGATTCTTTCCATAAATAAATTGATATTCTTTAATTCCCTTGATAGGAACTTTAATCTTTCTATCCTTACTTTTGCCAATAATACTTTCTTCGGCAATAATATTGCCTATATTTTTCTTAATGGAATCTTCTACAAGCTCCCTATGCCTTCTTCTATCTTCTGCCGACCGATCTCTTCCCCGGCTATCAAACTCCCGAAATATGGCCACCTATCTCACCTCCATACGAATATTCAAATGAAATCTATAGACATACATGTAAAAAACACGTATGTCTATACATTAGACTTTAATCCTTCCACAAATTATTGGCAGCATATTTCAAAATCACATTACAACAATGATCACAATATCCATTTCGTTTCATTTCTTCTACCATGGCATCATACTTCTTATTTTGATCCTTATCCCTTACCTTTGTACGAGTAATGACTCTACTTAATTCCTTTACAGAACCTGTTAGTTTCTTTTCAATAGCTTCCTTCAAAGGCTCATAGCACTTATAGTCAATCTTGCTTTTACTACGCATCAAATAGAACATATACGAAGTTACATCCTGTCTAAATCCTTTTGCTGCACTCTTGGTAATACCAATTTGTTCTTCAATAGATCTTAAGAAATTTTCATCAGGCTCTAACTCCTCACCCGTGCTACTATCTTTAATTTTTGTCTTATTCACATAGCTTTCTGCATGGTCTAGATAATTATTGAATAAATCCTCTGCCTGCTCATTATATCCATGAATAAAGGCCTTTGTTACTTCTTTTTCAAGAAGCTTATGATACTCTTTTTTGATAACATTTTGAATGAAATTTAAATACTTTTTCTTTTCCTCATCACTAATAGATAACTCTTTTACTGATTTGACTAAAACCTCTAAAACTAAAATAGGATGAATACAATCATGTTCCGCTTCTGCCATAGCAGTATCTATAGCTTTCATAATAAATCTTGTAGATATTCCTGTCATTCCTTCTCTAGATGCTTCTTCACGTAGTTCTAGGATATCAACTCTTTTAGTGCTACCTTTTTCTACAATTTCTTCTCCATTATAAATCTTTAATTTTGTTAAAGGATCAACTTTATTTGAAGGTGTAAGTCTTGTAAGGATAGCAAACATAGAAGCTACTTCTATAGTATGAGGTGCAATATGTGCTGTGAATTTACTGTTTTTAAGGATCTTTTCATAAATTTTTACTTCTTCATTCAATTCAAGGCAATAAGGAATCTCAATTTTAACAATTCTATCTAAAATAGCTTCATTCGTATGATCTGCTTTGAACTTATTCCATTCTGCCTCATTAGAGTGAGCTAAAATAATACCATCAAAATAAATCATAGACCCCTTCCCAGGAGATGGAATACTCTTTTCTTGGGTTGCAGTAATCATCGTATGAAGATACTCAACTTCATTTTTAAATACCTCTATAAACTCTACAATACCTCTATTCCCAACATTGAATGCTCCATTTAAAGATAATACCCTTGGATCATCCTCTGGATATAGATCTAGTTTAGAAATATCTACAGAACCTGTTAAAACCGATGTATCTTGATTATTAGGATCTACTGGAGGAACTACCCCTACTCCTTTTCTTGATCTGATACTAAAATCTACTGTTTCTACAGGAACTTTCTCAAATTCACCATTGTATTCATGCTTTAATCGATATCTACAAATAGGACATAAATCTCCTTCAATTTTTATTCCTAACAATTCTTCAAATTGTTCTCTTAAATGCTTAGGAACAAGATGAAGGGGTTCCTCTCTCATAGGACATCCTTTAATCCCATATACTGGCGAACCCATCTCAAGTGCTCTTTTTAAGCTTTCCATCAATGATGATTTACCTGCTCCTACAGGCCCAACTAAGTAAAGTACCTGCCTAGATTCTTCACCTTTCATAGCTGCTGTGTTAAAATACCTTACCATTTTCATTAAACTTTTATCGATTCCAAAGAAATCATTCTTAAAAAAATTGTATTTTTTAATTAATTCATTTCCATGTATTCTTCTAAGTCTTGGGTTTTCTTCTGTATTAATTACCTCTACTCCCTTTTCCATGATTCTTTCATACATTCTTTGGTGTGCCAACATACATACAGAAGGATTTTCTTTCAAAATCTTAAGATAATCTAGGAATGTTCCCTCAAAATGCTCTTTTTTCCTCTCTTCTCTATCCTTCTTAATAATTGCAGAAAAATCCATCATATCCTCTTAAAGCCCCCCTTTTCTAGAAAACACACAAATACTATAAAAGTCCTACTCATTTCCTCATCAAATAAATATAATACTACTTGTAATTATATGTATGTTGTTATTTCGTATTTTAAAACTAGAATATTTATATCTAAAAATTCGTAATCTTTATATCTTATGCTGTTTGGCTTGTATATGTTCTGTTAAATACAAAAATCCTCTTTAGTTTTTTGCTAAAGAGAATTTCATAAAATCAATTATTCAATTTTTATCAAGATCGATCACAACGCTATTAATTTATTACACTTATTCCATTTTATTTTATATCCATACCCTTTGCTTATCTGCTATTTAATCTTCTTACCAATTCCACAACCTAACCTCACCAACCTCCATTCCCTTGATCCATTCTTCTTCCTTCAAATTTAATAGCTCTTTTGTTGGACCTGTAATCACCATGCCATATATTTTTACACCATTTTTCTGAATATAATCTATCTTTTCCTGGATATTTCGTGTTTTAAATGGAGCTACTTCAGACGCTATGGAATCATATTTTTTGATGAATTTTAAAGTTTTCATAAAATTTTCATTACGCACCTTACCACTTCCATATTTTTCAACTGTTGGAGCTGATCTGCTTTCTGTTACAGTCTTCGTGAAAAATCCTCCTTCTTCTTGTCTACTTTCCAAAATAAAATCATCATCATGCCATATAGGAGCCTCAGGGAACCCGATAGGATTCGTTATCATTTTCTCCTCATTCCCTGTGTCTACTGCAAACCATAGTAGATCTACATCTTTATCTATAAATTTTTTTAGTATCTCATCCGTTTCATAAAATTTATCTAAAGATAGATAAACTTCTGCAACAGTACCTTCTGGGAGTTTCTCAAGCTTTTTCCATTCTCTATGCATCCATTGATCTACAGAACCATTAGGATAATCAAATATAATTCGATGAGAATTATCAAAAATATATTTTAAATTTCGATTATTTAAACGTCCTAGAAAAAAATCATAATCTGCGTCTCCAATGATTATATCCTCTTTACCAACTCTTTTCACTAGCTTCTTTGCAATGGTTGCTGTTAAAAATGGATTTGGACCCATACTTGTTGATGTTGTACTTACATTAGGCTGTGTAATCCCTAAAGTAGATTCAATCACATCCTCATATATTTCAAGCCTAGTAGGTTCTCCACTATAATAAAATAATGAGGTGATAAAGCTAAATACTATAACAAGTACAATAAGCATACCTATACCAGTACAAGCATTTTGAATTCTAGCTTTCCATTTTCCAATTCTTAATATCTTTTTTTCATTCTTATGCCCATAAAATATTTCTTTATTTCTTTGATTCGTATCTTGTTCAACTTCTCCATCTAAAAATTCTTGGTATTGTTCAAGTTTTTCTAAGTCTTCTTCAATTTGTTTTTTCTCCTGTTTAGATAATTTTCCTTCTGTATAATCCTTTAACTTTTTCTTAAAATCATCATTCAAAACACTCATCCCTCTCTACTCTATCTCTTAGATGTTGTCTTGCCCTAAATAACAAGACTTTTATATAAGATAAACTTATATTCATAATCTCTGCAGCTTCTTTATAAGACAAATCATTGAAATCACAAAGTAATAGGACTTGTTTTTGTTTTTCTGGCAACTTTCCTATAAGATCTACAATCTCCTCATACTGCTCTTTTATTAAAAGTTTACCTTCTGGTGTTTTCCTATCAGCAATAGCATAAAAAAAATCATTACTTTTCACATAACTTCTACTGTTCTTTCTTACAAAGTCAATATATGCATTATGAGCTACTCTAAATAACCATGGCTTTACTTTATCATATGAACAATCCTCAAAATACAAATAGGCTCTAAAGAAAGTCTCTTGCATAATATCTTCTGCAACATGCTTGTTTCTGCAAAGTGATAAGAGATAATAATATATATCTTCCATAAATGCTTGATAAATCTCGTCTAATGTGTTTTTTTTCACTTATTATATCTCCTTTCACTCTATTAACGTATGAGAATAGAAAAAGTTACATTTTAATTTATATTTTAATAAAAGAAACAGTATATGGCTTATCACAAGCTACTATACTGTTCAATAATAGAGATTTTACAAATCTAATATTTATCAATTATTTTATTTTCAATTTTCATAATGGAATACTCTGGTTCTAGTCATTAAAATATAAAATTAATCTAGACAATGCATCTCACTTTCCGCTTGATCCCAAGATACTACATAACCTTGTCCTTTTGAACAAAAAATAGAAGAGGAAGTATACTCCATATCTGCATCCTTTTTATAACCAATTTTTTCAACCACCGCTTCTTCATTATGACAAGGATAGTACCCGCCAAAACTCAAGTGAATCATCCCTCGTCCTTGTGTAAAAGAAGCTAATTCTGTGCTATAGTTCATAAAATTCACCACTGGTACTTTTCCTGTTATGATTGCTTTATCTCCTACGGTTTTAGGAGGATCAAAAGTGCCATAAGATTTTTGTATATCTGATAATACTCTTCCTAAATGATCTAATTCCACTTTAATTTTAAAATCATAGAAAGGTTCAAGTAATACATTTTTTGCTTTTTCTAATCCTTGTCTTAATGCCCTATAAGTAGCTTCTCTAAAGTCACCACCACTAGTATGCTTATTATGCGCTCTTCCTGTTAGTAAAGTCACCTTTATATCGGTTATAGGTGCACCCGTTAATACACCATGATGCTCTCTTTCATAAATATGATGTCTAACTAAATTCTGATGCCCTGTTGTGAGATTATCAACATGACAAATATTTTCAAATGTTATACCACTATTTCTTTTAGTAGGTTCTAATTTAAGATGAACCTCCGCATAATGGCCTAAAGGTTCAAAATGCCCATAGCCATTTACAACTGTATTAATGGTTTCTTTATAGAGGATTTCAGGTATTCCAAATGTCACTATAAAACCAAATCGTTCTTTGATCAACGCTTGTAGAATCTCTAACTGAATAGTTCCCATCACATGAATATGAATTTCTTTTAGTTTTTCTTCCCATATGACATTTAAAGATGGATCTTCAGCATCTAATATTTTAAAGCTTTTTAAAACTTCTTTTACATTTAAAGATGAATCGAATATGACCTTAGATTTTAGAGTAGGTATCATCTCATAAACACCTTTTTCTTTCAAGTCTCCTACCCCATCACCTGCTGCTGCCGTTGTTACTCCTGTTACTGCAAAAACTTGGCCTGCTACTACTTTGTCCACCGTTTTAAATTTACTACCATTATAAACTCTTATTTGGGTGATTTTTTCGCAAATCCTATTGTCATCACCCCCATAACTCAACTCATCTCTTACCTTTAATGTACCCCTTATGGCTTTCATATAAGTGATTCTAGTCCCATTATCATCATGTCGTATTTTGTAAACTTTTCCTGCAAATTGTTTTTCATCAGAATAATATGTAACCGTTAATTGATCTAGTTGCTCTAAAAAACTTATAATTCCTATATCTTGTAGTGCAGAACCACTAGCACATGGATAAATTTTATTTTCTTTAATCATAGAACGTAATGCCTCTAACCATAAATCCTTATCATAATCTTCTTCCATATATTTTTCGAAAAGAAATTCATCTCGTTCAGCAATAAATTCTATCAACGCTTCTTTTATTTCCCCTTGATCAAAAGCATTTGTAATGGGACAAACATCATCTGTTAAATTCAATCGAATTTCTTCTAATACGCCCTCAACATCTGCACCCACTCTATCTGTTTTATTCAAAAAGAAAAAGGTAGGTACCTTATATTTTCTAAGTAGTTGCCACACCGTTTCTGTATGGGCCTGTACCCCTTCAACTGCACTGATAATCACTACCCCATAGTCCATCACCTGAATTGCTCTCTCCATTTCTGGTGAAAAATCCACATGTCCCGGTGTATCTATTAAATAATAATTTGAATCGTTATAATTTATAAGAGCTTGATCTGAAAATACTGTAATTCCTCGTTCTTTTTCTATATGATGACTATCTAAAAAAGCATCCTTATGGTCTACTCTTCCTCTTTGTCGAATACTTTTTGTATGATAAAGAAGTTGCTCAGAAAATGTTGTCTTTCCTGCATCTACATGGGCTAATATGCCAATCGTTTTATTCATTTTTCCACCTCAATATTTTGGTATAATTTATTATGTCAAAATAGCAAAAGTATACTTCTTTGTATTCTTTTTATTTTTAAGTATAACAACTAATTTTAGCAGTCATTTCTCTTCTAGTAAAAATTATACTATATCTTTATAATAATTTGTCCTATAAAAAATAGTCATTCTCATTCTTAATTCTATTTTAAATATTTTCCTTTCAAAAAAAAAATAGCAGAAAGCTATGCCTTCTGCAGCTATAATCATCTTCTTTATTTTACAATTACTACAGATTTATTCGAATAATTTGCTACCTTGTTTGAAACGCTTCCCATAAGTATTTTTTGTACTCGAGATAATCCTCTGCTACCTATGAAAATTAAGTCTACATTTTTTTCCTCTGCTGTTTCAATAATAACTGCTGCAGGGTTCCCAGTTTTAGTGATAGGATAGACATTTCCTTGGTACCCTTTAAAATAGTCTAAGCAATCTTGTAGCATCTGTTCTCCTATTTTCTGAAGGATTGTATCTGTATTTGGTAATTTCTGTGTATGACTATACATTCGACTAAGCTGGTCATCAACTACATAAAGAATCATCACATCTGATAAAAACTTTTCAGCTATCTCCTTACCTTTCAATAGCGCTTTTCTTCCATTATCCGATCCATCATAAGCAATTAATATTTTTTTCATAATATCTATCCTCCCTTCCTAGGTTTTATTGGTTAATAATTTATTATTTATATACCCTAAATAAATCATTATAACAAATTTTTATAAATGTAATATTTACCAAAAAACCTAAGGAACAGTTTCAATAACATAGGGCTACTGAATAACTGTTCCTTAGGTTTTCCCATTGGGGTTTGCTGGCTTAAATTTCATCGTATTGATATACTCACCCCTTTTATTTATTTAACAAAGGCCTATGATTTTAAGTTTTGATCCAGTACTTCGGTTCAAACTTATAAACCAGTTTCCTTTGATATTAAATATTTACCCATAATCATTATTCTAAAACACATGAAATTTAAAGTTCTTATCTTTAATCCTTTTAAATAGCTATTATCATTCTTTTATTCTATGATAGTACTCTTCATCCTTATATTTTTTCACATAAACTTCAAGAGTATCTCCTAAATTATAAATATCCCCTACTAAATGTCGATATTTATATTCTTTGATTATAATATCAAACCTATTGTTATTTTTATTTTCTATAACAATAACATATAAGTATGTAGAACCTAGATAAACATGCCCATTCGTACTTGATTCCCAACAATTTTTTGTATCCACTCTTTTGCTAACTACCCGCCCTTTTATTATAAATTTTTCCACATTCTTTTCTCTATTCTTCATCTTTATGTATTTAACCATATCAAATAATAAAATGACTATAGCGAATGCCAAAAAAAATTTTACGTTTGTAGGATCATTATCCACAAACTGCAAAAATATAAAAACCCCACACATTATAAAATACTTCTTAAAATTCATAATTTATTTTCTCCTTTTCGCCTTATAAACAAATTATACAAGATATTGGAATAAATTTCTAATTTTAATACTCAGACTCACCCTCCTCTACATATTTATGAAAAAAGACAAGCAAATAATTTTATATTTTATAATTTTTTTTTAAGCGACAACACCTTTCTACATTTTTTTGAATGTTCATTTAGTATAATTTACTTGTACCATTTTTATTTTGATGTGTCTTTTCAATATATAAAATCGGATAAAGGAGCGAATGAAATGACAAAAGTAAAGGTACATTCAAACACTATTCAATCTGTAGGTTATGATCCTACCAATCAAATATTAGAAATAACATTTGTTTCTGGTGAAACCTATCAGCATCATGGTGTTCCCCAAATTATTTATAACAATTTAATACATTCATCTGATATTGGATATTATCTTCATTATCATGTTCGAAATGAATATCCCTATGAAAGAATCCATTAATTTAAAAATAATAAAACAGGGTTAGCTAAGCTAACCCTGTTTTATTATTCTATATTTTTTATTTTTTAGAAATAACGATTTTCTTTCCTTCTTTTCTCCATTCTGCAAATTCAGAAACAGCAGTGAAAAGTGCATCTGTTGACGAGTTAAGTCCTGTTTCACAAGAGTCTTGAATAACCCCTATAATAAAGCCTACACCAACAACTTGCATTGCTACGTCATTTGGAATACCAAATAAACTACACGCAAGAGGAATTAATAATAATGAACCACCAGCTACACCTGAAGCTCCACACGCACTTACCGCTGAAAGTACGCTAAGAATTAATGCTGTACCCATATCTACATGAATGCCTAGTGTGTTAACTGCTGCAAGTGTTAATACAGAAATTGTAATAGCTGCACCAGCCATGTTTATAGTAGCACCAAGGGGTATAGATACTGAGTAAGTATCCTTATCTAACCCTAATTCTTCACACAAGTTCATATTTACTGGAATATTTGCAGCAGAGCTTCGTGTAAAGAAAGCTGTAATCCCACTATCCTTTAAACACTTAAATACAAGGGGATATGGATTTTGACGCATCATAACAAATGCCATAATTGGATTTATAACAAGTGCTACAAAAGCCATGCAACCTACCAATACAAGAAGTAAGTGGAAGTAGTCCATTAAAGACTCAATACCATTTGTAGCAATCGTATTAAATACTAAACCCATAATACCTAACGGCGCAAGGTTGATTACCCATTTTACGATTTGAGATAAAGCCTCTGAAGCATTAACAATCATTGTTTTTGTAGTCTCAGGTGCTTTTTTCAAGGCAAGTCCAAGAAGTAATCCCCAAGTTAAAATACCTATATAATTAGCATTAGCAAGGGCATGCACTGGATTATCAACAATATTCATGAATAATTTTTTTAATACCTCAACAACACCTTCTGGAGGAGCTATACTGTCGACACCTGCTACAAGTTTTAATGTTACCGGGAACATAAAACTTGCTACAACAGCAACAAGACCTGCTAAAAATGTTCCTAAAAGATAAAGAATTAGTACGGACTTCATATTTGTTTTTTGACCACTCTTATGTTGAGAAATAGCAGCCATTACTAAGAAAAATACCAATATAGGTGCAACGGATTTTAAAGCACCTACAAATAATGAACCCAAAATGACAATTGGTTGTGCTACCTTAGGAATCGTAACAGCTAAAACAATACCTACAATTAATCCTATAATAATTCGCTTAACCAAACTTAACTGATTCCATTTTTTTAATAAATCTGACATTTTGATTTTTCACCCCTATGCTCATTAATATTTTGCTGAATCTAATTGTATTCGCCTCGCAAACAATAGTACATAAATAAATGGCATTTTTGTTTTTGTCGAATTGAATACTCTCAAAATTCACACAATAACAAAATTTTATCATAAATCCTATTTAATTACAAGAATTTTCAATTACCTATTACTGCTACATTACAGAAATTGGCCTAAATTCAACTGCCTCCTTCCTTTTTATTATTCAAAATAATTAATAAAGATACTATGTAGTATAAATGAATCTACAACATTTTTCAATCTTTTTCGTAAAATTTGTTTATACATAACTTACATATGTTTTTAACACGAATACATTTATGTTATAAATATTCATTTTTGCGAATTTTCGAATTTTGAAAAATATAGGAATAGCAATATTATACAATACCTTATGATTCAAAAATATTACTCTATGAGTATAAACTTTCAAATTTATATTTTAGGAGGAATAATCATGTTTGAAAAAAATTTTATTGAAAACTTTGAAAAAAATAAGGTTAGTTATTTAGAAAAGGATGAGCAAATCATATCTTTAAAATGGCATCCCCACCCTACCTTTGAAGGCGTTTATCTTAAGCATCTTGTTCAAGGAGTAGAAACAAACAATCAGTTGAGTTGTCATTTAGTAAGAGTTGATCCTGGCTGCAAAATTGACACACATATTCATGAAGGAAAAATAGAAATCCATGAAGTCATTCAAGGAAATGGTGTTTGTCTTCTTGATAAGAAAAAAATTCCATATAGTCCTGGAAGTGTCGCTGTTATTCCAGCTGACTTAACACATAAAGTAGTTGCAGGTGATTCTGGTATATATATATTAGCAAAATTTACTCCTGCATTACTATAAAAATGAGGCAAAGTATAATTCTTTGCCTCATTTTATGATCTTATTCATTTTTACATATTGAGCAGGAGTAATGCCTACTATTTTCTTGAAAAATTTAGTGAAATGACTTTGATCAACAAATCCACTTTCATACGCTACAGAAGCAATATTTTTTCTTTTAAGCAGAAGTTTTTGTGCGTTTTTTATTCTAATTTGTATTTGATAATTATATGGTGAAATACCAATCTCTTTTTTAAACATCCTAGAAAAATGAAATTTACTAATTTTTGATATATTGGCTAATTCCCCTAGTGTAAAATTTTCAATATAATTTTCTTCAATATATCTACAGATTTTTTTCATATCTATATGAATTTTTCCTTTATCTCTATCTAATTCCTTCATATTTTCTCCATATAAAGAAATAATTTTTGATAATACCATAACAAGATCATATTCCTTTTTCAATAAGGCATCCAATTCTTCAATAACCTTATAAAGTTTAATAAGTTCATTAGATACCTCTTGATCCAACACACTTGAATATTTAAAATTTATTTTTCTTTTAAACATAGATTCAAAAACATCCTCCCTAAAGGAAAACACCAAATGGTTAAAACCATTTTCATCAAGTGCTCTTATTAAATGCACCTCTTGAGAATTAATAAAATATACACTCCCTTTTTCAAGGATGTGTTCTTCTCCCTTATGAAATAAAATCCCTCTTCCTTTTCTAATAGTTCCAATGCAAATTCTTTTATGTATGTGCAGTGGAAAGGCATTTGTCACATCTTCACCATAAACTATTTGAAGATCATTCAAATCCGAAATAGTTGAAAATTTTATATTTCCTT
Organism: Crassaminicella profunda; assembly: GCF_019884785.1. Lineage (GTDB taxonomy): Bacteria > Bacillota > Clostridia > Peptostreptococcales > Thermotaleaceae > Crassaminicella > Crassaminicella profunda. The sequence goes on from NZ_CP082326.1 coordinate 2,579,731, forward strand.
TTTTAGAATGATTACTTTTTCCCATAGTTTTAACTCCATTCTTATCTTGCTATAATAAATATATTTCCATTTGATTGAAAAATTTCCTTTATCAACTATAATTACATTTTATCATAATACTTTGCAACCCTCTATTCTCTAAAAAACAGAAATTTATTTAGTAACACATCCTTTAAAAATTGCATATTTTATAATTGTAAATCAAAAAGAAAAAAATTGGGCACTACCTTAATTCTTTTTTATAAAACATCCTGTTATTTATCACATATGTATTGTATATTACATAATCTATATTAGAAAAGGACAAGAAAATATCAAACTTACATATCTGATAAGGGAGGGATTAAAAAATGGCTGATGGTAGATGTGGTTTATTCAATAGTCGTGACGAATTATTATTTTTCTTCTTGCTCCTAGTAGTATTATTCTGCTGTCCTTACATGTGTGGTGGTTGTTAAAATAAAGAATTGGGATTTTTCCCAATTCTCTACATATAAACATATGCACCTAGATTTCTAACCAATTCTTATCTGATTTTATATAAAACCATTAGAATAATTATCCATTATCAAAGGCCTCTTTTTCAAGAGTCCTTTAATTTTATTTATGTAACACATCTATTGTAATCTGCATACTTTGTATTAGGACAAAAGAAAAAAGTTTAGTAAATACATAATCATAAAGGAGGTGCAAATAAATGGCTAATAGTCAATGTGGTGGAATTGGCGGTATCTTTGGAGGCTGCGATAGCAGTTTACTATTCTTTTTCTTGTTATTAGTAATATTGTTCTGCAATTGTTACGGCTATGGAAGATGTTAAAAAAGAATTGGGTTTATTCCCAATTCTCCCTACATAATTTTTCTATCAGCCATCTAGTTTTGCACCTTCCTCATGATCAGGAGAAATCCTGATCTACATATCTATCCCTTATGGAAAAATCCACACTTATATAGGTTTGCTATACATTTTTACAATAGGTTTCATATATTTCGAATACGTGTTTATAAAACTATTTGGTGCATTGTAATTTGTAAGGACTACTACCGTTAATTTTTCAGAGGGAATACGTGCTACTGCACTTCCAAATCCACAAGTTCCTCCTGCAAAACCTATTACCTTTCTACCATAGCTGAGATAATGGAACCAACCATATCCACATACATCTCCCTCTCCAGTAGGCGAACCACTTGAAAAAGCTTCATTTAACGTTTCTAAGCTTACCAATTTATCTGTATATAGGGCTTGATCCCATTTATAATAATCCATTAAAGATGTATATATCCCTCCATCTCCAAGAACAGCACTTACAAGACTCTGATCCCTTTCCATATATTTACCATTTATCTTCGTAGTTCCATAAGCTCTATTTTTCACTGTAGATATGCCCTTTTCATAGGCAACAGTATTGTTCATTTCTAAGGGATTAAAAATATTTTCTTCTAAAAAATCAGCAAATCTCATTCTAGAAACTTTCTGAACTACCATTGCAAGAAGAACATAATCAGCATCACGATATTGGAATTTGCTTCCCGGTTCACATTCAAGTCTATTTTGAACTTTATATAACTTCAATACATCTTCGTCCTTTACTTGTTCTTTCTGATCTTTAGAGATAATCTTTTGATAATCTATTAAACCTGATTGATGCTCTAATAAATTTTTTATAGTAATTTTCTTTCCGTAATCAGGAAAATCTGAAAATACATCTGTTAGCTTTGTATCATATTTTAAAAGCTTTTTTTCTTTTAAAATCATTATACTCATTGCTGTAAACGCCTTTGTCATAGATGCAATTCTATAATTAGTATATTCATTAGCAGGTATTTTCCTTTTCATATCTGCTAATCCATAACTTTTCTTAAATATTATCTCACCATTCTTTATAACCATAACACTTGCTCCTGGTCCATTGTCTATATTATTAAATTGTTTAAAAAGAAGATCCATCTTTTGTTCTTTACTTGCACAAAGTTGAAAAATTAGAATACCAGCAATACACAATAAAAGAATTTTAGGTAATTGTTTTATTAGTCTATTCATATGCCCTGCCCCCTCCCCTTTTATATGAATATTATATCATTTATGTAATATTTTGTAACTTTATGTTTATAAAATAAGAGCTTTTAGTCTAACTAAAGCTCTTATTTCACAAGTACTTTTCTATTTTATAATAATAGCCTTTGAAGGACAGGCAACAACACAAGAACGACACTTTATACATCTAGACATATCCACCATAATCTTATCTCCCTCTTCAATAGCACCAACAGGACATATTTCAATACACATTCTACACCCACTGCATTTACTTTGGTCTATCCTTATAATCATGAAAATCGCCTCCAATCTATTTAGATATGACCTTATTATTTTTTATCATCATCTTTTAAATGTTCATTCATGATCTTCAATTGCTCATGAATCATTTTAAAACTTTCCTTATTTTATATTCCACGTTCCAATAAATAATCCTTCAAATTTTTGGAACATATATCTTGTCATTTACATATTTTGTATTAGAACAAAAGAAAAGTATTCAAAATGATAATCATAAAGGAGGCATAATCCTATGGCAGATGCTCAATGTGGCGGTATTGGCGGTATCTTTGGTGGCTGTGATAGTAGTTTATTATTTTTCTTCTTGTTGTTAGTAGTATTATTCTGCTGCTGTCCGTACTTCGGTGGGGGCTATGGTTGCTAATTAAACACAAAAAGAATTGGGAGACTACTCTCAATTCTTTTTACATAATTATTTCACAATCTCTATCTATTATAATATCTCATGGCCAAGAACAATCCTGATCTATTTACTTTATTCCTTTCTTCTCAAATATTCCTTAAAACATATATATCTTTTATCTGCTGTTTCTAACTTTTGAAGTAAGTCACTTAACAGATCATGTGCATCTTTAATATCATATTCTAAATGCTTAATCTCATCACTATTTGTTATATTGTATATAGCTTGTTCCATATTCATAATCTTTTCTCTTATATGTACTACATCTTTTGTAATATCTGTAAGCTCTCTCTTTAGATAATCATCTGTTGATTCAACACCCATAGTTCTAACCATATCTACAATCGTTTCATAATACACTTTATAAATTGCATCTTTCATTTTTTTCACCCCTATATTGATCCTACCGTTCACATACTATAAACCTATATTTTAAATAATACCCACTTATAAGGACTTCATTCATACTATATTCATCAACAAACTCATCACAAAGCTTCGGTATATTATATCAATATTATACGCGAACATTCGTTCGCTGTAAATAACTTTATCATTACTATGTTTATTCAATTAAATTTTATCAAAACGTGGAACTAAACTAGTTAATTTTTTATAATAAAAAACAAGGGTTTAATTCTCTCAAATCCCTTGTTCTCAATATTTAGCTTAACTTCTCTATTAGCTCTTTGATATCTTTCGGTATAGGAGCTATTACTTCTATACGCTCATTGGTTCTTGGTTGATGAAAAATTAATTTTTCCGCATGTAGCGCTTGTCTTTTTATAAGATCTTCATCTACATATCCATATAATTCATCACCAATCAAAGGGTACCCAATATATGACATATGTACACGAATTTGATGCGTTCTTCCTGTTTCTAATTTCACTTTAATTACTGTAGCTTCCTCTAATCGATTGATAACATTATAATGAGTAATGGATGGCTGACCCTCATCATAAACTTTTCTTCGAATATCCTCCTCATCTGGTCTTCCTATAGGTTCATTAATAGTTCCTGTGTTTTCTTCTATAATCCCTTTTACTACAGATAGATATATTTTTTCTACTTTGTTTTGTTGCATTTGTTTTGACAATTCTTGCTGTGTATATGGATTTTTTGCAATGATAATAAGCCCTGAAGTATCCCGATCTAATCTATTTACAAATCTTATCTTAAAACTTTCACCCTTCTCTCTCATGTAATGAACGATAGCATTTGCCATAGTTCCTATGGGATGTCTTCTTGTAGGATGTACAACTATGCCTGGCTGCTTATTTACAATGAGTAAATCAACATCCTCATATACTACTTCTACTGGTATATCTTGAGGCTCAAACTGATTTGGTTCTTCTTCCATAGTTACTTCAACAAGATCTCCGCGTCGCAAAGTTGCATGGAATGAAATACGATTTCCATTAACTCGTATATTTTTCTTTCTTTTTGCCTTTCTTACTAATCTACTAGATAATCTCATTCGATCATACAATATTTCTTTTAATGATAATCCTGAACTTTCTTCGTCTACATGAAATGTTAATACATCTGAACGAATTTCATTTACTTCCCTTTTCAATCAATTCACCTACTATCTTCAAATGTCTATTTTTTATTATATTGTTTTCTTAGATTTCCGTCAATTTTTAATATTTTTCTAACATTAATATTTCCCTATCTAAAACTTTTAGACTAGTTTTATTTTATTTTAGCAATAATCTTTATATAGTCTATTCTGTTCTTTTATAAATATAGTAAATATGTTAAAATGTACTAAATATTTTAAAATGCTAAACGAGGTGATGTCATGAGCAATATCCAAACACGTATCGTAAATATTATATCTAACAATCGTCCTATTTCAAAAGAAACCAGTAGAGTTTTAAAGCACAAACTTGAAAAGAATGGTTTCTTCGTACCAGAAGAATTTGATCAAAACGCAGATTTAATTATATGTGTTGGAGGAGATGGTTCTTTTCTTCATACCTTACATGAAAATAATTTTCCCGACATGCCTATTATTGGAATCAATACAGGTCACTTAGGCTTCTTTCAAGAGCTATCACCTTATCAATTGGATGAATTTATTTTTCGCTATGAAAAAGGGGACTATATCATACAAGAACTTCATCCTGTAGAAGCACTAGTATGCACAAAAAGCCATTGTATTGAAATTATTGGAATTAATGAAATAGCTATAAAAGGTGACAAATCTAGAACCATTCATCTTAATATTTCATTAGATGATAGTTTTTTAGAAAAATTCAGCGGAGATGGTGTTTTAGTAGCAACCCCTACAGGAAGTACTGCTTATAATTATTCCCTAGGTGGAAGTATTGTAGATCCAAGGCTTAATCTACTACAAATCACCCCTGTAGCACCTATTTCTACTACTGCTTATCGTTCTTTTACCTCAAGTATTATTGTGCCTGAAGATTCTACTATAAAAATATTTCCTGAATACACTTTTGAAAACTCTATTTTAATCATTACAGACGGTATGGAACATAAGCACTATGAGATTGAAGAAATTCATTTAAGAATGTCTGACTTAAAACCTAAAATACTAAGATTAAAAGATTACGACTTCTGGAATAAAGTAAAAGAAAAGTTCTTATAAAAAATTGGGAGATAACCTTTGTTATCTCCCAATTTTTTATGCAATTACCTTTTCTTCTACTTCTGAATTATATATAGCTTCGTTAAATTCGCCTTCAGATTTTGCAATAATTACTGTACACATAGCATCTCCAGTAATGTTGATTGCTGTTCTACACATATCTAGAATTCTATCAATACCAATAATCATGGCAATTCCTTCTATTGGTAATCCAACAGCTTGAAGTACCATTGAAAGCATAATCAATCCAACTCCTGGAACCCCTGCTGTTCCTACTGATGCAAGAGTAGCTGTTAAGATTACTGTCAGTATATTACCCATTGTCAATTCAATTCCGTAAAGCTGTGCAATAAATATAGTGGCAACCCCTTGCATAATAGCCGTACCATCCATATTAATAGTTGCTCCTAGAGGAATAGTAAAGGATGCTATACTCTTATCTACTCCAAGCTTTTCTTCAACTGTTTCTAATGTAACTGGTAGAGTAGAACTTGAACTTGCCGTTGAAAATGCAACACCCATAGCTGGCCAGAATTTTTTAAAGAATGTCATTGGATTTAGTCTTGTAAGGGCTACTAGTAATCCTGTATACGTAAATCCTGCATGTAATAACAATGCAAATAATACACAGAACATATATTTTGCTAGTGGTGCCATAGCTTCAAATCCAAGACCTGAGAAAGTCTTAGCAATCAAGCAAAACACACCAAAAGGTGCTAAAAGCATGACAATCTCAACCATCTTCATCATTAAGTCATTCAACTTATCGAATGCATCTTTTACTGTTTTTAATTTTTCTCCTAACGCTGCAAGACCTGTGCCCATTAAAATTGCAAACACTATAATTTGAAGCATTTTTCCATCTGCCATTGCCGCGATTGGATTTTTAGGTACCATATCTACAACCACATCAACTAATGCCTTACTTTCTTTAATAGTTGGTTCACTTTTTACTAATGATGACATGTCTAGTCCAACCCCTGGTTGAACAACTAAAGCAAGACCAATAGCAATAGAAATAGCAACTGCTGTTGTTAAAAGATAAAATCCAATAGTTTTACTTCCCACTCTGCCAAGTTTTTTAATATCAGAAATGGACGCAGCACCATTAACTAAAGAAACAAATACCAATGGTACAACCATCATCTTGATAGCATTTAAAAAGACCTTTCCTACAAGGGTAAATACACCTCCTACTAAAATATTATCACGTACATAGGAAGGACCCATTTTGTTAAGAATAAGACCTGCAATAAGACCTAATATTAGTCCGATAAATATTTTGGTGGTTAAACTCATTTTTTTATTGTTCATACACATCCTCCTCTTTCTAATTTGTTAAGTTATTGTAATAATACATGGTTTCCTACAATTTCCGACAAATTCCGACGCAATGATACTGAGTTTATTTTTCATATTAGTGAATTATCTGACTACTATTAGCATATAAAAAGCCAAAACTTTAAAAGTTTTGGCTTTTTATTACTCACTTTTCAGTTCAACAATGATTCCTTCAATAAATTTTTTAACACTAATTTTTCCACCATAATTAGACTTTCCTCGAGCAAAATCCATTTGTTTTCTTACTTCTTTAAAATCAAACAATGTATTTGAATATCTGATAAACATTTCATTGCCATAGTCTTCAATACCCATGTTCGCAATATTTGCTAACGCTTTATTGATGGCCCTTCTAATTCTCTGTTCTATGGCACCTACATTGGATGAAGCATCGTGATCATCCTCATATCTTTTATTTAACATTTTATATAATTCTGATAATTTCTGATGTAATAATCTTTGTTTTTCTGTATCATCCTCTTCCCAAATTAACAAAATCATCTCAACAAGATCATTACTTCCAGCTTCTCCAAGAATCCCTAACTGAGAAAGTACCTTCTTAATTCGATCCCGTTCTGAAACAGTCTGTGTCTTCATGTTACTTTTATAATCTCTTAACATACTCATACTATGAAAAGCTTGTTCAAAAGAATTTATGACTTCATGCATGGTCAATTTTTCTTTTACTTTATTAATAATAGATATTACTTCCACCACATTAATAGGCTTATGAATAAAAAATTCAACACCCATGGTATATGCCTTTGACACGATTTCTTTGGATGTTACTTGTGAAATCATAATAAAGTTTGTATCAATATTCATTTTCTTTATTTCTGATACAATGCCAATTCCATCTACCCCAGGAAGTAATAAATCGACTAATACAATAGGAGGATTTAACACTTTAATATCCTTTATTGCATCCTTTCCATTATCTGATTCTCCAATTACCGTTCCTAAATCATACTGCTTAATAATGTTTTTTAAAACTCTCCGAATTCCTTTATCGTCATCTATAATATAAAATCTATCATTCACTTTACATCTTCCCTTATATTATTGTTTTCATTGGAATGGTTATAGTAAAAACAGTTTTTTTGTTTTTTTCTGATTCCACAGAAATTTTTCCATTAAAATGATTTTCAACAATATGCATTACATGGGTTAAACCTATTCCTGTGGACATTTCCCCAGTTATCCTATCAAATTTTGTGGAAAATCCAGGCTCAAAAACTAAATCAATATCTTCTTCTTCTATACCACTTCCATTATCTTGCACCTGCAATACACAGTTCTCTCCATCTATTTTCTCTGTAACGGTGATAACACCTACATCCTCTAATGATTCTATAGAATTAATAATCAAGTTATTTAATATTGAAATTAATGGATAAAATTGACTTATCTTGAAATCATTTTTATATTTAAATCTAAGAATAATATTTTTATTCTGTATATCAATAAACTTTTGTGTATTTCCTTTTATAATTTTAAAAATCTCTTCTATACTCATCAATAAGCTAGCATTTTCTTCTTGTAAGGTTTTTTCTATCCCTGTAACCACACGGATATAATCTTTTTTTATTTCATGTATATCTTTTGCTACCAATAAAGCCTCATCTCTTAAAGTAGACTGTTCTAGTTTCTCATATAAGTCATAACTTTTATTCATTGCATTTTCAATATCTAATGTGGATTTTCTTAAGAAAAACAATTCTGCTTTTAAATTCGCAATCAAAAGAACAAGTTCCCTATATTTTTTTTCTCTTTGTTCTCTATCATAACGATCCTTATAATAACTCACTCCATGGTAAATATAAATGGTAAACACAGCTCGAATCATCCCTATTAAAATAATGGCTAAAATTACTCTTTCAAAAGAATATACACCCATTTCCTTTCTCAAGAAAACTTCTACCATATTTGAAACACTGTCACAAAACCATAAAGATGCTGTAAACACAATAGATCTATTTAATTTATTTCGTATATCCAATATTTTAAATAGTATACCAAACAATATATAAAATATTCCCACAGGGTAATAAAGGGGGATTACTTGTTCAAGACTTACACTAGGATGAGATACCATATATACAAAACAACGGAATAAAAAAACCCATATGCCTACAATATTTGCAGCCGTAATAACAGAAATGTCTTTAAAGTAGATAAGTAAAAGCGAAAGTGTTACTACACCTAAAGAAAATCGAAAAGTTGTTGAAAAGGGACTTAAATAAATCTGTCCCATAAATACAGTTACCATAGAAATTACAAATAGCTTTTCTATTCTTTTTTTTACCTTTGTCAATATAACACCCTCTTAAATATTATAATTTAGAATGAGCTCCGTATTCGTTGATTTTTCATTGACAATCAAAAAATGGCTATAGTGTAATTCACAGTGTTCTACTAATTCTTTCATACTACATTTACGATTCTGTACTTCTAATACATTTACCAAAACTTCATCCCATCCAAAATAAGTTAATCGATCTACTGCATCCTTACCAATTAATTCTGCAGGAACAGAGCCAAATACATTGCCTCTTAACACTTCATGATTTTGCCAAAAACGATTATGTACATCTAATGCTTTTGCATCTTTTAATTCTGAAGTTCTTCTTTCAGCAAATTCTTCTAAATAAGTACCTTCATAATAATCTTTTCTTAATACAGGCTTATATACAAAAGGAATTGTATTGATTTCTTCTAATTTTATGTCATTGGATATTTTCTTTTTTTCTTCTAATTCAAGTTTTATGTTTCTACAGGTATGGATCATTTCATCCATCAATTTTTCCAACTGAAGTTTATTTCCAACTGCTGATGCTCTCTCAATTTGATCTGCAATTTTTTTTATGTCATTTGTACTTCCTTTCATGAAAATCCCCTTCCAAAACTATAATAAATACCCATGCTTTATTATAGCACTAAAGCATGAAAAAAGGACTATTTTGATAAAAAATTAGGTATTGTTGGGTAAAAAGTCCCCCAATATCTTTATGTTCTTTTTATCATTTCTTCAAATTTAGCATCTACTTCTCCTTCTGACCAACTATTAAAAAATTTACCCATCTTATAAAAATATAACTCCTTCGTTTTTTGTATAAACTTCCAAACGCCTGTGGAAAATTCATACTCGCCTTTGCTTAACACATCTTCAATAATACGGGTATTTTCATCATATAGTTCTTTATAAGTCTCCTTTAAGCTTTTATACTCTAGCCCCATTTTAAGATAAGTATCTATGGCCATTGCTTTGAGCATCCATCTATAATGATTTAGTCCTTTGATAAACAGCTTTGTATAATATTTTTCCTTTATAAATATAATGGTCTCTATGTCCTCTGTTACCTTGTATTCTTTTTCTAAATTAGCAAATAGATGTTGATCAATGGGGATGTATCCTTCTTTTTCAAAAGGTTTTATGAGTACATTGATCATCTCTGCATTCTTAAGGTTTTCTAAAATACTGTCCAATATTTCCTCATCTAATTCCTTATCTAAATCTAAATTATATATAATATCTCTAAATATTTCTTCATTTACCCAGATCCAATCTATATCTTTAAAAGAATTTATATCAAAAATCTCCTGTAGTGAAGCATGTGCTATTTTTTCCAAAATAAAAGTTTTCAAATAATCACCACCATAAAATTCTATTTTACACAGCTTGCATAAATATAAAACATATTTTAACATAACCTTAAGTTAAATACCATGGTTCTATGAATAATATAATCAAATTATCAAAAATTATTAGTATAGTATTTTAAATAAAAAGGGAGGTACTTATGAAAAAAGCTATATTTTTAGACAGAGATGGAGTTATTAATGATAACAAAAAACCTGTTAACAAACCAAAAGACCTAATATTTTATCCTTGGACCATAGAAGCACTTAAAATATTAAGCAAAGCAGACTTTATGTTATTTATTGTAACCAACCAAGGTGGCATAGAAATGGGATATTTTACAGAAAATGATTTAAAAGCTATTCATGATGAAATGATGCGCATATTTAGATTAGAGAATATTGTTATTGATGACATTGCATACTGCCCTCATTTTAAAACCAAATGTGAATGTCGAAAGCCATCTCCTGGAATGCTTCTAAGCCTTGCAAAGAATCATCATATTGATCTTAATGCCTCCTACATGATAGGAGATCGTGAAATGGATATAACAGCTGGTTTTGAGGCTGGATGCACTACTATAAAAATCGGAAAACCATGTAATCATGCGCATCATACTGTTGATAATTTATTAGAAGCTGCAAACCTTATCATGGATCTTTAACAGATTAGAAAAATCCCTAATCTGTTTTTAAATTTCTTTTGCCACATGAGCATATGCCATAGCATAATGCGAATTTTTTCTTTAAAAATAGTATAATTTCTTTAGATAATGGTTAAAACTTTACATAAAAATGGTATAATGTTCATTTGGGAGGTAAGTTATATGAATATACTATTTTTTACTGTATCAGCAGGAGAAGGTCACAATCAAGTTGCTAAAACTGTTGCTGATCATATTAAAAATCGTTGTCCTCATCACAATATAAGAATCATTGATACTTTTAACTATATGCACCGTCATCTTCATAAAATAATTATTGAAACTTATATGAAATCTATTAAATATATGCCTGCTTTGTATCGATTCATTTATAATCGTTCAGAGTATACAGATAGTTCTATTTCTGATGTAAGTGAATTTTTAAATCAAATATTATTGTCAAGAAAGCTTTCAAAATTACTAGCAGATTTCAAACCTGATGTAATTGTATGTACCCATCCATTTCCTGCAGAAGCTTTATCTGTTATGAAACGAAAAGGGAAAATCAATATACCATTAGTTACAATCCTTACAGACTATACAATCCACCCTAGCTGGATTAATAAAGAAGTTGATTATTATATTTTTCCCTCTGAAACCTTTGCATACCAGTTTCAGTATTGGGAAATTCCAAAGGAAAAAGCTAAATTTTTTGGTATCCCAGTAGATGAAAAATTCAAAAACTGTCCTGATCGAAATCAATTGTGCTCAAAGCTTCATATCAAAAACACATTCACAGCACTGATTATGGGCGGAGGACTTGGACTTGGTAATATTACAGAAACTTTAAATTATCTATTTACTTATAATGTTCATATTCAATTATTAGTTGTTACAGGTAAAAATGAAGAATTGTATCACTATCTTTCAAAAAATAATCGTCCTAATGTAAAAGTATTTGGGTATGTGAACAATATAGATGAACTCATGAGTGCATCTGATTTAATCATTACAAAACCTGGTGGAATAACGGTTACCGAATCCCTTAATAAAGAACTTCCTATTATCGTCACCTCCAAACTTCCAGGTCAAGAGGAGCGAAATACAGAATTCATATTAAATAATGGTATCGGCATGGTAGCCAACAGTCCTAATTCTCTTATTTCTTGTATTAATCTACTAAAAGAAGATCAAGAAAAATACCATATTTTTAAACAAAATATGGCTCGACTAAAAAAACCAAATGCTACAAAAGATATCGCTGAATTTTTACTAAGCTTATGTACAGAAAAAAATTATACAGTAGATATTATCTAAAGGTAAAAGAATCCTTCTTGATCAAATCAAGAAGGATTCTTTTCTACTAACATTCTTTTAATTTCATTTCATAAATAGGAGAAATTACTTTTACAAATTTGTTTATATATTCATTCCAATGATCAAGAATCACCTTTCCCTTAGCACTCTTTGTATATGCATAATGATTCTTTACAAGTTTTTTCACTACTTCTTTGTCCTGATCCTCTAAAGATTTGATCTCAACAATTTGTTTATTACACTGACCATGAAAATCTCCATTTTCATTAAGAACATAGGCTACACCACCACTCATTCCAGCTCCAAAATTTCTCCCTACAGATCCTAAGATCACTACCGTTCCTCCTGTCATGTACTCACATCCATGATTTCCAATACCTTCTACAACTGCTACAGCCCCACTATTTCTAACACAGAATCTTTGCCCAACTAAACCTTGAATATAAGCCTCACCTGATGTTGCCCCATAAAGCAATGTGTTTCCTGCAATCATATTATCCTCTGGAATAAATGTTGCTTTCTTTGGTGGTACTAAAATAATTTTTCCACCTGATAACCCCTTACCAAGATAATCATTTGCATCGCCCTCAAGGATTAATGTAAGTCCCGTTGCTGCAAAAGCACCAAAACTTTGTCCTGCTGATCCTTCAAAATTTAGGGTAATGGTATCCTCTAAAAGCCCCTCATCTCCATATTTCTTTGCAATTTCGCCACTTAGCATGGTCCCCACTGTTCTATCTGTATTTTTAATTTTGAATTTAGCCTGAACTTTCTCTTCTTTCTCAAGAGCTCCTTTTGAAATTTTTATTAACTCTCTATCTAAAATATCATGAATTTTATGATCTTGAAGCGTTGTACACCTGTCAATAATTCGAGATGGAATTTGTGGTCTATATAATACTGCTGACAAATCCACATCCTTTAACTTGTCTTTTTTCATTTCCTTAGCTTTTAATACATCTACTCTTCCAATCATCTCATCTATTGTTTTAAATCCTAGCTCTGCCATAATTTCTCGAGTTTCTTGTGCAATAAATCTTAAATAACGAATCAAATGTTCTACTTTTCCACTAAATCTTTCTCGTAATGCATCATCTTGTGTTGCAATACCTGCTGGACATCTATTTAAATGACATTGTCTACACATAATACAACCAAGAGACACAAGAGCAGTCGTTGCAAAGCCATATTCTTCTGCTCCAAGAAGAGCTGCAATCACTACATCTCGTCCTGATCTCATCTTTCCATCAACTTGTATGGTAATTCTACTTCTCAAATTATTTAATAAGAGTGTCTGTTGGGTTTCAGCAAGACCCAACTCCCATGGAAGCCCTACATATTTCATAGAACTCATTGGAGATGCTCCTGTTCCTCCATCATGACCACTAATCATAACAACATCTGCATATCCTTTTGCAACACCTGCTGCAACTGTTCCTACCCCAGCTTCAGCTACCAATTTCACATTTACTCTTGCAGAAGGATTGGCATTTTTTAAATCAAATATTAATTGTGCTAAATCTTCTATAGAATAAATATCATGATGTGGCGGTGGAGAAATCAAATCTATTCCTGCCATAGCATGACGAACCTTGGCAATTTCTGATGTAACTTTATTTCCCGGCAAATGTCCACCTTCTCCAGGCTTTGCCCCCTGGGCCATTTTAATTTGCAATTCATCACAATTCACAAGATAATTGGTCGTTACACCAAATCTTCCTGATGCCACTTGTTTTACAGCACTTCTTAAATGATCTCCATTAGGTTTTACTATATATCTACTAGGGTCTTCTCCCCCTTCACCTGAGTTACTACTTGCTCCTATCCTATTCATGGCAATAGCTATAGTTTCATGAGCTTCTTTACTAAGAGATCCAAAAGACATACCCCCTATTGTAAATCTCTTTAAAATATTTTCTATGGGTTCAACCTCTTCAATAGATATGCCTTCTCTATTTTTAAATTGTAATAATCCACGAATAGTTGCTATTTTTTCATTTTGTTCATTTACCTCTTTTGCATATCCTTTATAGAGGTAATAATCATTCTCTAAACATGATTTTCTCAATCTTTTTACTACTTCAGGATTCAAAATATGATATTCTCCGTCTTTTTTGTAAGACAATTCTCCTCCAATATCTAGCGTTGTGTCTAATCGGCCTGCCTTTTCATAAGCAGCTACGTGTCTTATAATTACTTCTTTAGCAATCCCCTCTAAGTCCATTCCAGATAATTGAGCGGGAGTATCTGTAAAATATGCATCAATTACATTTTGATTGACCCCTACAGCCTGGAATATTTGAGCTCCATTATAGCTTTGCAAAGTTGAAATTCCCATTCTTGAAATAATTTTTAAAAGTCCTGCTGAAATAGCTTTGCAGTAATTTTCAAATCCTTCATCTATACCATGAATATTTTTTACATATTTTTTATTTTCTATCATTTTTCCAATCACATCATATACCATATATGGATTAACAGCCTTTGCCCCATATCCAATTAAAAGGGCTATATGCATAACATCCCTTGCATCTCCAGCTTCTACAATCAAATCAACGGACGTTCTTAATTTCTTGCGTATCAAATGATGATGAACTGCTCCTAGGGAAAGCAAACTTGGTATAGGAGCATTATATCTTCCTATGCTTCGATCACTTAATATAAGAATATTACATCCTTCTCTCACACTTTCTTCTGCTCGTTTGCAAAGATAATCTAAAGCTTTTTTTAATCCATTCTCTCGATCAATCTCAAAGGTTATTGGAATGGTAATAGCTCTAAAATCATCATTATTTAAATGTCTAATATCTTCCATTTGTCGATTACATAAAATAGGTTGCTTCATCTCTATATATTTGTGTTCTTTTTCTATTTCTATTTCATCTAAAAGTCTTCCATGACCTCCAATAGACTGAGTTAAAGACATAATAATTTCTTCTCTAATAGGATCTATTGGGGGATTAGTAACTTGAGCAAAGGTTTGTTTAAAATAATTGAAAAGAAGTTGAGGTCTCTCAGATAAAATAGCCAATGGAATATCCATTCCCATAGATCCTATAGGCTCTTTCCCATTTTCGGCCATATACCCAATCACTCTTTGCATTTCTTCTTCTGTAAAACCAAAAACTTTCTCCTTTAAAAGAATCGTTTCTTTTCTCATTTTTTTAATTTCATAAGATTCTTTTATATCATCAAGAATGATTTTATTTTTCTTAATCCATTCTGCAAATGGCTTTTTCTGAGATGCTGCCCATTTTATTTCATCATCTGAAATAATTCTCCCTTCTTCTGTATCTATTAAAAGCATCTTTCCAGGCTCAATACGACCCTTTTTAGCAATATTTTCTTGCCTTACTTCAACAACCCCAATCTCTGATGCCATAATAACCATTTCATCCTTCGTAATAAGATAGCGGGCAGGTCTTAATCCATTTCTATCTAGTGTTACCCCTACCTTTATACCATCACTAAAAGCAATAGTAGCAGGTCCATCCCAAGGTTCCATCAGTCTTGCAAAATACTCATAAAAGCCTCTTTGATTTTCATCCATTTTTGAATCATTCTGCCATGCTTCAGGGATTAACATCATCATTACATTTTCCATAGGATGTCCATTAGCAGTAAAAAGCTCTACTGCATTATCTAATGATGCAGAATCACTTCCCCCTGCTTCAATAACAGGCAAAATTTTATTAAACTCTTCTCCAAATAGCTTAGAATGCATTACCCCTTCTCTAGCATTCATCCAGTTAATATTTCCTCGTATAGTATTAATCTCACCATTATGGGCTAAATATCTAAAGGGCTGTGCTAGCTTCCAAGATGGAAATGTATTTGTACTGTATCTTTCATGAACAATAGCGATTGCAGTTTTCATGGTTTCATCCTGCAAATCCAAATAAAACTCATCTAACTTATATCCTAAAATCTGCCCTTTGTAAATCATCGTATTACTAGATAAGCTACAGATGTAAAAACTTTCTGTATACGCTCTTTTACATTCCAAAATCATATTTTGAACACGCTTTCTAATCATCAATAGCTTTCGTTCAAAACTTTCCTTTTTCTGATTATTTCTATCAATAAATACCTGCATCACCACAGGTCTCGTTGCTCTAGCTGATTCTCCACAAGCCTTTTCATTTACAGGTACTTCTCTCCATCCAAGGAGTTTTTGATTTTCCTCTTTTAATATTCTCTCAAATATTCCTTCACAAAAAAGTCTAGCATTAGGATGTCTTGGTAAAAAAATCATCCCTACTGCATATTCTCCAGCATCCGTTAATTTGACCCCTAATTTTTCTGTTTCTTTTTTTAAGAATTCATGGGGAATTTGTAACATGATACCAGATCCATCACCAGTGCTTTCATCAGCACCTACAGCTCCTCTATGCTTTAGGTTTTTTAATATTTCCAATGCCTGATTTAATATTTGATGGCTTTTTAATCCCTTAATATTTGCTATAAATCCAACACCACAATTATCTTTTTCTAAATTGGGATCATATAAACCTTGTTTTTCTGGTAATCCATTCCTATTCATATTTCGTCTCTTCCCTTCCATGTTTTTATATCCATGCAAATGGTTTTGTGCATTGTATACTTTTCTGAATTTTTTGTATTGTGCAAGATTATAGCATACATCTCTACATTTTTCAACATTTCCGAACAAATTTATCTACATTATTTTTTCCTTATATTAGGAAAACGATTGCAAATATATACTAAAAAAACCAGAGAATTTTTTTCTCTGGCATATCGCTTTACATTTCTTTTAAAAATATATTGTAATCAATCACTTTAAATATTTTCTCATAATGATATAATCAATACCACCCTTTTGAAAGCTTTCATTGGTCTCTACCATTCCAAATTTTTTATAAAAATCAATTTTATCATATCTTGCATTACACCATATATGATTGATTCCATCTTTTTTTGTTTTTTCCATAACAAATTTTAGTAATTGCCCTCCATATCCTTTTCCTTGCTCCTCTTTTAACGTAGCAAACTTTCTAAATTGAGCCCCGTCCTCACTAAAAAACAAAGAAATGACTGAAACCATTTTATTCTCTTCAAAAACTCCATAGTGTTTCCCCTTATGATCATCTTTTAATTTCACATAGTTCAAATCTTTTTCTGGCCACATGACTTTATGCCTTATTTCCCATGTATCTTCTACATAGATTTCTTTAATAATCATCCTATCACCCTTTTTTCAATTTTATGATTCCATAAGAATATTTAACATTTTTTCACGATTATTCATAAATTGCTTCATAATCTGGTAATGCTCTGTTTCCTCATAATTTACCCTTTTAAAACCATTATTTACTTGTAAAATCATTGCATCAGGATAAGCCATAATAATGGGTGAATGGGTTGCAATAATAAATTGGGATTCCTCTTGAACCAATTGATGAATTCTTGAAATCATAGACATTTGTCTAAAAGGAGACAAAGCTGCTTCTGGTTCATCTAATATATAGAGCCCCCTTCCAGAAAATCGATTAATGAACGTTGCAAAAAATGACTCTCCATGGGACTGTGCATGAAGTGAAGTTCCACCATATGAATCAATAATCCTAGGTCCCCCTCCACTTTTATCAAGTTCCTCAATATTTGTAGCAAGATTATAAAAACTTTCTGCACGTAAAAAGAAACCATCTTTAGGTCTTTTTATGCCTTTGCTAAGCCTTATGTATTCATATAGCTCTGAATGTGTATCTCTTGATGAAAAATTGAAATTTTTCGTCCCTCCTTCTGGATTAAATCCAAAAGATGTAGCAATAGCTTCTAAAAGCGTTGACTTTCCCGTACCATTTTCTCCTACTACAAAGGTGACTCTTGGATGAAATGTTAAAGTACTTAATCCATTAACAATTGGTAAATCAAACGGATATCTAGAAAAAGAATTGATTTCATCCCGCAACAATCTTATGCTTCTTAAATATTGATTATTTTCAGATAATTTCATTTTTTCTCCTCCAATAAACGCATCATCTTTGTATATCATTAAACATTATTTCTTACATCTATTCACTGATTCATGTACTTCTATTTTATTATAGAATTATTTCATGTCAATAAAAAAAGTCATCATAATTACTTTTGTAAAATGATAACTTTTTAATGCTATATTAATCTATTTTCAATTCTTCTTGATATTTTTCTTCATAGATTTTTTTCATAAATTCAATTGCATCAACATATCCTGGTTTACCCTCTGGGATTTCTTCTTTTAGAGCACCTCGATAACGCCATCCTTTAATAACTGCTTCTTCATCACTATTATCTTTCTGAAGCTCTCCTAAATACCAAACGCCCATCTTAATATTGGTATCTGCATCCTTTAAATCCTTCCAAGAAAAATTTTCTATCCCCATTTCCTTTGCCCATTTTTCTCCTAACTCTCCTTTAATTTGCATAAGCCCTATTTTATCTTCTTTGTCGCTAAACCAACTTATGAAATTATGAAAACCACTTTCTTGGCGAATGATGGTTGCCACAAGGAATGGGTCTACACCATATTCTTTTGAGTATTTTACAATTTTCTTCTCATAATCTAGGCGATAATCATCACTATTTTGTAAATTTACAAAAGCAACAACACCCAAAATCAATACTACAGCTACTACAATACCTATTATTTTTTTCATTTCTAATTCCCCCTATTGTTTATTCATATCTTATACAATTTCATTATAAAAAATCTTATTAAATCCAGCTATCGAATTTCATTACATTTACCTTACAAGCTTGTAATGATTTAAAAGAAAAAAAGCCTGTTGTATAAACAACAAGCTATCCTATATAACGCAATAAGTTCTTTATATATTGATATCGAAGAATTAAAAAATAAATTACCTGCACTATTAAAAATCCTATTAACACCTTCAATATAGGAAAAACAATAGATGTAGAAAACAACATTTGTAAAGGCTTTAATGCAAAAGCTGTATGAATAAAAGCAATCACATAGGGAATAAAAAATAATACAGCCATTTGAACCGTTACAGCTCTTTTTAATTCCTCTTGAGTCATTCCAACCTTTGTCATATTTCTATATTTATCCCTTTCCTGAGATAAATCTGCATAAAATCTAAAATACAAAAAACTCCCTGCTGCAATAAAAAATATAACACCAATGAAAAATCCAATAAATAGAGTCAACCCTGACATTTGTTTATTTTCATAATATCCCTCTGACATACTCCAAAAGATTCCTGAAAAATCTTTATCATTTTTTATCTTCAAAGCTATATTTAGTGTTTTTTCCCAATTTGAAATAACATATCCATAAAAATATTCTTTTTGTCCTAGATTTTCTACTTTTGAAAAAATAGCATCATTCACAACAATAAGAGGTCCTAGTAATCCACGCGGAACAATGATCTTTTCTCCTAATCCCTTAAGATCAATCTTTATAGCACTTTCTTTAAATACGATTTCATTTTCTCTTAAAAGACTTCTTTCAAGAGATTGACTAGTAGAATCATTAAATTGAGGCACTATAAAGGCTTCATCATCCTTCATCCTTATTTTTTCAAAATCTAAAACATTTGCAATATGATTATATTCCGAAAGCTTCATAATACTATAGCTATTAAATTTATCTGTCTCATTATTTTTTTGCCCAATAGCAGTAATTTTTACTTTTTCATATGGAATATTTTTTTCATCTAATAAACTTTCTAATTTCTTTAAATTTTTTTCTATATTTTTATCTTCCTTTTCTGGAAAATAATTAAATGCATAAATAAGTTCTTCTTCAGCTACATTCTTGATTTGACTATCCCAAAGGTACAAAGTAGCTACAGAAGTAAACGCCACTGCTGATACAATACTTACTAAAAAAAGAATTTGTGCATTATCCTTTATTCTATAGGATAAATCTGAAATCCAAAGAATATTGGTTCGTTTCATATAGAATTTTCTATTCTTCTTCAAAACTCCAATAAAGAATATACTTAATTGAGAAAAAAAGAAAAACGTCCCCACGGTAACAATTAATATAACAGGTAAAATCAACATAGTCAGAGTATGTCCATTTGCTGTATAAGCTAAAAAATATCCTCCTAATAATAATATACCTGCAAGCATTGATAATATAGTAGATGCTTTTGGCTCTTTTTTAGGCTTTCTTGAACCCTTAAGGAGTTCAATGATCTTATTCACTCTTATAAAACCAATCGTAAAGGCTGAAATACAAAAAAATAAAATAAAAAAGGATATACTCGTTAAACATATAGCTTTTCCAGGGAAATAAAAAGATAAAGAATGAATCATCAAAAGCTTTGCAGCCATTAATAAAAATAGCTTCAAAAATACAAATCCCATGAAAATTCCCGCAATAATTGAACAAACGCCTATAATCATATTTTCCATAAAGATTAATCCACTTAACTGCTTCTTTGATATTCCTAAAATCATATAGGTTCCAAATTCATTATTTCTTGCTTTTAGAAATGTTCCTACTGAATATAAAACAAATAGGAAAGAAAAAATAAAAATAATGATTTCTGCTGCAAGCATTCCATTTTTAACTGCATTTTTTAGAGGAGTATTCTCTACTTCTGGATGAAACATAAAGCTTGCGAAGGTAAAAAAAATCATTACAGAAAATGCACTACTCAAAAAATAAGCTGAATATATACTTTTGTTTCTAATTATATTTTTAAAGGCGAATTGACGAAAAGTCATGATGATCCCCCCCTAACAATGCAAGCACATCCATGATTTGATGAAAAAACTTTTGACGATTCTCTCCCTGATGGATTTCATTATAAATTTCTCCATCCTTAATAAAAAGAACACGGTGACAGTAGCTTGCAGCAAAAGGATCATGAGTTACCATCATGGTAGTAACCAGATCTCGTCCATTAATCACTTCAAATAATTCCATTACATCCTTCGAAGCCTTAGAATCTAAATTTCCTGTAGGTTCATCTGCTAACAATAGTGAAGGAGCATGAATAATAGCACGAGCAATAGCAGCCCTTTGGGCTTGTCCTCCTGATACTTCATAAGTTCTTTTATGAAGGATTTCTTCAATGCCAAGTCTCTTTGATACCCGCTCAAGTCTTTCATCCATTTCAGATAAACGATAGCCATCTAATGTTAAGGGCAATACAATATTTTCCCCTATGGTCAATGTGTCTAATAAATTATAATCTTGAAATACAAAGCCAAGCTCACGACGTCTGAACAAAGAAAGGTCTGAACCCTTTAACTTGTGTGGGTTTTTATCATTTAATAATACTTCTCCTGATGTAGGATGATCTATGGTTGAAACCATATTTAAAAGGGTTGTTTTCCCACTTCCAGAGGGACCCATCACCCCTACAAATTCTCCTTTTTCTATAGTTAGATGAATATTCCTTAGTGCACAAAAGGGAACCTTTGCCCCATAAATTTTTCCGATTTCTTTTAGCTTTAAAATAGACATAAGCTTAATTCCTTTCCTAATATAAGTTTATTTTTTATCATACTTTCTTCTATTTTATTTATTCTGTACACTAAGTTCTATCGATTTATATTTCATCAACCTTACAATCATGTAATCTTTCCATTTTGAAAAACAATTCGTATAGTGGTTCCTTTCTCTACCTCTGATTCTATCTCAATTTTATGATCTAATTTTTCACAAACCTTTCTTACTAAATACAATCCCATTCCTGTAGATTCTCCAAATTTCCTTCCATTTTCTCCTGTATAAAAGGCTTCAAAAACTCTTTTTATATCTGATTTAGGAATCCCTACCCCCTCATCCTTTACTTCTAATACGCTATACTGCTCTCTTACATGAGAATGAATAAAAATTTTCTTATTATCTTCTTTACTATATCGTATAGCATTTGTTAAAAGCTGCTGCAAGATAAATTTAATCCACTTTCCATCTGAGTAAACAACAGCTCCTTCTTCTATATGAACTTCTGGATATACCCTTTTGCGAATAAATAATCTTTTTAATTCATTCACTACTTCTAGTGCCAAGGGCTTTAATAGAATTTGATCAACATGGAAATCCTGTTGAAAGTCGTCTAATCTTGCCATATATAAAGCCATATTTAGTCCACTATTAAGCCGTTCCACTTCTTCTCTAATATTTTCTAAATGCAACACATCTTCATTTTCCTGAATAATCAATTGGATTACAGAAAGAGGCGTTTTCATCTGGTGTACCCATTGATTCATAAATATAAGATGCTCTTTTTGCTTTCTTGTATAATTTTGAAGCTGATTTTGATATAAATAATACTGACTCTTTAGTAATTCATCTAATCCTTGAGCAAGAGGCGTATTTCCTGCTGATGCTAAATACTCTTCTAAACCACTAGGGGATTTACTCAATCGTCTATAAAAATTTTTATGAGTATGATAACGATATATTAAATAACATCCTAAAAAAAAGATAGTTAAAAAATAAAAATAATACAGATTATTTTCAAATCCTCCCATCCACTGATAAATTCCCACTAAAAAGATCATATTAAAAATATATAAAATGCATAGAAGCAATTGATCTTTAAAGAACAATTTCATTAGACATTCCCCCATGTAATATTCATTCGATACCCAGCACCACGAACCGTCTCAATAGCTCCTTCAATATCAAACTCTAAAAGCCGTTTTCTAAGACGTGTAACATTTACATTCAACGTATTTTCTTCCACAAAATTTTGATCATCCCATAATTTTTCTAATAAATATTCACGACTTGCTACACGAGGATATTTCTTTATCAATGCTTCTAATAAAACAGCCTCTTTTTTTGCAAGTATTATAACTTCTTCTTTAAAATGTACTTCTAATCTTTCAGGATATAAAGTAAGCTCTGCAAGTTCAATAGTTCTTTCCTGAGTTGGTGCTGCATAACTTCCATAACATCGTCTTAGTTGACTTCTTATTTTCGCCATTACCACTTCATAATAAAAGGGCTTTGTAATGTAATCATCTCCCCCACTTTCTATAGCCATGACCTGCTCCATTTCTCCTGAACGTGCAGAGATAAAAATAATAGGACAAGTAGAAGTTTGTCTGATTTTTCTACACCAATAATATCCATCATATTTAGGTAAATTCACATCTAAAAGAACAATATGGGGCTGCATTTTTTGAAACTGCTCCATAATCCCATCAAAATCTTTTACTATATTTGCTTCATAACCATATTTTTCAATATGTGAACTTAAAAGCTTTGCAATATTTATATCGTCTTCTACAATCATAATCTTGTAATTCATACGATTTCCACCCTTTCTATTTTTTATCATATATAAAATACAATAAATATTTTACAAAAAAACATGCATGACTTTTATTCACACATGTTTAATCTATACACATACCTTTTATTTTTCTTCCTTGATAATGTTTTTGAAATCCTCAATATTTTTTTTACCCTTTTCTTCCAAATAACGAATTAATTTATGCATAGACGTATTAATCACTAACTCCTCTGGCATATTGATCTCTTCAAACATTTCTTCCACATAATCAAATCGACCTAATTGATTTGCAATATGTGTATCCGTACCAACCGCTATCCTTACATCTAGCTTTTGGGCTAATTTTGCAATTCTCGTACAAATATGTTTACTTCCTGGTCTACTTTTTCCAAAAGAGCTATTATTAATTTCTATCAATATATTATTTTTTTTAGCTTCTTTTAATACCCTTTCTTCATCTATAGGAAATAGTGGATTTCCTGGATGTGCAATAATATCTATATATTTATTTTTCATAGCTTTTATTAAGGTATTTGTATTCTCTTCTTTACTTTTTGCCTTTACACAAACATTATGTAAACTTGCAATAACAATATCTAACTCCTCTAAAACTTCATCCCTTATATCAAGTTCCCCATCTTCATTAATAATATTTGCTTCTACTCCTCTAAGTACAAATACTCCATCCATAACTCTTGGAATCACTTTTTGATTCTTTATATGATATATATGAGGTCCTCCTGGCATTGCTGGACCATGATCTGTAAGGGCAAACATCTTTATTCCTACATTTTTAGCTTCTCTTACTAAATCATGTACAGTACTGTAAGCATGTCCACTAGCAATAGTGTGACAATGAGTATCTAATACAAATTTCATAACCATATCCCCTTCCTTGTTCAACACAGAATCATATCATATGATGGCAATGACAACAAGTCCCTATCTAAAAAATAATAAAAAACTTTCCTTTAACAAGAATATACCCATCTCTTTTCTTATTATTCTTATTCCCCTATAAAATAGGTATTTCTTTTGAAAATATCTAGACTAAGATTAAATAAGAGTATTCTTTTTCATAAAAGAACACTCTTATTTAACATATTTTCAATAAATTTTTATAAACACTTTTTCATACAAATATGTTTAATATTTGCTTCATCAAAAACATCCCCGAAAGGCTCAAAGCCTAATTTTTCATAAAATCCTTTTGCAGTCATCTGGGCATGTAGCTGAATTTCTTTTCCATTAAGTTCTTCTACTTTTTTAATAATATTTTTCATGATTAAATTTCCATAATCTTTGCCTCTATACTCCTTTAAAACAGCTATTCTTCCTACTAAATAATATTTTTCCTTTTCTAATAATCGACCAACAGCAATAGCTTGATTCTTATCATATGCTACTATATGATAGGCTTTATCATCCAACTCATCTAATTCTATTTCGATAGGAACATTTTGTTCCTTTACAAATACTTCATATCGAACACTGCTTGCATCTTTAAAATTTTCTTTTCCTTTGGACCATTTGATCTCCATTAGTATGCCCCCTACCATTTTATTGAATTAATCTTAAAAGATCATTTATCAAAATGATACCATAGGATTAGATATTAAACAATTCAACAACAAATGATTTTACTAAAAATCTAGAGAGATTTCTTTATTTTCGCCATCAATTCAATTTCCACAGCTGCATTGCCTGGTAATGAGTTAGTTCCTACGGCAACTCTAGCATGCTTGCCTTTTTCACCAAATATCTTCTCTAACAATTCAGATGCCCCATTAATAACAAGCGAATGCTTTTCGAAATCTTCACAACAGTTCACATACCCTGTGAGCTTAACAATTCCTTCAATCCTGTCTAAATCTCCTATATAATACTTGATGGCACTAATTGCTCGTAAAGTACAAATTTTTGCAGCTTCGTATCCATCTTCAACAGATAAATCACGTCCTATTTTTCCTTTATACAATAATTTTTTTCCATTTTTAGGTGTTTGCCCTGCTACAAAAATAAATGGTTCACTTAATACGGCTGGTACATAAACTGCAGCAGGTTCTGGACAAGGTGGCAGTTTAATTTCTAATATTTCTAATCGCTTTTCAATCTCCATATTTTTTCTTATAGAATATAATAAATTTTATTCTATAAGTTCCTCCTCTCACGAGATTTTTATGCATTCATTTTTCTAAACTTAAAATTTATTCTCTATAAAGCTACTTAATTCATTGATTTTACATTCTAAAGCTTTTAAATCATGTTTTTCAAAAGCAGCCGTATATTTAAGACCACTACCCGTTACAACACAAACAATTTTTTCATGCCCTTTTAAACAGTTTTCTTCTTTTAACTTTTTAACGGCTGCTAGAGGAACTGCTGATGCAGGTTGTCCAAATATCCCTATTCTTGCAAGGATTCCTTGTGATTCTACAATTTCTTCATCTGAAACGGCTACACAAATCCCTTCGTTTTCTTTTATCATTCTCAATGTCTGATTCCCACTTGGTGGAAATGGATTTTCAATGGCATGAGCAATCGTACTAGGATTTTCAGCCCTTGAGATGATTTGCCCTTGATCTTTATAAGCATTATATATAGGAGAGCAGCCACTGGCTTGTGCACAAATGATTTTAGGAATTCTATCAAGCAACCCACAATTTCTAAATTCCCTAAATCCCTTTTCTATTCCTCTAATATTTCCTCCAGCACTAGTAGGTACAACCACATAATCTGGCATATGAAAATTTAATTGTTCACAAATTTCAAAGGCTATCGTCTTTGATCCTTCTACTCTAAAAGGTGCATCCGAATTGATAAAATAGATATCATTTGCTTTTCCTATTTTTAAGCTTTCAAAATAAAGCTTTCCATAATCTCCATCTACTTTGATAAGATTTGGATGGTAAATAGCAATAGGATTTAATTTCTCAGGAGCAATATTTTTACTTACAAATATAAAAGTTTCCAAATGGGCTTTACTTCCATATGCCGCTACAGAAGGAGCCATGTTTCCAGTAGATACAGTTCCAATCCTTTTATATCCTAATTTTAGTGCATGCTGAATTCCTACAATCGTTCCTCGATCTTTAAAAGACCAGGTAGGATTTTGGCTCTCATTTTTAAAATATAAGCTTTCTACTCCAAAAGCTTGTGCTAGTTCTTTCGATGATACTAAAGGGGTAAATCCTTCTCCTAAAGATATTTCATCATTCACATCTAAAAAGGGAAAAAAATCTGAATACCTTTTCATAATAGTTTGATTCAATACATTATCATCTTTAATTTCCCCAGTTTTTATTTCTTCTAATTCTAAGGGTTCATTACAAACATCACAGCGATAATAGGCTTTGTCCACTGAAAATTTTTTATTGCATTTTGTACAAATCAATTGAATCTTTTTCATTTTTTCTCCTCCTTTATTGATCCTCATTGAAAGTTCTTCCACTAACATTCCTTTTTATTTTTTCTTACTTCATCTAAATAACTATATACTGTTACATTTGAAATATTTAACTTTTCAGCAACCTGATCAATACCTCCCTTTATTAAAAAGATTCCTTTTTGATCCATGAATTCAATAAGTGCTATCTTTTCTTTCCTTTTTAAATCATGAACATTTACATTTCCAATAATTTTATTGATCAAATCCTCCGCAATGTCCATAACATTTTCTAGAGGTTCTACTTCTTCTTCAATTTTTTCCTCTCTAACTTCCATAAATTCATCTAAAAAATCCTTCATATCTTTCATTTTTTCTAAATCATAATTAATACACAAAGCACCGATTACTTCTCCTTTAGTATTTCTTAGAAAAACGGTAGATGACTTTAAAGGTCTTCCATCTTTTGAATAGGTTTTATAATTAGCTGTAATATCATGATCAAACTTTTTTGATAATAAGACTTGCTTGATTAGGATATTAAAAGTATCTCCTACTTTTTTCCCTGATACATGGTTATTCACCATATAGACAATTGAATTTTGTGGATGAGATAAATCATGAATCACTACTTCACAATTTTTACCAAAGGTCTTCCCTATCAAGTCTGCTATAGGAAAATATTTTTTTAACTCTTTTTTAATTTTAGCCATCCTATCAACTCCATTTATACAAATTTTATACTTAGTCTATTTAGACTTTAGTTAAATATATAACCTATCAAAACTAAATGATTAACCCTTCAAGATCATAACAACATATAATTTTTTATATAAAATATATATTTTCATTAAATTATATAACTTTTTATATATTTTTTCAATCTATTTATTGTTTGTATTTTAAAACTTTTTTGACTTTGTACAAATATCTATAACCTTATACTATTTTCAATAGCATAGACAATCAGTTACTACTTTGATATAATTACAAAAAATATCCCAATTATATACATTTAATATTGACTAAAAAATCTACCCTAATTGTAAGGATTTTCTAAGCAAAAAGGGGCTTGGAGGATTGCATGAATACACAAAAAATTATTGATAAAATCGTAGAAACTTCTCAAGGTAGTATAGATGAGCTAATAAATATATTGAATTCTGATTGTGATGCTTATTTATTTAAACAAGCTGATCAGGTAAGGAAAAAGTGCTGTGGTAATGAAATACACTTAAGAGCTATCATTGAATTTTCAAATCATTGTAGATGTGATTGCTCCTATTGTGGGATCAATAGACAAAATACATCTTTAACTCGATACCGAATGGAACTAGATGAAATTATTGATTATGCAAAAAAAGCATATGCAGCTGGCTATCAAACCATGGTTCTTCAATCTGGAGAAGATCCATGGTACACTCGAGAAAAAATTTCTTATATCATTAAGGGTATTAAAAAACTTGGTGATATTGCTATTACCTTAAGTGTTGGCGAAAGGGATTATGATACTTACAAACAGTGGAAAGTAGATGGTGCAGATAGATTCCTTATCAAACACGAAACAGCAGATGAAGCTTTATATAATTCTCTTCATCCTCATTCTTCTTTTAAAAATAGAATACAGTGCTTAAAAGACCTTAAAGAGTTAGGATATCAAATAGGCAGCGGCTTTATGATTGGACTTCCTGGTCAAACATTAGATACCCTTGCAAAGGATATACTTCTTTTAAAGGAATTAGATGTGGATATGGCAGGAATGGGACCATTTATTCCCCATCCTAAAACAAAGCTTAAAAATTATCCTGTAGGAAGCTCCTATCTTACTTTAAAAGCCCTTGCCCTTACGAGGATTTTGTTGAAAAGACCCCATTTACCCACTACTACTGCTCTCGAAGTAACAAATATAAAAGATCGTAAAAATGCTTTTTACACAGGAGCAAATGTAATTATGCGTAAAGTGCAACCATATAAATATAGAAAATTATACGAAATATATCCAAACCCTTCTATTCATGAGAAAAGCATAGGAAAAGAAAGAAAAGAAGTAGAAGATTATATAAAAATAATAGGAAGAAAAGTAGCTAATACCCGGGGAGATTCTATTCATCTATAAAATAATTCATAAAAATACTACTCCTATTTCTTTAGGAGTAGTATTTTAGCTTTTACATAAACTATAATACTTTAAATAAGTTTTTTGTTTTAAACTGCATTTATACCTTGCACAAGATTTTTCATCCATTTCTTAGATCTATATCTTTTTATAGAAAGTATACATTTCACTACTTCTTCAATAGTTACAAAGAAAAACACTTCATACACTGCTATTTTAAGAATAAATGCCCCAATAATACATATAGGCACCCCTACTAACCACATGGTTGCAAGCTCTATTTTTAAAACATAAGAAGTATCGCCTCCACCTCTTAACACACCTACAATCAAAAGAACATTTATAAATCTAACAGGCAATATGAAAGCTGTAATTAAAAGCATATATAAAGAACTCGTATATACCTCATGGGAAATTTTATAGAAATTCAAAATAAATTTTGAAGAAGTAGCAAGAGCTAACCCCATTACCAAAGATAATACTAAACATATTTTAATCAATTTTCTTGCATAATCCTTAGCTGTCTCAAAATCATCTTTTCCAATTTCATTTCCCACCATCACACAAGCTGCATTAGAAACTGCAAACAGCACAATAAAGAACATGTTTTGAACCGTCATACATATTTGAACTGCTGCAATAGCTTTTGTTCCCATATTTCCATAAATGACCGAATATATAACCATCCCTAACCCCCAACAAAGCTCATTAATGATTACAGGCACTGTCACTTTCATAATATCTTTAAAAAATTCAACATTGAAAGCTAGCATTTCACTAACTGAAGCTTTTAAAGCATGATCTTTTCTATATATTAAGAAAAGAATCAAAATCATTTCACATACTCTAGCAATCAAAGTCGCAAGGGCAGCTCCTCTTACTCCCATAGCAGGCATATTAAAATTACCAAAGATAAATACATAATTAAAAAACACATTTAAAACAAGAGCACATGCACTACAAATCATAGGTAAAAAAGCTTTTTGAACCCCTCTACTTCCTATCCCAAATGCAAGAGATATAGCCATAAACACATAGCTGATGCATACAAGTTCAAGATAATTTTTCCCAAGATTTATAACTTCATTATTCTTATTAAATATAGTGATCACTTCATCACTAAAGAACCTTCCAAAAAATGTGAACCCTACACTTACAATCACACCTAACACAAGGGATATCCCTAAAACTTTTTTTATACTCATAATATCTTTTTTGCCCCAAAATTGAGCAATCAATACATTGCATCCTGAATAAATACCCATGATCATAATATTTAATAGAAAAAAGTATTGATTAGCAATCCCCAAAGCAGCAACAGCTTCTTCTCCAAGTCTTCCAATCATAAAGTTATCCATCAAATTGAGAGAAGATGTAATAAAATATTGAATCATTATAGGAAAAGCAATTTTTAAAAGATTTTTATAAAAAGGTGATTTGAACATAGTTTTCCTCCTTTTAAATTTTTGCAACAAAAAAATCCACTGCAAAAGGAAAGCTTTACAGTGGATTTCATCACTTTTATATATGTATCAATTTTTTCCAATATCATCTTAACATAATCACCTATAAAAATCAATAAGCTTACCTATCCTTTATTTCATTAAAGATTAATTTTAAGCTTTTGTACTAATTTCACACCCCAGACTCCACTAATAGTTAGTTTAAATCATCCTTCTGTTTAAATATGTTTATTTTTGGGTACTATAGTGATAAAATGATTATATATTTGACAAATTTTTATCTTTTTTGAGGATGTGATTATATGAATCTTCAACATCTACGTTCATTTTATATAACTGTAAAATGTAATAGCATATCAAAAGCTGCAAAAACTCTTCACCTTACTCAACCAGGACTAAGTATGCAACTTCAAAATCTAGAAAAAGAATTAAATGCAAGTCTTCTAACAAGAAGTAATAAAGGGGTAAAATTAACAGAAGAGGGAAAAGTGGTATTTGACTATGCAGATACCTTACTATCTATCCAAGGAAATATTGAAAGAGATTTGAAAAGTTTACAACAAGATCAACCACAGCTAATGATTGGATCTTGTAAAAGCGTAGGAGATTATGCTCTTCCTTGTAGCATTTACACTTTTAAGCAACTTCACAAAGAAGTGAATATTCAGCTAGAGGTAAATAGTTCTACAGAAGTCATTGAAAATCTACGTCAGCATACTATTAATATTGGTATCATTCAACATGATCCAAAAGTAAATGATATGGTTACACAAACAATCATTTCAGATGAATTACTTTTAGTAGGCAATCAAAAGGATGCACCGAAGCAAATCTCTTTAGAAGAACTAAAAAAACTTCCTCTAATTTTACGTGAAAAGAACTCAGGGACACGCTATTTAGTAAGAGAAGCACTAGAAAGAAAAGGAATTGGGTTGGAAGACTTAAATGTCATTTATGATCTTAATTCCTTAGAAGCTATTAAATCTTCTATTCTTGCAGGGAAAGGATTTTCTTTTTTACCAAAATTAATTATCCAGCAAGAACTAAAAGAACTAAGTATCCAACCAGTTGTGGTAGAGGATTTAACTATTCACTTTGATTACTACATCGCTTCAAGAAAAAAATATAAATTCACCCACTACGAGCAAATGTTTGTAGATTTTATAATTTCACACAAAAGAGGATTTTGCTAAAAAAAGAAGAAGGCCCATGATTCTTCTTCTTTTTATAACAAAAATCGAATTAAAATTTTACTACCAACTAACGCGCCTAATATAGCAAATAGTCCAAATACCCAAGCATGTAAAGAAAAAGAGGGAATCCCACTAAAAAAAGCCCCTATATTACAACCCACGGCAAGTCTTGTTCCATATCCCATCATAATTCCACCCAAAAGAGCAAAAACCAATTGTCTTCTATTTTTTATTTTTTTCCATTTCAATTGAGACGCTAACAAGGTTGCAATAAAAGAACCTACAATCACACCCATATTTAAAATGGTATATTGATTCAAAAATACATTATACTTTGTAATCACTGGTTCATAATAATGTTGAAAATGTTCAAAATACTCCCAACTAAGAGGGTCTAACCCAAACCATTTTAAAATTCCAACGCCCCACAGTAAAAATCCACTGGTAATCTGCCAGCTAATCCCACTCATAGCCAACAAAATCACATTCAAAAGTCCTAATAGAATTCCTCCTACCCAATAAGGCCAAGGCTTTTTTAGCCATGTGACAATGGGCTTCATCCAATCCCTCCTATTTTGTTTTTTCAATATAAACTTCCCATTCTCCATCCTCTACTTCAACTACCTCAACGGGGTATTGGTTTTTCACTGCCCATTCCTTTATATTTGCTCCAACACAACTATGGTCAGAGCGTATAATCACAACATCTCCCACTTCCATTGTTTTTAACTCCTTCATAGCTTTCAACAAAGGAACAGGACATAATTCATATAAACAATCAATTTCTCTTACTGCCATGCAATTGCCTCCATTACATATCTTTTCTATATCTATTTTCATACCATATTGCTAGTACATATAAACCAAATAATACCAAAAGTTGTCCTAACACAACTATTTTGAAATCAAAGTATTCAAAGAAATAAATGGTCTTTGCATGCTCAATAATATGTTCATACCAAAAACCATAATGTTTTGCTCCTAGGATCGTTCCAATGAAAAATCCCAAAAGAACCATCCATTGAAGGGCATGTCCTTCTCCAATTCGCATCAATACACCAGAACTACATCCTCCCGCAATAACCATTCCTACACCAAATAAAAAAGCACCTATGACCACATGAATACCTACAGAGGTGACAGCCCCTGGAATAAAATCATACTCAATAGGATTTTTCTGAATATAAACATATTGAATTACAGCAAAACCAATGGTGCTCACCATCATGGCCAAAAGCATCCCTCTAAATAATCTTGTATCCTTCACAAGAAAAGGATCTCTAAGTGCTGCTGCAAAACAAAATCGTGAATAACGAAGAACAATGCCTATCCCAATTCCTAAAATCCAGCATATAGCCAACTTATACTCCTTTTGCCAAAATCCTATACAAAGAGTCAGTGCAAGAATTAGCAAAATAATCCCAAAAGGAATTTGATTTTTCTTCTTTTTTGCCCCATTTCGTTTTTCAATTAATCTAGCCATTTCATTTGACAATATCGCATCATCCTTTTAAATAAAACAAAGATTTTTATGATTCATCCATCATTTCGTTTACATAATTATATATCATACCCTTCGTTAAAACAAGAATATTCAATATTTTGGATGATTTTTCATCTTTTAAAATAGAATAAGGATGCATCTGCATCCCTATTCAAAATAAAATGATAAATAAAAAAACTGAAGATAAATCTTCAGTTTTTCATTCGTCTCATAAAATTATAATACTGTAATGTTTTCAGCTTGAGGACCTTTAGCTCCTTCAACAACGTCAAAACTTACTTTTTGACCTTCTTCTAGAGTTTTGAATCCTTCTTTGTTGATTTGTGAGAAATGAGCGAATACATCATTTCCTTCTTCTGTAGTGATGAATCCAAATCCTTTGTCACTGTTAAACCATTTTACTGTACCTGTCATGTTTATCTACCTCCGAAATTTTTATTCCTTTAATTCTTTGTAAAAATAAATCATCAATAAAAATTTCGAAATCTCTATACTTAAGTTATTCTTAATTTTAGATCGTTCGAAAAATATTCATATAATAAATTATTTACTTCTGAATTAAGGTTCTATATCAGTATACACCATTTTAAAAATAGTTCAAGGGTTTTTTCATTATTCATACAAATATTTTTTTACTTTCCCTTGCTTCTTTAAATTTTTTATAAATAACTTCACTAATTATTATAATACAAACTATCTGATGGATATTCAGGATCACAGGTAACATCTATGTCCAATTTTCTAAATGTCTGCTCATCATTTGTATTTAAAATAGTTGTAGAATGAGCCTGACATCCCTTTAGCATAGATAGTTTTTCCATAGCTACTTGAGCCATAGGATTAGTTGCTGCACTCATGCTTAGTGCAATTAAAATTTCTTCACAAGTTAATGCTGTAATCTTACTATTAAAAGTTTTTGATTTTAGGTTAATAATTGTCTCTAAGATTACTGGTGAAATTAAATGCATTTCATCTGCAATATTGGCAAGATTTTTAATTGCATTTAAAATTACTGCTGCTGCTGCATCCATGATGTTTGAACTTTTTCCTGTTAAGATTGTTCCATCATGAAGCTGCAGCGCTACTGCTGAACATTGTTCATTTTTAGATAACTCTTCCT
The DNA here is from genome assembly GCF_019884785.1 of Crassaminicella profunda. Taxonomy (GTDB): domain Bacteria; phylum Bacillota; class Clostridia; order Peptostreptococcales; family Thermotaleaceae; genus Crassaminicella; species Crassaminicella profunda. The sequence goes on from NZ_CP082326.1 coordinate 2,614,045, forward strand.
TTAGCTTAACACTTCTTTCTCTAGCTGGAATCACTACCTTACGATCGTCAGCTTTAAGATGAAGCTCTTCCATAATCAGCTTTGCTCTATGGAAAGTCTCTAAATCTACATAGCCTTTTTTATACTCACAACCTGTTTTAAAATATCTTCTAATAATCTCTTGTTTTGAAGCTTCTTTTACAATCTCATCATCAATAATACCAAATCCGACCTGATTTACACCCATATCTGTAGGTGATTTATAAACAGCTTCCTCCCCTGTTATTTTTTCAATAATTCTTTTAAGTACAGGGAATGTTTCAATATCACGATTATAATTTACTGTAATCTCTTTGTATGCATCAAAATGGAAAGAGTCAATCATATTGACATCCTTTAAATCCACTGTTGCAGACTCATATGCAATATTTAACGGATGCTTTAGTGGTACATTCCAAACAGGGAATGTTTCAAATTTAGAATATCCTGCCACACGTCCCCTTTTATACTCATGGTATAACTGACTTAAGCAAGTAGCAAGCTTCCCACTACCAGGTCCTGGAGCCGTTACAACTACAATAGGCTTTGTAGTTTCAATATATGGATTCTTTCCATACCCTTCATCACTAACAATCATATCCACATCTGTAGGATATCCCTTTGTTGCACGATGGGTATATACCTTAATGCCTCTTCTCTCTAGCTTATTCATAAATACAGTTGTTGCAGGCTGATTGTCATATCTAGTAATGACAACACTATTCACATCCAACTCATGGGATCTTAAATCATCTATCAATCTTAAAACATCCATATCGTAAGTGATTCCAAAATCCCCACGGATTTTATTTCTTTCAATATCCCCAGCATAAACACAAATAACCACTTCAACCTTTTCTTTTAGCTTATGAAGTAATTTGATCTTTGCGTTTTCATCAAAACCTGGAAGTACTCTTTTTGCATGTAAATCAAATAATAGTTTTCCTCCAAACTCTAAATAAAGCTTGTCATAATCATTTACTCTTTCAAGTATAAACTTTGATTGTTCTTCTAAATATTTTTTTGGATCAAAACCTTTTTTCATAATAACCCTCACTCTTCTTAATTATTCTTTGACTATTTTAACACGAAATCACTTGAATGGTAATGGTTAATATGAATATTTTTCAAAAAAAATGCTCAATTATTAATGCCTGAACTGTGCTATTTTTCTATATTTTTGTTAATTTCCTTGAATTTGTAAATAAAACATACTATTCATTTTCATATGGTACTCATTCGACTTCTTGCCTTCCACAGTTAAATACAAATGCGGGAGGAATATTTCTAAATTCATAGGCAATACTAACCTCTTGGAAAAACTTTCTCATTAGATTTCTTTTTAATAAAGTGTATTGAAATGTAATAAATTTGCCATCTTTTTTTAATAGCTTTACTGTATTTGTTAAAATATCATTTGATAAATCCTCTGGGAAGGCCGCAAAAGGTAATCCAGATACTATATAATCTACATATTCAAATCCAAATCTGTTTATATACTTGTTTACTTTTTCTGCAGAATCATGAATAATATAAACATTTTTAGTATGTCCATATTTAAATTTTAGTAAATCATACAAATCATCATTTAATTCCATTACAAATAAAACTGTATCTTTTTTCTTTCTCTTTATTAGTTCTTCTGTAAAAACCCCTGTACCTGGACCATACTCCACAATACATCTAGCATTTTCAAAATTTATCTTTTCCATCATTTTATTTGCAAGGGCTTTAGAGCTAGGACAAATGGCCCCAATCATTCTAGGGTACTTTATATAATTTTTTAAAAAAGAAGCTACTTCCATTCTATAATCCTCCCTCTCATTTCATTAATAACTTTTATTATATGAAGAATTATAAAACAAATACCTTAATAAAAACCCTATTAAAATCTTAAGACTTTCTTAAAATATCATTAGCTATTTAACACTTAAAACTTACAAAAAATCTTATATTTTCTTCCTCACAGGTAGCCCAAATATTTCCTCCTTGTATTTCTACAATACTTTTCGCTATAGCTAGTCCAAGACCCGTTCCTTCATCCTCTGATGTTCTAGATTTATCCCCTTTATAAAACCTTTCAAATAAATAAGAGATTTCATCTTTAGGAATAGTTTTGCCTTTATTTTCAATACAAACGACTCCATGATAATCATCTTTGTAAATACTTATTTTAATTTTCCCTGGTTTAAAGCTATATTTCACTGCATTCATCAATAGATTTTCAAATACTCTTACAGTTTTATCTGGATCTATTAATATATTTAATTTTTCTTCTACTATCTCTTTTTCTAATTCTAGATTATTCTCTTCAAAAATAGGTACAAACTCTTCTATTAACTGATCTAAAAATTCATTAAGATTTACATATATTTTATTTAATTCTATTCCTTTATTCGCTACCTTTGTATATTCAAATAAATCATCTATAAGGATTTTTAATTTTTCAGATTTATGAAAAGCAATTCGAGTATACTCTTCTAAATCTTGTTCATCCTTATATCTTTTCTCTTTTATTAACCCTAAATATCCTATAATAGACGTAAGAGGTGTCCTCAAATCATGAGATACATTGGTAATGAGCTCATTTTTTGTAGCTTCTGCTCTTCTTTCTTCTTCTATCTTTTTCTCTAAAGATTCACTCATATGGTTGATATTTTGAGCAAGTAGACCTAATTCATCCTCTCCCTTTTTAACAATTCTAAAATCTAAATTTCCCTTTGAAATCTCTATTAGACCCTCTGATATTTCCTGAATATATTGTACTTTTCTTTTTGTTAAAATAAAAACTAGATATAATAAAAGCATTACTGATATAACAATCATAACAGGAACAATAACATCTATATCATCATAAAAATATTTAATTTCTCCATCCGGTATTCCCTTTAAAATAAGATAACTTCTCTGATCTTTAAAATTTATTGGATAAATAAATACTTGCTCCTGTATGGGCTCACGACCTCTCCAGGTTTTTGAATCTTCATATCTGTTTTCATTAACATTTTTAATGACATTATATAAATCTACTTGTATTTCATCCCCATTCTTTGTCTTGTAATTCACTTTTCCATCTAAATCTGTAATCAATATTTTCACATGATTCTCAGCATAGTCATCTATTATTTTTTTTATATTTTCTTTATCCTGAATGCTATATTCCTGCTTTGATAGTTTACTTACTAATGATTCTGTCTTCCATTGCATGTTGTTTATACCATCACTATAATTCATGTAAGGGTGAATTTGAAAAATCCCAATAAAACCTATAGATACAAAAAAGAACAGGATACTAATAAATATACATATTGTAAAAGTTCCAACAAGTTCTAATCGAATATTACTTGTGATCTTTTTCTTCATTAGCTTATATAGAGGAATACTCTTCTTCAATAAATCGATCAATCCTTTTATATCTACCTTTTTTAACTTATCTTTCAACTTTATATCCCACTCCCCATACAGTTTTTATGAATTTAGGTTTTCTTGGATTTTCTTCAATCTTCTCTCTTATTTTTCGAATATGCACCATTACTGTATTATTTGCATCATGAAAATCTTCTTTCCATACTCGTTCATAAATCTTCTCTATACTAAATACAATCCCCCTATTTCTTGATAAAAGCTCTAATATTTCAAATTCTGTAGGAGTAAGCTTTATATTTTCCCCTCTTACTTTCACTTCATGAGTATCTATGCAAATGACTAATTCATCTATTTCAATAATAGAATCACTTTCTGCTTTTTTTATATTCAATTTTATATATCTTCTCAATTGAGATTTTGCTCTCGCTACTAACTCTAATGGATTAAAAGGTTTTGTCATATAATCATCTGCCCCTGTAGTCAGCCCCATAATCTTATCCATATCTTCACTTTTTGCTGAGAGCATAATAATCGGCATATTTTTTTCCTCTCGAATTTTCATACAAGCCTTTATTCCATCCATTTTGGGCATCATAATATCCAATATAATCAAATGAACTTCTTGATCTTCTAATATTTTTAATGCTTCTTCTCCATTAGAAGCTAAAATTATAGTATATCCTTCATTTTCTAAGTAAATCTTTATTAAATCTCTAATTTCTTTTTCATCATCTACTACGAGAATATTTTCCTGACTCATTAAATCACCCTCCTATTTCATCTACTATCAGTATATCTAAAATTCATAGGACTTTCTTAAAAACTATTAAAAAATCCGTAGCTTCGCTACAGATTTTTAAACATAACGAATACTCACATAGTATTCTAAAATTATTTTCATTGCTTATTATTTCTTTCTAAGATTTCATTCACAATTTCAAGATACTCTTCATAAGAATTTGCTCCTGCAACATGTGTCTTTAAAATATTTCCTTTTTGATCTATAAAGATAGATGCAGGAACATAGTCAAATTTACTTACAATTTCATCTAACAATACCTGATCTGGAATAATATTCACATATGTTACACCTGTTTTCTTAATAATATTTTCAGCTTCTTTTTTATTTTTATCCTTTTTAACATCTGCAATAATTCCTACAAGATTCACATCTTTTTTAGAAATTTCTTCAGACAGCTTTTCTAAATCTGGCATTTCGTTGATACATGGACCACAAAAAGTTCCCCATAAATTGATCATCGTTAGCTTGTGCTCTTTAAATAATTTTTCTGTTATCTCATTTCCATCCATATCTTTTGCCTTGAATGCTGGAACCATTTTGTCTTCAAGTGGATTTGTTGCTAACTTCTCAGCCTTTTCTTCTAAATTAACAAACTTCTCTTTATTCATAAAATGACGTTTGTAAAATCCATCCCCATCTAAGGAAATACTTCCATCAGGATGAACGTCTATAAATATAAAACCCATTAGTCCTAGTAGTACAGTCCCTATTATTAATCCAATTTTTGTTTTCTTTTTCATTTTTTATTCTCCTTTATTTTAATATTTTACCCCTTAATCTCTTTTACATATTTTTCTTATATTTTGTAATTAAACCATATTTTGTATCACTTAGAGATTATATGAAAATTATAAAATAAATATCTTAATAAAAACTTTTGTTAAATCTTAAGATTTTCTTAGTATTTCCTCTATATTTGTTCTAAAAATAAGAAAAATTACATATCTCATTTAAAATACTTCTCTATAAAAAATTTTATAAACAGGTTTGAAAGTAGTTGAAAGTCCAACTATTTTTATATATAATACAATTAGTTGAAAGTCCAACTATCAAAATGCTTTTCTTTATTCTCTGTTAATAGAATTTACTTAAAAATAATAATAAAGGAGGATTTCCATGTACAGTTTTAAAAATGACTATAGTGAAGGTGCACATCCAAAAATCTTAAATGCTCTAATCGCATCAAATATGACTCAAGAAGAAGGCTATGGAAATGATACGCACACAAACAGTGCAATTTCTAAAATAAAAAACCTCATAGGCAATAAAAATATTGATATTCATCTTATTTCTGGAGGAACTCAAACAAACCTTATAGCCATTGGTGCTTTTTTGAGACCTTATGAAGCTTGTATATCTGCCAATACGGGACATATTGCTGTTAACGAAACAGGCGCCATTGAATATACTGGCCACAAAGTAATCACAATAGATTCAAATGATGGAAAAGTCATTCCTCAAAAAATCCAAGAAGTATTAGATGCTCATGCAAATGAACATGTTGTAAAACCAAAGCTTGTATATATTTCTAATCCAACAGAATTAGGTACAATCTATACAAAAGAAGAAATTAAAACCTTAAGTATTTTTTGTAAATCTAATGATCTGATCTTATATGCAGATGGTGCAAGATTAGGTTCAGCACTTTGTATTAAAGAATCGCATCTAACCTTATCAGATATGTGTAATTTTACAGATGCATTTTTTATTGGCGGAACCAAAAACGGAGCCCTTCTTGGTGAAGCTTTAGTAATAAGAAATGAAAATTTAAAAGAGAATTTTAGATATCATATCAAACAAAAAGGAGCACTCCTTGCTAAAGGAAAGCTTTTAGGGATTCAATTTGAGGAATTATTTAAGGATAATCTTTATTTTGAACTTGCAAATCACGCTAATGAAATGGCAAATCTTTTAACAGAAGGTCTAAAAGATTTGAATTGTAAGTTTTTAATAAATTCTCCAACAAATCAAGTATTTCCCATTTTAGAAAATAAGTTGATTGAAAAACTAGAGAAAAAGTTCATCTTTTATATTTGGAAAAAAATAGATGATACCCATTCTGCTATTCGACTAGTTACTTCATGGGCTACTAAAAAAGAAGCTGTCATTGCTTTCATCCATGAACTAAAAAAATAAATCTACAAATTATAGTTTTTCCTAGTGAATGATAAAATGTTAGGAGGTGAACCTCATAAAATTAAATAATTATATTCTAAGAGAAATAGGCGCACTCTCTAGAACCATCCATACTATTGTAGAAATTAAATTTAAAGAATTAAACTTACAAAAAGGTCAATTTATATATATAACAAGAATATGTGAACATCCTGGAATCAATTTAATTCAACTATCTAGCTTACTTAAAGTTGACAAAACAACCACTACTAAAGTCATTCAAAAACTTCTAAAAGAAGATTTTATACTGAAAAAAAAGAATAATGATGACAAACGTTCATACCAACTTTATCCTACTTCTAAAACCTTAAAAATCTATGAGGAAATTATAAAAGAAGAAAATCGAAATATAGAAATATGTTTTAGAGATTTTGATGACGATCAAAAAAAGTCCGTATTAGAGTTGATCAAAAAAATGAAAAAAAATCTAGAAACTGATTGGTATCAACTCAAAAATTATAAGGAGTAATCTAAAATGATAAGAAAATCAACATTCAATGATATAGAACAAATTATGGATATCATAAGGGCTACTATTGAAGAAATGGGGTCTTATGGTAATCATCAGTGGGATACTAATTATCCAATCGCAAAAGATTTTATCAAAGATATAGAAAACTATGAGCTATATACCTATGATCTTGATGGACAAGTTGCAGGTTTTGTGTGTATTAACCATGAAGAACCTATTGAATATAAAGATGTAAATTGGTCTTCTCCTGAAAAATTTATGGTTATTCATAGAATGGCAATTAATCATAATTATAGAAATCAAGGAATAGGCACTCAATTAATAAAATTTGCAGAAGAACTTGCAAGAAACAATCAAATTAACTACCTTAAAACAGATACTTATTCTATAAACTTAAAAATGAATTCTCTTTTCAAAAAGCTTGATTTTAATCATGTAGGAAATATAAAATTTTTAGGTCGACAGCATGATTTTTATTGTTATGAGAAAATTTTAGGCTAATTTTTAAAAAGAAATAAGAAAAAAATCTTAAGAATTCTTAAGATTTTTTTCTGTTTTATCTTAATATTTAAAAGTTACAATATATCGTAGAATCATAATTGTAAAAGAGGTGTTCTACTATGAAAAAACACAAAGTACTAATCAACATTCTTTTTATTATCATATGGATTTTGCTGTTCACCATAATGAGATATTTTTTGAAGATTTCAACTTTAGCTGATTTATTCACATTTATAAAATGTCATGAAAAAATAGCAACAATAACTTTTTTAATATTATCCATTGTAAGAATTTCTGCCTTTTTACCAGGAATGCTATTTATGATTATAGGTGGTTTATTATTTAATCCTATGTTAGGTTTTACTTTATCTATGGTTTCAATGATTGTAAGTGAATCCATTATATTTATGCTAGCCAAAATTTCTTTTAATAGTAGATTTATAAACAAAATAAATAATAAATATCCTGAATTAATGAATATGTCAAAAAAATATAATCATCAATTCTTAGCTCTAGCAATTTTATGTCCTATAGCTCCAACAGACCTAGCTTGCTTTATTTCCTCTTACGTGGGTTTAAAATACAAAAGCTTTTTTCTGACTGTCATTATTGCTAATATTCCCATAATATTCATTTATACTATTTTAGGTCAGAGTTTCTTATATTCAATATACTATTTTATATTAATAGTAGTTACCTTCTCTGTGATAAGTATATATTTGGTGAAAATTTGGAATAGATTAGCAAAACCTATCTCTGAATAATATTTACAGATTATTTTATCAACCTCATATCTAACTCTCCTGCAATAGGTGGAAACGCAAGAGAAGAAATCTTTTCTTTATTGTATAAAGCAATTTGTTTTTGATAGGAAATAGGTATATATATTGCACTATCATTAAGCTGTTTTAGTATCTCATTATAACAAGATTGTATTTTTACTTTATCATTAATAGAAAATAATTTTGCAATTTTTTTGTCTAGTTCTAATTTTTCTGACAATCCCTGCTGTGCTGCATTATCAAGACTATAACTAATCATTCCACCAATATAAGTATGTGGATCATAAGGAGCTGCATATGTAGCATTGAAGGAAAGCTCAAAATCTCCCTCAAAACCACGAGATCCCCATATCATCAATTCCACTCCATCGAGTTTAATCTCTATACCGATTTCTTTCATCTGTGCTGCAAATATTTTAGCAATATCCCCTTCTGCCCCTCTTCCGGTCACATACATCAATTCTAAAGAAAGCTTTTTACCCATCTTTTCTCGAATCTCTTTTCCCTCAGGAAGAAGCCAACCAGCTTTTTCTAAAAGTTCTATTGCTTTTTCTGTATTATATTTATATGAATCTACTGAAACATTGCAATATGGAAGCTTTGGATTTAAAATCGTATCTGCTTTTTCTTCTAATCCAAGTAGTGTGGTATCTATGATGTTTTCTTTATTCACTCCACTTAATATAGCTTTTCGTACATTGATATCTGATAAGATTTCATTTTTTGTATTTAATAAAATACTTCTTGTTTCTGATTCATTTTCAGAAAGTACTCTTCCAATTTTATTGTTATTTTCAAACTGGGAATACGCTTCATAGGAAAGTTGCTTTGCACCATAAATTAAATCAATGTCTCCACTTTCTAATGCCATCATTCTAGCATCAGGATCTGGAATAACTTTGATAATTACCTTTTTATATTTAGGCTTTTCACCCCAATAATCTTCATTTAAAGTAAATATATATTCTTGATCTTTAACGGCTTCACTTAATATATATGGACCTGTCCCAATGCTTTCTTTTAATATCCCTGCAGTGTTACCATCCTCTGGAATAGCCCCTGGACTAATCATTCTGATTGGAAATTGTGCACACATATCTAAAAGAGCTGCATAATAAGGTTCCTTATATATAAATTGAACAGTATATTCATCTACCACTTTTACTTTTTCAAGTTTTCCTATTCCACCCATCCAAGAAAATCTATCTACATTTTGTAAAATCCCATCCATGTTTTGTTTAACTGCTAAAGCATTCAATGGGATTCCATCTGAAAATTTAACATCTTTTCTTAAATGGAATGTATATACTTTTCCATCATCTGATGTTTCAAATTTTTCTGCCAAATAAGGAACTGCTCTTTCCCCATCAAATTTTACTAAGGGCTCATATACTAATCCTAAAATTTCATGACTATATCCATCTTCTGAAGTCAGTGGACCAAAATTGTCCAAATCACTAGACCAACCAATACTAATTTCATGATTTTGTTTCGTTTCTTTACTCTCAACATCTACTTTCTCTACTTTACCACAACCTGCTAATAATATAATCATCGCTAACATTAATCCTAATAATTTACTTTTCTTTTTCATTTTATTCCTCCTAATACTTTATATTTAAATTTAGGTACTGCTCTTATAAGTTCATGAGCATAATTGCTTTTACACTGAGATACACTTTTAAAATTCTCTATATTTTCTATGATTTTTCCTTCTTTTAAAATAATCATATGAGATGCTAATTTTTGAGCAACGCTTATGTCATGAGTTATAATAACAAAGGTAATTCCTTGATTTTTTTGAAGTTTTCTTATAAGCTTGATCATATTATTTTTGATTTCAGGATCAAGCCCTGAAGTACCTTCATCAATAACTACTAATTGAGGACGGCAAATAATTGCTCTTGCTACGTTTATTCTTTTTTGCTGACCTGTGCTAAAATCATATGGATATTTTTCTCCATCATTTTCATTTAAATCTACCAATAATAAAATTTCTTTTACTTTCAAATACCTCTGTTTTCTATTAAAATTAGTAAAATTCTTTAATGGCTCTGCAATAATGTCCTTAACTTTCATCCTAGGATTTAAACTATTTTGAGCATCTTGAAATACTACTTGTATATTCTTTCTATAGTTCTTCCAATCTTTTTTATTAAAGATACGAATAGGTCGTCCTTCATATAAAATATTTCCTCCTGTTAATGACTCAAATCCTAACAATATATTTCCTATAGTTGACTTACCACTACCACTTTCTCCAACAATTGCTATACTTTCTTTGCTTTTTATGTGAAATGAAATTTGATTTAGTGCAATATTTTCTTTGTATTTTTTAGATAAATTAGTAATCATAATCATTCTCAATCAATTCCTTTAACATTTTCTTTGTACATTCTGATTTGGGTGTCATTAAAAGATCTTTTGTTTTCCCATATTCAATAGTTTTTCCATCTGAAATCACCACCATATGATTAGCAATTTGACTAACAATAGCAAAATCATGAGATATAAAAACAATAGTTACTCCATATTCTTCATTTAATCTTTTAAAAGAACGTATTATTTCTTTCTGAGTAATTGTATCTAAAGCAGTAGTAGGTTCATCAGCAATAATCATTTTACTCCCTACAGCCATAGCAAGAGATAACATAACTCTTTGCAACATTCCTCCACTAAGTTCATAGCAATAACTTTCAAGTACTCTTTCTACATCATGTAATCCAAATTTTTCAAACCATTCTTTAATAATTTTATCTGCCTCTTTTTTATTCACCTTTAAATGCTGCATTAATGTTTCTCTACAATGAGATCGAATAGTAAAAACTGGATTAAATGCAGTCATTGGGTTTTGCATAACATACGAAATTTCTTTTCCTAACAATTTTTGCATTTCTTTAGGTGCATAAAGTTTTTCATCCCAAATGATTTCACCTGCTATTTTAAATTTTTCCGAGCTCAATAATCCAGTTGCAGCTTTAAAGGTTATTGTTTTTCCACTTCCTGATTTTCCTACTACTGCTAGTATTTCTCCCTTTTCTACTTCCAAGTTTATAGATTTTACCAATACTCTATTTTGACTTTTCACTACCAAGTTTTTAATTTTGAGTTGCTGCATGAATACCGCCTCTCTTTTTATCAAGTACATCTCTTATTCCATCTCCTAATAAATTAAATCCTATTGAAGTAAAAAATATAAATAATCCAGGATAAATCATTAATTGTGGTTGTGAAAATATATATTTTCTACTCTCATTTAACATAGCTCCCCATTCTGGAACTGAAGGACTTACCCCTAAACCTAAAAATGAATAGGCTGAAAGTTCTAAAATAATTCGCCCCATTCCTAAACTTACATATACAATAAATGCTGGAAATATATTAGGAATAATGTGAAATAATATGATTTGTAAGCTTCCCGAACCTGATGCTATGGCAGCCTTTATATACTTTTTATTTTTCTCTTCTAACACATATCCTCTTACAACTTTCGCATACCAAGCCCACTGAGCAATCACCATAGAAATCATTAAATTGCAAATTCCTTTTCCCATAATACCAATCAATACAAAGATAAATACCATTTGTGGAAATGCCATAAATACATCACAAATCCCTACAAAAATGCGGTCTACCTTTCCTCCACAATAAGTTGGTATAGTTCCTATAGTTAGGCTAATAACAGATATAACTCCTATAATGATGAAGGATACTCCTAATGAATATTTGGTACCTATTGCTATTCTTGTAAGAATACATCTTCCAAATTGATCTGCTCCTAATAAATATTTGAAAGATTTTGTAGCAAATTTATCACTTGATAAAATCAAAAATGGGTCATTCCCTGAGATAACAGGAAAAGCAATGCCCAAAATAATAATAATAGTCAATATCACTGTACCTGTAAAACATTGTCTGTTTTCTAGAATTTTTCTCATAACAAGCTATTTTCACCTACTCTCTTATCTATTTTCATAGCAATCAAATCTGCTACTATATTCACTAAAGAAAAGGAAAATGCAATAATAATTACATACGCATTTATTGCTGGATGATCCCGTGAGAATATTGCATCAATACCATATCTTCCTAAGCCTTTTATTGAAAACACTGTTTCTATAATAGCTGTTCCAACTAAAATATTCCCTATATTTTGTCCTAACAATGCTATTAAAGATACACTTGAACTTTTTAAAATATGCTTCATCATAATTTTATAAAAAGGAATTCCACGAGCTCTTGAATAAATCACAAAATCTTCTTCTAATTGATTTAAAATATTCGTTCTTACCATCCTTGTATATGTTGCAAAAAAAGGAATAGATAGAGTTATACTTGGCAATACATAACAATTAAAATGATCTTTAAATATAAAGGGCAGCACATTTAATTTAATAGAAAAAAGGTAAATCAACATGAATCCTACCCAATAAGAAGGCATAGACATTCCCATCAATGAAATAACTCTTATTATGCTATCTATCCTTTTATTCTTATAAGTAGCAGATAGTATCCCTAAGGGTATTGACACTAACAGCATAATAAAAACAGTTCCAAACACAATATTTAACGTTCTTTTAAAACAAATTGTAATTTCTTCTACTATTGGTTTCCCTGTCACAAAAGAATTTCCAAAGTTTAATGTAACAGCATTCTTTAACCAATCTATATACCTCTTATATAAGGGTTGATTAAGACCTAATTCTTCTTGTATCTTTTTTACAGTTTCTTCCGTTGGCCACATCATATGCTTGTGAATATATGCATCTGCTGCATCTATTGGGGATAGGCTCAACAAGAAAAAACATAACATAGTAATCCCTATTAATACCAACAACAAAGAAACTATTCTTTTAATTAAAAATATCTTCATTTTTAATTGCTTCGGATTTTCCATTGATTTACCCCTATCTGACCTTTCCATAGATTTTGATAAATACCATTTTTTTGAATCAACGCATCATGTGTTCCTTCTTCTTTTAATATCCCTTCATCTAAAACTAAAATTTTGTCTGCATCTGTAATAGCTGCAAATTTATGAGCAATTATAAACACAGTCTTTCCTTTTACAAGATTAGCAATTCCTTTTTGAATTTCTATCTCATTGATAGGATCTACACCACTTGTAGCTTCATCTAATATAATGATCGGTGAATCCTTAACAATAGCTCTTGCAATAGCAATCCGCTGACGCTCTCCTCCAGATAATGTTGATCCTCCTTCACCCACTATTGTTTCATATCCCTTTGGCAAATTTTCGATAAACTCATGACAACAAGCAAGTCTTGCAGCTTTTTCAATCTCTTCTTTTGTTGCCTTTTCATTTCCATATTTTATATTGTTATAGATGGTGTCATTAAATAAATAATTATCTTGAAATACTACCGATATATATTTCATTAGCGTCTCAATTTTATATTGACGAATATCTCTTCCCCCAATTTTAATTTCACCACTTTCTATATCCCAAAATCTCATGATAAGTTGTATCAATGTTGTTTTACCACTTCCTGATGGTCCTGTAATTGCTGTCATTGTATTCTCTTTTGCAACAAAGGAAATATTTTTCAAAATATTTTTCTCATTATATCCAAATGTCACATTAGAGAATTCTACATGAAAGTTTTTACACTCAAAGTCCCTTTCTGGTTCTTCCATAGGTTTAAATTTCATTAAATGTTCTACTTTATCCAAACTAGCCTCCATAGCCTTAAGTGTTCCATCATATGCTGATAATATTTCAAAGGGCTGATAAATTTGAATGCCTATCACTGAAAACATCAAAAATACACCATAATCAATCCTTTGATTCATTAGTAAATAACTACCTAATGACAATGCTACTCCAAATCCTAAATACATAAACATTGAATAGCTCTGCAATAAAGGAATCATTTTTGCATCTGATTTGATTGTCTGATCTGCGAATTCTCTAAAAATATTTTTCATACGTTTGGAATGATTTTCACCATTATTATAGGCTTTCACTGTTGCGATTCCTTGAGTGTATTCTACAGTGTTCTCTATTAGTTTCGTTTCCGCTTCTAATTTAACTTTTGCAGAACGAACATACATTTTTCTGATGATTCGATTTAATAAATATGAAATGGGAAACCCACTAAAAAATGCAATAGTCATAGAAACATTTAATGTTGATAAAAATAAAACTGTAAGCACTAAACTTGTAACACTACTTACCACTTTAGACACTAGTTGCATTGCATAAAGTTCTATTTGGGTAAGTTCATTGGTGACTATGGCATTAATTTCCCCAAGGGTTTTTCCAAAAAAATCACCCATTAGCATTTTTTTCAGAAAACGTGCAACTTCCTTTCTTTTGTCTGCAATAACTTCATATCCTACGCTACTGATTGTTTCCGTTTCTTTAAGATGAAAAATATATTGTATCAAAAGACATACAGCCAATCCTATAGTATATTTAAAAACACTTGTATATGATAAATTTTCATTGATCATATCTTTTATAAAAAGATACATAAATAACAATGGTGCACAAGAAAACATACTTTCCAAAATGCCAAATACTATCCCTTTTTTTACTTTTGATTGAAAACTTCCTGATAATTTTAAAATCCTACGAACAGAGCAAAGCATATTAGCGCACCTCCTTTGTACTTATTTTGAAGTTAAGTGATTCTTCATATTTTTTATACATAGTTTTGTACAACCCAGTATTCTCCATTAACTTTGAATGTTTTCCTTCTTCCACCTTTTCTCCTTTTGAAAGCACTACAATTTTATTGGCATCTACAATCGTTGAAAGTCTATGTGCTATTGTAAGAACTGTTTTATTTTTAGATAAGTTCGAAATAGCCCTTTGAATTTCCATCTGATTTTCTGCATCTGAAGATGCTGTTGCTTCATCTAAAATAATAATCGGTGAATTCTTTAAAATTGCTCTAGCGATTGCAATTCTTTGTTTTTCTCCACCAGATAATTTATTATTTACTCCTCCAACAATCCTATCTAATCCTTTTTCAGTAACTAATTTGCCACAAGAAGCAAGTTTTGCTGCTTCCATGATTTCTCTATCTGTAGCATCTGGTTTTCCCATTCGAATATTATTTCGTAGTGTATCATTAAAAATAATCGTATCTTGAAAAACAAAACTAATATTGTCCATCAGTTGCTGTATGGGTATTTTTTTAATAGGAATACCTCCTATTAAAATTTCACCTGTATCTACATCCCAAAATCTAGCAGAAAGCTTTGCAATGGTACTCTTTCCACAGCCTGATTTTCCAACTAATGCAGTTAATCCTCCTTCTTCTGCTCTAAATGACATGTTTTTAACTGCTTGTTGACTCTCCGTATAACTAAAACTTACATTTTTAAATTCAATAGAATAATTTTCAAATTTAACTTCACAATCACTATTTTCCATTTCCTCTTCTTCTAAAAATAATCTAACTTTTTCAAAGGATTGGTTAATCATTGGCATAGTATCCGTAAATTCTCCTAGCTTAACTAATGGAACAGAAAATGAAAATGACATTAAAAAGAAAAACATAACAGTACTAATATCTACATCTCCTCTTAACAATAAAACACCACTAGTCGGCAATAATATAAACAAATTTGCTTTTATAAGCACTGCGAATCCTGACATATATCTCCAACAAGATTTATACCAATCTAATACATAATACTTGAATGTATCTACCGTTTGATCAATTTTTACTGTAGATGCATCTGTCTTATTGAAAGACTTAATAACAGTCATTCCTTGAATATATTCTATAATGGAAAAATTCATGTTCATTAACGAAGTAGAATAATTCTCCATCTTTTCTTGGCTACCAGTCATCATTCCTGACAATATTTTGTAAGCAATTGGAATAATCCCTATTGTTGCAATTGCTAATCTCCAGTCTAAAATGAATAATAATATAGCAACTAATATAGGAACACCTAAACTTGATGATACTTCTGGAACATGATGTGCTAAAAATCTTTCAAGATTCTCTACATCTTCTACTATAAGTTTTTTATAGTACCCACTATTTTTTTGGGTCACTCCCCCTAAAGACAATTGTTCTAGTTTTTTAAGTATTTTAAGCCTAATTCCATATAACAAATCTGCCGTAGCTTCATGGGAAATGTACGAAGATATAAAAAAGCAAACAAATCTCAAAATAATCCCTATAACTGCCCCTAAGATATAATTTTTAACTTGGTAATTAGATTGATAAAACAATGTAACAATTCGGTAAATACAATAATATGGTACTATTGAAAAAATCACAGACAAGCACCCACAAAATACCGAAATGGAAAATTTTCTTCTCTCTTCTTTACAAATATTAATAAGTTCTTTAATACTATTCATCATAATTATGGCATAATAGCTAATTTAACTAACTATTGCTGCATCCCTCCTCACACAAAAATAAGACTATATAATCCAATCAATTAGAATTATATAATCTTATTTAAAAAGATTCTGCCTATAAAGGGAGTTTTTATGCTCCAAATTGAAAATCCTTTGGATTTTCTCCATAAATTTCTTTAAAGTTTCTAGCAAAATAACTTGCATTTGTATAACCTATAGCACATGCTACTTGACCAATATTCAAATCTCTCTGGGATAAAAGTTCTTTTGCTTTTAGCATTCTTATATGTTTTAAATAAGCAAATATGGTCATGTTATATAGTTGTTTAAAACCTTTTTTTAACTTATATTCATTTAAATGTACTTCTTTAGCTAGCATACTAATGGTATACGGCTCTACTATGTTTTCTTCAACAATTTGCCTTGCTTTTTCAATAGCTTCACAAGCTTGTTTATCTAAAAACAATAAATTTTCTTTTTCTTTTTCCAACTTAATCTCTTTTTCCCATACAAGGGATAACACTTCAATAGCTTTGCTCTGTAAATACATCATTTTTCCAATGTCAGAAAAATCACAAGCCAGCATCTGCTTAAAAATATATTTTATTTCTACTTTAGGTTTATGTGGTTTAGTCAGATCAATAGCTCTATATGATTTTCTAAAATCTATTAAACTCTTTTGCGATTCCCTATTTAAAAGATTTTCATTTATAAATTTTTCATTGGCTATAATGGTAATATAGTTTATTTTTCTACCCTCAATAAATTTAACGATCCCGCGCATTTTTTCTCTGAAATATATACTCATATTGCCACCACTCAAATTCATATCTCCCGCTTGCTCTTCATTATTAAAGAGATTTCCATCTACCATATAATTCATTTCACAAGGTGGATTGCTTAGATCATATTCAAACCCAATAGATTTTTTTAAATGTAAATCAGTAATACATAACTCCATTCCATTTCTAAATCGTATTTGTTCTATAACCCCTTCTCCAAACTCAGGATTCACATAATATCTTATGTACATACCCACTTTTTCACTCCCAAATTTGCATACTTTTACAAAAAAATCATAAAAATCATCCACATTTTTAACAGTGAAATTTTCATTCATAGCAATCACCTCTCATTTAATCTATTTTAAGGATTTATTTTATTTGATTAACTATTAACATTTTTTAAACGATATTAATTATCATTATCTATCATTGTATTCTATTCCTTTTTATTTGTAAAGTTATCTTCTTCTAATTCCCTTAACTAAAATAAAAACAATCCATCCAATAAAAAGGATTTCTCTATATAATATAGAACTATTTCTTGTAGTGTCCCCCTACGTTCATCTCATAATCTTCTGAGATGAATATACTACAAATAAAATTTATATTTATGAAGGAGAATAATCCAATGAAAGTAAAAGTATATACCCTTAATGCATTTGGAAAATCAAGTAATGGAGGAAACCCAGCTGGTGTTGTATTAAATGCAGATACTTTATCTGATAACCATATGCAAAGAATTGCAAAAGAAGTTGGTTTTTCAGAAACTGCATTTGTACAAAAGTCCAATGATGCAGACTTTAAAATAAGATTTTTCACCCCTAGTGAAGAAGTTGATTTATGTGGACATGCTACTATTGCCTGCTTTTATGTATTAGCAAACAAAGGTATTATCAGTCCTGGAAAATACAAACAAGAAACAAAAGCTGGTGTATTAGATTTAGAAGTAAAAATGGATGGTACAATTTTAATGAATCAAGCCCTTCCTGAATTTCTTGAAATCATTGATAAAAAAGAGATTGCAAATTCTTTAAATATTTCAGAAGATGAAATTGCATCTGACTTGCCTATTCAAATCGTATCTACTGGATTAAAGGATATTTTGATTCCTATTAAAAATTTAGATACTTTACTTTCTATGAAACCAGATTTTGATAAAATTACAGAAATAAGCAAAAAATATAACGTAGTAGGCTATCATGCGTTCACATTAGAAACAAAACTTGACAATACTGCTCATTGTAGAAATTTTGCACCTTTATATGATATTCCTGAAGAATCAGCAACAGGTACCTCTAACGGAGCTTTAAGCTGTTACTTATTTAAATATGGAAAAGTTACAGTGGAAAATAAAAACCATTTAATTTTCGAGCAAGGATATTCAATGAATAAACCTTCTGAAATAAGTGCTAGTCTCTCAACAAATGATGAAAATATCATAGCCGTAAAGGTTGGAGGAAATGCTTCTGATCTTAAAGAAAAAATCATTGAAATATAATACAATAATGTTCCATATCTATGTTAATAAATATGGTTCTTATACTTAAAACTATCATTTTTGTAGCATAAAAATAATCCAAGGACCTATAATAATAGGTTATCCTTGGATTTTTATGGATTTTTGTAGTAATAATTTATGATATTCCTTTTCGTATTTTCTCAGCAAATTCAGTTGGAATTTCACTATCTTCAATAGCTTTAGCCATTTTTTCGTAGTCATATGTAACTTCAATGATTTGCGTTTTTAGATCATCACTATCCACATCTATTATCATATAAGTAGCATTTGGATTTCCATGCTTTGGCTTACCTGCACTTCCTGCATTGATCATATGAATACCTTTTACCTGCTTGTGAAATGGTTTGTGCGTATGACCACATATCATAATATCTACATCAATTATATCAGCAATTTCCTCTAATTCTTTTGAGTCTTCATAAAGATATTCATTGTTTTTTCTAGGACTTCCATGTACTAATAAGATTTTTTGCCCTTCAACTTCAAAGACTATTTTTTCCGGTAATTCTCTAAGCCACTTTTTATTTTCCCCTGTTGTATTTTCTTGTGACCAATACAAAGATTTTGTCCCCATTGCCATTAATTTATCATCTTTATAGTCACAACCACAAGCAAATAATTCTTCCCCTACACTCTGGTCATAATTTCCTTGTACTGTAGGAATATTTTTTTCTTTAATTAAGTTGATTACTTCATTTGGAAATGGTCCATATCCTACTAAATCTCCCAAACAATATATTTTTTCTATGTTCTTATTCTCTATATCTTTAAGCACTGCTTCTAATGCAAAAATATTGGAATGAATATCTGTAATGATGGCTATTTTCATAAATAAAAACCTCCATTTATATTAAACATTTTTTATACTCCTTTTCTTATTCCATCACAATCTATATATTTACCTTTTCTTTCAACATGTCACCTCCATCTTATCTCTTGTTTCCATATTTATTATATTATGCATATAGATCTATGCAAATATGTTTATATGTTAATTTCTTGTTAACTCATTTCCTTTTCTTCTCAATATTTTTTTTACGAATATTGAGTTAACGCAGTACCAACGAATACCCTCTCCTGAAAATTTATGTGCTATCACTATTTTCATCATCTATACCTGCAATATATATCTACTTTTCCTCAAATATCTGTTAAGATTTAAATATACCTGATACTAATTTTAATCCTAATCCAGTAAAATCCTCTACATCCGAAGAAAAATGTTCTAAAAATGAATCATCTGATTCAGATATCATATGTAAAAAACCATTTAAAATAAAGATAAAAGTATATGCACCTTTTAAAGGTTCAATATCAGAACGGATGCTTCCATCTGCAATTCCTTCTTCAAAAACGAATGCTAATTTCTTAAAAATTTGTTCATCTATTTCTCTCCACTGTCTGTGCTTAGGCCCTAGAACTTCTTTTTTATTAATTTGTCGAACATGATTTATAATCCTGACGGTCTCAGGACACTCCTTAAAAAAATGATAATAAGCTTTACTTACAAGCTTTAACTTATCAAATCCATTTTGACCTTCTTCTGCATCCATATAATAAGAAAACATTTTATGAAATCCTTTTATAGCTACTGCAAAATACAATTCTTCCTTACTCTCGAAATACTTATATAAGGTTCTTTTTGTAAATTCTGCTTCTTTCGCAATTTCATTCATAGAAACATTATCAAACCCTTTATTAATAAATATTTTTTCAGCTGCATCAATCATTGCTAATTCTCTTTCTTTTTTTTCTTTTTGCCGTCTTGATAAATTATTCATAGGATTCTCCTTTTTTTACTTGACTATCCAAACTTAACCAAATATACTTATATTGTATACCAAGAGTATACTTTTTTCACTATAAGTATACATCTTACCCGTAGTATAATTCATTCTTATATTTGTGTCAATTTCAACCATTTATTTGAATCCCTATATAAAATTTAAGGAGGTTCTCTATGCAAACAACTATTTATTATTTTTCAGCTACAGGAAATTCCCTTGCTATGGCAAAAAAAATTGCAACTCATCTAGGTAATACAAAATTAATATCTATCCCAAAGCTTATTAACCAAAACGAAATAACAGTCATGACCTCTAAAGTTGGTTTTATTTTTCCTGTATATGCTTGGGGAATGCCTAGAATTGTGGCCGATTTTGTTGAAAAACTCAAATTTAAAAATACTGAATATGCTTTCGCTATAGCAACCAATGCAGGTACAATAGCAGGTACATTATTACAATTACAGAAAGCACTAAAAAAATCTAATATCCATTTAAATGCTGGTTTTTCCGTTACGGCACCTAATCATACTCCTTTATCAGAAGACGGATTAGCTATAATAAAATTCATGCATTCCATATCTGGAAAACAAGTATATGCGTCTTATGAAGAACGTTTATCAGAAATTGTTTCTATCGTGAAAAACAATCAACCTCATAAAATAGAAACTACATCTTGGCTTTCCAATAAAGTAGGCTCTTTTCTTTATAAGGGTGCCATGAAAACCTTTCAAGTAGCTGATCAAAATTTTTCAGTTAATGAAAATTGTACTCATTGCAATAAATGTGTGACAGTTTGTCCTAGAAACAATATAAAAATGAAGGAAAATAAACCTGTTTGGTTAAATAATTGTGAATTATGCTTTGCTTGTTTTGAATGGTGTCCAATGGAGGCCATCCAGTATAAAGGAACTCCTAAAGATTTAAAAAGAAGTCATAATGATGAGGTTACATATGAAGAAATCATTGCCAAAGGTTCAGAGACATAATTTTTTAGTAATACCCTTTAAAAATAAAAGCAGATGCCATCACATCTGCTTTTATTTTTCTTTTATTTTACAATCACTTTTATATGAATTTTAGCAGGGTTCATTAATCATTCGCAAGTTTCGACAATTGGAAGGATTTTACTAGTTGCATATCTAACTCTACTTCAAGAAAGGTGGTGTTCTTATGCCAACAACAGGCGAAAATCCAGGAAAAGGAAGATATCTCTGCAAGAAGTGTGGTCAAATAGTTATACTTACTTATAATACAGATACACTACCCCCATGCCCTAAATGCGGTCACACTACTAAATACTATATAGTCTAATCTCTACAAGTCCTTTTATCTCCTCATCTGAATAGCCAAAGATTTTACCTAAAATCCATTGCTCATAAATCGTCTTTGGTTGTTCAGACACACCAGATCTAGAATCACTTAAATAATCATTGTAGTGATTTTATTTGTTTCTTATATGCTTATACTATTTAAATGGTATCTACTAGATTAACAGATATTTTAATTCATTTTCTTATTCCATTATCTCAGCTTTTTTATAAATTTTGTCTACTTCATCCTTAGATATAAGCATAGATAAAGTATACGCTATCAATATAATCCCTGGAATATCTACTAATAATCTCGTAAGTGCAAAAGGCAATCCTAATGCTGACATTTCAAATAAAAACATAGGAATTTTAGTAGTTGACCAAGCACCAATAAATATGAGTATATTGCTAAATTTAACTCCTTTTTTCATGAATACTCCTGCTATTGGAAAAGCTCCATATAAAGGTCCTGCCGCTGCTGAGCCTAATATAATAGCAAGAATTATCCCTTTAAGCCCTGAGCCTTCCCCCATGAATTTTACCATTATTTCTCTTGGTACCCATATATCTAATAATCCTAAAAGGATGAATACAGGCGGAATAACCAAAATCATCTCCTTAATACTATATCCTGCAATATGAATAGCTTTTATTCCTAAATCTCGATTTAAAATAGTCATTATAAATATGATTAGCATTGTGACCATAAAAAATTTATATCTTTTCAAAACCTTCATATTCCTCCCACTACCTTTCCAATTACATATGCAACGAAAAAAGAGAATACAAACCCAAACACATTTCTTAATATAGTTAGTCGCTTTCCAAAATATTTGATTTCAACTGGTATCGTGATAATCCCTACCATCATCAGGGCAGAAATAAATGCACCTATTTGCATATATCCTACTCCTTTTTTCAAAAGCATAGCTGCTGTTGGAAAAGCAACAAAACCAGGTATCAATGTAATAGCTCCAACAATAGCTGATAAAAAAACACCTATCCAACCTGATTCTTTTCCTAATAAACTAGATATCCATTTGGGATCTAAAATAGCAAGAAGTATCCCTACCACCATAATGACCCCTAAAAATTCAGGCAATATATTTTGAAAGGATTTCCATGCTTTTTTTAGTGCTTTCCTTGTTTTATTTTTATCCTTTACAAAAGATACACCCAGCAATATAACCGTTATCATATACATACTATAATTATTCATTTATATCCCAACCTTACTAAATATTTATTTTCATCAATGCAAATAATATTTAACAAATATATTCCAAGCTATCATTTTAGTGAATAGCTACACTGTCATTTATCCATACTATCTTTTAAGTTTAACATAAATCCATCTAGTTCCTCCATATTTACTTTAATTTCTTAATACAAAGTTATTTGACCACCATAGCTATATTCACCCAAACCTTCAAGTAATCTGCCAAAGATTAATTTTTTTCATGTATTTCACATAACTTTATAAATTCATTGAATATTTCATAATTTTTTCTTGCTTCATACATAAAATAATCATATAATAGCTACTATACCATTCCTAATATTATAATTAAAAAGACTAATAAAAAACTTTTCTATTTAAATGTATACCTAAAAAATATTTAATCTGCTATTATTTTTTCATTCTTAAATAAAAACCTTATACTACAAAGGAGGAATATTCATGACTAACAAAACAATCAATCGTTGGTTTGTTGTATTAGGTGCTGTATTATTGCAAATGTGCATAGGTGCTATTTATACATGGAGTTTGTTTAATCAACCACTTATGGATCAATTCGGTTGGGAAAAAAACCAGGTAGTTCTTACTTATTCAATTGCTGTTTTTATCTTTGCTTTCTCAACTATTTTTTCTGGTAGACTACAAGATAAAATAGGCCCAAGAAAAGTTGCTACTATTGGTGCTCTTCTTTATGGAGGAGGATTAATGCTTACCTCTACAGCTACATCTCTTATCCAATTATATATTTATTATGGTGTTATAGCTGGAGCTGGAGTTGGGTTCGCTTATGTTTGTCCATTATCTACTTGCGTTAAATGGTTCCCCGAGAAAAAAGGCTTTATTACAGGTATAGCAGTTGGTGCTTTTGGACTTGGAAGCTTCGTTTTCAAATCTGTCATTCAATATTTTATAGCTAATAGTGGGGTTTCTTCTACATTCTTTTATTTAGGGCTCATCTATGCTGTTTTAGGTTTAATTGGCTCTCAATTCTTAATCCTTCCACCAGTTGAATATGGATCAGTTGTTCAGCAGTCTAATACACCTAAAGAAAATGTCTTTACCTCTTTAGAAATGATTAAAACGAAATCCTTTTATTTTGTTTGGATCATGTATTTATTCGGATGTATGAGTGGGCTTTTAGTTATTGGACTTGCTAAAGATATTGGTATGCAATTAGCCGGATTAAAAGCTTCAGTAGCTGCAAATGCAGTTGCTATGATTGCTCTGTTCAATGCTAGCGGAAGACTTATATGGGGTACACTCTCAGATAAATTAGGTAGAATAAGAGTCGTAACAATGATGTTTGTAATAACTGCTATATCCATGATTACAATGAGTGTAGTTACTTTAAGTTATGTTACTTTCTTTGCCTCCTTAGCTGGTGTCGCTTTCTGTTTTGGAGGATTCTTAGCAGTATTCCCAACAATAACAGGAGAATTCTTTGGTATTAAAAATTTAGGTGCAAACTACGGAGTTGTTTATCAAGCATATGGATTTGCTGCATTAATAGGTCCTATAATCGTTGCAAATGCTGGCGGTTTAAAACCTACATTTTTGATAGCTGCTGTCCTTGCTGTAGTAGGTGCTATTTTAACTTTTATAGTAAAGCCACCTACAATAGATCCTATACACTCATAATAAAAGCGACCAAAAACATGGTCGCTTTTATTTATCCCAAGAAATATACTACTAGGTTATCCTTGAATTTATCACATAATCATTATACATATACATAATCATTCATTACTGGCTGCAAACCACGACCTTTAATTGCCTCATATACTTCTTCTACAGAACGGCTATCTGCAATTTCAAATTGATCATCTCCTGTATCATCTATCTCTTCAACATGACTTCCAATTCCAGTACTAACACCCGCTGAAATCTTAGTAGCAGCTATTCCAATTATATGATCACGGAATCTCTCACATTCTCTCGTTGAAATAGTAATGTTTGCAAATGGCATAAAGAGACGATATGCTGTAATTACTTGCAAAAGTTGTGGTTCATGAACATCTTTAGGATTAATTTTGTCATTATTAATAATCGGTCTTAATCTTGGACAAGAAAATGCAATTTCTGCATGTGGGTATTTTCTTTGAAGAAGATATGCATGTAGTCCTGTAGCAAAAGCATCTTTGCGAAAATCATCTAGTCCAAGTAATGCAGCAAATCCAACGCCTCGCATCCCCCCCTTTAATGCCCTTTCTTGAGTATTAGCCCTATACGGAAATATGCGCTTATGTCCTGACAGATGAAGCGTCTCATATTTATCTGAATTATAAGTTTCTTGGAATACCGTAACAAAATCCGCACCGCACTGACGAAGATATTCATATTCATCAGAATTCATGGGATATACTTCTAAGCCTACCATTTTAAAGTATTTACGTGCAATCTTACAAGCCTCTCCAATGTACTCTACATCTGACATTTTTCGGCTTTCACCAGTAAGAAGCAGCACTTCCTCTAAACCAGTTTTAGCTATAGCCTGCATTTCTTTTTCCATTTCTTCAGCATTTAATTTTGCACGACGTATTTTGTTGTGACAGTTGAATCCACAGTAGATACAGTAATTTTCACAGTAATTGGCAAGGTATAAGGGCGTAAACATGTAAATTGAATTACCAAAATGCTTTCTTGTCTCCGCCTGTGCTAACTGAGCCATTTCTTCTAAAAATGGAGATGCTGCAGGAGATAATAATGCTGCAAAATCTTCTACTGTACGAGAATCATGATTCAAAGCTCTTCTTACATCTGCCTCTGTGTATTGATCATAATTATAATCTTCCATACGGCTAATGACTTGTTCTATTATATCTGATTCTAAAACTTCCATTCCTATCATATATTCCATATGATTTATACGTTGTTCGCTCATAATTGCACCTCCTATTCTTCCAAAAATCCGGTCAATGGTGAAGATGCAGATGCACCCTTATAAAGTACACGGCCTAAACCAGAAAGATATGCTTCACGTCCAGCTTCAATAGCCTTTCTAAAAGCACCTGCCATAGCTGGAATATCACCCGCAGTTGCAATAGCAGTATTAGCCATAATAGCTGCAGCACCCATTTCCATAGCTTCACAAGCTTGGGATGGACGACCGATTCCTGCATCAACAATAATCGGAAGATCAATCTCATCTACCAATATTTTGATAAATTCTTTTGCAGCTAATCCCTTATTAGAACCAATTGGTGCTGCCAATGGCATAATACAAGACGCTCCAGCATTAACTAAATCACGAGCTACATTCAAATCTGCATGCATATACGGCATTACAATAAATCCTTCTTTTGCAAGAATTTCTGTAGCTTTAATTGTCTCATAGTTATCTGGAAGTAGATATTTTGAATCATGAATAACTTCAATCTTTACAAAATCTCCACACCCCAATTCTCTTGCTAACCTTGCAACCCGAACTGCCTCCTCTGCATTTCTTGCTCCAGATGTATTAGGAAGCAAAGTTACACCATCTGGAATATAGTCTAAAATATTGTCATTCCCTTTAGTATTTGCACGTCTTACTGCCAATGTAATAATTTGTGCATCTGCATATTCTATTGCCGCCCTAATTAAATCTAAATCATATTTTCCTGAGCCCAAGATAAATCTAGATGAAAACTCATGTCCTCCAATTTTTAATGTATCTTTTTTCATTAGCATTTATTCCTCCTTTTTCTAAACAAAAAAGGCCACACGAAAAAATACACCCATGGTGGTGTACCCCTTCGTGTGACCTTCACACTCTGCCGACATTTTATCATTATCTTGAATCAATGTCAAATCAAATTTATTACTCAATATATTCTTTACCCTCTCATATGATATCACTAACCAAAACTATCTTTTTTGTACCATTTTTTTGTCTCCATAGTCTCCCCACTTCAAAAGTATTTTTTTTTATAAATTTTATTCATATTTATTTCTTCTTCACAAACGTACCACCTCTAGCTTTGTTATATGTTTCCTTTGCTAACTATGTCTATGACATCTTCTTTACAGGAAAATAAATCTCTGTTATATAATCCTTTGGATTACATCTAGTATCTGGTCCTTTTATATACCTATCAAAAGGAGCTCCTATTACTTCATAATTATTCTCTTTTATCCAATCCATCAATGCAGCATATCCTTCACCGATTTCACTATATGCACCAACAAATACAGTATGAGCATATAGTCCTTGTTTAATAGTTCTTGTATTCAATCCTTCTATTTGTACACTTTTACTTATAGGTATACACACCTCTATATCTGCATACTCTGGATCAAAATCTTCATCATAATAAATGGTCATAATCTCACCATCAGGACTTATTTGATTTTTATACATTTTTTCAAATATTTCTCCAATAACACTTCCAATTTGTGTCATAGATATGGTTCTTCTTATACTTAATACAGTGATAGATTTTAATTCATCCACAACAATATCAAATTTTCTATTAGTAATCATCATATCTTCTCCTTTTTCAATATGCACAAATGCTTCTTCCATATCCTTAAGGAGCATTTGGTTATTTTTTATTTCTTCAGATAAATTCAATACTTTTTCTCTCATTATGTTCTTTAAATAATTAGTATCGTCTTTTTTTAGTACTTCACTTATTTCTTCTAATGAAAATCTATATCTTTTAAGCTTATTGATCATCATAATATCTTTAATTTGGTTTTTTGAATAATATCTATATCCATTTTCTGGTTTTGTGTATTCAGGCTTAAGTAAAGCAATTGCATCATAATGTCTTAGCATTTTTTTAGATACTTGCCCAATCTTAGAAAATTGTCCAATTGTATACATATCTCTCCTCCATGTATTAATACATTTTTACTTTCTGAACTAGTTCTATTTCATTATAAACCTTCCCATAATGGGAAGGTCAATCAATTATTTCAATTTTTATATGTTTTTTATTATGGACCAAAGATTTAAAACACAAAAAAAAGAAAAGCAAGTGTACCAGCACCTGTTTTTCTCATCCTCATTTTTTTAGCAAAATCCTCTTTTATTAGAAATAATAAAATCTACAAACATTTGCTCATATTCTGTAAAGTTGTAATTCTTCCTTGAAGCTATATAATATGCAAAAGAAATTTTTAAATCCTCTATCTCAATTGTTTGAAGGGATTGCTTTTTGAGCTCTTGATTCACTACCAATTGAGGTAAAAAAGAAAAACCCTTTCCTGCAAGAACAGAAGACTTAATAGCCTCTGGAGAATTTAAATCATAAACAACATTTAAGTCCTCTATATCAATTCCTTTTTCTTTTAATGATTTTTCAATAACATATCGAGTTCCAGAATCATTTTCACGCAAAATCAAAGGAATCTGTTTCAGCTCTTCTGTAGAAATTCTTTTAGGAGAATGATCACTATTTCCTACCAACAGAAGTTCATCTGATATAATATATTGGGTAACAATATCATCTACATTAGAATCACGTTGTATTATGCCAATATTAATCGTATGCTCTTGTAGCTTTTGAATCACTTCCGTTGAATTGATTACCTCCATATTTATATCTACTTCTTCATGTAGATGCTTAAAAGTAAAAATGCTACAAGGAAGAGCATATTCTCCTACGCTTTTACAAGCACCAATTATTAACTTTGGTCGATCTTGATTCAAATTTATTAAATCTCTTTTGATATTTCCCTGAATAGACAGTAAAGTATCTGCATAGTCAAATAAAACCTTTCCTTCTTCTGTTAATTCCACACCTTTGTTACTCCGATTTAGAAGGCTTACGCCAAGTTCATTTTCTAAGCTTTTAATCTGACCGCTGAGCCCCGGCCTTGTCAGATGAAGGATTTGGGCTGCTTTTGACATACTATTATGTTTTACTGTCATATAAAATGCTTGAAGATATCCAAGGTTCATATGATCACATCCTAAAAAATAGTTATATACTCTATTTCACAATTATATTGTACAGAAATAATTACCTTTATGCAAATTAGTTCTCTTAAAGCCATTATCTCCTTCTGTTCTTCCAAAATCTATTTTGAAAGCTCTGCTATATTAGGTGGAGCTTCCTAAAGAATGTTATATTACAAAAACAATAAAATAAAGCGATAAATAACTGTCCATGTAATAGGTTATTTATCGCTTATAGTTTTTTACATTTTAAATTAGCTTGTGTAAAATATAACAATCCTAGAAAATTCTCTATGTGCTGACTCATTTATTTCATGGTCTTTGAATATCTCTTATAATAAAAATATCCAAGCACTGCCCATAGAACCATTAATACGATAGATGGACTGCTTAACCTAGCAGGAGAACCAGGTATTATCAATAATGCCATAAATATGATACTTATAAGGGCTCCCATTGCTGAAAAATATCTGTCTAGCCCTATTGAATGCTTCCATCCAATATAACATACATAAAAATATGCTACTGCAGCTAGTAAAGAAGACATATCTACAATATAGATAATAACTTCTCTTCCAAACCAAGGTGCTATTAAACTCACTAAAGCTACAAATTTAATAGCATTTTCAAAAACACCATTATCATTTTCCTTACTATACTTTACAGGAATAAGCCTATACTTAGCCAAAGACCCAATCAATTTGCTACTACTTAGCATAAACCCATTTATACCACCTGCTACTGCACCTACTAAAGATATGATCAATAACATAAAACCTGTATATCCTATATTGTCCATTACTGCAG
Organism: Crassaminicella profunda; assembly: GCF_019884785.1. Taxonomy (GTDB): domain Bacteria; phylum Bacillota; class Clostridia; order Peptostreptococcales; family Thermotaleaceae; genus Crassaminicella; species Crassaminicella profunda. The sequence goes on from NZ_CP082326.1 coordinate 2,643,846, forward strand.
AGCCTAGAGCCCATTGCTCCAATAACGCTTTTTCTGGAGTATACACTAGCCCTGTTGTAATATTTAAAAGATTATAAAAAAGCACTCCAGAAAATATTGCGAGTACTGCCATCTTTGTAGCTTTTGAAGGTTCAAAATTTAAATCCGTTACTATTTGAGGGATTACATCGAATCCTACAAATAGAAAAGGGACTATAGCAAAAACTTTTGAAATTTCCACCATATTCAATTTATAGTTCACAATATAGGTATTCTTCACTAAGCTATGATCTGCCTTTATGAACATAAAAATAAAAACGATCATTATATTTACCACCATAAGTAGTATCATAATGTTCTGTATACGAGAACTCAGCTTTAGTCCTCTCCTATTGATATAAGTAAACACTAAGATGATCAAACTAGCAATAATAACTTCCGATAAATATACAGAGTGTCCCGCTACCTCATATAAATATCCAAAATCCACCCTTGAACCCAACAGCTTTTTAAGGACTAATACAAATGCTGTAGCATTGAGGGGAACCATGCTTATATAACACAAAGTCAAGGACCAGCCTACTACAAATCCATTTTTCTTCCCCATATTATTGTAGGTATAAGAGAACTCTCCCCCATCCTCATAATGCTTCTCCATCATGATGTGGTAACCTTTCTGTATAATAAGAATAGCAAGGCCACCGAGTATTAACCCGATAGCCGTGCTAATGATACCACTTTCATGGAGAAATTTTGAACCTGGGAGGGTAAAGGACCCCCATCCAATAATAGACCCTAATGCTAAGCTTAATATGTCTATTCTGTTCAACTTTTTTCTCATAAAATCAACCTTTACTCAAAATTATATTGTGTAACTATTTTTTCTCTTCCCGTTACCTGATCTTGATAATATTCGTAACAGCAAATCCCTAAATAGGAACCAGATATGTTGATTATATTATTATATCCAATATTTTGAAGTGCCATTACTGCATTATAACTTCTTTGGCTTGAACGGCAATGTAGATATACTGGCTTGTCCTTTGGAATTTCATTGAGTCTTCCTCTGATTTCACTCAGTGGAATGTTCACTGCATTCTTAAGGTGTCCTTCTGTATATTCATCCTTTTCTCTTACATCTACAATAAATGCATTGTTTTCTACTAATTCTCTAACCTTTGTTACTGGAACTTGTCTAAATTGACCATTTAATAGATTTAGTGCTACTAATGCTGCATGGTTTACTACATCCTTGGCAGTTCCAAATAATGGAGCATAGCATAATTCTAATTCTTTTAAATCTTCTAAAGTTCCACCCATAGTAATCATTGTAGCAATGACATCTATTCTTTTATCTACATTTCCTTTTCCTATTGCTTGAGCTCCAAGTATTTTACCTGTTGGATATTCATATATAAGTTTGAAATGCATTGGATTACTCTCAGGCATTAAACCTACCTTGTCCCCAGGAATCAGATATACAAAATCATAAGAAATTCCTGCTGCCTTTGCAGCTTTTTCATTTAATCCTGTTGAAGCTGCTCCTAAATCAAATACCTGAACTACAGATGATCCGATTACCCCATTATTTCTATGAGGAATATTATACATATGATCCGCCGCAGCTCTAGCTTGTCTTTGTGCTGGACCTGCAAGAGCAAGTCTTGTCTTCTTATGCGTTAGACGGTTATATACCTCTATAGCATCCCCTACAGCATAGATGTTTTTGTCATTTGTCAAGTAGTTGTGATCTACTTTGATTCCACCAGTCTCCCCTATTTCAAGACCAGCATCCTTTGCTAAACTTGTTTCTGGACTAACACCAATTGCCATAACTACAACCTTTGCAGCTACTTTTTTACCTGATTGTAATTCTACTGAATCCTCATTAATCTTCTGTACGCCATCACTTAATATAAGATTAATTCCCTTGTCCATCATTTCTTTATGAAGTATTTGCGCCATATCATAATCAAATGGATTCATTATTTGATCTTGTGCTTCTATCAAGCTAACGTTTTTTTGTGCTAACTCTAGATTTTCTGCTACTTCTACTCCTATAAATCCACCACCAACAACAGCAATATCTTCGATATTGTTCTTTACAATATAGTCATTAAGCTTTTTAATATCAACAACATTTCTTACAGTGAATACATTCGGTCCATCTATTCCTTCAATGCTTCTAGGAAGAATTGGATTGGCTCCTGGAGATAGTACTAATTGATCATAAGACTCCTCGTATTCTTCTTTCGTTTCTAAATTCTTTACTACTATTTTTTTATCTTCTCTATTGATTTTAACAACTTCGCTATTAACTCTCGCTTCAATATTATATTGACTTTTAAATTTTCCTGGACACATTAAAACTAAATCATCGCTGTTTTCTACGATTCCACTTAAATGAAATGGTAATGCACAGTTAGAAAAAGAAACGTTCGGTCCTCTCTCAAACATAATTACTTCTGCCGATTCATCAATTCTTCTCGCTCTTGCTGCTGCTGAAGCGCCGCCAGCAACTCCACCGATAACTAAAATTCTCTTACTCATAATAATTCCTCCCTTTAATAAAACCTCATATTTATTAAACTGCTAAACTCTGTAGTTTTATCATTCCTTTAAGTTAATCTCCTGTTATTAAGACCACTTTTTAGCGCATCTATTTCCTACAATACCGCCTACGACCATGAATATTAAGAAAATCCAACCTGAAAGGGAAAAGTTTGCAATAGGTGTATATAATGACCCTACGTTACATCCATTTGCAAATCTAGTACCTAATCCCATAGTGATTCCACCTAGTGAATATAGCAATGCTTCTTTTCCTGTAATATGCATCTCTGACATAAATGTCTTCTTGAATATACCAGCTGTTAACAAGTAGATAGCTGTTCCAACTAATATTCCAAAGTTCTGTACTGAAACACCATGTGAAAAGAATGGTATAGCATAAGCCTTGGCTGGCATCTTTGTAAAATCAGCTAATGCTTCTGGTGTAAAGCCAAATATCATAAGGAATTTACCAAACCAAAGTCCATAAGGTGTAGATGCTCCCCATCCTGCTTTAGTAATACCCATTAACAAAGTAAATAGTATAGCAATAACCACAGCTCCTTGTGCTAAAGTCCAAGGTTTTACAAATATTCTATTATAGTTTATTTCGCTAAAGGCTTTGTAGTGTTTACTATCAAAGGTTTCTTTTTCATCTTGTATTTTTTCCATTGGATGAGCTGTATAAGTGTTATTTTCTTTACGACTTCTTTCATAAACATATGCCATCCATACAACAATTCCACAGAATATAGCTGTTAATATCAATGCACCTAGATAACCTTCTACGCCATCCCATTTAAATAAATCTGGAAGGAATACTCCACCATATAATTTTTCACCTACTGGAGTTGTAAACCAAGAGTTTTTAACCCACCCTGCCGTCTTTTGTATAGGGAATCCTAAAAATATACCTATTGCAAAGAATATTAATGTAATAAGGGCTCTAGGCAAACCTGTTACAATATCTGTAAGTACTCCTGATGCACAACAAGATGAAAATGACATACCAAATCCAAATAGCACTCCCCCTAAAATAAGTCCAAAGTTAATAGGATTTACCCAAAGGTCATAGCTAGCTGGGTCTGCCTTAAACAAAAAGGCAGTAGTCAATAAGCTTGTGATAAAGAAAAGAAACATAAGAGTTCTCATTAATTTCGTTGATCCCGTATTAAAAGCACGATTTACACTACCAGCAAATCCTGTATAGGCTCTTGATAAAGTGTATCCAAGCCCTACACCCACTAAAAGTCTAAAAAACAGCATATCTGTTTCTAACAGTGACTTACCTAAAATAAATACTAATAAAATTCCTATAAATCCAATGATTTGTTCAGATCTTTTCATTTTTTTCCTCCTATCGATTTGTCCTAAAGCTGCGCAGCTTTATTTGTTAATTCTTTGTCAATATTATATAACATGGTTCGACATCTTTCATAGAAAGAAAGTCTTATGTACCATAACACTTTCTTTTAACAGCTATTTTTTCATAACTTGACCGATAACCAGAGAATACATATAATTAAAAGAAATAATCTATAAAAGAGTTGAGGAAATATATGAAAATAAGACCTTTAAGAAAAGAAGATTACACGGATTGTGTTCACTTGCTTAATCAATCTTTTGCCGAAAAATATATTAACTTGAAACAATTAGAAAAAGAAATTTTGAAAAATACCCTTTTATATGGAGCCTTTGAAAAAAGTGAACTAATTGGGTGTGTGGGATTATTACAAAAATCAGAAGAATCCTACAAAATAGTGAGATTGGCAGTTCATCCTAACTACCGCCATAAAGGCTATGGAGAAAAGTTAATAGCACATGCAGAAACTATAGCCATATTAAATGGTGGAAATAAAATGAGTCTTGGTTTCCTCGTGCCCAATGAATCATTGAAAAGCTGGTATTTAAGCTTAGGATATGAAATCGAAAAAACAAAAAAATATAAAACCACTGAGAAATCCATATGTTTTGCTAAAAAGAAACTACCTGAAATCCCGCCTTATAGAGGTTTAAATGAAAGAGTTGCCTGCTGTCGCCAATGCGGTTTTCCTGAGAAAATATGTATCTGCAAAATTCAGCCTAAGCTAGCTAGTCCCAACAAGTTTGTCATCATCATGCATCCAGAAGAGGTGGGGAGAACAACTAACACAGGAAGGTTAATCAAGAATGCTTTTCCTAATAATACAGAAGTTTTTTATTGGCATAGGACAACCGTTAACCATAAATTGAAAAAAACATTAAAAGACAATGATTATCATAAAATTTTAATATTCCCGCCAGATAGGAAAGAATATGACCCCAGAGCCGTTTCAAGAAATATGGTTAAAGAGATCAGTAAAGACAAAAATATTATGTTTATTATTTTGGACGGCACTTGGAAAGAAGCTAGAAAAATCCTGAAGAAGAGTTCTTACCTAGAAGATATTCAAATGCTCGATTTGGATATTGATTTTAAGACGGAATATTATTTGAGAAGAAACAAGGATTTAGGACATATTTGTACAGTAGAAGTGGCTATTGAGCTTTTAAAACTAGTTGGTGAAAGTGAAAACGCCCATGAACTACACAAATATTTCCAATCTTTTTTATTGCGATACAACCAAGGTAGAAGGATGTAGTAAAGCACCTACCCCATTGGACAGGTGCTTTTTATTGATTATGACTTCCGCACTGGCCTGATATACTTCCAAAACCGCTCCGGATTAAATGAAAAGTAAATGATTCTACCGGGGGAAGTATCAAAGCAGTAACCGGTGCCTGCAAAATCAAAAGTTGCCATTGCCTTTTCCATCTTTTCCTCCACACTACGATTTTCCTGCTCATAATCGAATGGCCCATGTTCAAAAACAATATACTCGGCTTCGGGAACATCAATCATAAGCATTTGTGGTGGTACTTCGCCTTTATAATCAAAAGGAAGACGTGCACCATAACACTCTGTACGTGGAATACCCCAATCGCAAAGTCTGCCGTCTGGATCATTAATGTACGCCATAATCTGACCGCTACCGCTGTTAGATTCGCTCCCACCATCGTCATCCAATTTGCCCTTGATACTATCGAGTAAGCCGCAAATTGTTTCGCAGTCCTGTCCCGGAATAAGACTTTGCTTTTGCCAAAAATCCCAATACCCATTACTCTCATAGTTTTTAATGTGCAAAAATTTGTGTGCGGGAATGGTTACAAAATAAATTTTAACATCATCTGCAGATTTCATCATACCAATCTCTCCAAATCCTAAAAAGTAGCGGTCGAAAGGGTTTATTTTTGTACGAAGAATAACAGGCTTAGGCTTTTTTCGGTATTCACTTGGAGTTACACCATATGTTGCCTTGAAAGCTCTGGTAAAAGCTTCATGTGATGAAAAACCATAATCAAAAGCCATATCCAAAATGCTTTTTTCACTATCCCGAACCTCTTTTAGTGCAAAGGCTAATTTTCTACGCCGCAGATAATCCCTAAATTTCATACCCGATATTTCTTTAAATTTTCTCGTAGTATGAAATTTGGAATAACCTAACTTGCGAGAAAGAAATCGTAGCGTTATTGCTTCACCTTTACGATTTTTAATACATTCGTCTATTTCATCAACGATTATTTGGATTTGCTTGTGCCACTCGTACATTCGTCTGTTCACCTCGTTTCAACCACTCTATAATCATTATATAGTAATGGAAATTGCATTGCTTGATTTTACTTGCGGAAAAGAAAAAATATATGCTTATTAACCCCTCACTAAATCCTCCCTTCTTTTTATTCATTTAAAAGCTCCACAATAGGTAGATGTGGTCTGTTATGAATCCTCACAGGAATAATGCTATTTCCAATACCTCTACTAACAACCATAACACTCTTACCAAATTTATACAATCCAGAAGTGTATTTAGGAAATATCCCTTGTCCAGGAGATACAATTCCTTTATTAAGAATAGGAATCCTAAACTGCCCTCCATGCGCATGTCCACAAAATATTATGTGAGGAATTATCTTGTTTGAAGTTGAAATATAATCTTCTATTAGCTCTGGTCTATGAGCTAATAATATCATAGGCATATCTTCTATATCCTCAATATCCTCTAATTCATCAGACTTATAATGTGAATTATCACTTAATCCTGCAATAGCGATTCCTTCATGTACTACTACTTTATCATCCATAACCTTAACATTGTTTTCCTCTAATATCTTTTTCCATTTCTCTACACTTCCACTCCAAAACTCATGATTTCCTGTTACTGCAAAAGTAGGTGCAATTTGTGATAATTCTTTGCTTAACTTATTTAATCCTGAATTTTCTATAACTGCTCTTTTATCGATGATATCTCCTGTAATTAAAATGATATCTACATTTTCTTGTTTAATCTTTTTTATTATAGTATCAATATTTTTTTCATTCTTTCTTAAATGTACATCAGAAATATGAGCAATTTTAAATCCTACTAATTCTTTTGGTAGATTCCTTACTCTAATCTTAACATTTTCCACTTGTATCCATGTATTTTGTATAAAACAGTATATGCTTATGCTTAACATTAAAATTAACATTAACTTTATAATCTTTCTTTTTTTATTCATAATTCCCCTCTATATCTTTCATAATTATACTACCATAATTCCAAACACTACTAAATTATTCGATTTTCGTAATCGCCCTTCATAATAGAAAAAACAGAAGAATTAACTCCTTCTTAAATACTATCATCTTTATCTCAATTTAGTAATATCATAATTCATATTCATTAACTTATTTAAAGCTTCAATTTCATAATTTTTACCCACATCATAAGATCTGCCGTTGCTGACGACATAGGAAGTATATTGAAAAAAGAAGAAAAAACAGCTATTATGGTGACCCATAACATAGTAGAAGCTATGTCTCCTAAAAGACAGACAAATTTGTGGAATAGAAAAAAATCCAAGGACATATTCATAGTAGGTTATCCTCGGATTTTTATTGTTTTTTGTTATACTATTCATTTATACTACATCTTTACCCTTATCTTATCTATTCTAAAGAAGCATTTTTTATCATCAACTTTAATTCATCTCTGATTTGATTTTTTCAATATCATCGTTACTTAAACCTGTTGCTTTGATAATAGTAGTTATGTCCATTCCCATTAATAATAATTTTTTTGCAATTCCTCTACGTTCTTGTATTTGTCCTTTTTGTATACCTTTTTCTTCCCTATGCTTGAATTCCTCTTCAATCTTTCTTCCTAAATTGCTAATCATTTCCTCCACCTCCATATGATTAGTTTCCTCTAATGCCTTATAGATGTGTTCACCTATTCTTTCATCAAATCTATTTTTGAATACATTAATCATCCATCTATTAAACACTTGTATTTGCTCTTTTGATCCTTTTTTCCCAAGAATTCTACCTATTAATTTTAATCTCTTTAAAATTTCTTCTATAGCTACGTCTTGATCTAATAAAAATATTGAACTTACTAAATTCGCAATCTCTAATAGTTCCTCTTCCTTCATCCTATTTACATCAAAGAGCATATATTTAAAATCTATAATATTTTCTTCAAATAACTCATATCCATTCAAAATTTCTTTGAAATTTCTTGCTGCTGTCCATTTATTTTTTCCATTGTATAAAACAATCGGCACAATAGATGGTAATCTGTAATCTTTTCTTTTTTTGATTTTATCTTCTGCATTATTTAATTCTTCTCTCCATATTTCAGTCATATACATAAGAAGTCTTATAGGCATTCTATAATCTACTTTGGATTGCAATTCTAATAAAACATAAAATATGATATCTTTTCCATCTATATTCACTTTATAAACAATATCTGCTTCTTCTTGTTTAAAATCTTTCAATATAAATTCTTTATCTATTAAAATCAATTTTTCTTCATCTATTAAATTTACCCAATCCTTCTTCACAAAACTTTTTAAAAATTCAAGAAAAGTTTTCTTATGAGAAAGAATTTCCTTATATCCTAGATCATGTTCATGCTTGATTTTATCCTTCATTTTTACACCATCTTTTTCTTCTTATTATATCATATGGTTATAGTCGCTATTAGATATTTATTGAATTTGTAATAAATTACTTCAAAATGAAATCTTGTTAAAGCCCTATGAATTCAACCCCTTAAATTGTAGTACATAAAAATATCTGATGTTTTTATTATTAACTGTTTATTTCATTTGAAGCCTCACTGTTCATAAAGTAACAAATATTTTTCCCATTGAATACTATAAAATATATTAAAGCTTTCGGCTTCGAAAGGAGTTTGCCCATGGAAAAGATTGTAGACATTAAAAATATATCCATGAACTATCATACTTTAGAACGTGAAACACTCGCACTAAAGAATCTATCTTTTGAAGTGTACAAGGGAGAAATCGTTGTAATCGTAGGTCCTAGTGGATGTGGAAAATCAACTATTTTGTCCATTATATCTGGACTTCTGAAACCTTCTTCTGGAAAAATTATTGTAAATGGTGAACCAGTAAACGGTACAAACAAAACAATAGGCTACATGTTCCAAAAGGATCATTTATTTGAATGGAGGAATATATTAAATAATGTTCTCATTGGACTAGAGATACAAAACAAATTAAATGAAGATACAAAAGCTAAAACAGAAAAGCTACTAGAAATGTATGGGTTAGGTGAGTTTAAAAATCACTACCCAAGACAACTATCTGGTGGTATGCGCCAAAGAGTAGCACTTATTAGAACCTTAGCAATCCAGCCTGAACTACTACTTCTTGATGAACCTTTTTCGGCATTAGACTACCAAACTCGACTTGCTGTGGCAGACGACATAGGTCGTATATTAAAAAAGGAGAAAAATACAGCTCTTATGGTAACACATGACATAGCAGAAGCTATATCTTCTAAAAGACAGACAAATTTGTGGCATAAAAATAATCCAAGGACATATAATGGTAGGTTATCCTTGGATTTTTATTAATTTCTGTTATACTATTTAGTTATACTGCATCTCTGCGCTTTATCTCATCTACTCTAAACAATAATTTTTTATCATCAATTTTAATTCATCTCTGATTTGATTTTTTCAATATCATCATTACTTAAACCTGTTGCTTTTATAATAGTAGGTATATCTATTCCCATTAATAATAAATTTTTTGCTGTTTCCATTTTCCCTTTTTGTATTCCTTTTTCTTCCCTATGTTTAAACTCTTCTTCAATCTTCCTACCTAAATTGCTAATCATTTCCTCCACCTCCATATGATTAGTTTTTTCTAATGCCTGATACACATGTTCCCCTATTCTTTCGTCAAACCTTTTTTTAAATACATTCATCATCCATCTATTGAATATTTGTATTTGCTCTTTCGATCCTTTTTTCCCAAGGATTCTACCTATTAACTTTAGCCTCTTTAAAATTTCTTCTATGGCTACATCCTGATCTAGTAAAAATATTGAACTTACTAAATTGGCAATCTCTAATAGTTCCTCTTCTTTCATTCTATTTACATCAAAGAGCATATATCGAAAATCTATAATATTTTCTTCAAATAACTCATAGCCGTTCAAAATTTCTTTGAAATTTCTTGCTGCTGTCCATTTATTTTTACCATTATATAAAACAATCGGCACAATCACTGGCAGTCTATAGTCTTTTCTTTTTTTAACTTTATCTTCTGTATTCGTAAGTTCTTCTCTCCATATTTCAGTCATATACATGAGTAGTCGTATAGGCATTCTATAATCTACTTTGGATTGCAATTCTAATAACACATAAAATATGATATCTTTTCCATCTATATTCACTTTATAAACGATATCTGCTTCTTCCTGTTTGAAATCTTTCAATATAAATTCTTTATCTATTAAAATCAAATTCTCTTCATCTATTAATTTTACCCAATCTTTCTTTACAAAACTTCTTAAAAATTCAAGAAAAGTTTTCTTATGCGAAAGAATTTCCTTATATCCTAAATCATGTTCGTGCTTGATTTTATCCTTCATTTTTACACCATCTTTTTCTTTTTATTATATCATACCGTTGAAGTCCCTATTAAATATTTATTTGATTTGTAATAAATTACTTCAAAACAAAATCTTATTAAAGCCCTATGAATTCAACCCCTTAAATTGTAATACATATAATCATCTGCTGTTTTTATTATTAACTATTTAATCCATTTGAAACGTCACCATTCATAAAGTAACAAATGTTTTTTCCATTGAATACTATAAAAATATACTGAAATTTTCGGCTTAGGGGGAATAGACCTGTGGAAAAGATTGTGGAGATTAAAAATATATCAATGAATTATCATACTTTAGAACGTGAAACAATCGCTATAAAAGATTTATCTTTTGAAGTCTACAAAGGAGAAATTGTTGTAATTGTAGGCCCTAGCGGATGTGGAAAGTCAACTATTTTGTCTATCATATCAGGACTACTTAAACCTTCCTCTGGAGAAGTAACTGTAAATGGTGAGCCTGTTAATGGTACAAATAAAACCATAGGCTATATGTTTCAAAAAGACCATCTATTCGAATGGAGGAATATTTTAAATAATGTTCTCATTGGACTAGAAATCCAAGACAAATTAAATAAAAATACAAAATCTCAAACAGAAAAACTACTAGAAATGTATGGCTTAGGTGAATTTAAAGATCATTACCCAAGACAATTATCTGGTGGCATGCGTCAAAGGGTAGCACTTATCAGAACCTTGGCAATCCAGCCTGAATTATTATTACTTGATGAACCTTTTTCGGCACTAGACTACCAAACTCGACTTGCCGTGGCTGATGACATAGGAAATATATTGAAAAAAGAAGAAAAAACAGCTATTATGGTGACCCATGACATAGCAGAAGCTATGTCTCCTAAAAGACAGACAAATTTTAGGCATAAAAATAATCCAAGGACATATAATAAGTTATCCTTGGATTTGTTTCATTAAAGAGAGTACATTTGTACTCTCTTTTTGTTGTTTAACCACATTAATTTATACATTAACTCCTAAATATTACTTTATAATTCTAATATTTCATTCAAATCTTCTATAGTGTTATCTACGCTATCCAATCTAACAGTCTTAACCTCTATACTTTTATCTTCAAATGGTTCAAATAAATTCCACTTACTATATTCCTTATCTTCTATAGCACAAGGATATAGAAGTATACATTTCTTAGCTTTTATATATCTACTTATATACGCATACATCTGATACATATCACTTGGTTCTATCTTAGAATCAACAGACTTCCATTTAGTATCTATTAGTATGTCATAATCCGTTTTATTATCATTAAGAACAATATCTGGCTTTAAATTAAAGTTTCCTCTACCACTTTGTGTATTTTTTAAAAGATATTTACTATTATTTTGCAACAAACACTCTCTATACTCACTATTCCATAGCTTGCTTATCATGTTGCCTATATATTCTTCATACAAAGTATTGATTTCAAATAACATAGAAAATGCGCTATCATCTCCAATGCTATTTTCCATTGATAAATTCAATAATATCAATTTTGCAAATTCATACGCTTCTTTGAACCTATCATTTTGCCTATTAAACTTATACTTAATTAACTTATTTTTATCTATATAACCTAAATAAACATTATCTAAAAGTGATACTATTCTCTTTATATCATTATTAATATCATCATTACTTACTTTACGCAAAATAACTAAGCAAACAGTTTTAAATACTGTATTTAAAAAGTTATTTTCACTATATTCATCATACCTGCAATATGCCTTAACCTTATTTGCGTAATTCACCTTAATATGATTAGTTAATAATAATTTACCTCTTATGACATTGAGATTTTCTTCCTTATTTATGTATTCAAAGTAAGGTCCTCTATGTAACTGTTCTTGAAGGCTCTTTACGAAGAACTTAGCTATCAATTCTATTAAGTCATAATCTTTTAAATTCAGGCTCATACTTTCATCTATATCAAATGTCAATTTATTACATTCGGATAGCATTTGTAATAACACTTCTTTATCTTTTTGTTTATCCTTACTTAAAGATATCTTCGGTAATATCTCTATAACAACATTTCCAAAGGATATTATACCTACATAATTTATAAACCTTATTTTTTTATATTTAATGTCTATAATACCTGTCTTAAAATTCTCTTTTTTATCATCCAAGTATTTCAGTAATTCATTATATTCAGCTTCTTTTAATTGATTCTCTTCATTTCCTAAATGTATCCAGTCATAAGCTTCTCTTATACATATATGCTTACTCATATATATTTTTCAGCTCCTCAAAACCTATGCTAGATTTTATGTAATACTTAGTTTTACTTCCATACTTATTAGCGATACTATTATCTTTAAATAAATCAAAAGCTCTAATGTCTTTTTTATAAACTATGCATTTGTCACTTTCATTCTTACCAATACCACCTAAAATTAGTCCTATCTTTTCCCAATCATCATAGAAATACTCTTGTAGTAAAGGAATTATCTTATTTTTAAATACATCTGATATATCATCTATATTTTTTACATTTATTAAATAAGCATGTCCTATCATATAATCTCTATCATATAAAAATTCTATTCTATCATTTATCTTTTCAAGCATTATCTTTAAATCTATATTATCTACTGTTTGCAGCAAACTAGGATTGGGCATCATTTCTTCAAAGCGAAACCTTCTTCTAAGTGCAACATCCATAAGAGCTATAGATTTATCTGCTGTGTTCATTGTTCCTATTATGTATAAGTTTGGTGGCAAACAAAATTCTTCTTTTGAATATGGTAATTTTGCAGTTACTTGATTCTCTTTAGTTAATCTTTTATCCTCTTCAAGCAATGTGATTAATTCTCCAAATATTTTCGCTATATTCCCCCTATTGATTTCATCTATTATCAGTATATATGTCTTAGCTTCACTGAAATCAAAACTGTCATTGTTATGAATATTTTCTAATACTAATTTCTTTTTACGTTCTTTTATATCTGATGGCTTTAAGTTATCTTTATCTATTTCAAGTTCTATTTTTTTTTCAATTTTAAGTCCTTCATAACAAGCTTCTAAAGCTATCCCTTTAAGAACTCCATCTTCAGGTTTAAAATTTCCATCTCCATCAGATTTTAGCCCTTCTATAAATTCTTCATATCCATAAGCTTGATGAAATGTACAAAATTGCATTCTACCTGCCTTTGTAAGATTGTTTACTCCTCTCATTATAAATTTTCTAATATTATGAGTAGTACTTATTGCTCTACTATACCCTAAGTAATTAATTATTTGTAGCGATTTATCTGTAACATTATAAGTCTTACCAGTTCCAGGTGGTCCGTAAAGAATTGTGTTTAAGGATTTATTAAATATAGTATTACTTATAATCCTTCTAAAACTCCTCCTATCCTTCCTAAATTCAATTATTGCAGAAAAATTTTCATCTATTACCTCTGCTTCTTCTATCCATTCAACATTTAACTTATAATCTTGTTCTGTGTACTCTTTATTTAAATCTGCCTTAATTTTACATACACCTTTTAAAGTTCTCTTTGTAGTATTTTTCTTATTTAGTACCTTTTGTGCATTATAGACAAATATATAATCGTCTTTCTTCATACTGTTTAAATTATTTATTTGCTCTATTGTTCTTGGTGAAATTATTATTTCATTATTATCTATACATTCTTGTACATCACTACAGTAATAATTTTTCAACCTCCATTTATTATTTATACTACTTTCTAGTTCATTACTTAATCCTTCATCTTTTTCTAGTCCTATATCCCCTAAATAATCTTTAACTTCTTCTTTCTCTATTTTTTTTAATGAACCTGTATATATTGATTGTTTTAATTCTATGCACTTACTATCTATCCATTTTATAGGTAGAGTATGTCCTAAATTTGAATTCAGTTTATATCCATCCCTAAAACCTTTTTTTACTTCACCTATATAAGTTATCCTATCTATGCTATCTTTATCTTTTTTATATGCTCTATATAAAATATAATCTCCTTTTTTTATTTTCGTAAAATCATTTATAGAATTTTCAACTTTACAGTTTTCCTGAATATATTCTTCTATATCTACATCGTCATCTATTGCTTCTCTTAGATCTACATTTTTATCAAATCCTAAAGCTATGATATTATTATTCAATAGTTTCTCAGGATCATCACTTTTTTCATAAAACATTTCTTCTAAATACCAACAATTGTTTATTTCTTTTTTTTCTGTCATTTTATAACTCATCCTTTATTTTAAAATAGTTTAGTTTAATTTTTTTATATAATTGACTATACAATATCAATAGAAAACATATTATTTCCTAATATTAACACATGACAATTATATCATTTGTTTTACATATTTTTCAAACTTTCTACCTTTTAGATTTAGGTCAATATGCTGGACACAAAAAGTTTAACAATTTGACCAGCATATTTTAGCTAATCTTCAAATTGCTGAGGAGTCATAGAATTTATGCTATACAAATTCTATTTCTGTTATATCATCATTCAATTATAGCTTTATATCCCTCTAAATATCTAGATAAAAGATAAGCATTTCTCAAGTGACCATCTACAAATAAATTAAACTCTATGCTCCTGTTAGAGAAGTTGATGCCAAAGTCATTCCCTAGTCTGATTTATGAAAGCTAAAAAATGAAATTCTTATACTAGAAGAAAAAAATAAATTTTATGTTTGAGTTGTTAGCCTAAACGCCTTTTAAATTTATTTAAAAACATTGCTATTCGTTCCTTGTTTTATAATAAAAATCATTTTTAGGAATGCTTGAATAAATATTTAAAATTCTCTCCTATGTTAATAACCCTTCCTAAAATCTAAGTATACCCCCGTGTCTATATTGTCAATACTCCACCTAAGGGGGTATCCACTATGCCTGAAATATATAAAGAACTTGGTCAAAAAATAAAAAAATATCGAAAAAGCAAAAACCTCACAACAGCTGAATTTGCAACCCTATTAAATATTTCAGCTGGACATTTAAGCAATATCGAAAACGGTACATATGACATATTTCGCTTAGAACTACTCTTCAAAATTGCAAATGAACTTAACATAAGTCTAGAAGAGCTTCTTCAGTTTGAATGTATTGATGTAAAGAATATACTATTAAACAGTGATATAAAAAGCATTTCTACTAATCCATCTCCTTCTGATCTAGCATACATAAACAAATGGCTAAATGCTCTAGCCATTACCTACTTATCTACCATCGATAATTTTAAAACCAACAAAGATGCTATTGAATCCATCACTAATCATCTAATCGATGAATTGCATTTAATCAAGAAAATAGGCTAAAGCTACAAAGGCTTCTCTCATTTATTTGGGAGATCTTTTTTTATCGTGTTATTCAAATATATAAAAAATATTTTTATATTTGAATATTTTCTTCACTTCTGCACATTCTAATCCCAAGGAGGGAAATAGATGAAAAAGCGGAAGCCACACCTTAGTTGTTCAAGCATTAGAGCTTTTCTAGATTGCAACAAGAAATATCAGTATCAATACTTAGATAAGATCAACGTTCCCCAAAAACAATCCGTAAAGCATTTATCTTTTGGCAAAAGCATTCACAAAACATTAGGCAAATTCAATAAAATAAAAGATCAATCTCAAAGAAACATAAATACCCTTCATGACCTACTGAGAAAGAATTGGGTTCGAGAAGGTTACAGCTCTATTGAAGAGGAAAGAACCTTTGGGCTAAGGGGTTTGAATATGCTCACTAGATATTATAAAGACCCAAAAGACCAAGGAAAAGAAACCATTCTTATTGAGGAGATGCTTTCTATAGATTTAAACGAATACATTCTTGATGGTGTCCTGGATAAAGTCTATGTCACTCATGACAACAATCTTGAAATCATTGACTATAAGACAGGAAATAACATGTATCCATTGGACAACCTCCAGCTTCCCATCTACTTATTTTTAGCCAAAGAAAAGCTAGGGGTTTATCCCAATTTGGTAAGCTACTATTTTTTATCCCACAATAAAAAATATACTAGGGAGGTTACAAAGGAATTAATAGATGACTTAAGCATGGATATACACAATCTATGCACATCCATTATTGAAACAGAAGATTTTCATCACAATAGTACCCCCTATTGCAAATCCAACTGCCAGTACTATCAGCTGTGTAGCATTTTAAATTTTAAATGTAATCATTCTTTCAATATAAATACTAAACTTAAAAACTAAAATGAAAAAATATCCCTTTATCAATCAAATTCACTGCTTTTTTGCTCATCGACATTTTTTCTATGCTACTTTTTAGGACTTAGTCATCTTTTTCATGAAATCGATGAGCTTAGAATATATTTTAAGGAGGTCAAAATGAAAAAACAATCTATCTCAAGCACCATAGAGCTTGTCTATAGTGAAAATGAAAATGCAAAATTAAACTTTATTAAATTTATGGTGGATTATTTCATGGATCATCATATAGCTGAGGTGAATATGTATGACAACCAATTCTCAACAAGTAATAAGAAAAATTGATGACTACATAAGAAATAAAGATACTTTAGATAAGGATGGTCATAAAAAAACATTATTAGATCCTACACCTGAACATTATGCTGCCATTTATGCTAGAATATCAGGAAAAAATGACAGTTTTTCTTTAGATTCTCAGAAAGAAACCTGTACAAAGTTCATTGAAGAAAATAATCTACTTCTCTACAAAGTCTACCAAGACAAGGAATCAGCAAGAATAAAACATTTCTATGATCGAAAAGAGTTTAAAAAGCTTTTAAGTGATATGGAAACAGGCATGTTCAAAAACTTAGTACTCATTCGTAGGGATCGTCTCTCTAGAAGAATAGATGATTTCATGCACTTAAGAAGAATTTTTAAGAAGCATCATGTGAAAGTTTTTTATGTAAAAGAAGGTAATCTCAATTTCGACAGTAGCTCTTACATCACAAATTTCTTAGAGAATATATTAATGTCCATCAGCACATTAGAGCCTGAGTATATTTATCAAAGAACCAAAGGAGGTAGACAAAATCTTAGATATAAAGGAATTTTCCAATGTGGCAATCCTCCCTTTGGTTATAGCAAGGTTAAAGGTAAAAAGCATGACTTTGAGATTAACACAGATGAAGCAGAATTAGTCAAAAGGATATTTGCTACCTATAAAAGTTCTATCATCAAAGATTGCAATACCTTAGATGCCTTGATCGAAAGTTTAAACAGCAATCCTATTAAAAAAATCACTAAATCCTTCCTCAAAAGAATTCTACAACGTTCCATATACGGAGGAAAAATGATCATAGAAGAAGATGATTCCCTAGATGATTGTGTCATCTGGGATAAAGATAATGGACAGTATCTATTAGATGAAAAGAAATTTATGAAGTGTGAAAACTTTGCAAAGCTTGTAGATTGGAAAGACTGGAAAGAAGTATTCCTTCACTTCTATTTTCTTGAAAAAGGTCCGTTAGATCAGGACTATCTATTTAAAAATTTATTATATTGTAACACCTGCAAAGAACCTCTCATGCTTAAAAATGGATACTATATCTGTAAACAGCAATGTATGCAAGTTCACATAGATAATGTCATAGGAATAGTATTTGAACAGATTATTCATGAGATCAACGCCCAATATTTTCAGAGGATCTTTCAAACTAAGATTAAAAAGATCAACAAAAAACTTACTGAAGAAAAGAAAACACTTGCTCAATCAAGAAAAAATATGAGAAATAAATTAGATGAATACATTATTACTAATGATACATCATTAAAAAAAGAAATAGCCTCCTTACAAAGTGATATTCAATCAACTCAAGAAAATATTAATGAGGCAGGTAATGAAAAGCTTAAATTGCTAAATATTTTAAATAACCTGGATGCATTTAAGAAGCAATTAGGCACTTTTACGCCATCTGATATCCAATTCTTCAAAGAAAACTGGCAGGCTTATCACTATATGCTATCTAAATTCATTAAAAAGGTGGTGCTTAAAAAATCAAATGGACAAAATTTCAGTATCACAATTACCTATAAAAAATAATCCTAAAGAAAAAGCCATTGCATATTTAAGAGTTTCTACAGAAGATCAGAAGAAAGATGGGCATTCTATTGATTCACAAAAGGTATATGCTACAAAATACGCCCAAAAACACAAATATGAAATCATCCAATTTGTTGAAGAATACGAATCTGCCTCTAAAGTAAAGTTTGATGATATAGGCTGTGAAAACAATCTTTATATTGCTCTAAAGAATAGACCCAAACTACTAAAGATCATCACTTCAGTCAACCAATCAAAATTCAAGCACCTTATTGTCAGTACCCGTGACCGCCTTGCAAGAAATCTAGAAGTCTATGTAGGGATCAAGCTTTTTCTACAGAAAAAAGGCATAGAACTTCACTTTGCAAACCCTAGTGAATCTATGAATATTGAAAACAAAGGACTTGAAAAGTTTGTAGAATTAGTATTTGGTAGTATCGCTGAACTTGAAGCCAATCTTATATCCGATAGAGCCAGAGATGGTCTATCTCAAAAGGTCCGAGACGGCTATTGGCCTGCTGGATATCCCCCATATGGCTATGTTACAGAATGTATTAATCCAAATTCTCATAAGAAGAAACGGATTTTGGTTCCCTTATTAAACGAGCAAAAGTATATAGAAGAGATTTTCAGACTACACAATCAATACGGTTACAGCTACAGAAAAATAGCACAGCTTTTAAATGAACATGATAACACAAATCATTGGAACAAAAGTAAAATTAAAAGTATTATTACCAACGAAACTTATACAGGAAGAATTGCATGGGGAAGGCGTAGTCGTAGAAGTTATGATGTAAACAATGCATCTATGGTATATTCTCCTGATGAACAATGTTCTGCATTTATTACAACTGATCAATGGGAGCAAGCAAAAAATATACGGCATAAGAAAGTAAGTATGAAGGATTCTAAATACTACAGCACTCCATTTTTACTAAGAGATAAGCTTGCATGTGGTAACTGTGGAGCTATTTTAAAAGCTAAAAACTATGGATTTTATAAAAATGGTAATCCTCGAGAAGGAGTTTATCGATGTGATTGTACAAAAAAGTTAAAAAAAGATGAAAAAATGATTCTTAAAAAAAGTATCATTGAAGAAAAATTCATAAATGACTTTTTAGCTAATCTGACTCCTGAAAAAACAAATATCATGTGGTATTATTATTCCAAAACAAGAGATCGGATTTTGAAGGAAAATGAAGATAAGATCAAAAGAATTGATGAAGAATTTACAAAAAAAACACAGCACATCTCAAAATTAGATGATTTAATCCAATGTGAAGACAATGAAACCATTCTTGAAGCCTTAAAGATTCAAAGACCTATTCTACAAAGAGAACTGGATATCCTAAAATCCTATAAGGATGAATTAAATGCTATTACCGCTAATTCATTTAAAACTGAATCAGATTTAGTAGCTGCCTTGAAAAAATTATTCAAACAGGATTTTAAGCATCTATCTAACGAACGAAAAAGGATGATCATAGATATGCTAATCGATAAGGTAGTTGTTACCAAGACAAACGATAACATCAAATTAACCATCTACATGGCGACAAATATCAATATTTTATAGATTGTACATGTGGTGTTTTTAGTCTGGTTTAGTATACTGCTACAGACATATTGCCTCTCCAAAATTTTAAAATTTTATTGTTGTATATTTTATGTATCGGATTTTATTCAAATATTATTAACAAATGCTATAAACATTGAAAAAATAAGGATTTTCATAAATAAAAGTTTTACATTTCAAATATTAAAAATGAATTTTAATTTTGATTATTGCCCCAGTATTGTCATAAAAAAGACACACCCTAAATACCTTATATTAAAAAGCTATAAAGGACGTGCCATTATGAGCAATAAAAAAACTTTATCTCCTCAATCAGCTGTAAAATTAAAAGAACTTGTCCAAAATAATACTAACCCTAGAGAAATCTCAAGAATACTAGCTGATGAATATAACGAACATTACTGCTATCAAACCATTACAAGAAAAATCAAGAAATTATACAATAAATACTGGGATACACAAGCTAAACCCAAAAAATATAAGCCCATACTAGATGGACCAATACAATATTCTTTCTTTGAGGGGGATGCACATAATTCAAAAAATTTCACTACTAAATCTGATGAACCAGAGCAAACCCCTTCTGATAAAACAGATTCAACCATATTAGACTATCTAAAATCCATTGATAAAAAGCTTTCTTATTTAGACACTAGACTTACTAGAATAGAAAACTTTATTGAAAAAAATTCCTCTCAAGCTAAAAAGGATCTGACCAATAGCTTTATAGAAATTTACTCTTGTAATCGAAAAAGAGAATCTGTAAATATTAATGCTAAAATAAAAAAGAGGATTATTGAAAAAATGGCTCAAACCAAAAATATCACGCATAATCAATCTTTGGCTATTAATACTGCTTTGTTGATTGCGCTTTATGAGGAGGAGTAGGAACTTATGAACATATATTGGTAATTTGCTATAAATGTGATTTTTTACTTAATTTTATAAACTCCAAGAATTATTCAGACATACTATTATACTAATTTTATCTCCTATGACGGATCTGCTCTTCACACTCTATAACCACTAAACCTTTTTATATTTTAAACACAAAACACCTTCGAAGGGATAAAGAATTCTATATCCTTTCAAAGGTATTTTTATTATTTTTGTAATTTCTTTTACTGTTTTCGTATACCATATTCACCTTCAAACCAATCTATTATTTAAAAACTCTCCATAATAGAAGGTCTTAGTCAACATTCATGAACGTTATCTTTCCCAAACCACTCTTTAGCTTTATTTATTATTGATTGTGATGGATTATGATAAAAAACAATCAGATTTTCCTTCGCTCTTGTACAACAAACATAAAAAATTTTTTGAGTTCTTAATAGGATTTTATTATATGATTTTTGTTTGCTCTTATTTAGAGAAGCATATAGGCTATCATTTAATAAATATTCAAAATTATAATTATTCCATCCTCCACCATCTAAAATAACAAGTACATTATCAAATTCAGCCCCTTTAATTTTATGTTGAGTTGAAAAAGGGGTATACCCCTCTAAATAGTAATACAAATTTTGAAGCTCTTTAAATTTAACCTTTTTTACACGATTATAAATATATTCATTTTTTTCTACAAATTTATTAAATTTATCATCTTTTTTACAAATTCTTTCTTCATCTGCAAAGTCTATAACTTCTTCAATAGTACATTCCGACATAGATTTAATCTTCTCAATAATTGCTTTTACTTGCCTCTTTTTTGTTATTGAGTCTATTTTAACCTCTGTTTTTCTAATAAATTCACTATATTTTTTTTCTTCATATAATTGAACGAGCAATTGTATTTTAAAAAGATGTTTTATTATATCATCTCTTTTAGACCCTTTTTTATTTTCATCATCCATATCGTCCTTTTTATCATCTATTAACGAATCCTTATTTAAGTAGATTTTTCTCACATAAGAAAATGGTAAATCTTTAAGTTGTTCATATAATTCATTCTTATCTATATCTTCAACAATCAAATCAATCTTTAATTGTTTTTGTTTGTTTTTTACTGGAGCCAACTCTACTACTTGACTAAAGGTTGCATTTTCATCAACTGGAATTTTCTTTGTCTTAATTTTTTTTAGTATGTCATTTTTAAATTGTATAATTGGATCTTTATCATATATATTCATAAGTTCACTAAATCCTGCTTTAGGGGCTATTAAGTTATGTGTTAAATTCAATTCTTTAGTTTCCTTAGCATCATCAAATCGCCAACCATGAAAATACTTAGTACCTCTTAATTTTCCTAAATTATTACTTGATGAATATAAAAACTTGATATTACCTTGCTTAACTTGTCCATTCTCCATATTTGGAGCATTATTATCTTCTGATGGTTCTTGTATCAATCCATCTACTCTTACCTTGTTTGCTAAATTTATAACTAGCTGAGGATTTCTTCTATTTTGAAGCTTTCGAACTTCTTGTACACTTTTTAAATCAATATACTTACTCAAGTCACCAATCCCATCTTCATAAATAGATTGCATTGTATCACCAAAGAAACCAACAATACATTTTTTTCTACTTTGCTGAATATACTCTAGAAATATTTGTACAACTAATGGGCTTGTATCTTGATATTCATCAATAAATATAAACTTATATTTATCTTTTAATATATCGCATAATACTTTATACTTCTTATACATGTAATTAGCTAATATAAGAACTTCATCATGCGAAATTTCTCCTTTATTTATATTCAAATGCTCTTTATAACTTATTCCGTATTCAAATGTATTAACATACTCCTGTCAAATATCTGCACTCGGGTTTTTGATTTTACATTCTTTATCATTTATAAGTATCAAAAGTGATTTTTTAAGTTCTTTTTGAAATCTTTTTATATTATCCCATAAAAAATCATGAATTGTAGACACTCTTAAATTTTTATGATTAACCCTTTCTTCAATTTCTTTGACAGCAGCATTAGTATAGGTCATACAAGCTATCTGATCTGTAGGATGTTGCCTAATAGTTTCCTTTATAACTTGTACTAAAGAGTAAGTTTTACCACTGCCAGCACCTCCACTTAATAAAAAATTTTCTCCATTTTTAATATGCTCAAAAACTTTTTCAACTTCTAGTTCTAATCTTGCTTCAGCCATAACAAACCCTCCTTTATGTAATGGGGTATCTCCCAATTACTAAATTCATTTCCTTTTTTATCAGGTTTGCTATTAAGTAAAATTTCCATAGCAAAAGATGGTTTTTTACCTATACAATTTTCAGCTAAATCATATGCATCTTTAGTTAGATCATCGAAATATTTAATATGTTTCAAGCTTTTAAAATTTTCCTTATTCTCTATAATAAATTTTCTATTTACATGAAAAAAAGCGTCCTCAAAACTTCTAGCATGATATGAAGCTCCATTTTCATTTTCTTCAGAAACTTGATAAGTAACCGCTATCTCCCCGATTGCACTCTGCTCCCAATTATTTGTTTCTGAATTTCTTGTCAATTTCTTTTTTTCAAATTCTAAATTCTTAAAATACTCTAATTCATCCTTAACATTTTCAGATGGTAATTCTTCTAAATACTTTGCACAAAAAAACTTTAATGAAGCATTTGTTGTTATTGTTCCATTTTCACCATCTACCCTACATGGAGCTGGCACAAATTTTACATTCCCCTCTTTTTTTATTTCACTCTTTTCATCTTTCTTTTTTTTCTCTACTAGCTTTGCTGAATCTATATCTGTTATAATTAATGCCTTTATTCCAATAAAATCAATAAACCGTTCAAATATATGAGAATATGCACCTACTTCAACAACTGAAATATTTTGTGACAGCATTGGGACTCCATTATCTTTTTCCATTTGATCAATTTTTTTCATCATTGCAGGTAACAATATTCGTTCCGTATCACCTTCAATTAATATTGCTTTATCTGCAAAAAATAATTCAGAACGATTTAAAGTTAAATATTGTTTTAAAAATTTAAATTGCTGTCTTCCCTTTTCTTCGGCCTTAGAATACTCTAACTCTAAATCTTTTAAATTTTTTGCAAGAACACACCCTTGTTTTTTCTTATAAAAATATTTTATATCATTAAAATCACTTTCAGACGTTATATGAGAAGAGTGTGTTGTAATAACGGTTTGCATGTCAAATGAATTTTTACCTTCACTACCATTACACCCATCTCTCAAAATATCTTTAATATTTTTTATAAATACATACTGCATCTGTGGATGAGTATGTGCTTCTGGCTCTTCAATAAAAAACAAATTAATATCTGCTGGCTTTTGGTTTTCTTTTCCGTCCTTTCTAAATTCGCTCAAGTCCACTTCTATTTCAAAAATCATGCTAATCAAATTTAAGTACCCTAATCCATTATAATTCTCTGGTAGCAAATTAGCATCATTATGATTATACATTACTGTTGTATTTCCTTTTAGTAATTCTTTGCGTTTTAGTGAAGACACTATCTGAATAACCGATTCGCCAGGTTTTATACCTCCAAATTTTTTTACTTTCCCCACAACATTATCAAATAAATTGTCATATATTTTATTTAACTGCCTATCCGTACTAACAATTTGATCTTTAAATTTATCTATTGCTACCTTTTGTTCATCATTTTCCTCAATCTTTTCATAGTATTTCGATGAAAGCACTGAAAGTGTATTATCAGTTTCTACGTTTGAAACCGACCTACGTGCACTTATATATTTAAATCTAATAATCTTCTCTAAGTTTATTTTATTCTTATCCAAATCTATATACTCATCATTTTTTTCTTTTTTATCGATTAAATCATATGCAATAGATTTTTTTGAAGATTTAAAGAATTTCTTATATTCATTTTTAATAAAATTTCCAAAATAATGTTTAGCTAATTCATCTCTATTTTCATATTTTTCATCTGCTTTTACACGATTGTCTTTATATTTATTATATTCATCTTTTAACTTATTAAATTCATCTTGAGATAAAGTATATTCAAACCCCAAAACTACATTTTGATTATCAGGGTCTAAGTCCATTATAACCTCACTTATATTAGATAAATCATCATCTTCATGATATTGTATAAACAGTTTCATAGAAATCCCTATAGGGAAAAATGTATCATTTTCTATTGGACTATAATTACTTTCTACTTTTTCTTTCAACTCTTTCTGAAAATCAATATTAAAATCATCGTATGTAAAATTGTTTATATTTGATTTATTTCCAATAAATTTATCTAAAATAGATAGTAATGAAGTTTTTCCACAGTTATTTTTACCAATAACTACAGATAAATCATCTTCTAAATCAAGATCAAATTGTTTTAGCAAACGAAAGTTTTCTATTTTTATTTTCGAAATTTTCATAGCATCACTCTTTTCTTAATATATTTAAATCTTCAATTATATACACTAATTCCTTTAAATCAAATAAAACGGACATAACTTTTACATTTCTATATTCCATTATATAACAATTTCCCCATTTTTTCATCTCTATATCTTTCTACATTTGATAGATAAACTTTCTAAAATACCCCAAAATAATATTAAAGGAGTTTCCTTTTAACAGGACACTCCTTTATCTACATTTTTATAAAAATTAGTTTATATACATATTCAATCCACTACTCTTAATTTTTTCAACTTCAATTCCTTTTTTCTTAGCCTCCTGTTCAAATTCATCCATATTTGGAATATAACCGCCCTGAATGCTAATCTTTTCTAAATGCTCTAATTCAAATACTTTACTAATATCTGTAATTCACAATTCATAGAAATCTAATTCCTTTAGCTGTGGGAATTTTTCGATACCATCAAAACTTATTACTTTCCCATCTGCAATATTTAATCTTTCTAAATTAGCTGGTCCTTCTAGTCCTATCAAATCCTCAAAATCCATACCTTGCACGTCAAACCTTTTTAGATTTGGAAAATTATCTAAACTATCTATTTTACCACCTTTAGGATATAGGATTTCAAGCCTCTCCAGAGATTCCATATTATCAATTTTCTCAAGTTTATCTACATTTGCATACCAAACCAATAGATGTTTTAAATTACTCAACTTTCCAATAGGTCTAAAATCATGAATGATGAAGCCATCAGATATGTATATATACTCAACATCTTTAAAATTTTCAATCCCATCTAGATTATTTATACGATCATCATCATCTAACCCTAATTTTCCTATCCCCTTTAAATCCTCTTCTTCTACTTTTCCCTTAATGTTATATTCCTTTTTTACATATCTATAAAAATTTTTATCTTTGATAATATTATTTGCATACATATAATAATCTACAGAAAAAAATCCAATCAATAGTATAATAATTAAAATCTTTTTTTGTAGCTTATATGTTACGTTCTCTTTGTTGAAAGCATTAATAATAATCCATGAAAATCCACTAAAAACAAGGATATAATTAGGTATGTATATCCCATATCTAAAAAGAATATAATTACCAATCATCATAGTTGAAAAAATAATTCCTTCTTTCTCTTTTGTATTTTTTGTTGCTTTTCTTATTAAACGAGATATCAAAAAACCTATCCAAACAGCTGGAAACGCTCCGTCAAAAGAAGTATCCCTTATAAATAAATGTACCCACATTAAACCTATTATAAAGATTACTGACCAAAAGCTATCTTTTTTGTACCATTTTTTAGTTTCCATAGTCTCCCCACTTAAAAGTATTTTTTATAAATTTTATTCGTGCGTATATCTTGTTTCTAAGCATACTACCTCTATACATTACCATTATTTTACTATACTCCATACTGCATTTCAATATAATCCCTCCATATAATAAATTGGCATCAATTTATGTATTTTTCAACCTCCTCAAAATCTCATCATACACAATCTTTCTCTCATCTATATCAAGCTTATTCACCCTTCCAATAACAACCTTCGCTAAAGCTCTTGCCATTCGTTTTTCTAAAACACTTTTATCGGGAATGTTGACGACTACTTTGATTTTTTGTTTTGGCATATTTGTACATCCCCCTTCTTTATCTAATTAATATTAAGAAATGGGTTTGTACTATTCCAATTTGTGTAATATTGTCCACTTCATTGATGTATTTATAAATAATACAAGTACTAAAATCCCGCTGTTGCGTAAAAATATGAATAACTACTTATACAAGGAGGTGATGAACATATCAACCATTGCCATATATTCTCGTAAATCGAAAGCTACTGAAAAAGGTGAATCTATCCAAAATCAGATAGACCTTTGCAGAGATTATGCAAAGAAGCATTTCCAAGGAAATAATTTTCTTATTTATGAAGATGAAGGCTACTCTGGTGGGAATAGTAATCGACCTAAGTTTCAAAAGATGCTAAAGGATTTAAAAAAGAAAAAGTTCCAGGTCCTTATTTGCTATCGGTTGGATCGGATCAGCAGAAATATTTCTGATTTCTCAAGTTTAGTTGCTCTCCTTCAAGAGTACAATATTGATTTTGTATCCATTCGAGAACAATTCGATACTTCTACTCCTATGGGACGTGCCATGATGTATATTACTTCTGTATTTGCACAGCTTGAAAGAGAAACCATTGCTGAAAGAATCAGAGATAATATGTTAGCCCTAGCTAGAACAGGCAGGTGGCTTGGGGGAAAGACTCCTATGGGATTTAAGAGTAAAGGAAGTACATATTTCAATGTAGAAAATACAAAGAAGAAAATGTATCACCTTACTCCCATTCACAAGGAACTAGAATTAGTAAAAGTCTTTTATAAAAAATATTTAGAACTAGGTTCCCTTACAAAACTTGAAAGCTGGGCATTAGAAAGTCACATAAAAACGAGGAACAATAAAGACTTTGATAAAAGTATTTTAAAAGTCATTCTTACTAATCCTGTTTATGTTATAGGGAATAAAGTAATATATGGGTATTTTCAAAATCTTGGTGCTGATATCGCTAACAAGGCTGAAGAATTTGATGGTACGCATGGGCTCATGGTCTATAATAAGCATGATGAAAAGAAAAATAGGATTGTAAGAAAAGATCCTTCTGAATGGGTAGTTGCTATAGGAAATCATGAAGGTATCATTCCTTCTCATGAGTGGATACGAGTACAAAATTTATTAGAGGGAAACAGCCAAAAAGCTCCTCGAGTAGGTACTAGCAATATTGGATTGATTACCACATTACTGCGGTGTAAAAACTGTGGTTCTAAGATGAGAATTTCCATATCTAAAAAAGAATATGGAACCTATTATTACTATAAATGCTTAATGAAAGAAAGATCAAGGGGTAGTCGTTGCAATATTAAAAATTTAAATGGTAATGAAGCAGATGAATTTGTGGTGAATGAACTGAAAAAAATGAGTCATGCAAATCATGATTTTTATCAGTTCCTTTTGAATGAAAGAAAGAAATTAAACAATTTATCTACTGTAAACAACGTTGATAAAGATAAGCTTTATGAAGAATTAAAAGAATGCAAAGCTGCGATTGGTAACTTAACCTTACAGTTAGCAAAGAATCAAGATTCAAAGGCATCCAAATATATCATTGAGCAGATAGAAACCTTTGATGATAAAATTGCTGATATACAAAACGAATTAGAAAATACAAACGAAAAAAAAGAATCTACAAATCTACAAAAAATAAATATAGAGATACTACTCAGTCTTATAAAAGATTTTGCAAGTAATGTAGATACTCTTACTTTTCATGAAAAGAAGAAAATAATGAATGAAATCATCGATGAAATTACTTGGGATGGTAAAACTTTAGAAATTAATATTTTACCCCATCTTTAAATACAAAATAATTAATTATGCTCAGCCTTTGCTTTTCTAGATTCTATTATCATTACTATGATTGTAATGATCACACAGGCTAATGCAAATATTGGTACATACGTTAAAAACTCAACTACACTAATATGAAAGCTACTCGTACTAGGTGCATCTGTAGACATCCATCCTATAAACACTATAGGAAACCATAAAACAATATCTAATATAAAGAAACGTATAGATTTATTGCGCTCTTTTCGTAAAAGCTCCATATTAGATGTGTATTCTCCCGATAATAAACAGAGAATAATTTTAGGTAATAATATGACTGGATATAGGTATGGTAGTGTTACTGCTAATGCCACTATTGGCATTACTATTTCAAGAATAAACATAGGATCATTCCACCTTTATATTCTAATCAACTCTATTTTATCATTTTTTACATTAATATCCAATTTATTCTTTTGTTTTCTGTTCCTTACCTATTATATTAGTCAAATTTTTTATCATTATAATCCGTCTTTTTGAAGACATAGCAGAAGCTATATCTATGGCAGATAGAGTAGTCGTTCTCTCCAAAAGACCTGCTATGGTAAAAAGTATTCATGAAATTCATCTAACACTTGAAAACGAAAGAACACCTCTTTCTTCTAGAGAAGCTCCTGAATTTAGACATTATTTTAATTCTATATGGAAGGAGCTTGATGTTCATGTTTGATAAAGTAGTAGATTCTAAAAAAGGCAAAACTCTAAATTATCAATTTTCTAAAGACCATATGAAATTTTTAGCTGTAGATAAAAAAAGAAAAAAAGCTATCCTTATTACACAATTATCCTTACTTGTAGTATTTTTTGCCCTTTGGGAAATAGCTGCTCGACTCGAGTTAATAGATACCTTCCTTACAAGCTATCCCTCTCAAATGTGGCATTTATTTTTAAAGCTTGCAAAAGATGGGTCTCTATTTAAACATATTGGAGTAAGTACTTTTGAAACTGTTGTAGGCTTTTTACTAGGAACTTTTTTCGGAACTTTAGTTGCAATCCTTTTATGGTGGTCAGATTTTGTTTCTAAAGTATTAGACCCTTATATGGTTATTTTAAATGCACTTCCTAAAACAGCCTTAGCACCCATTATCATTCTTTGGGCAGGAGCAGGGATTACAGGGATTATTTTTACTGCTCTAACCATTTCAATCGTTGTTACCATTTTAGGCGTATATGGAGGATTTACTGAAGTTGATGAGGATAAAATAAAAATGCTTCAAACCTTTGGTGCAACAAAAGTACAAACACTTCAAAAAGTAATCATTCCAGCAAGTATTCCTACTATCATTAATGCCCTTAAAATCAATGTAGGCCTTTCTTGGGTAGGGGTAATCGTTGGAGAATTTTTAGTATCTCAAGCAGGAATAGGATACTTAATCGTATATGGCGGTCAAGTATTTAAATTAGATTTAGTTATGACAAGTGTTATTATATTAGCGATTCTTGCATCTCTTATGTATCAAGGGGTAGCCTATTTTGAGAAAAAATTAATGAAGGGAAGATAAAAACAAATAGGGACTCTCATCTATCAAAAGTCCCTATTTTTCTTTTCATTCTATCATTTCTATTCCTTCCATCTTCCTATAAACTTCTACAGAATTCGTCCATCTTCAAAAGTACCTAAAAATAAATCATCTATAGCAATATAAATAGGATCGTCTACTATTTTAGAATCCTGTGATTCTTCAATATTATTTATTTTCTCGGGTTCATCCATCTTATCAGTCTCATTGGAGACATCATAGATATATGCTCTCTGTTGATCAAGTAAATGTTCATATCTTATATGCCCAAACATAAGATTAGAATTTTGTTTCTTTCTATAAATCCATTTCTTCTCGATCTTATCGTTCTTTAAAATAAAAATATCCATTCCTTTGTAAACTTGTCCTTCTCTAAAAACATATATATACATCTCATCATTTTGTTTTGATTTTTCCACAGCAATTTTACTTACTTTATAAATTTCATCACCTTTTATATCATTTTCATTTGACTCAAATCCAAATTCTCCAACTTTTTTGAAGTTATCTGTTGTCTCTTTCATGACCAACACATTTTCATACTCTGGATGTATAGGATTATTAACAATATATAAACGATATAACTTATCTAATTCATATGAGAACAAAGGATTTTGTGGCACTTGTTCTACTTGTTCATTCAAGTCCTTTTCATACACAGATGTATCTACATCTCTTTTATCTATCTCTGCATCAACATGACTCTTTTCCACTACAGAACTTGCTGTATTTTCTTTACTACACCCTGCTAATGTAAAAAGTAATAATAATACTACTATTATTTTTCCTATACTCATAAATTTTTTCATTCTTCCACTCCTCGTACATATTTGAACAGCTTTAAGATATATCATACACTAATTTTGAATATTTTTCCAACATCTTGACTTTATTATCCTATAACTACAACCGTATCCATCGTAGTTACTATTTTAGACGTCTATGGAGGCTTTAAAGAAGTTGACGAAGATAAAAAATACTACTTCTAATTCATCTAAATGACCTTTGAACATGCCTGACGTTGGAATAAATTCAAATTCGTGTACAAAATTTTTTTCACTTTTTAAATTAACATATTCATTCTACATTCTTTTCATATAACCGTCAATTTTAGCTTATATTCCACTGCCTTCAACTTTATGCGACAATACTCAAAAATACATATGACCTTAAAAACTTTCGTATTGATTTATCATTTTATCAATCCTTGTATCCCTGATGTATCAAGGCCTAGCTTATTTTTAAAAAAATTAGCAAAAGTAAGATAATTTTTGTAATAGAATATAAAAATATCTCCAATAATATAAATAACACGTTGCTATTTGTATCTACATATGATATACTTAGCTACGAAAATAAAATTTAATTTTTTGGAGGATTTTTAAATGAAAACAGGTACAGTTAAATGGTTTAACTCAGAAAAAGGTTATGGATTTATCTCAGTAGAAGGTGGAGATGACGTATTCGTACATTTCTCTGCAATCCAAGGAGACGGATTCAAAAGTTTAGAAGAAGGTCAACAAGTTGAATTCGAAATTACTGATGGAAACAGAGGACCTCAAGCTAGCAACGTAACTAAACTTTAATCTAAAAAAAATATTATTTTATTATATAGTAAATATGAAACCTATTAGTTTTAGCGTGTCTAGAAAATAATATATTTCTATTTATGTATATTTAAGATAATAACAACAAAAAAGAGTTATTGCCTATGCAATGACTTTTTTTTATAAGATCATAAATAAGTGGATGAAGAGTTTATGCTCCTCATCCACTTTTATAATTTATGTTAAATTTATAGACTGTTTTTGAAAACTTTTCTTCCATAAAAATACATTGAGTATAAATACCACTCCTAAATAAATCATTCGTCCATAGCTTGAATTTCTCACTAAAAAATGTATCCCTGCTAAAACCCCACAGATAAAGGCTGCGAAAAAGAATGTCCCTAAGCTATTTTCCTGAACATGTTTAAAATCTTTACTAAATGGAAGTTCCTTTGATGAATTTCTAAAAACCAATATGCTGATTAAAAGCATATTTAGTAAAATCAAAATCAAATCAATTATAATTTTATACCCATAAAATAATGAAAATATAAAACTTACAAATAGCAAAACAGGAATATGATACTTAAGCAGAAAACCTTTCCATGCTCCCTTATATATATGCGCATAATTTTTTATAGGTAAGATCTTATAAATCCACACACCTTTGTACTTTTCACTTGTGTTGAGCATCAAAACAGAACTAGACATCATCTGTACTGTCAAATAGATAAACAAATATAATTTATTCTCAGCCATCTCATCCTTAATTGTTGCCATAGAATTACCATCAAAAAAATCTCTTCCAATGATAATTAATGGAAAAATTGCTGCAAAAGCAATATTAGGATATATTTTTAGTTTCAGCGTTCTTTCATTTGAAAGCATATTTTGGGTAAATCTAAAAAATATATTTTCCATTTTTTCAAAGCAAAAAATTCTTGCTATTTTTTTATGAATTCTTCCTTTTATTTCATAATATTTAGCATTTTTAGCTTTATATTGATTTAATTTAGAAAGATTTTTTTCAAAATAAGGGATCACCATCTTTATATGTATGATTAAAGCTACTATTGGTACTAAAATACATAAAATACTTAAATAAATATTGTGTTTTGCATAGTTATGATTAATAAATAATTCAAAAGGAGCTGAAAACCAAGCCGTAGGTATAAAATACGTCCACCACTTTGGTGTGAAAACCATGTCATTTTTAAATATATGAAACATACGTCCTATAAACTGATAACCAATGGTCATGGTAATAGACAATATAATTTGAAAATAGGTAATTATATCCTTTAACTTTTCTCCATCAAAAAAATGAAGAATAAAACAATATAACAAAGAAGATAGAAAAACGATAAAACCTGCAATGAATATTAAATTCACGAAAAATAAAACACCAAACAAGAATCCGTATTTTATTACCCCTGCTACAAAAGAAGGTCCTGCCATACTCATAGTAATCATAAATAAATAAATGAAAATATGAAGTACCTTGGCTATATTCATAGTCTTTGGATCTATAGGCTTTGTCAATAAGATATTTTTATCCTTTATATCTAGTAACACGGATGAAAAGTCTGAAATCATAATGGTCATAATCATAAACATCATCATCCCAAAACAAAAGTTTAGCTTTACAAATAATGATAAAGGAGAGATCATGGTAAACATAATAATCAAACCAACAAACCCATATCCCCACAAAGACTTCATAAACAAATTCTTGTCCTGATCATCATCTTTGTTTTGATTATTCATGGCTGTAGGCACTCTTCTCATGTCCATAATTAATTTTAGTTGTAATATTTTTCTCATAACTTTATAATTTACTCCTGATTTCTCAAAAACAAACCGAAATTTATCTAAAACTTTTAAGGATCTGAAATCTTTCATTTCTTACACCTCCTTAAGAATTTTGATAAATTCATCTGCAATCTCCTTGTGTTTATGAAATCCTGTCAATTGATTAAAGATTTCTTCTAGAGATCCTTCCATGCTTTTTTCCTTTAATTCCTCAAAAGTTCCATCTGCAACAATTTGACCATTATTCAGAAGCAGTATGCGATGGCTTATTTTTTCTACAACTTCCATAATATGAGAAGAATAAAAAATTGTTTTCCCTTGTGCAGCAAGTTTGGATAAGATTTCTTTAAAAACCATTACGCTATTTGCATCTAAACCACTTAAAGGTTCATCTAAAAACAATATATCAGGATCATGGAGTAAACTTGCTATAATCAATAGCTTTTGCTTCATTCCCTTTGAATAAGAAGAAATTCTACTATAAAAATGTTCTTCTATTCCAAATATACGCATCATCTTTTTTGCTTTATCTTCTACAATTTCTGTCTCCAACCCATAAAC
Organism: Crassaminicella profunda; assembly: GCF_019884785.1. Lineage (GTDB taxonomy): Bacteria > Bacillota > Clostridia > Peptostreptococcales > Thermotaleaceae > Crassaminicella > Crassaminicella profunda. The sequence goes on from NZ_CP082326.1 coordinate 2,678,188, forward strand.
TTCTCCTAAAAAAGTAAGGTATTCATAGGCCGTTAAATGCTCATATATTTCAGCAGTTTCTGGTACATAACCAATTCTTCTTTTATAGGCTATTTTATCCACTGAAATATCTTTTCCGAAAATCTCTATTTTTCCTCTATAGTTATCTAATATGCCAAGAAGAATTTTTACTGTAGTACTTTTCCCAGCCCCATTTGGTCCAATATATCCTATGATCTGACCTGGGTAGATTTCCACATTGATTCCCTTTAATATGTCTTCTCCTGCTCCATAATTCATTCTTAAATCATTTATTGTAATAATGGGTGCATATTCCATATTCATCCTCCTACTAAGTAATATAAGCTTACAATCATCCATAAGGATTATGGAACATTATACCATATCCTACATTTCCTTAAAAGCACTTTCAAAAACATACAAAAATTACCTGCTATCCAGCAGGTAATCCTCTCATCCTTAAAAAATCTTTTGAATTTCTTCATGCTTATAACCTTTTATGGTTTTTTCCTTTGCTTGATTGATAATCAATAAGTCTACCCCATCCTCTTTAATTTTAAAAATTTTCCCCTTCTGCTTTGTACCAATCACATTTACTGGCGCACCCACCTTTAAAAGTTTAATTCTTTCACTATTACAAGCGCCACACTTATTAGAATCCTTTTCAACCCTTCTGCATTCTGTACAATAATAAAGTTTAGCCATTTTAGCTCCCCCTCACCTTTTGTAATCGTCATTATATTTTCTATTCTATAAATATTCTGAATTTCCTCTTTGTTTTGTAATTTCTTACATAAAATTATTCCTTTATCCATAAAAGAAATAAAAAAAACCGCACTACCTTTATAGCACAGTTTTTCTATCCTCTTCTTCAACTAAGAGCCTACTCATTTACTTTCTTCTTTTTCTTTTTCTTCTACCTTTTCTCCCTGTAGCAGGCTCAATCATGATTGGATTACCTTTTATAGTATTTTTAGTCATCTTCTTAAGTACTTCTTCTGCGTATTGTTCCGGTACTTCTACAAATGTATAATCATCATGAATATCAATCACACCTATGTTTCTTCCTTTAACGCTTGTTTCTCCAGCAATAGCTCCAACTACATCCTTAGGTCTTATTTTTTTGTTCTTACCAATATTGATAAACATTCTTACCATGCCCTCTTCTTGAGCACCTGTATCTCTTACCTTTTTAAAAGTTTCAGCTTTTATTTCCTTAGCCTCTGGCATTGCTAGCTCCATCTTAAGAAGAGCTGCTGCAACCTCTATGGAAGGACAATCATCCTCTATTAATTTCTCAACAATTTTAATATACTTTTGAAGATTACCTTCTTCGATTTTTCTTTTAATTTTATCTACAAATGCCTCTGTCTTTATTGTTTCAATATCTTTAATAGTAGGAATAGGATGTTGTTTGATTTTTTTCTTGGTATATTTCATGATATTTTTCAAAAGATAAAAATCTCTTCCTGTTACAAATGAGAAGGAGCTTCCTGTTTTTCCTGCTCTTCCTGTTCTACCGATTCTATGAACATAATAATCTTCATGAGCTGGAACATCAAAGTTAAATACATATTCTACATTATCTATATCTAATCCTCTTGCTGCAACATCTGTAGCAACTAGAATTTCTATATCTCCACGCTTAAATTTATTCATTACATTCATTCTTAAAGTTTGCTTCATATCCCCATGGATTTTATCTGTTAAGTAGCCTCTACTTTGTAAAAGATCTGTAACTTCATCTACCTTTTTCTTTGTATTACAAAATACGATAGAAAGCTTTGGATTGTACATATCTATTAATCTTGTTAAAACTTCTAATTTATCTCTTTCCTTTACTTCTATGTACATTTGTTCGATATTTGGTGTTGTTAATTCTTTATGAACCACCTTAACAATTTCAGGATTATCCTGATATTCATTGATAATCTCTAGTATAGCTCTAGGCATTGTAGCAGAAAAAAGCATTGTTTGTCTTTTTTTCTTTACACTTTGTAGAATGGTTTCTATATCTTCTCTAAATCCCATATTCAACATTTCATCTGCTTCATCTAATATAAACATTTCTAGATTATCAAGCTTTAAAGTTTTTCTTCGAATATGATCCATTACTCTACCAGGCGTTCCAATAACAATTTGTGCGCCTTTTTGTAGACCTTTAATCTGTCTATCTATAGATTGTCCTCCGAAAACTGGTAAAATATTTATTCTCTTTTTATATCTTCCAAGCTTTGAAAGTTCCTCTGAAACTTGTACAGCTAGTTCCCTCGTTGGACATAATATAAGTGCTTGGGTTTCTTTTTTATCCGGTGATACTTTATCAATAGCAGGTATTCCAAAAGCTGCTGTTTTTCCGGTTCCAGTCTGGGCTTGTCCTACTACATCTCTTCCTTCAAACACTAACGGAATAGCTAATCCTTGTATAGGTGTTGTCTCTTCAAATCCCATATCCTTTACTGCTTGTTTGATTTCTTTTGAACATTCTAAATCTTCGAATCTAATTTTTTCCATTTAATCATTCCTTTACCTATTTTAGTTCAACAAATATCTTATTATACCATTAATCTGCTACTTATAGTATTTTTTTCTTATTTCTTTTAAATATTCATACCTTATAGTATTTTTTTATCCGTTCAATAAAAAACAACCGTCTTTTACTTTATTACTGATTTTCTTATTTGTCAATAATATTATTGCCTTATTTCTAAAAAAATAAAAAGAAGATGAATTTTTAGAAACCTTTTAAAATTATTTGCAAGAATCTATTAGATTCATATACTTCTTCAATTCATTCATTTTTTTGTTTTTTATATCTCCACATATAATCAGCTCTATAGGTACATTCTGATTTTTGAATAAATAGTATTTTAAAAACTCAAATGACTCCCCATCTATATAATGAAAATCTTCAATCATAATGATAATGTTTTCAATTTTCACTAACATATTGATTAATTGTTCTACGCCATTAAAAATTCTAGTTTTTTCAGTTTTTATACTTAAAGAACCGTTAATCGTCACACTTTCATCAACGCTTAACACCCGTGACTGTATTCTTAAAATATCCTGCCAATAATATGTTTCTAGTTTTTTTAAGTCTTCTTTGTGAAAAGAAAAAATTAGCTTTTCCACTAAATTTGACATCCAATAATACGCTACATTATTTAAGGGATAACAGGGGTTATTGATCATCATTTTTTCTCTTGTCTTACATAGTCCTGCTCTTATTCCTTTAAACTGTTCTTTTGAATAAAGAGCAATTTGAAAATTTATATCTATTTTATATGGATTCATTTTTTCTTCTAAATTATTAAATTGATTAAATTCTGTATTGCTTTTCTTTATTTTTTCATAAAGTTTTTTCGTGGATTCCATAGGTCCGATATTTAATTCTTCTCTTAGAATAGTACAGCATCTTTCATATTGATTTAATGCGGCATTTCTATCTCCTAGTTTTATATAAATCTTTATGAGTTGTACATAAAGTTCCTCTTTTAATGGATTAATCATAATCATTTCTTCTAATATATCAATGGCTCTATGGCATTCATCATCTGCTTCATATAGATATGATAATTTATGAAGTAGATCTATATATTTTCTTTGAGTTTTTTCTCTCTCATAAAAGGTCCAATCATTGAACTCTATGCATTTTTTTAAATAAAACTCTTCAAGAAATTCACCTACATACAGTTTTTTTACTTTTTCCAAATCATTTTTATGCTTTTTAAAATTTTTTTCATCTATATCCTTTAAAATATCATTCATCTCAAAAATATCTAAATAAAATTTAGTTTTAGGATTAATTCTACAGGTGTCTTTATTGGTTAATATAATTTCTTCACCATTCTCATCCTTTTTGATAATTTTTCTAAGGGTCCATAGATTATATCTTAAATTATACCTAGCAGAATCTATATTGCTAGAATCCCAAAAATATGCAGCTAATTTATCTCTACTAAACTTTTTTTCTCTATTGGCAGCTAAATAACATAAAATCCCAGCAGCTTTATTACTTAGTTTTTCTAATATAGGCTTATTATCCCATATTATTTTTAAATTCCCAAGCATATATATTTCTAGTTTAGCCAATTACTATCACCCTTTATATCTAATCTCTAAGATTATTTTCATACAAAATGTTTCCTTCTTTTATTGTAGCTAATACTTGTATTTCTTTGATTTTTTCTTTCTGTATTTTTAAAGGATCCTCATTTAAAACAACAAAATCTGCATATTTCCCTTCTTTAATACTTCCTTTAAAGTGATCTTCAAATACTGCATACGCTCCATTAATTGTAAACATTTTTAATGCATCTATAGGACTAACACCATGTTCTAAAACTGGATGATTTACTGCTGCATGAATGCCAAGTATAGGATTCATTGGTGTCACATCACTATCGGAACCCCCAGCTATGATTAACCCCTCCTCCAAAATAGTTTTAAAAGGATTGGCTTTTTTTCTTCTTGTTTCTCCTAATCTTTTTTCATACATCTGTCCTGAACTTCCCCAAAAATATTCGTATGCTGGCTGCATAGATAACATCAATCCTAATTTCTTTGCCTTTCTTATTTGATCTATACTAGGCAATTCACAATGTTCAATTCTATTCCTATGTTCCTTTCCTGGATAAATGCTTTGTGCATATTCATGAGCTCTTAAAATCTGTTCAATAGCACGCTCCCCAATAGCATGAGCACTAACTTGAAGATCGTTTTTATAAGTTTTTAAAATAAAATCATTGATTTCATCCTGGGAAAAGTAAAGTTTTCCATTTGTAGATGCATCATCAAAATAAGGCTCTGACAAAGCAGCTGTTCTAGAACCAAATGATCCATCTAAAAATAATGCTCCTCCAATTCTTCTTAATCCTTTTTCTAAAACTTTCTTCACATTGATTGTCTGATAAAAAAGACTCACATCAATAGGAAAACTATCTTTATTTTCATATACAAATTCAGCATCCTTGTCATGGAAGGTAAATCCTCCTTCCATAGCATTTAAAGACGTTACTCCTTTTTCTATGGCATTTTCTAATACATGATTTACTCCTTTTAGTCTCATGCGATTTGAAAGTTTATTTAATATTTGTTTTCTTACTAAAGCACTCGCTCTTCCTGTCAATACACCTGATGGTGTGTGATTTTCATTTCTAATAATGCCATCTGTATCATAAGGAATTCTTAACTTGTGCAAAGCTAATGAATTGACTATACTCGTGTGGTACTCTACTCGATTAATCCATACAGGATGATTTGGCGCACATAAATCAAGTTCATATCTATTAGGCAATCTTTTTTCTTTTATTTTCAGTTCATCTAAACCTATAGCTCGAATAAATTCTCCCTTAGAAATTTTTTGAGTCTCTTCCTCTATACAATTTAAGATCTCTTTTATACTATTTACATGACTTAAATCCAAACTTAAACTATTTAGCCCTGTTTGGACTAAATGAACATGACTATCATAAAAACCTGGAACCAACGTCTTTCCTTTTAAATTTATTGCGTCTATTGATTGGTTTAAATAAGACTTGTATCCGTCTCCTATTCCTAAGTCAAAAACCTTTCCCATCTTTACCATAACCCAATTACATATTGGTTTCTCTTCTTCTAAACTGATAATGATTCCATTATATAAAAGTAAATCAACTTGTCCCATTCCCTTATTCCATCCTTCTCCCATTTTTTATAATTCATATTTTGTTCTTTTATTGTAACATTCTTTAAAAGTAAAATACAATTTGAATGATTAAAAATAACCCTCTTATTCTTTTTATAGAATAAGAGGGTTATTTTTAATTGAGTCCAAGGGTGTTTATTAGAAATTCATATACTACATGGGCAGTTTTTATAACAGAATCTATTTCTACATACTCATTTGCTGTATGATAATTACCTCCATTAGCTCCAAACACAAATGTTGGTACTTTTAATCTAGAACCTAAATAATTAAAATCTCCAATGCTAGAAAAATATGCAATTTGCGGCTTTTCGTTACATACATTTTCAATACTCTCTATAATTTGATTGACATAAGGCTGATTTTCCTCTACGATATAAGGATTAAATCCTTGGCTTTCATGGCTAGGACCCTCTCTAAAAATCATTTTTACTTCTGACTTTATATCAGCTCTTTTTACTGCTTCATATAGTTCTTTTTCAAGGTATGCTTTATCTTCTCCTCTTACAATATGTCTAAAAACCGTAAAGAATGCTGTATCTGCCACACTACATGCTTGACCTCCACCGCCCGCTTCTATAATACAAGTGGACCCTTTTCCTAGTTTAGGGTCTTTCATCATTTCAGAATTTTTTAATTCCATCATAACTTTTGCACAATCAAGGATGGCACTATTTCCTTTTTCAGGATTAGCTGCATGAGCAGCTGTTCCTTTAAATTCAACCCTATAGTTATATCCTCCTCTTGCCCCTAGACAAAGACAAGGAAAATCAACACCACAAAATCCGCTACTTGGTTCTGTTACAATGGCTACATCTGCATCTTTAACAATTCCATCCTCTATTGTGGCATTTGTTCCCAGACCATAGGGACCTTCCTCATCCGATACAAATGAATAAAGGATTTCTCCTTTAAAATCTTTTACTGTTTTTTTAAAGGCTTCAAGGGCTAATAATAAAGCTGTACAACCTGATTTCATATCTAAAGCACCTAATCCATAAAGTTTATTTCCTTCTCTAGTAGCTTTTAAAGGATCTTTCTCCCATCCTTCACAAACATTCACTGTATCTAAATGTCCATTCAATAAAATACAAGGTCCTTTTTCTTTTCCCTTTAATCTTCCAATTACATTTGTTCCCTTAAAGTTTGTAATCTTATTTTCCTCATATTCATGAAACTGTGGATACAATTTTTTTTCTTTTAGCCACTCATATGTAAAGAACATGACTTTTTCTTCATGAAAATATGGACTATGAATTTCTATAAGCTTTGTTAATAATTCAACTACGCTTTCCTCATTGATATAATCTAAGACTTGTCTTTGCATAGTTTTTCTTCCTTTCCTGACTTTTTATATTTATTGAGTGCTTTCTTCCTTTTGATCATTATAAGTATTCATAGATGGGATATCTCCTTCTTTGAACATAAATTTACCTGTAATACCATAGATAATCGCAATGATTGGTGTTAAAAATGCTAAGAACACATAAGGTAAATAATCAAGGGTTTGTACGCCCAATACACCAGTGAAAAACACACCACAAAGTCCCCAAGGTACAAGAGGTGATGTTACTGTAGCTGAATCTTCACAAGTTCTAGAACAAACTTGTGGTAGTAAGTTTAGTTTCTTATAAGCAGGTACTAACATTCTTCCTGGAATAATAACTGCCATATATTGACTTGCTGAAAAAAGATTTACTGCAATACTTGACAATACATGAGTTGTAACTAATCCTCCAGTAGTACTTACAAGATGAGAAATTTTGTCTAATAATACTTCAAGCATTTTTGTTTTTTCAAGTATTCCTCCAAGACTTAATGCTATAAATCCTAAAGATATAGTCCACATCATGCTTTGTAGCCCTCCACGGCTAAGTAGTTTATCAATTTCTTCAATCCCTGTTGATGAAACAAATCCATCATTCATAAAGGATAACATCTCTCCAAGTCCATACCCTTGAAAAGCCATTGCAAATACTGCTCCTAAAATAGATGCAACAACCATAACTGCAAGTCCTGACCATTTTCTTACAGCTAAAACTACCACAACAAGTGGTGGAATCAAAGTAACTGGACTAATCCAATAATTTGCTTTTAATCCATTTAAAATAATATCTATTTGGCTCGTATCAATACTACCACCTGTAAACTTCATACCAATAATGCCATAAATAATCAGTGACAGAATGAATGCAGGTCCTGTAGTATAAACCATACTTCTAATATGATCAAATAGATTTGCCTCTGCTACACCTGCTGCTAAATTAGTAGAATCCGAAAGAGGCGACATTTTGTCTCCAAAGATAGCTCCTGAAACAACAGCTCCTGCTGTAATAGGTGCAGGAATACCAAGCCCCATACCAATTCCCATAAATGCTACACCAAAAGTTGCTCCAGTGGTCCAACTACTACCTGTAGAAATTGAAGCTACCGAACATACAAAAGCTACTGTAACAAGAAATATTGATGGTGATAAAATCTTTAATCCATAATAAATCAATGTTGGTATAGTTCCTGCTGGAATCCATGATGCAATCAATACTCCCACTAGCATTAAAATCAACATAGGAATCATGGCTATATTACATCCATATATAACCCCTTCCTGAATATCCTCCCATGTAAATCCAGCCTTTAATGCTACAATAGAGGCTACTACTGATGCTAAAATCAAAGTAATGTGTGTTACCCAGTTTTGATGCAAAACAAACACTTGTACATACATAGCTGCACAAAGAAATAAAATAACAAAAAGTGCACCACCAAAACTAGGCTTTTTTTCCTTCATATTTTTTTCTTTCATCATACCTATTTACCTCCTTCTAATGAATATATCTTATGATAACAGCTACTTGTCATAGGAAACGTTTTAAAAATTGTTTATTCAAATATTCTTTTTTTTAATAATAAACATCTTTTAAACATTTTTTAAACATTCCAGCTATTTAAATCATACTTTTCTTTTTTGTTTATTCCATTATTTTGAAAATTCCCTCTATTATCCTCTTTCAACTTGTAGTAGAATGATATTAGGCATAAAAATAACTGCCAAGGAGGTATTTGATCATGAAAAAACAGACGAAAGCTGACCTTCTACTTATTCTAGCTACGTTTTTTTGGGGCAGTTCTTATATACTGACCAAATTCGGGCTCCATGAGCTTAGGCCCTTTCATCTTACTGCTATGCGGTTTATTATTGGGTTTTTTATTGCTGCTATAGGTCTATATCCTCATTTAAAAAATACAAACAGGCAAACATTAAAATATGCAGCAATATTTGCTATAATTCTTACAATGGTTTTTGTCACGCAAGCCTATGGTATTCTGTATACTACTGTAGCCAACGCTGGATTTCTCATAAGCTTGACAGTGATTATGGTTCCCATTATCTCTATTTTATTTTTAAGGGAAAAGCCCAATTCCAGCACTCTACTTGGTGTTCTTTTAGCCTTTATAGGAGTTATTCTCTTGACTGGCATAGAATCTCTACAATTTAATATAGGAGATGGCCTATCTCTCCTATGCGCTCTACTCTATGCTTTTCATATTCTGCTAATGGAACGTGTAACAAAGACAGTGGATGCAATCGCTTTGGGTATCTGGCAACTAGGATTTACAGGGATATTTAATATTATTTTGGCTCTCATATTTGAAACGCCTACACTCCCCCATACAACATCCACATGGGTTGTAGTTCTATTCCTAGCAATTTTTTGTACAGCCATCGCCTTTGTTGTCCAATGCTATGCCCAACAATATACAAGCGCAACCCATACGGCTTTAATTTTTTCATTGGAACCCGTATTTTCAGGATCATTAGCGGTCCTCATTCTACACGAAATATTAACTATACGTGGATGGATTGGTGCTGCACTATTACTTATTGGAACATTAGCTTCAGAACTAGATGTACTCAGCTTACTTCCAAAGAAATTACCCCTTAATAAAACAGTTCCCCCCCACAATTAAAAAAAGCCCCTTAAAATAGACATTTAAATAAATTTCATTGTCTATCTTAAGGGGTTTATTCAATCCACTTATCTTTTTATAAATCTTTCTCTTTATTAAAATACATGATTTCACTTTTTCCAAAAGCTTTATGCGCTCCCGTATTTGCATCAAATGTATACGTATATAATATATGATCTAAATCAACAAATACTTCATATACTAATTGACCATCTCTCATTCTTACAAGAATACATTCTTTGATAACTCCGTTCTTGATCTTTGATAAAATTTCTTCCTTTTTTAGCTTTGGTTTTATAATTTCTTTAACTTTTCCTGTGGGATTAGCTAGATATAATTGATCTACTGCTCCAAATCTGTTAATACTTATTTTAACTTCTTCCATTTCATCATAGATATTATCTACTTTTTTTATAAAGTTATAATCAATCCGGTCTATTAAGTGAACATTATCTATATCATAATGTTTTTCTTTTTTATAACAGTTGTAAGTATCATCTATAAATAGGGCTGCTATTTCCTTCCCTTTTTGATCCATCACCTTTTCAGACACAGCATTTGTATGATACTGAACATTTTTCCATATTCTAATATCTCCATCTGTTTTATTTACTTCAATCCTATAACTATTATGATCATCTTTTTTTGATGATTGATTGATAAAAGTGTATTCTGATTCATTTTTTCGAGTATCCTCTCTATATACTACTTCATCTTCTGGAAAAAGCTTTTTAAAAATTTTATTCCCTATTTCTTTTGCTTCTTCCATAGAAATATTCTCTACTATCTTTTTTTCTTCATAAGGTCTATATTCACGCAATATCTTATATTTTTCATCTCTAGAAATCTTATTTGTACTTTTACAAAATTCTTCATAAATTTTTATTGTATTTTTTCCTTTATGTTTTCCATTTAATATAGTAAGCTCATTCAATCCATATTTCCCCAAAATCTTGTCATAAGCATCAATTACTTCCTTATTGTACATATGCAATGCTTTCAAATAAGATTTTTCTTTTTCATTCAATCTACCATCCTCAACAATACAATCAATTTTATAATCTGCAGAACCAACAAACCTTAACCATTTACTATATAAATCTAATCCATAGGCATCTCGTATCTCATCATCTAATATATCTAAAGCAAAAATAGATTCATTATTTATATGATAATCTCTTTGAATAACAACATCATCCAATATAATTTTTCCTATATCATCATTCATCTTCCCTAAAGTTTCAATACTATCTTCTAAATCCATAAATATTCTTTCATCTGCATATTCCTTAATTTTACCATTTCTATAAAATAGATGCCCTAAAAGCAAAAGTAATACTAAAATGATTATTTTTAGATGGGTTTTATTTACAAATAATTTATTCATATTCTACATTCTCCCCCTCAAATTCACTTATACATATACAATTTTTCATTTCAATAAACTTATCCTAATTTTTATCAATATAAGAAATATTTAGTTCATACTCTACTATTATACTTCTTCATCTTAAAAAATTTCATTTTTTGCTATAGACAGTTTATTCCATATTATTCAAAAAAGCAACCCTGCACCTAAATGCAGGGTTGTTTTCAACTATAAAATATATTTTTTATACTTTCAATCCATTTACAATCATTGCATTTCCTTGAGGAGGAATACTTCTTGTTAGGATACCATTAAAAATAATGTCCACATTTTGACCAATTTTTAACTTCTCAAAAGTCATTACGATTGTATGTTCATTAATATGAAAAATATATTCCATTCCCTTTATATCTTCAATCAATAATGATCTTTTTCCGCCTCTCATGGTAATCTTTTTGATTTTTCCTGAAACCATTTCAAGATTGTCTTTTTTTACATCCTTTAAATCTTCTTGGTCTATCTTTTGAACTGAGTTATAAATATTGTTCATGTAATCTGCTTTTTGAGGATTCATCTTTGAAGAACATCCCATCATACAGAGTACAATAATCAAAAATACTGCTGTTATTTTTCGTCTCACATACCTCATTCCTTTTTTAAAATTTTATTTTACATATTTAGTATGTGAGTTTTTTCGTCATTTTATTTTTTCTTTTGAATAAAGCTAAACTAAATAATATACTTTTTTAGTATATCCTTTACACTATCTACAAAATCATCAGAAGCTCCCCAGTCAAAGCTAAAAATCATTCCTGGAGAACTCCCCGTAGAAACAGTTCTTACTTCTGTTTGTCCTTTTAAATTATCTATCATGACGATTAATGCAGCTCTATTCCCTACACGCATATAATATTTTTCAAAAATCAATATGCCCATATATTTTTCATTACCTAACTCATGCAGCTCTTCATGTATTAAATCTGCATCTTCCTTTTCCATCACCATCTTATATGCATCTTTTGGTGAAAGACTTACATAAAAATTAGCCTGATTCATCATTCTTCCTCCTCAGGATATTGATCTTTTTCGGAAATAATCTCTATATTTTCAACCTGCTTATTTTCTGTAATCTCTTTTTTAAACCCTGCATCTATCAAAAATTTTATGATTATACAGTTTACTATAGGAACTAGAAATAAATCAATAAAAGTATAGATGAAGGTTGCTATTTGCACAGCATTATTGATATATTCTAAATCATTTAAATGAGTCATAACCACCATAAGTCCAGGTATTAGAAATATATTAGAAATTAGTATAATCCTTACTAATACCCAATAGTTTCCCTTTATGATGTCATTATTTATTTCAAAATATGATTCTTCTGAATCTGTGATACTAGCAATATTATCTATACAATAGATTCTTCCTATGGTTAAAACACCTACTATAAAAACAATACTACACCAAAATAATTTAATAGTCATACTTGAAACGTTCATAATCAAAAGATATTCAATACCAAAAAATAGTATATATACAATCCCTAATATAATATTTGCACCAAAAAATCTCCAAAATCTAAGTTTGCTGTAATTCCACACCTCATCAAAATCAGTTTTTATTCCTAAAAATGATTGATACGCTTTATAATTCATTGAAATTCTAGCTCTGCTCGTTAAATAAATATTCACTAATAACAATATTAAAAGGATTGGACTTCCCTTCAATAGTTTATCGAGTAAGGAAAATCCAAAAATAATCATACTAAATTGCATATATCCACCAAAATCAGATGTATATTCCTTATACCCCTCTTTGATTACTTTCAAAGTACTTACATGATTTTTCATTCCTATCCCCCTCATGATTTAACTCATCCCTTTATTTTTGAGCCAATTTTTTACATTTCTATAGATACTTCTACATCTTTTTTCTAAATCCTTCTATCTTTCATTATATAACCTATATGGTTACTCTATTATGCCATTGCATCACTCATAACAATCCTTATGAATCATTTTTATAAATAATTACTACTATCTTAATATATGAAAAGCATAAAATAAATAAATTTTATACGCCCTATTTATTCTATGCTTTTCTTACATAAATGATTATCTTATATCTTTAGTTTTTTAATCTACCAACCGATCTTTTAATTTTCCTAGAAAATCTTGAATATTTGCTACAATGGTTTTTCCTTGGAGTGTTCCTCTATCTCTTAACTTGTTTAATACAAACTCAGAGACATCTACTGCATAAATATATACAGGTCTTACATTTCCATCAACAACTGTATAGGAAGGTGTTACATTTCCTGTAGCAATAGTATGGAGTTGTGTGGCTAAACAGATTACAGTTGTTGCACGTTTTGCATGGCTTCTCATGGCTTCTTGAGAATCATATACATCCGCAAAAACACTAGGAAGAGGTCCATCATCTCTTATTGAACCTGCAAGTACCATTGGAACATGATTTTTGACACATGCATGGACAATACCATTTTTTACATCTCCATTTTCAACCAATCTTTCTAAAGACCCAGCCTTTCTTGCTCTATTAATTGCATCTATATGATGATAGTGTCCATTAGGCTTTGAATCTTGATTATAAATATCTTGTCCTAAAGCTGTTCCAAAAAGTGCTCCTTCAATATCATGAGTAGCTAAAGCATTTCCAGCTAAAACTGCATGAGCATATCCATTGTGTATTAAATCTGCCATTGATTTTCTAGAATTACAATCAAAGGATACGGCAGGCCCTAATACCCATACAATATATCCATTTTCTTTTTCATGCTGTAAAAGTTCAAATAAATCCTCATAATCTTTCGTAAAAGCTGTTTCTCTAGATCTTCCACTTCTAAAGGAAAATACATCCCCTTCTTTGTTTTCTTCCACAAACCCATTTACATATAAATAAATCCCTTCACTTCCATCTTCTGTTCTACCGATAACTACTTGATCTCCTACTTTTAAATTTCTAAATTCCTTTATTTCAAGCTTTTCATCATCTACAATAACTACTACACAATCCATTCTACTCTCAGTTGCTAAAATCCATTTTCCATTCACTTTAAAATACTCAGGGTACATGGAAGTGACATGGTAATTTTCTGGAGCAACTCCATCCTTTGTTACTACCTCTACACTTACATTTTGAACAGATTGAAAATTTTTTTGACTAAAATCTGGATGATTGTACTTAGGTAATTTAAACATCCGAATATTCCTCCTTATGATTGAAACAAGTACTGTTAAAAAATATTACATACTTGTATTATTAAAATTTTTGTCATAATTTAACCCTATTTATCAAAATTTGCTAAACCATCAATTATCATACCATAATTTCATTTATTCTATCAAGTAATGTGCTCAACCTATTATAAATAAACACAAAATTTATACCTTTAACAATTTAAAATATATGGTAGTAGATATTAAACACATATAAATAATAAAAAGACAGGAAATCCTGTCCTAATTTTTTTGATGAAATTTTTCTAATGTTTGAATCATCTCTTCTTCTGATTTTATATTGATTCTATGATTCCATTCCCTAGGAAATATCCTCTTATAACTTGCGTAGTTAAATCTTTCATCTATTAAAAGTACTACTCCTTTATCCTTTTCTGTACGAATAACTCTTCCTGCAGCTTGAAGAACCTTATTCATTCCTGGATAAATATAGGAATAATTAAACCCATTGTTATTTTTTTCGTTAAAATAATCTTTTATAATGTTTCTCTCAAGGCATATTTGAGGAAGTCCTACCCCTACAATAATTGCACCAATAAGCCTATTTCCCTTTAGATCTATTCCTTCACCAAATATTCCTCCCATTACAGCAAAACCTACTAAAGGAATTTTAGGGTTTTCTTCGAATGCTCGTAAATAGTCTTCTCTTTGTTCTTCATTCATGATGTTTCCTTGAATGATTGTCCTATATTCAGGATATTTTTCTTCAAATCTTTCATAAACCTCCTGCATATATTTGTAGGATGGAAAAAACACTAAATAATTTCCCAATTTTTGAGATATATTGGCTTTTATATAATCTGCTACTGCATAGTAGCTATATTCCCTATCTTTGTATTTTGTTGAAATGCTACTCGCAATCATCAGGCAAAGATTATTTTGATCAAAGGGAGAAGGTAATATAATGCTTTTATCCTCTATATCTCCACCTAAAATATCTTTAAAATATTCTATAGGTGATAAGGTAGCCGAAAAAAATATGGCTGATTTTCCTCTCTTCACAGCTTCCCTTAATAGATAAGAAGGATCAAGGCAAAACATTTTCAATAATATATCTTTATTTTCCTTTTCTACATAACTTACATATCTATCATCATAAAGTTCTGCAATTCTTATAAAGGATAAACAATCAAAAAATAATTCTAATAATTCTTGATATCCTTTCTTTCCTTTTTTTTCAGCTAAAAACTCTTCACTTTCAGATATAAGCCTATTTAATAAATACAATATATCCTCAAACATCTCTTTTTGTATATAAAAATCCTTTTCTTCACAAAGCTTCTTTACTTTGAGCATATATTTATTCAGTCGATCTAATGCTTTTGCAATTCTAGGTTCATCCTCTTTAAATACTTTTTTTAAATCTAAAAATGGCTTTTTATATAAAGTTGCTGAAAACATTTCACGAGCACGATCTACTAAGTTATGTGCCTCATCCACTAAAAAAGTACAATCATTGTTATGAAATTCAAATAAACCTTTTAAGTTTACTCTAGGATCAAATATATAATTATAATCGCAAATAAGGGCATCTACCCATGTAGCTAAATCTAATGACAACTCAAAAGGACAAATATGATGCTTTCTTGCATAGCTTTCTATTCCTCTCCTTGATAATTCATCTTCATTTTGAAGTATATCAAGAATAGCTCCATTTATTCTATCAAAATGTCCCTTTGCATACTCACAATATTCTGGGTCACAGTTTCTTTCCTCTTTAAAACAGATTTTATCCTTTGCTGTTAAGGTTAATGTTTTAAATCTTAATCCTTTTTCTCTCATTTTTATAAAGGCTTCTTCTGCAACTTGTCTCGTAATGGTTTTAGCTGTAAGATAAAATATTTTTGATGTATGTCCTTCACTAAAGGCTTTTACTGTTGGAAAAAGGGTTGATATAGTTTTTCCTATTCCTGTAGGGGCTTGTGCAAATAGCTTTTTTTGATCTTTAATAGTTCTATAAACTGAAACGGCAAGTTCTCTTTGTCCAATCCGATATTTTTCAAAAGGAAATGTTAAATCTTTTACTGAAAGGTCTCGAAGTTTACACCAATCAGAAGTTAACCTTGCCCAAATAATGTACCGGTCTACAATACCACAAAAAAACTCTTCTACATGAGAGAAGGTAAAAGTTTTTCTTATATTTTTAACTTTTTCCGTTTCTAATTGAAAATAAGTTAATTGAACATCTATAGTATCTAATTCATTTTGAAGAGCATATATATAGGCATAAACTTTTGCCTGTGCCCAATGTATTTCATTATAATTTTCATCAATGCTTTCAAGGGGCTTTGTAGTAGATTTTATTTCATCTATACAAATAGAGCAAGGCTCAGTTATAATACCATCTGCTCTCCCTTCTATTAAAAATGTAAAACCTTCATGTTCAAGTTTATGTTTTAGCGTAACTTCAGCTTCATAATTGGTATCTTGTGCATTTTGTACCTTTTGATGAGCTCTTGTACCTTCTACAGCCCTTGACATACTTCTAAAGCTTGCATCTAAATCTCCCGAACGCAAAATAAATTCAACTAAATTTCTAACAGATATTTTTATTTCCTTTGTATTACTCATATCATCAGCCTTTCAACAATGAATTCATTCAGCAAAGCTGAATATATAAATATTTAGATAAGGATTCTATTTCCACCCTCTTATCTAAATAATCATCCTATAAATAGATAAAAGGCAGTAATTTGCCTTCTTCTCTATTTAAAAATATCATATTTTCTAACTAACTCTACACCAATTATAAGCATTCCCGTTAACATCATTATAAATCCTGAATATGAAAAACCATCCTTATCTAAAAAAGGTAATCTTTCTTTGATTGCTCTAAGAATCTGACCATATAACTTTGTTCCTTTTAAATCTTTCATATGTAAACTTGCAGATACTTCATCTCCTGTTATTTTTATTTCTTTTTTATATATTTGTACCTTTTCTCTTTTGTTAAACCCTGTAACAACCTTTGTATCATTATACCATTCAGATAAAACAATCGTTTCTTCTTTTTCTTCGTAAGGAACTTTATTCTTTTCTAAGATCTCTTTTACTATTTTTTCAACTTTTGATTTATTCACGTTGTGAATCATATATCCTTGACCATTCCATGCAATAAATATAGCCCATATCATAAGAAACCCTTGAGTAAATAGTATTTCAAATATGTCAGCTTCAATAAATATCCCTCCAAACAATGGAGTAATGGCAAATATTTGATAAAATAAAGTATGAAGCATGAATTTTTTCCCCGATAAAATAATTAATCCATAAAGAATCAATAAACCTCCTAAAACAATTCTCATATAACTACTCCCCCATATAACTATGAATTTAATCACAAAACTTATTATTTAAAATTAGTCATTTCTATTTAATTTTAAAGGAATTATAAGTACATGTAAATAATTTGTATACCTTCCTTTAACAGGATACTTTTTTATCAAATAATACTCCTACCATCTTTTAATTGGAGGAGTATTATTTTTGATCCTTCATTCTTTTTTTTATCTTATCTTTATAAATATACATTCTTTCATCTGCAATCTTTACTAGTTCTTTATAATTTTTGCCCTCATTAGGAAAATCTGCAATACCATAGCTAAAGCTACAAATAATCTTATTATCCCCGAAAACAATTGGATCATGGATAAATTTTTCTATTAATCCTTCAAATTTGTTTACCAAAACTTGTAAATCTACTTCAAAGAAAACACCTATAAATTCATCTCCTCCATATCTTGCAAATAAATCTGATGCTCTAATATTATCATTGATAGTTTTTGCAAATGTTTTAATGAATAAATCTCCAGCCAAGTGTCCATAAGTATCATTTACAAATTTTAATCCATTTAAATCAAATACTACTACTAAGAAACATTCTTTATACCTAGTAGCCCTTTTCATATACATATCAAATACTTCTTCAAAGTATCTTCTATTATATACATTCGTTAATTTATCATACCTTGATAAATATATGGTCTGTTCATAAAGCTTATGCTTACTGACAGCAATTTCAATTTGATTTCTCATGTATTCCATCATCTCTAAATCTCTTTGGTCATACACATTTTTTTGATGACTATCTACATTTACCAAACCGTATAATTCACCATCAATAATAATAGGTGCACTCATAGAAGATTGTACTTCAATCCCTTCCGTATTTTCTAAAATACTTGGGAATTTTTCTTTAAGTATTTCTTGAACATCATTGATCACAACTGTCTTTTCAAATTCGCCTTTTGTTTTTTGCCATATGAATGAATCTTTTAGTTTGATACGATAATCTTTAGATTTTTGTTCATCATATCCTGTACATGCAGCAATTTTCAAATTATCTTCCTCATCTAAAACTAACACACATGCCAAATCTGCGTTTTTCATTAATGTTACTACCTTTTTTAAAACCAATGCAAATAACTCATTAATACTATTAATTTCAAGTATGGCATGATTAATCTCAAGCATAGCCTCTTTTAATTGCAATAATCGATTAATACTTTTTTCTGCCTTTTTACGCTCAGTTATATCTATGATAACACCTACAATCCCTTTTGTTTGGCCCTCTTGATTTGTAAATGCCGCTTTTGTGAAAATAACATCATGTAACTCATCATCTGCATATTTTAATTTTGTATCATATACCATTTTATCTTTATTTTTTAGTAACTCTGCATCAACTTTATAATGTTCCTCAGCCATTTCTTTTGGTAATATATCATAAATATTATGGCCAATAACATCTTCTCTTTTAAGATTTAAGTATTCTAAATGAGCAGTATTAGAATATTTATAAACTCCGTTTATGTCCTTATAAAATATAGGATTAGGAATGGTATCAATAAGAGTTTGCAGAAATTTCAGATTATCTTGAAGAGCTATTTCAGCTTCCTTCCATTCTGTTACATCTTGAACTGTACCAATAATTTTCTTCCTATTTTCATCATCATAGACCAATGCGCCATTGGCCCGTATCCATCTTTCTTCTCCTGTTAATTTCATAATCTTAAATTCTATTGCTTCCATTATTCCTAATTCTGTGATTTTTCGCAAAACTCCACTTACTAATATCCTATAATCAGGATGAATTAAGGTTAAAACAATATATTGAATACTTCCTTGAAAGTTTTCTTTATTCATCCCAAATATTCGATACATTTCATCAGAAAAAATGAGTTTATTTCGTTGATAATCCCAGTCCCAACTTCCTAAATTAGCAATTTCTTGTGCACATCTCAAACTAGCTTCTCTTTCTTTTAATGCAATTTCTATTTCCTCAGGTTGAATATAAGATTTTTTGCAACTTTTAGGAGAATTTCTTGCATATTTAACTTTTAAGAATGATAAAAATTTTTTTAATATAGACATACACATCGCCTCTTTAAAATAGTATTTTATAGTGAAAATAACCTTTATAGAAGGAAAATACTGTTTTTTATATTATACCGAATTTATGGTTTCATGTCGAATCGTTCCATGATTTCATCTTGGTTCTGTACCAATACTTATCTTAATACCCATTTTAATCATTCATTATCATCTTATCCTAATATTATATATTCTAGTTTAATCTTTTTTTAATATTGTAGTATAATCTTTAATGAATGAACTCGTTAAGCAAAGATTAACAGGAAGGATTCAGATGAAAATTCTATCTCATCTGAATCATAGATTTTTGATGAATAGCTTTAACTTGAAATCATAAAAGGAGATGAAGTAATTGAGTAAACAAACAAAAGAAATTATAGGTTTTTTAGTCATAGGGTTAGTTCTTGTTCTATTTGTTATAGGTTATCGACATATGAGAGATCATCCTCATGTGAATTTAGAAGAAAAATACATTGGAGAAACTATGGGTAAAAAAGGTAAAGTTAGAGTGGCCATATCCATAGATGATAACAAAATAGCAAATATTGAAATCTTAGAAAATAAAGAATCCAAGATGGCGAAAAAAGTTTTTCAGTTTATTGCTGGGAATGTAATAAAAAACAATAGTCTTTCTGTAGATAGTGTCACTGGAGCTACTCGAAGTAGTAAAGACATAAAAGACGCAATTGCTGATGCTGTAAGTAAATCCGGCATCCCTTTAGTAGCTACTGTCAACAAATCTCAAAATAATCATCTAGAAGATGTCTATACGGATATTGTTGTTGTAGGAGGAGGGGGAGCAGGTCTTACCTCTGCCATAACAACTAAAGAAAAAGGTGTAAATGTCCTATTGGTAGAAAAACTACCCATATTAGGAGGAAATACAAAATTTGCTACAGGAGGGCTTAATGCATCAGGAACAAAATTTCAAAAAGGAAAAAACATAAAAGATACTCCTGAAAAGTTTATAGAAGATACCTTAAAGGGGGGTAAATATATAAACAATAAAAATTTAGTAAACATATTAGCCAACAAATCTTCTGATATAATCACTTGGTTAAGTGTACGTGGAATGGATTTATCAGATGTAGGAAGACTTGGTGGTGCTAGTGTAGATAGAGCACATAGACCAAAGGGTGGCGCCCCTGTTGGAGATCAATTGTTTGATACTTTAGAAAATACAGCAAAAACACTAGGGGTTGACATACGAGTTGCTACAAAAGCTACAGAAATATTATATGATGATAATAAGGTTATAGGCATAGCTGTGAAAACAATTGATGGAGAAACCTATCATATTTATGCTAAATCAGTAATCTTAGCAACAGGTGGATTTGGAGCAAATCAGGAATTGGTTACAAAATATAGAAGTGATTTAAAAGACTTTGGTACAACCAATAGTCCAGGAGCTACAGGAGATGCTGTTGACTTACTTAAAGATTTAAATGTTTCTTTTGTCGATATGAAAGAGATTCAAATCCATCCAACCGTTGTCCCTAATGATAATCATTTGATTACAGAAGCCGTAAGAGGCAATGGCGCCATATTAGTGAATAAATTAGGAAAAAGATTTGTCAATGAACTAAATACGCGAGATGTTGTCTCACAAGAAGAATTAAAACAAGAGGACAAGATGGCTTTTCTCATATTTGATGAAAATGTAAGAAAAAGTTTAAAAGCAATAGAAAAATACGCTGATGAAGGATTATTAACGAAAGCTTCTTCCTTAAATGAATTAGCAAAAGCTTTAGAAATAAACTCAGATGAACTATCAAAAACTATTGATGCATACAATCAATATCTAAGCAATGGGGAAGATAAAGATTTTGGTAGAAAATCTATGAAAAGTAAAATCGAAAAGTCTAATTTCTATGGCATCAAAGTAGCTCCTGCTGTTCACTATACTATGGGTGGAATAAAAATCAATGAAAAAGCTCAAGTACTCAATAAACGTGGTGAAGTGATAAAAGGATTATTTGCAGCAGGAGAAGTAACTGGAGGAATCCACGGTGCAAATCGATTAGGTGGTAATTCATTAACAGATATCACTGTATTTGGAAAAATTGCTGGAGACAGTGCTTATGAAAATTTAAAATAAATACTATTTTAAAAGATCCGTGTTTGTGACATAACACGGATCTTTCTTTTATGGAATATTTTTTTATTCTATCAATAATATATAAAATTTCTTAATCAATAAAGTTTATTCACTTAATTTGATCAATAATTCTCCTGACTCTACCTGCTGACCTTCCTTTACAATGACTGATTCTACTACCCCTTCTACAGGTGCTGTAATATTTGTTTCCATCTTCATGGCTTCTACTATTGCAACAATTTGATTTTCCTTTACAGCCTCTCCTTCTTTTACTAACACTTTGATAATATTTCCAGGAATGCTTGCTCCTATTTCTAGTGGATTATCTGGATCTGCCTTTTGCTTAAAATTCATTTCTTTCCTAGTTTCACCACTAGTTTTGTCATAAACCTTTATAGCTCTTGTACTATCATTTACTTCAAAGGTTACAGTTCGATTTCCTTCTTCATCTAATTTTCCAATTTCTAAAAGCTTGATGACCAAAATCTTACCTTTAGCAATTTCTACTTGGCAAGTTTCTCCTTCACTTAATCCATGGAAGTAAATATCACTCCCCATCTTACTAAAGTCACCATTTTCTTTAAGATATTTTAGATATTCTTCAAATACCTTAGGATACAATGCATAACTTAATAGTTCTTTGTTTGTTGGTTCTATATCATATTTCTCTTTTAAATCCTTTTTGATTTTATCAAAATCTTCAGCCGGAAGAAGTTCTCCTGGTCTACAAGTAATGGGTTCTTCTCCCTTTAATACTAACTTTTGAAGCTTTTGTGGGAATCCTCCCATAGGTTGACCCATCATTCCTTTAAAATAGGCAACAACTGAATCAGGAAATGCCATATCTACTGCCTTTTCATAAATATTTTCAGGTGTCAAATCATTTTGCACCATAAAAATCGCCATGTCTCCTACAGCTTTAGAAGATGGTGTAACTTTTACAATATCTCCTAACATTTCATTCACTGTTTTATACATTTCTTTTACTTCATTAAATCTATGACCTAAGCCAAAGCTTTCTACTTGAGGCTTTAGATTGGAGTATTGGCCTCCTGGAAGCTCATATTTGTAAATTTCTGCTGTACCTGATTTTAATCCAGATTCAAACTGACTATAAACAGGTCTTACATCTGTCCAGTAATCCGCAATTTTTTGTAAATCATCTAAAACTAACCCTGTATCTCTCGTAGTATTCTCAAGGGCTGCAACAACTGAGTTTAATGCTGGCTGACTAGTAAGTCCTGCCATACTATTAAAGGCTGTATCTACAATATCAACCCCTGCTTCTGCTGCCATAAGAATGGTTGCAACACCATTTCCACTGGTATCATGGGTATGAAGATGAATAGGCATACTAATTTCATTCTTCAGTGCTTTAATAAGCTTATAAGCTGAGTGAGGCTTAAGAAGTGCTGACATATCCTTAATTCCTAATATATGGGCACCCATTTTTTCTATTTCTTTAGCCATTTTTACATAGTAATCTAATGTATACTTATCTTTTCTTTGGTCTAGGATATCTCCTGTATAACAAATACAGCTTTCAGCTATTTTTCCACTCTTCAATACTTCATCTGTTGCAACTTCCATACCTTTTAACCAGTTTAGGGAGTCAAATATTCTAAATACATCTATTCCACTATTTGCAGATTCTTTGATGAATTCCCTTATTACATTATCTGGATAGTTTTTATATCCTACTCCATTAGATCCTCTAATAAGCATTTGGAAAAGCACATTAGGTACCTTTTTTCGAAGAATCTCTAATCTTTCCCAAGGAGATTCCTTTAAGAATCTATAAGCTACATCAAAGGTAGCTCCTCCCCACATTTCTAATGAAAATAAGTCTTTTGCTAAAACAGAAGTGCTCTTTGCTATTTTTTCCATATCCTTTGTTCTTACTCTTGTTGCCATAAGAGATTGATGAGCATCTCTCATAGTTGTATCTGTTAATAATAATTTTTCTTGATTTTTAATCCACTCTACAACACCTTTTGCTCCTTTTTCTTCTAAAAGATCTTTTGTTCCTGTTAAATCTTTTGGTCGATTTACCTTTGGAACAGTAGGAACATCGAATTCTATCTTATTTCCTTTTGTTTCATTTACTACCTTTTCTCCTATAAACTTAAGAACTCTAAGCTCCTTATCAGCCTTTGGTGTAATATCAAATAGTTCTGGATTATCAGAAATAAATCCTGTATCACACTTTCCTTTTTTAAATTCTTCATGATTTAATACGTTTACTAGGAATGGAATGTTTGTTTTAACCCCTCTAACTTTAATCTCTCTTATGGCTCTATGAACTTTTCTAATGGCATCTTCAAAACTTCTAGAACATGAAGTAACTTTTACCAAAAGACTATCATAATAAGGACTTATAATAGACCCTGTAAATCCATTTCCTCCATCTAGTCTTACACCAAAACCTGAACCTGTTCGATAAATATCAATTTTTCCTGTATCTGGTGCAAAATTGTTTAATGGATCTTCTGTTGTTACCCTACACTGAATAGCATATCCTCTTGGGTCTACACTATCCTGTGATGGAATGCCAACTTCTTTTGAATCTAATGCATATCCCTGTGCAATTAAAATTTGACTTTGCACAATATCGATTCCTGTAATCATTTCTGTTACAGTATGCTCCACCTGAATTCTAGGATTCATTTCAATAAAATAGTGATTTCCGTGCATATCCACTAAAAATTCAACCGTTCCTGCACTTTGATAATTAACAGCTTTTGCAATTTTTAATGCATCACTACATATATTTTCTCTTTGCTCTTTTGAGATAGAAAGAGCAGGTGTGAACTCAATAACTTTTTGATGCCTTCTTTGAATAGAGCAGTCTCTCTCATATAAATGTACAATTCTTCCGTATTTATCTCCTAACACTTGCACTTCTATATGCTTTGGTTTTTCAAGATATTTTTCAATAAATATATCATCAATCCCAAAGGCTTTTTTTGCCTCATTCTTTGCACTTCTAAATTCCCTTAAAAGATCCTTTTCATCCCTTACAATCCTCATCCCTCTTCCACCACCACCTGCAGCAGCTTTAAGGATAACTGGATATCCACAATATCTTGCAAATTCAACAGCTTCTTCATCATTTGTTACGGGTTTTTCCACCCCTGGAATGGTTGGTACCCCTACACGGTTTGCAACTAATTTTGACTTGATCTTATCTCCTAGCTCATCCATCATTTCATGAGTTGGACCTATAAACTCTATTCCTGCCTCTTGACATCTTCTAGCAAATTCTGTATTCTCTGATAAAAATCCATATCCAGGATGGATTGCATCTGCACCTTTTTTCAATGCAATTTTTATAATTTCCTCCATATTTAAATAAGCTTCAACAGGCCCCTTGTTTTTTCCGATTAAATAAGACTCATCTGCTTTTGTTCGGAAAAGAGAGTTTTTGTCTTCATCAGAGTAAATCGCTACAGTTCTTATACCAAGTTCGCGGCAGGCTCTGAATATTCTTATAGCAATCTCTCCTCTATTGGCCACTAGTACTCTTTTGAACTTTTTCATAATCTCCCTCACTTTCATGTAAATGCAAACATTTTCCTTAAAAATCGTATAAATATTCACCTATAATTATATTATTTTATAATATCTTGCATATTTCTACAAGTGATTTTTCAAAATATTTTCCATATTGTATGAATATTTTATTTTTTTATTATGTTCACTAAAAAAAGCAGGTATTCTATCCTGCTTCTATTGATATATTCATTTTACTCTGGATTAGTTCGCTATCCTTTTGGCTTAAAAACCAGAGCTCCCAAAAATCCAAAAATAATGGCAGCAGAAATACCTGCACTAGTCACTTCAAATATACCTGTAAGTACACCAATAACCCCACTTCTCTTTGCTTCCATTAAAGCACCTTTCAATAGAGCATTTCCAAAACTACATATAGGCACAGAAGCTCCTGCTCCTGCAAATTTTATGAGTGGATCATAAAGCCCAAAACCTCCGAGTATTGCTCCAACCACAACCAATGTACTAGTTGTATGGGCAGGAGTAAGCTTAAACACATCCAACATAATTTGTCCTATTACACATATTCCTCCTCCCACAATAAAAGACCAAATCAGTTTTTCCAAAGTTACCACCTCTTCTCTACATTTCTATGGATACAGCATGAGCAATACAAGGGATACTTTCCTTTTGCTGATAAGACATAGGAGACATTAAAGCACCTGTTGCTACAATCAAGATTTTTTTTAGTTCTCCTTTTCTCATCCTATTTAGAAAATGTCCATAAGTTACAGATGCAGAGCATCCACAGCCACTACCTCCTGCCATAACTTTCTGTTCTTCTTTATAGATTAATATACCGCAATCTGTAAAAATTTCAGTTGGAATTTTCATACCATGTTTCATCAATAAATCCCCAGCAATCCTGTGGCCAACTTCTCCAAGATCTCCTGTAGCAATTAAATCATATTCATTAGGATCAATATTCATATCTCTAAAATGAGCTTCAATAGTATCAACAGCTGCTGGAGCCATAGCCGCTCCCATATTAAAAGGATCAGATATACCCATATCCACTACCCTTCCAATTGTAGCTGATGTTACTTTTGGTCCTTCACCAGATTTTCCTAATAATGCCGCTCCTGCCCCTGTTACAGTCCACTGAGCAGTAGGGGGCTTTTGTGAGCCATACTCTGTTGGATATCTAAACTGTTTTTCAGCTGATGCATTATGACTACAGGCTCCAGCTAGTACATATTCTGCCGCTTGGCTATCTATCAGTAAAGAAGCCAATGACAAACCTTCCATGGAACTAGAGCATGCACCAAAAATACCTAAATAAGGTGCTCCTATAGTTCGTGCAGTAAAACTACTTGAAATAATTTGGTTCATTAAATCTCCACTGATGAAAAATTCTATATCTTCTTTTTTCTTCCCTGCTTTTTCAATAGCTTTTTCGCACGCTTGCTCTAATAGCTTTTTTTCTGCTTTTTCAAAGCTATCTTGCCCTAACCATAAGTCTTCATGTAAAATATCAAAATCATCTCCTAAATTTCCTTGTGCTTCAAAGGGTCCTCCTACAGCTGCAGAGGATAATATAACAGGTTTTGAAGGAAATACCCATGTCTGATGTCCTTTAAGCATTTACATTCCTCCTAACCATTTTATTGTAATTTTTATTAGTGCAACTACAAATGCTGAAAAAACCCCATAAGTAATAACAGGTCCTGCAATTTTAAACATATTTCCTCCTACCCCTAATACATAACCTTCACTCCTATGTTCAATAGCAGAAGAAGCCACCGTGTTGGCAAACCCTGTAACAGGGATAATCGTTCCAGCACCAGCCCATTGAGCAATCTTATCATACACCCCGAGTCCTGTAAGTAAAACAGTCGTCATAATCAAAACGGCTGTAGCAGGATTTCCTGCTGTAGTTTCTTTGAAATCAAAATATTTAATGAATAAAAATTGGAGAATTTGTCCTATTGTACAAATAGTTCCTCCAATAATAAATGCTCTAAACATATTCCTAAGAACTTTTCTCTTCGGTTCTCTCTCCTTTGCAAAATCCTGATATTCTTGTTGCACTGGTGTTAGTTTTTTATTTTTTTTACTAGACATATCATTCACCTCTAATGTAATAAATAGGGTTTTAGTTTTTTTATAATATCTTCAAGGTTGTCTGCATTCTTTTTATACATAACTTTTGCCTCTTTGCTATCTGTTTCTATTGAAAATGTAAGAAAATCCGTTTGGCACTTTTCAAGACTTGCATATAATAATTCTTTTACTTTTGGCTGGGAAATCTGTATACTATCATCAAATAAGTCTACATATAAATCACCACTCTCATCTACTTGAGCTATAAAAACATTATCTAATGATACCCCTAAAGAAGCTAATTGTATTTTTAGCCAGCCTCTATTAAATCCCCTATTTCTTAAGGGTTCGTCCAATATATTTCCATCTAAAATCACGGTCTGTGGTTCACTTTGATTGGCTATATTTCTTTCTAAGTCATAGGCTGTAACAGGTTTTTTATCTGATTTTAATAATATATTCATTTCTCCTGTTGACTCCATCACAGCAAATTCAACATCAGCTAAGTTAAAACTATTCTTAGAGCGCAATTCCCTTAATAACTCTTCTCCTGTAAATCTTACTTGACTTAAATTTTCCTCCATCACTTTTCCATTCTTTATTAAAATCGTTTCTTTTCCATTGATTAAATCATGAAAATACTTACTCTTTAATGATAGATATTCTAGGGCAATAGGAAGTACAATCCAAACCCCTAAAGCAATCAACCCAAATGCTAAATTTTTAATAATATTCACAGAAATCAATGCAATTAGAATAGAAATAACAACATAATAAACAAATTGGAAAGGTGTGATTTTAGCTAGGTGTTTTTTACCCATCACCTTAGTGGCAATCAATGCTATAAAAAATAAAGCAATACTCCTTATAAGTATGATCATCCAAGTTTTCATAAACTTCCCTCACTTAATAGCCTTTATATTGTGGTTCTTCAAATTCTAAAACCTTTATTCTCTCTTCCAAATCTTTTATAGCTTCCCCCGTTATGACCAATGATTCTTCATATACAGATTTGGCATTTTTATCTTGTGTTTGTATAACATAAAATTGCAGGGTACTTTGAGTACCTTTTAAACTTGCTAATGTTTGTTTTACTTTAGAAGCTACCGTCAAGTCCATCCCTCATTTCATATTTTTTTCTAATCTTATTTTTTCACTTATCGACTATATTCATTCATAAAATATGTTATGTTTTCTTTAAATTTATTCATAATCAAACTTTTTAGTCTTTTAAATATATACATTTACGTATTACTTTACTCTTTATTTAATGAATAAAAATATTAGACAATGCTTTTGAATATTTTATAATACAGGTTTATATTCTCTTATTTTCGTTAAAAATAATGATTATGCAGTTTCAAATAAAGGAGTCGTGTACAATATGCATATGATTCATACAGCCATTGAACTCTTTATTGGATTTATAGCATTGTTTATTATTATGAAAATCTTAGGGAAAAGGCAGCTTAGTCAAATCACTCCTTTTGATTTTATTTCTGCCCTTGTTTTAGGAGAACTCTTAGGAAATGCCATATATGATGAAGAAATAGGTATTCTTTATGTTCTCTTTTCTATGTTTTTATGGGGCGTATTAATGTTTGTTATTGAATTGGTCTCTCAAAAATTTATGAAAACAAGAGCTTTTCTAGAAGGAAATCCTTCTATTGTCATTCGCAAGGGAAAAATTGATCGCGATGAATTAAAAAAAAACAAACTAGATATCAATGAACTGCTAAATTTGCTTCGTAAAAAGGATGTTTTTTCCATGCGTGAAGTAGAATATGCTATTTTAGAATCAGATGGGCAACTTTCTGTCTTAAAAAAATCAGATTATGCCGCCCCTACAAGAAAGGATTTAAACTTACCCTCAGAACCAGTCTATTTACCTATAACCTTCATCAGTGATGGTATGGTTTTATGGGATAATATAAAAGCTAAGGGTTTTAATGAAAATTGGTTGAGATTACAACTGAAAGATCAGCATATCAAAAAATTTGAAGATGTTTTCTATGCAGAATGGCTTGAGGAAGATGGACTACTTATACAACCCTTTAAAAAAAATTAAGCCCAGAAAATCTGGGCTTTTATAATACACTTCTTCCTGGAATAATCATGTTAACAATCCCTATGGCAAACGCTGCTAAAATAGAACCTAGGAAAGTTACCCTTACTCCTCCAACAAGCATTCCTGTTAAATAAATAATTACTGCTGACACAATAAATCCTGTAATACCTCTACCAAAAGGAGAGGCATCAAAACCAGTAAATCTTTCTATTAAGTAATCTATGATCCCAATAGCTATTGCAGCAAAGAGTAGAGGAATCCATCCTGTTATAGAAAAATATGGTGTGAAAAATGCAGCAACTGCTAATACGATCATGGATACTAGTATTCTTACCAGCATACCTCCTAAATTTATGTTATTTCTTTCCTTCCTTCTTTCTTCCAACTATTTCACCTCCTATGTAGTATATATACAGTATTTGTTCTTAAAGGTACTTTTATGTACATTTTTATCCTTATATTTTTTATAAAGTTGAAAATACTATATATGTAAAAATAAAATAAAGGAGAGAAGTTTAATGACTACAATAAATAAACTTGAACAAGCTCTTGCAGGTGCAAAAGGTCTATCTGCACAATTTAAAACATTTTCTATGGATACGGATGACCAGCAAGCAAAGCAAATGTTTAATCAATTAGCTACAACGCTAGAAAATGCAGCTCAAACACTTCAAGGCAGAGTTGATTTTGTAAAAAATGAAGAACCTCAATATAATCAACAACAATAAGAAAATCTCTGCAAAAGCAGAGATTTTTTTGTATAAGTATAAAAAATAATTCCTAATTTACTTACATATAAAATACATAATAATGGAAATAAAAATAAGCATACTAATAAATGTAACTTTAAAACTATTTTTTTTTCGCCTTCGAAATGTAAGACCTTTGGTTAATCTTATATATTCAGGTTTTTCCATATTTTCCTCCTTCCTTACTTCACACTAGCAGGACAACACCCATTTTTAATGGTTCATAAGAAAGATGTATACTGTCTTTAATAAGTAATCAAATTTCTATTGTTTATCGTATTATCCTTATTATAATATAGAATCTTTTAAAATTCTTTATTTTTTTGCAAAAATCGACATTTTTATTATAACGGTTAATTTCCCATTCGTAAACTAAGAACCTACTATCCTTCAAATTTAGTGAATTTTAAGATATGTTTCAAGGGTTCTTCATGTCTTTTTTTATTCCTTTTTTTTATTCGTAGTAAATTTAACCTATTTTTCAAAAAAACTCATATTTCCGAGGAAATATGAGCTTTTTATCCTTTATTCTCTTTTTACTACTACATCTTCTCTTAACATACGCCAAATATTGGGATCCTCCATTCCAAGTCTCCAAAGAGCAAGCCCTTTTGTATCAAGATCCCAAGCCTTTTGAGCCTTTGCATAGATACTATCTCTATTTTCAAACCAAACTTCGTGTTGATTTCCTTCTTCATCTACATAAGCAAAGGTTGGTGTTTGAGTCTTTTCATCAAAAATAATTTCTTTATTGTATTTTTCTGCAAGCTTCATGGCCATATCATAAGTTACATAGGTGTTCTTCCCTGTAGTTAAATTAAAATCAAATCCAAATACAGAAACGGCCCCTGTAATCTTTTCTGGTGGCATTTTAGTCTTTGTATAATTTAATACTCTATCCATCCATCCTATTGAAACAACAGGCCCTGGTCCACTTCCAGGCCAGCCATGTTCATTATAAAGCATTACAACAAATTCATCTACTGCCTTTCCAATGGCCTCATAATCAAATGGATCAGAGAAAGGATTAAAAGGTTTATCACTTACCCTAGCAGGAATAGACCCTGATAAATAATATCCTTTTTTTCTTAAAGCTTCTCCTAGTTCTGTATATAAAGCAGATAAGTTTTCACTATCTTCTAAATATACATCTTCAATATCAATATTTACCCCATCAAAATCATATTTTTCAATAAGGTTAATGACATTCTGAATAAAAGCTTGACGATTTTGCTCACTAGAAACTAAAGTTTTTACAACATCTTTTGAAGTTTTTGTTCCTCCGTCTTTGTATAATAAATTATGAACAACAGGTAAAATTTTAATATTTTGTCTATGGGCAATAGACACAATATCTTTTACATATTCATCTGTAAAATCTCCAAATTTTACAATTTCTGTTGGATTGTCCTTATTAATTTGAAATAAGAACATCCCTGTTTCTGATAACGCAGGTGTATTATTCACAAAAGAGTCATAAGAACTAGGTAATGCTGGTCCTTCTTCTAAAGTATAAAACCCTAAGTTGCCTATTATTGGTCTTTCTCCGTCATGTATATATTCCTTTACTAAATCTCCTCGAATCCATCCTTTACTATTATCAAATAATTTCACCTTTTTCCATTCTTTCCAAGCCCCTATTTCAGGAAGTCGTGCATTTTTACTCATTTGTGCTATAACTGGATAATAGGTTCCTGGTCCTTTACGGATGTTTGCAGCATCTACATTTACAACAACTTCCGTATAAAGAGGAATCTTAAGGCGTTGTCCTGGTGTTAACTCTGTACTCGTTAATCCATTTAATTTCATAAGATTTTCAATTGTCGTATCAAATCTTCTGGCAATACTGTATAAAGTATCTCCTGGTTGAACAGCATAAACAACACTCGAACTTCTCCACATATTTCCACCTCCTCATAAAAAAATCTTCATATTATCTTATTCATTTACCCAAAATATGGTTATTATTTTTTTTATTTTGTCATGACATAATCTTTGAATTCTATTATAATGTCATTATATGAAAATATTAGAGGGGGCATTTCTATGGAAATGAAAATTGTATATCTATGTTTCTTTGGTTTTCTAGCTCAATTTGTTGATTCTATTGCCGGCGGCGGAGGACTCATCAGTATTCCTGCTTTATTTGCTTTTGGTATTCCCCCTCATTTTGCCCTAGGTACCAACAAATTAGGGGCTATATTTGGCACTGTATCTAGTTCAGCAAAATTTATTCAATCAAAAAAAGTTCATTTTGCTATGCTAAAATATATGATTCCAGCTACCATTATTGGCGCCATATTAGGGGTAAACACAGTCTTATTAATTGATCAAAAAATATTAAATATTATTGT
The DNA here is from genome assembly GCF_019884785.1 of Crassaminicella profunda. Classification (GTDB taxonomy): domain Bacteria; phylum Bacillota; class Clostridia; order Peptostreptococcales; family Thermotaleaceae; genus Crassaminicella; species Crassaminicella profunda. Next base: position 2,710,715 of record NZ_CP082326.1, read on the forward strand.
AACCATACTCCTTTTTATCGTATGTATCTATACCATATTTAAGAAAGATTTAGGCAGTGAAGATCATTTTACTGGTATGCATCGTAAAAATATCATCATTGGTGCAAGTATTGCATTTACCCTAGGCTTTTATGATGGTTTTTTTGGTCCAGGTGCAGGCTCTTTCTTGATTTTTTCCTTCATTACCTTTCTAGGCTTTGACTTTTTAATAAGCTGTGGCAATGCAAAAATATTAAATACTACCAGTGTGATTACATCTTTTATCGTCTTTGCCTTCCATGGTAAAGTCATTTATTCTATTGGTATCCCCATGGGCATATGTATGATGCTGGGTGCCCTTTTAGGAACACAACTAGCTATTAAAAATGGGGCAAAGCTTATCAAGCCTATTTTTATAGTGATTTCTATATGCTTTATGTTAAAACTGTCTTTGAATATTCTATAATAGTCGTATCGACACATGATGTATACTGTCTTTTCTAAAACTGTTTTTCATATGAATCTACAATGAAATCTTTCAGATTCAATAGTTGCTTTTTCCCTCTATTTCCTTTTATGGTGATTATTCTACCATCCTCAAGTTTTCTAATTATATAATCGCCTGTAAGTAGGTTATAGTCCTCTTCTTCATTAAGCATATCATCATTAACATCTACAAAACCACCTTCTGTTGCTCCAATCAAGTACCAGCCATTATTTTGATAACGAAATCTATATTTTAAATACCATCTCTCACTAGAACCTCCAAAGAACTTCAACATGATAGAACCTCTATCAATAATAATCTCATCAAAAGGATCACCAAAGGGTCCTCCTTCATTTCTTAACAAAATAGCTTTTTCTGCCTTTATTGATAGTGTATATGTACCGTCCTCATTCCCAAAGGCTATTAATAAATTTCTTGACGGAGCATATTCCATCTGATTAGTTTCCTCAATTACAACCACTTTATCAATTATCCCATCTTTATTTAAATCGCCTTCTGCTGAAGCTAATTGACCATCACTTTTTTCTAATATGTGCCATCCTTTAGGTATGAATGACGTTATGTCTTGAACATCATTCTCTGTTATAGTGTTACTTTGTGTCCCAACTCTAACATCAGAATTCAAATTCTCACTTAGTTTATCTTTTGATGCAACATTTGTTTCAATTGAAGTCTGTTTGTCAGACTCCATTTTACTAATTTCATTTTTGTTTATACATCCAACTAACCCAATTAAACTAAATAGCACTACTATTAATAACGGAATTCTTTTCATTTTATCTATCCCTTCAAATATATTTCATTGCACTAGATTATTTATTGCGAACCTTAGACCATAAAGATATCCTTACTACAGTATTTCGTCTAATATTCTTAGCATTTCAGTCGTCCTACGTGTATTTTGTAAGATGAAGGAAATTCTATGTTAGGTGATGTTAGGTTTTATCCCTTTTTATGTTTCAATTGTTCTATTTACTTTTTCCTACAATCTTATCAAAGCGACTATCCATACAAACACTAATATCAGTTGTTATGAATTTTCCTTCGTGAAAAAGACTAAAAATTGTGGCAGATGAAGGAGCTGTTTGTGCTTGCTCCATACTTTCTAACTTTATAATCCGTAAAGGTAAATTTCGTTTTGTTGTAGCTTCATTTAAAAAATTCCCGGTATCAGATGTGCAATATAAAGTCCAACACCAAAGGATACTGCATTTGCTGTTAACGCATATAGAGGTACAAGCCATTTTTTCCTTAATTCCCCACTGCTGTACTTGTGTAGAAAAACAGAATATACAACGGCTTCTATGATCAACACCAGTAATTCCATCCACACATAGTTAAATACAAACATCATACTGCCTTGATAGTAGTTAATAATATTCAGTAAAATATTGAGTATCGACTGGGTTATGATATTTACAACTCCGATAATCAAAAGCTGTTTCTTCGCTTTGAAACAAAAAAATAATGCAATAAGAACTTCAATTGCTATGGTTAAAATAATTCTGCCAAATAGAGAAACAATCTCCCAAGTATAATCGTAATTTTTTTCTGCCTTTATAGTATCACTGATTGCAACAGATTGTATCTCCAAACCCTTTGCATCTACCTTATAGTAACTGTCAAAGGCATATTGCTCATAACTATCCTCGCTCACAACAAAGCTGTCCTGTTCAGGAAAATAGATTAATATTTTAAATTTGGGTGGAGGATAGTAGCCCCAAGTAAACTCGGAAGTATGGGTGCAGTTTTCAAAATACTGTAAAAAGTAAAACCCGTCTTTATCCTCATATGACAAAAATTTCTGCCAAATTGTATATTCTTCATCGCCCTCGTGGTAACGTTGATTATTAGAGTATTCACCTAACACCCTGTGCGGTCCCGTAGAGGATACTTCGGACAGCAAAGTCACATAATAACTTTCATCCTCCAGTCCCTCAAAATTAATCACAATCGAAGGCTTGGGACCTATATCTGCATAGGCTGTTGTCAGCATGATAGTAAGCATTGTTGTAAAACATAACAAAATGAACAATATTTTCTTTTTCATAAGCTATACCTACCTCCCATTGTTATAAATAATCCTTATTTAGTACAGTTCAGTAAAATTTGCTTTGTTATCAAACATAACTGATAAAGCATCAAATATTTATTTTATCCAAGCAAAAGATGAATGTCTATGAACACTGTTATAGGATCGTGGCAACTTCACTAGCCCTAAGTTACTTCTTTTTTCATACAAATTTCTTCACAAATAATCTATTTTATTATACAACAAATATCTGTTTTCTTTACGTACTCATTTGTTCTGCTAACTCTTTTCTCATTCGTTCATGATCTCTGTATTTTTTATTACTATCATTATATGGCACATGCAGACAACACTCTGGTAGTGAACATTTCAAAATCTGGTTCATAAAATCTAATTTTTCTGGATAAATAATAAATAGTTCTCCATTGAGGTATCCTTCACGTTTCTGCTAAATGGCAAACTCATTTATAAATGCTTCATCTTCTGGCATCTTAATCTGTTCAAATAGTTCTTGTGGTAAAATATTTCTAGCAATATTATATAATCCATGAGCCTCTAAACAAAAAAATTTATAAAGTTTAGGTCTATCATTTCTTCTTGAAGATTTACACACCTGATTTAACTGAATACTTGCTTCCTCCATATTCTTATCATATAAAGCAACCAGAAATGCAACAATCGCTTTCTCCCATAATGACTTTTTCTGGTTTAATACTTTTTTTGCTTTCATAATTACACTTTCTGCATATTCATCTTTATGATACCAAAGAACAAATAATAAATTACTTGCTACCACAAAAGTAGGATATCCATTGCTACATAATCCCACTTCTTCCGGATATGATTTCTCCAAAGCTTCTATATCATTACATCCCATGCAATCCATCACTTCCCAAAATTCACCTGAATGGTCATATCCGTTTGCACAAGATTCATCATCTCCTCCATTCTTTCAAATACAAAATACTTAATTGCACATAACGTTCTTGCTATCTTGAGATGTTCCACATGGTTTTCGTGGAATGTGTGAAAATAGTATATTATGTGCTTTTGTTGTAAGCTTCGAAGCACTTACCCACTAATTTTCATTTGTTTTCTTCTTCAAATATCAAAAATCCACGATTTAACACAAGCAAAAAATTCACGAATATAATTATTTATAATTGTAGAAGTAGGAGTTCTACTAGACAATCCATATACTTTAAATCCCAAACTATTTGCAATTTTCTTCGCTCTCATCATATGAAAATCATTTGTAATTATCAATATAGATGTCTTTTTGTCTAGAAACTCATTCCCTATTAAATCCTTCGTATACTTAAAGTTTTCGTATGTACTAGTTGAACCCCTTTCAATTAAAATATTATTTTCTTTTGCACCCCGCTCTATCACATACTTCTTCATAGCATCCGCCTCTGATATAGGCTCATCAGGACCTTGTCCCCCTGACATAATCACCTTTGCATCAGGATTTACTTCTAAATATTTCAGACTCGTATTAAGCCTTTTCTGTAATGATAGTCTAGGTCTAGCTTGTTTATCTATTGCCGCTCCTAAAACTACTACATAATCTACCTCCCCATAAAATTCACTTGTTCCATGATATATAACCATCATTTCAACAAATATAAAAAATATCATTCCCACTAGGCCCATTCCCTTTATTATTTTTCGTATCTTTCTATTTTTTATAAATTCATATTCTGGATACTTTATTTTAATACTAGAATAAAATATAAGAGCAAAACCAAAAATTCCTGGCAAAACAATTCCTACATTCATATTAGAATATAAGCTAAGAATCCAAGTATCCAAAATTCCTAATATACCTATCACCATTGATATAATATATAATCTTCCTTTTCTTTTCATGGCAAAACTCCTTCGCAGTCATTGCCAAACAAAATATCTAAAATTTTATTTGGATTATTTATAAAACGTCCTTGCTATATTCCAACGTTCCACATGCTTTTCGTGGACTGTATGCAAATAGCATGTTATAGGAAGTGCTGATGCTTCTCCCCTATAATTCTTCGTATCATATAAATGATAACATACATTAATTACTAAACTAATAAAAATAATGCTATTTTGTGTTTCTATTTAATAATGTTTCCACCCTTATCATAAAAGTTGTATTTCACCTTAACGTTACTATCTAAATCCTCAAAAAAGCTAATAGATGGGTTATCAGTAACTTCTTTTATTTGTATTTCTCCATTTTTAGTTATTCGTTCTATGCTAGCAAGTTGAGAATTATTACTGATGATAACTAATTGTCTAGGTTGTGAAAAATCTCCTAATTTAAACTGAGAAAACTCATACACTATAATATCAGTTGTTTCTTTAGTCGTTTTGTCTGCATCTATAGCATTAATAAATTCATAGTTGTCTTTTTTATTCACTTTAAAAAGAGCAAATCCAAATTTTTCATATTTCTGTTCATCTTCTATTAAATAACCAACTAGTCTATAATCATCAACAACATCCATGTTATATACCACAACTGTTTCTTTAGCTTTAATCTGTTTTGAAATCATTTTTTCCATTGAAGCAATATCATTTTGGGGACGAGGCATATTTAATATGAAAACGCACACTATCAAAATAAAAATTGCAAGTATTGAAAAATTCAACTTCTTGTTCTTCATAAAATCCCCCCCCACAAATCTAATGGACTTTCTATCTTACTTAAATTTTTCTTGCTTACATGCGTATAAATTTCAGTAGTCTTTGAACTTTTATGTCCTAATAATTCCTGTATATATCTCAGTTCTGTCCCTCCTTCTAGTAAATGTGTAGCAAATAAATGCCTTAGTATATGAATAATCTTCCCTTTATTCGTCTTATTTTCTTTAGAAATTCTTTATTATAATCAAAGTGTGCTTCAATTTCTTTTTCGTTTTTCTCTTCAACATTCATTCTAATCCTTATTTCTAATTATATCTTATTTTGTATTATTATGTAAGTTTCCCCCGAGATATACTGAACCCACGTTCCCATCTACTTTTGTGTTATTTTTATAAAAAAATACTACTAACTTTACCATTATCTCTATACACATCTGCACACAAAAAAACTTCAGCTTATTTGCTGAAGTTCTCTCATTTTTTTCTTTATCACTTATTTTAATGCTTCTCTAACTAATCTTCCCATTTCCTTTGTACCAACTACTTTTGCACCTTCACTAGCAATATCACCTGTTCGATAATTTTCATCTAGTACTTTTTTAACAGCTTCTTCGATAGTATCTGCTTCTTTTCCTAAATTGAAAGAATAACGAAGCATCATGGCAACTGAAAGAATCGTCGCAATAGGATTTGCCAAATCTTTTCCTGCAATATCTGGTGCTGAACCATGAACTGGCTCATACATACCTATGTTTCCTCCAAGACTTGCAGATGGTAACATTCCGATAGAACCTGTAATCATACTTGCTTCATCCGATAAAATATCTCCAAACATATTTGTAGTAACGATTACATCAAATTGCTTTGGATCTCTTACAAGCTGCATGGATGCGTTATCTACATACATATGATTTAGGGTTACTTCAGGATAGTCTTTTGCTACCTCTTCAACAACCCCTCTCCAAAGTCTAGAGCTTTCTAGGATATTTGCTTTATCTACACTTGTTACCTTTTTGTCTCTCTTCATTGCAATTTCAAAGGCATCCTTTGCAATTCTTCTTACTTCTTCTTCACTGTATATTTCCACATCATAGCCTGCTTTTCCCATTGGTGTATCCTTTTGTCCTCTTTCTCCAAAATAGATTCCACCTGTCAGCTCACGAACTACACAAATATCAAGTCCATCTCCTATGATTTCAGGCTTTAGAGGACAAGCATCCTTTAATTGCTCAAAAAGGATTGCTGGACGAAGATTTGCATAAAGTCCTAATGATTTTCTAAGTCCTAGTAATGCTTGTTCAGGTCTTTTATTCCCAGGAAGATTGTCCCACTTATCTCCCCCTACAGCACCTAAAAGTACTGCATCACTATCTTTACAAACCTTTAGCGTTTCTTCTGGAAGGGGCTCCCCATGTGCATCAATAGCACATCCTCCTGCTAAAACTTCAGTAAAGTTAAAATTATGTCCATAAAGTTCACCTATTTTTTCAAGTACTAAAGTAGTTTCCCTTACTACCTCAGGACCGATCCCATCTCCAGGAATAACTGCTATATTGTAATTCATAGTATTTTCCTCCAGTTCTTCATTATTATATCTACTAATCTTTTATCAAATTTTTTCTTTTCTTTCTTCTCTACTAAAAATGCTTATTACCTTTTACCCTAATTTCTCATTTACATAGTTCACAAGCCCATCTTTTGCTATAATCTCTTGGATAAATGGTGGGAAAGGTTCTGCATGATAAGTCTCATTCTTTGTTATATTCACAATGACACCTGTTTCAAAATCAATTTCTACTTCATCATCTTTATCAATTCCTTTTACAGCTTCTTCACACTCAAGGATTGGAAGACCTATATTGAAAGCATTACGATAAAAGATTCTTGCGAATGTTGCTGCAATGACACAAGATACACCACTAGCTTTAATAGCGATAGGTGCATGCTCTCTAGAAGAACCGCAGCCGAAGTTTTTATTGGCTACAATAATATCATCCGTTTTTACATTTTCTGCAAAAGTTGCATCAATATCTTCCATACAATACTTTGCAAGCTCACTTGGCTCTGATGTATTTAAATATCTTGCTGGGATAATAACATCTGTATCTACATTGTCTCCGTATTTAAAGACTTTTCCTCTTTTTTTCATGTTGTTTCCTCCTGTCTTGTATACGTCTATTTGTGCTATCCGTATTTCAAAAAATTTTATATAAATTTTTTATTTTCTTCATAATATGTTCTACTATGCCTTAAACATCTAAGTCTTCAGGATTTGCAATCTTTCCTACTACTGCTGAAGCTGCCGCTACTGCTGGACTTGATAGATAAACTTCTGATTCAGGATGTCCCATTCTTCCTACGAAGTTACGGTTTGTTGTAGCTACTGCTCTCTCACCCTTTGCAAGGATTCCCATATGTCCTCCAAGACATGGTCCACAGGTAGGTGTACTAAAAGCAGCTCCTGCTTCTACGAAAATTTCAGCTAAACCTTCCTTTATAGCTTGTAAATAAATCTTTTGTGTTCCTGGGAATATAATGGTTCTAATCCCTTTCGCAACCTTTCTACCTTTTAGAATTTCAGCTGTTACTCTTAAATCTTCTATTCTACCATTTGTACAAGAACCGATTACTACCTGATCAATCTTTACATCTCCTACTTCATCAATCGTTCTCGTATTATCTGGTAAATGTGGAAATGCTACTGTTGGTCTAATTTTACTTAAATCTATTTCATAAACTTCGTCATATTCTGCGTCCTCATCAGGTGCATAAACTGTATATTCTTTTTTACTATGCTCCTTGATATATTCAATAGTCTTTTCATCTACCATGAAAATTCCATTTTTTCCGCCTGCTTCTATTGCCATATTTGCCATAGATAAACGATCATCCATAGATAAATGTTTTAATCCTTCTCCCATAAACTCCATAGATTTATAAAGGGCTCCGTCTACACCGATCATACCGATAATATGAAGAATCACATCTTTTCCACTTACCCATTTTTGAGGCTTTCCTTTTAATTCAAACTTTAGAGCATTAGGCACTTTAAACCAACATTTTCCTCTTGCCATTCCAGCTGCCATATCTGTACTTCCTATTCCTGTTGAAAATGCACCTAATGCACCATAAGTACAAGTATGTGAATCAGCACCTATAACTACATCCCCTGCTACAACTAATCCCTTTTCAGGTAGTAGTGCATGCTCAATTCCCATCTCTCCTATTTCAAAATAATTTTCGATTTCCTTTTCATAAGCAAATTCACGAATCATTTTACACTGTTCTGCTGCTTTGATATCCTTATTAGGTGTAAAGTGATCTGGTACAATGACTACCTTGTTTTTATCAAAAACTTCCTTTGCTCCCATTTTTCTAAATTCTTTTACAGCAACAGGTGTTGTAATATCATTTCCAAGTACTATATCTAAATTAGCTTCAATAAATTGTCCTGGTCTTACTTCTTCAAGTCCTGCATGTGCTGCTAATATTTTTTGCGTCATGGTCATTCCCATAAGCTATTCCTCCTCTTTTTCTAAATCTTTTATAAGCTTATATTCAATAGAATCTATTAGTGCAATCATACTTGCTTCAATAATATTAGTGGATACCCCTACCATACTCCACACTTCTTTTCCATCAGTAGATTCAATGAGTACTCTTACCTTTGCTGCTGTTGCATCTTCAGCATTTAATACTCTTACCTTATAATCTGATAAATGTACCTCTTTTAAATTTGGATAAAATACTTCTAGCGCCTTTCTTAAGGCTTTGTCTAATGCATTTACAGGCCCGTTTCCTTCTGTAGCAGTCATTTCTTCTTTTCCATCTACCATTACTTTAATCAGAGCTGAAGAACTACATTCTCTATTATTAGCAGGTTCTTCCTCAATCACTTTGTAATATTTTAATTCAAAGAAGGGTTTATATTTTCCTAAATGCTTTCTGATAATTAACTCAAACGCACTTTCTGCTCCCTCAAATTGATACCCCTTATGTTCAAGTCTTTTAAGCTTATCCATAATTTCTTGCGTTTTTGGTGAACTTTTAGTCATATTTTTATCTATCTTTTGAATTAATGGAAGAATAGTAGTTTTTCCTGAAACCTCTGACATTAAAAATCTTCTTCTATTCCCCACAAATTCCGGATTCATGTGCTCAAAAGAATGGGAAGCTTTGTTTACTCCATCAATATGCATACCACCCTTATGGGCAAAAGCACTATTCCCCACATAAGGCATACTGCTATCTAGCTGAATATTGGTTATTTCGGCAACATATCTTGCACTCGTTGTAAGTTTCTCCAAATTTTCATTAGGTATGCAATAAAGCCCATTCTTCATTTGTATATTTGGAATCAATGTAGAAAGATTTGCATTGCCACATCTCTCTCCAATACCAATAAAGGTTCCTTGGATCTGCACAGCCCCAGCTTCTACTGCCATAACGGAGTTTGCAACAGCCATGCCACAATCATTATGACAATGGATTCCTACTTCTACAGGAAAAGTTTCTACCACTTTTTTTGTCACTTCATATATTTCATTTGGAAAAGTGCCTCCATTAGTATCACATAATACTAAACTATCTGCGCCTCCATCCACTGCTGCTCTTAATACTTCAAAAGCATAGGATGGGTTTTCTTTATATCCGTCAAAGAAGTGCTCTGCATCAAAGACAACTTCTTTTTCTTCACTTTTAAAAAATTGTATGGTTTCTTTGATCATTTTTAAATTTTCTTCTAGAGAAGTTTTAATAATCTCTGTCACATGAAAGTCCCATGATTTTCCGAATATGGCTACTACTTCTGTATTGGCTGTAAGGAGGGATTTTACATTTTCATCCTCTGAAACTTTTACTCCTTTTCTTCTAGTACTTCCAAAAGCTACTAGTTTTGAATTTTTCAAATCTATTTCTGTTACCTTTTTAAAAAATTCTAAATCTTTAAAGTTAGACCCAGGGTTTCCTGCTTCAATATAGCTTATCCCTAAATCATCCAACGCTTTTACTATTTTTATCTTATCTTCAACAGAAAAGGAAACGCCCCCACCTTGAGCTCCATCCCTTAAGGTGGAATCAAATATTTTTACTTTATTCGCCATTTTGTGCCTCCTTTCGCCCGTATTTGGTTGCAAAAATGCCCCTGAAGTTTATTCAGGGACCTTCGAGAGTTTTTTACATTTTTTCTCTATTTGCCCATTCAGATTTCTCGATTTATCAAATATATAGTAATTAAGTCTTTATATTCTTCTATCATTTAATGGTGTCTATTTTAAAATGCAAAATAGTTATTATAATTCCTAAATCTACTTATTCTAAAATAATATTATGAATTGGTGCTCCTGGAGGAACCATAGGAAATACACAATCATCCTTTGATAATAGACATTCAATCACTGTGCCTTTTCCTGATTGTATAGCTCGTCTTAAAGCATCCTCAAGATCCAATAGATTATCCACCTTTTCTCCTCTTAATCCATATGCTTCTACCAATTTCATATAATCTACTTCTTGAGTGATATCCGTTTCAGCATACCGCTTATGACAAAACATTTTCTGCCATTGCCGAACCATTCCAAGGGTTTGATTGTTAAAAAGCAATGTAATCATAGGTAGTTTATACTTTGCTACAGTAGCTAGTTCATTGCAATTCATTCTAAAACTTCCATCTCCTGCTATATGAAGAACCCGTTTATCAGGATTGCCTACTTGCGCTCCAATAGCTGCTCCTAATCCATACCCCATTGTACCAAGTCCTCCAGAGGAGATAAAGGTTCTAGGATTTTTAAAGGGAAAATGTTGTGCTGTCCACATTTGATGCTGACCTACTTCTGTAGTGACAATGGTTTCATCTCCCAAAACCTTATGAGCACAAGCTAGAATGTTCTCAGCATGAAATCCTGTTTTTTCTTTATTTACTTTAAAATCTTCAATTTTCTCAAGCCATTCTTTTCGATCTTTAGTACTAAGCATATCTGTAAGATCAGCTAAGACCCTTTTTACATCTCCTAAAATCCACAAATCAACATCCTTATTTTTTCCTATTTCTGATGCATCAATATCTATATGAATCACCTTAGCCTTTGGTCCAAATTCTTCAGCAATGCCAATGACACGATCACTAAATCTAGCACCAATTGCAATAATCAGATCACTACCACAAACAGCTAAGTTTGCATCTCTCATACCATGCATTCCTACAAGACCTAAGGAAAGATCATGATCTCTTGGAAAGCTTCCAAGTCCCATTAAAGTATTCACAACAGGAATATTTCCCTTTGTGGCAAATTCATAAAGTTCGTTAGCAGCTTCCGATAAAACAATTCCTCCTCCTGCATAAATAACAGGTTTTGATGATTGATTAATGAGATCAGCAGCCTTTATAATCTCTTTATTTGAAGAAGTACACGCTCTTTTGTTTTCTTTAAGTACTTCTTTTTTCACATAAGTAGTTTTTTCTAAAAATACATTTTTAGGAATATCAATCAGCACTGGTCCTGGTCTACCACTCTCAGCAATTTTAAAAGCATCCCTGATTACATCTGCTAATTTTTCAACATCTTTTACAAAATAATTATGTTTCGTAATAGGTAGGGTAATCCCAGTAATGTCTACTTCTTGAAATGAATCTTTTCCTAAAAGGTTGGCAGGCACTTGCCCTGTGATCACTACTAGTGGCACGCTATCCATATATGCTGTTGCAATACCTGTTACTGTATTTGTAGCTCCAGGGCCTGATGTTGCAAAGCAAACACCTACCTTGCCTGTGCTTCTTGCATATCCATCAGCTCCATGACTTGCTCCTTGTTCATGAGCCGTAAGAATATGATCAAAATGATCCATTTTGTCATATAACGCATCATATAAAGGAATCACAGCACCTCCTGGATATCCAAATATTTTGTCTACATCTTGTTCCTTTAAACATTCTAGTACTATTTCTGCCCCAGTAAGTTTCATGACTTATGCCCGACCTCCCTATCCTTATAAACTTATTTTTTTAACCAAGACATCATTGCTCTTAATTTTTTTCCAACCTCTACAATTGGATGTCTTAATTCTTCTTGTTTCATTGCAGTAAATACTGGTCTGTTTGCCATATTCTCTGTAATCCAATCCTTTGCAAAGTTTCCTGTTTGGATTTCTTTTAATACCTTTTTCATTTCTTTTCTTGTTTCTTCATTCACAATTCTTCTACCAATCATGTAATCGCCATACTCTGCTGTATCACTAACGCTATAGCGCATATTTTCAAATCCACCTTCATATAGTAAATCAACGATTAATTTTAATTCGTGAAGACACTCAAAATATGCAATCTCTGGTTGATATCCAGCTTCTACTAATGTATCAAAACCTGCCTTGATAAGCTCTGTAGCTCCTCCACAAAGTACTGCTTGTTCTCCAAATAAATCTGTTTCTGTTTCTTCTTTAAAGCTAGTTTCTAAAACTCCTGCTCTTGCTGAACCAATTCCTTTTGCATAAGCTAAGGCAACCTCACGACACTTTCCTGTATAGTCTTGATATACTGCAAATAATGCTGGAACTCCACCACCTTCTGTATATACTCTTCTTACTAAATGTCCAGGTCCTTTTGGTGCAACCATGAAAACATCTACATTAGTAGGGGGTACAATTTGATTAAAGTGTATATTGAATCCATGAGCAAATGCTAATGCGTCTCCTTCATTCAAATAAGGTTTCACTTCTTCGTTATAAAGCTTTGCTTGTCTTTCATCAGGTACAAGCATCATCACTACATTACTAGCCTTTACAGCCTCAGCAACTGTCATTACTTCAAGACCACTTGCCTTTACCTTTTCCCATGATTTGCTTCCCTTGTAAAGACCAACTACTACTTCTACACCACTCTCTTTTAAATTTAGTGCATGAGCATGACCTTGACTTCCATATCCTATTACTGCTATCTTTTTTCCTTCAAATAATTCTAATGCTGCGTCCTTTTCATAATACATTTTTGCCATTTTTCATCTCTCCCTTTATCTTCTTTTTCTTTGTATTTTATATTATAAATATTTAAAATATTTACATTACCTTGTATAAGTTTGCTTCTTTTTTCATATTTTCATCCATTGTCTTTACTTTATAGACATCAACAATTTTTTCTATTAAAAGCATGGCTCTTTCAATGCTTTCAGGTTCTTCTTTTGTTGTAATCATCAAATGTGCCAATGCTTTATTTTCTGTTTCTACCATACTAATGCTTTTCATGTGAAATGCTCTTCTTCTCAAAAGACCAATAATACGCATCAACACCTCTGGTTGATTATTTACCTCTGCAAACAAAATCCTATTCATCATCCTACCTCCTTAATATTGATTGAAGATTCGAAATATTCTGTGTTTGACTTTTGCACAATAACCTACTTTAATTATTGGCTTCCTAATTAGGTATAAAAAATCTCCCATCCCTAAGACACAAATATTTATGTCTTAGGGACGAGAGACTTTGCTCGTGGTACCACCCTAATTTACAATTCACTCACATGAATTGACTCTTCAGGTCTAAGGAAATATCCTCTAACCCTAGCCATATAACGGTGGCACTTCTACATTTTGTAGAATCCCGGCCTTACCTACTAAAAAATTCTTTTCGGCTCAGCAGTTCAGGAGTGATTATTATATACTGCTTTGACGCTAACTCTCAGCAAACGCTAGCTCTCTGTAATCAAAGAAATAGTATTTTTCTCTCCGTCGTAACTATTAAAATATTCTGTTAAATGGATTAAACACATTGTACTATCATTTTAATCCTTCGTCAATACTTTTTTTTTAATTTTTTTCATTTTTTTATTAATTCCTTTTCATAAATATAAAAATACACTCCCTCTATTCATTGAAAAAAACCTTTTCCTTGTATCACCATTTTTCTTTTCTTTTATTTCAAATTTTATATTTAAATCTAAAAAAAATAAAATTTCACAATATTCGCCTTTGATGATTTATTAAAAATAGATTTACCCTATTTTAATAGCATCCTTCAAAATCTTCTTTTAATCCATTCTCAAATGTTGATAAGGGAATTTCAAAGGTTGGTATTCCTGCTGCATAAGGAGCGATTTCATAAAGTCCAAAATAAATCCCTAATTTATTATCTTTTAAATAAAAGCTATGATCTTTCCTGATTCCTTCAAAGCCTTGATAATATATATAATCATCTTCTGAAGAATTTTCTCCTGATGGTTTATTGATTCTATCGATTTGTTCCTTTATTTTTTCATTGATAACTTTTTCATAATCATAATTTTCTTTAAATAAGTCTTTTAACTCTATGAGCTTTCCTGTTTTTAAATCAATATTATAAGTAATATCATTATGCATACCATGGGCACCACCTGTATATTCATAATAGGTAATATAGATACTTAGTAAATCTTGTTCATTTTTCTTTTCTTCAAAATCTACATATACGCTATAAGGTCTCATCTCATAATCATATTTTTTAGCATCCTCTGCACCTTCCTTTGCCCACTTTTCTATTTCATCTTTAAAATCTAATGCTTCTTTTTTAAACATTTGATTGATTTTTTCTTGTATCTTCTCATCTTTTAATCCTGAAAGTACAGGAATTTTTACATCTGCTTCAAAGTATTCTTTATTTTCTTTTATTTTCTTTGTATGTACCTTTACTGCATAGGGTTTTAGCTGTACATGTGTATTTACTCCATTTTTAAAAACAGAAAATGGTATTTCAAAATGATCCTCCTCTGCATCATATGGATTAAAAGATATAATTATTTTTTGATCCCTCAAATAATAGAATACATCTTTTGTATTAGATAGACACATATAAAGATCTTTCTCTTTTTTATTATATTCTTTTTTTATGTAATCTATAAGGAGCTCGTTGTAATCTTCATCCTTGTTAAACAATCTGTCAAAGGCAATCTGCTTTCCTGTATTTAAATCAATATTGTAGTAATCTTCTGTTGGATGTGTATAGGGTTTTTCTTCATTGACCTTTTGCTTGATGATTATACTGATCAAATTTTCATTTTTGTATGCTACTTCATAATCAGATGTTATATTCTCTTTTTCATGCTCCTCTTTATTTTTATCATATGCATTCTTAGCACTTTGAATATTGAATTCCATAAACTCTGTTATATCATTTTCAAATAGCTCATTGATTCTCTCTTCTACATCTTTATTAGAAAGCTTTGAAATAACAGGAATCTTTATATCTCCTTTTATATACTCTTCATCTACCTTTATTTCTTTTGCTGTTATTTCTATAGGTTGATTTTTTATAGTTTGTTCTGCTGCTTTTACACCTTTTTCCTCTATTAGAGAACATGCTGCTGTAGAAATACACAAGCTTAGGATAAGCATGATCCCTACTGCCTTATAAACTATTTTTTTCATATTTGAAACCTCCCTTTATATTTTTATATCTTTATTTTATACCTTTATAATCTAAAAAAAGTTACAAAAAAGTTTCATTTCTTATAATTTGAAACATATATAGATTTGTCATTTATATATTTCATTTATGATGAATCCTTCAAAAGCATTATTTATATATCAATAAAAAATATTTATTTCCCCTAAAAAAAGAACCCTTTTAAAAGGATTCTTTTATGAAATCATTTATTTACATCTATCATGTTTTAATTCTCTTATTCCATATTTTCAGGATTTAACTTAGCTACATAAGGTTTAATATCTATTACAGGTGTTTGATCTAACATATCTACACCCTCAATTTCTATATGACATCCCTCTATTTTTCTCAATTTTACAATACTTATCCCTATAGGGTTCGGTCTTTTTGGAGATCTCGTAGCAAAAACACCTTTTTTTTCATCACTCCATGGAGTTAGCGTCAATAACTCATACCCTTTTGATTGATGAAAATAAAATTGTACAATAATATGAGAATAATTTTCTAAATCCTTCAATCCTTCCTTATACTCCTCTATAAGCTTTATGGTAGCTACTTTTTCTCTGGCATATATGCTCTGAGGTGGAATTTCTTCAATCCTTTTAAACGGAGATGCGATATATCCAATTGGTTTTACTATAATATCACCCATTCTAAACATCCTTTCTATTTTTTATTTTACAAAAATCATTTTATTTAAAGCTAAAGGAATTCCAATAGATACGCCTTCATTGGTAAAATACAAATTTGCCTTATCATTATAAACAAACACAAATTCAGAAAAATAGATATGATAAGCTGGTAATTCTTCTGCATAAGTCTTCTGGAACTCTTTTAAAATATTTTTTCTTTCTTCTAAGTTGGTTGCTAAAAGCTGCTCTTTTAAAAGCTTACTCATTTTTTCTGATTTGTAATATCGATCACTTGTAAATCCCTTTCCAAGGATTTCTCTATTCAAAAATATAGGATCTCCTATGGCACCACATTCTACTACAGATATATCAAAATCCCAATTATTTAAGCTTTGATCTGCTGTTTGTCTATCTTTATAGATAGCCTCTGCCTTGATCCCTTCATGATTTAATTGTTCTACAATCATATCTACATCTCTTTTTACCCGTTCATTTCCTAAAACGGTAAAGCTTAATACTTCTCCATCCTTCTTATAATAATCCCCTTCTTTTTTGTATCCTAATTTTTCAAGGATGGATTCTCCTTTTTCTGGATTATATTTATACTGCTCAACATCTTTTTCAAAATAAGCGCTTTCCCTTGAAAAAATTCCTGTATTTCCTTTAAAAGCATGTCCTCTATGAGCAATATCTATAATGTCATCCCTATTAATGAAATAAGCCATTGCATGTCTAAATGTTTTTTCATCAAAAGGAGCTTTATGATGATTAAAGGCTACCTTTGTTACCATTCCTATATCACTAATAACATTTATATCTTTTCCTTTGAAAAGCTCCTTAGCATCTCCATTTGTAAATATAGCATCTACTTTTCCTTGAAGTAAAGCTTTTGGTTGCATTTGAGGATTCATCTTAAAGAACTTCAATTTTTTTACCTTTGGGCAACCTTGATAATAATCATCAAAGGCTTCAAATACATATTCACCCTTTTCCCCATTGTAATGAGCCAACTTAAAAGGACCACTTCCTATAATTTGCTCTTCTGAAAATAATTTTTCTGGGTTTTTGATCTCTTTATAAATGTGCTCTGGAAGTATTGGCATACAACCAGCAATATGGGCATAAAAAGGTGCCCATTTTTCTTTTAATTTAAATTCCACTTTATTTTCTTCTATAGCTGTTACTTTTTCAATAGGCTTTAAATTCAACCAAGCAAGAGGATGTTTTTTCATATACTCTATTGTGAAAGTAACATCCTTTGCTGTTATAGCTTCCCCATCATGCCATTTAGCATTTTCTTGAAGTTCAAAGGTATATGTATTCTCTTCCTCATTGTATACCCATTCTTTTGCTAGTGCTGGAATAAAATCTCCCTTCTCATCCTTCCATATTAATGAATCAAATACATAACTCATTCGTATAAAGCCAGGACCCCTTGGAATTAAACCATAGGGTGTAGGAGCTCCCCAGTTTCCAGTTGCATCAGGAATTGCATATTCTTCTATATCCGTATTGGTAGCCTTTGCAGAAGAAGTTTCATTTGCTTTAGATGCGCATCCCCCTGTCCCTAAAATCATCACTACCAGCATTAGTAGTGCAATGGTTTTAAACAATTTCTTTTTCATTTAAACATCCTCCCTTATTATTTTTATATTTTAAAATATTTGTGGTGCAGCACTAATTAGTTTCTTCGTATAAGCATGAATAGGCGTATTTGTCATTACAGCTGAATGCCCCTCTTCCACTACTTCTCCATTTTTTAACACAATCATCTTATCGCTTACTTTACGAGCTAGTGCAATATCATGGGTGATAAAAAGTAAGGTAAGTCCTCTCTTTTCTTGTAATTCCATAAATAGCTTCATAATTTTAGCTTGAACACTTACATCAAGGGCAGAAGTAGCTTCATCTGCAATTAATAATTTAGGTTTTAAGATTAAAGCTCTTGCAATAGCTACTCTTTGACTTTCTCCACCACTTAATTCATGAGGAAACCGATTTAAAAATTCATCCTCTGTAGGTAAATTTACTTCCTTTAAAACTTTTAGTACCTCTTTTTTCTTTTCTTCCTCATTTCCTATTTTATAAATATCTAAAGGCTCTTTTACAGCTGTTAATACATTAAAGCTTTTATTAATAGAAGCTTGAGGATTTTGGTAAATCACTTGTACCTGCTGATAAAACCCTTTATTTTGATAAATTTTTTCTTCACAATAAAACAATTTTCCATGGTCTATTTTTTCTAATCCCATAATGCATTTTACTAGGGTAGTTTTCCCACTCCCACTTTCTCCAACAACGCATAATGTTTCTCCTTCATATAATTGAAAATCAACATCCTTTAAGATCTTTCTTTTTTTATATTTTTTAACAATTCCCTCCCCTCTTAATAAACAAATAATTCCCTTTTGATGACATGCAATAAAACGGTTCTTTATTTCTTGAAGCTCAGGTTTTTTATGAAAACAAATATTCTTTCTTTGAGTACATCTATTGACAAAGGGGCATCCCTTTTCACCATATTGAATGGTTCCTCTTATTCCTTGTAAATCTTTTGTTGTAGACATATTTGGATAGGAACGTAATAATCCTCTTGTATAGGGATGAACGGGTTCATTGAGAATTTTATTTGCTTCTCCCATCTCAACTACACTTCCTCCATATAAAACAACTATTTTTTCTGCTAAACTCCTGGCAACAGAGAAATCATGAGTAATAAGCACCACCGTTTTGTCTTTAGCAACTCTTTTTATGAGCTGAATCATTTCCATTTTTGTTAATGGATCTAATGCTGAAGTAGGTTCATCTAACACTAAAATATCTGGATCATTAGCAAGTGCCATTGCCACTAAAGCCTTTTGAATCTGCCCTCCACTTAATTGAGCTGGATAAAAGTCATGATATACTTCCTCAAGTCCTACCAATAAAAGCAATTTTTTTCCTTGCTGAAAAGCTTCCGGTTTTGAAAATATTTTATGCTCAATCATAGATTCTGCAATCTGCTTAACTATTTTTACTGTTGGATTTAAAATTTGACCTGTATTTTGAAACACAATGCTTGCTGTATTCCATCGGTATTTTTTCATTTCCTCAGCTGAATATTTTAAAATATCTTCATCCTTTACAATAATTTCTCCACTTACATCTCCCTTATTGAGTCCTAATAAAGAGAGTCCTACACTTGTTTTCCCCGTTCCTGATTCTCCTATAATTGCTGTTATACTGTTTTTTCTAAATTCTAAATTGATCCCATTAATGACCTTTTTGTTCCCATAGGAAATACTTAAATTTTTTATTTTTATCACGATTTTCTTTCCTCCAAACAAACATTCCTTTTGTTCTCTAGATAATATCCTATATAAGATAATGTAAGTAAAAACAATGAAAGAACTACCCCTACAGGCAATAACCACCATTTCCATACATCTAGATAAGTAAATGCCATAGCATTATTCATAATCTTGCCAAGACTAATGGCTTTAGGATCTACCAATCCTAAATATGAAAGACTCACTTCCATAAAAACAGCAATTCTTGCATTTCTGATAAACGTAGCCATAATCATTGGAAAAATTTCAGGAAGAATATGTCTTTTAAAAAGATATATTGTACTTCCGCCAAAGGTTCTCGCTGCATATACAGATAAATTTTCTTTACATATCATCACTTGAGAACGTATGACCTTAAGAGGTCCTTGCCAATTTAATAAACTAATCATAAGTATTAAAGTAATTCCACTAGGTCGTATATAAGAAGCCACTAATAAACAAATAATAAATTCAGGCAGTGCCAAGAATATATCGCAAAGCCTTAAAATCAACCGATCAAAGATTCCTCCTATTAAAGCTGCTGTTGTTCCTAAAATTGTAGCTATAAAGGTTGCTATCATCCCTACAAATACACTTGTAAAAATAGAAGCTCTTACTCCATAAAGAAGCCTTGAAAAAATATCTTGTCCTATATCATTCGTTCCTAAGATATGCTCTTTAGATGGTGACAAAAGTACTTCCTTTGAAGAATCCATAGGAGGTGATAATCCCATAAAAGGTGTAATGATTGCAATGATTATAAAGCATAAAAGGCAACTGCCCCCTACTACTACAAAAATATCTTTTTCTAAAATTTTTCTACTCATTCTCAAATTTCTTACCTTCTCTCACTATATTTCAAATGAATTCCTTCTGCTATGCCATTAAAAATCAAAACCATCGTAGCAACCATGAAAAAGGTTCCTTGTAAAACAGGATAATCTCTCACTTGAATGGCTTCATAAATAAGACTCCCAAGTCCTGGATAAGAAAAAACAACTTCAATCAGCAATGCCCCTACAAACATTCTTCCCATAATAATGGCAGCCATTGTTAATAAGGGAATAAAAGAATTTTTCCCTAAATATCTATGCTTCATCACATGCTCTCCTAAGCCTTTTGCTATAGCCGTACGCATATAATATTTTTTCCTCACTATAATAGATGTGTTTCTAGTCAATAAATACATATTTGACACTTCTGCAATAACAATCGTAATCACAGGTAAAATCAGATGCATTAAAATATCTTGTATCCTATGGATTCCTGTAAAATCTGAACAAGCTGTCTCACATCCACCCAGAGGAAACCATCCTAGCTGTACACTAAAAAATATCAAAAAAAGCATTCCTAAAAAAAATTGTGGAAAACCACTGATAAAAATCATGACGCTTAATAAATATTTATCAAGCCTTTTTCCATGATGATAACCACTTTCTATTCCCGTTAAATATCCTATGAGTAAAGAAAAAAACATACTCGTCATCACCAAAAGAATGGTCCATGGTATATATGAAAAAATGAGATCTATGACTTTTTTCTTATAAAAATACGAATATCCAAAATCAAATTGTATTAAGCCCTTTATATATTTAAAAAATTGGATATATAGGGGTTGATCTAAACCAAAATCAACTACCAATTTTTTATACATTTCATCTGTCATTTCAAAAAGAACTTGGTCTCCTATTAAAGTTGTAACAGGATCTCCTGGCAATAATCTTGGCAACATAAAATTTAATACAATTAAACAAATAAATGCAGCCACATAATCCTTATAGACCTTTTTATATTTTTCCATAAAACTCTCCCTTTTTGTTCATTACTAAAAACTCTGCATCAAAAAAAGTCCTATCCCTTTGCGGATAGAACTTTTTATTAAAAGCTTCAATATATAAAAAATTGCTCCTTCCCGCCGAAGGCTTTCATTTTAAATGATAGGCAGGTCTCCTGGCTTATGAATCATCTAGACTAATCACCTTCCCAATCCTAAAATCAGTGGTAAATCATTAGTCTATCTTCATTTACAGTAGCGGGGGCTGCGTTGGATTTTCACCTAACTTCCCTTTTCATTGATAATCCTCATTATCAACACCTAGCATTCTTTTAAAATTTTTTCTTTTCCGCCAACATATAATTGGCATTTGCTAATTAAATTATATCTTAAATGTTGTTTTTGTCAAATGCCATATTCAATTTTAATGATTATTTTTTATATTCAACAATGAATATCATTATCTTTTACTTTCTATTCAAATTATACTATAATAAATTTAAGAAAACTGTATCTACTGATACACTCTAATTTTTTTGAAAGGAAATTTATTATGAATAAACTATTTATATCGCTTCAAAACTCTAATTTATTTAAAGGAAAATCTTTAAATGAAATCAAAACTCTTTTATCAAAAATCATCTATAATGTTCAATCATATAAAGAAAATGAAATCATATTTTCTCCTCATCAGCTTGCTGATACAATGGGAATTATTTTATCTGGATCTATCGATATTGAACAGCTCTCTCCATCTGGAAAAATTATTATCCTCAAAAGAAAAAATAGTCCAGATTTAATTGCTGAACCATCACTATTTTCTAAATCAAAATATTATCCATCTACTGTTGCTGTATATAAATCTGCTAAAATATTATTGATCCATAAAAATCAGCTTCTTAAATTATTTTTAATAGATAATGATATTATGTTAAACTTTTTAGAATCTGTATCTGATTCTATGCTTATATTAAAACATAAAATTTCTATTCTCTCTCTCAATTCTATACAAGAAAGAATAGTTGCATTTCTTATACATGCTTATAAAAATACTAATTCTACGGTGATTACTTTGCCTTTTTCAAAAAAAGCTTGGGCTGAATACATAAATGTTTCAAGAACTTCTCTTTCAAGAGAATTGAGAAATTTAGAAATAGAGGGAATTATATCTTTTGATAGGCACACTATAGAGATTAAAGATTTAGAAAAACTAGAAGAAATACTCTTTTAGCAAACGAGAACCCTCGAAAAAAGGATTCTCTCTTATGTTTAATTTCAATATTTTACAATACAATCCACAATTTCACTTCTTATTTTCATCAATGTTTCATCTTTTAAATTTCTTTCTCTCTTTAATTTTTTTATTTTAAACTCCTTGATTATCTTCGTCGGTCTATTAGATAAAACTAAAATCCTATCTCCGAGCAAAAGGGCTTCATCTATTTCATGGGTAACAAATATAATTGAATTTCTCTTCATTTCCCAAAGGTTTAGTAAATGTTCAATCATAGTAAACCTTAAATTATAATCAAGAGATTTAAAAGGTTCATCCATCAGTAA
Source organism: Crassaminicella profunda (assembly GCF_019884785.1). Lineage (GTDB taxonomy): Bacteria > Bacillota > Clostridia > Peptostreptococcales > Thermotaleaceae > Crassaminicella > Crassaminicella profunda. The sequence continues at coordinate 2,733,543 of NZ_CP082326.1, forward strand.
CAAATCGGCCTCATAATTAAACCCTCTTGCAATAGAGCATCTTTGTCTCATTCCACCGCTCAAATTTACAGGATAATAATTTTCAAAACCTTCAAGACCAACCCTTTCAATCAATGCCTTTATTTGATCTTTTGTATTTTTTCTATTTACAATATGAATATTTTCATAAACGCTCTTCCAGGGTAACAATCGATCTTCTTGAAATACATAGCTGATATTTTTACTTTTGTTTACAAGCTCTCCTTTAGAGGGTGTTAAATTTCCTGATATCATATTGAGCATGGTAGATTTTCCACACCCAGATGGTCCAATAATACAAAGAATCTCTTCTTCATTGACTTTTAGCGAAAAATCTTTTATTACAATAACCTTTCCAAATGCTTTTTCTATTTTGTTCATTTGCAAAATCATCATTTTCTTTCCCCTTATTTCTAAAATCAAATACAAAATCTATTAGCTTTTGAGATAACCCTCCTAAAAAAATCACAATAATGGTCCACCCTAAAACCTTCCCTGTTTCTATATTCAATCGTGCATTGGTTATTTCTGCTCCAATTCCTGTGCTAGCGCTTAAAACCTCTCCCATGATCACTAATTTCCATCCTAATCCAACAGCTATAGTTATTCCTGATTTGAAATAAGAATGGAGAGACGGAAGTGTAATCTCAAACAATCTATCCTTTTTTGAAAAATGAAAAACTCTTGCCATTTCAATGAGCTTAGGATCAATATTTTCAAATCCTTCTACAATATTGATAATCATTATAGGAATACTTGCAATAAATACAATAAACACTGTAGCTTGCCCATCTAACCCGAACCAAATCATTCCAAGTGCTAACCACGATATAGGTGGTGTAGCCTGTATAATATGAAATACAGGCTCAAATAAATTTTTTATTCTTTTGTATTCACCTATTGCTAATCCCAAAATACTCCCTAATAAAACAGCCCCTAAAAGACCTACAAAAAGTCTTTTTATAGTGATTAGCACATGACTTAGAAAATTCATATCACTTAAGACATTTCTTGTATCTTCCCATGTTTGAATAGGTCCTGGCAGGATTATGGGTGAATAAATGGTAGATAATCCTCCCCAAATGATCAACAAAACAAACATTGTTTTAAAAATATCCCTACTTTTCTTCGTAATAATAATTTTCATCTGGAGTTTTCCCTCCAATGCTATCTGCTTTGAAATTTAAAAGGGTCTCATAATATTTTTCTAAATCCTTCTTTGCCTCATTAGCTTGTTTATACTTAAGTCCTAAGGTTGGCATAGATTTTTCTATTAACCCTTTATTTAAACCTAGATATTTTTCTACTAATTGTGCAGATTCTTTAGGGTTTTCTAATGTCCACTGAAGCGCTTTTTCATATTCCTTTTCAAATAATTGTACTAACTCTTTATTTTCACTTAAAAACTTATTATTTGTAACAATCCCTGCATTAGGAATATCATATTCCATTCCTTTTATTTTTTTCCACTCATCCATATAATCAAAAATTACTCTTACCTTTTCATTTCCCATCTTACTTGCTGTTATGAAGGGTTCGATGTTCATAGCATATTGGATTTGCCCTACCTTTACCATTTGTGCAATCTCTGACGGTGTTGAATAAATTATTTCAACATCCTTTCCAGCTTCTAATCCGTGTTCCTTTAATAAATATTGTGTAATAATATCAGGAGGAGCACTTTTAAAAGGAATATATAATTTCTTTCCTTTTAAATCTTTCCATTCATTGCAATTTGAATCTGTAGTTGATAAATACATAACGCCCCATGTATCTACATTCGTAAGCTTTATATCTACACCTTTATTGTATAACTTAGCTGCTGTATTTACTGGTATAGCTAAAAATCCATAATCTGAGCTAGTAGCAATAGTCAATAGCTCTTCCACGCCATTCCATATTTTAAAATCAATTTTCACATTTTCCCCTAATGCATTTGTTTCCATCATTCTTAGTAAAGGAATTGTAGGGGGTGCCTTTGGTCCACTCATAACAATCTTTATTTCTTCTTTTTGTTTTTCAGCAGATACCTTCGTCTCTTTATTTTCTGATTGATTACAACCAAATAACATGGTTATACTTAGTACTGCAATCAAAAGTAATGCAATCTTATTCTTCATGATTTTTCAACTCCTTATTTTTGCGCCTTCACAATAATAATCATTATTTTAGATTTTTCTACTACATCAATACTATGAAGTACATCTGGTGGTACAACAATTGTTTTTCCTTCCTTTAAAATAAATTTTTTATCTTCATCCATCACTACTTCAGCCTTTCCTTCGTATACATAAATCATTGTATCTCCAGGCATTGAATAAGCACTTACTCCTTCTCCTTGTTCAAAGGCAAAAAGGGTCATACTAAAATCTTCTCTTTGTACAAGGGTCCTACTTTCAACCCCTCCATCTACATACCCTATCAAATTTTTAAAATCTAACACTTTCTCAAAATCTATATTTTTGATATATTTTTCTTTCATCACAAAAGCTCCTGTCTACTATTTATTTTCTTTCTGAGGTTTTACAACCGTAAGTAACATCTTGAATTTTTCAATTGATTCTAATGCATGGGGAATATTAGCAGGCATAACGGCTGTCTGTCCTTCTTTTAATACAACTTTTGTATCTTCTCCAATTGTAACATTCACACTACCTTCCATAACATACACCATGGCGTCTCCCGGTGCAGAATGTGTACTTAGTCCCTCTCCTTGATCAAATGCAAATAAAGTAATACTCAAATCATTTCTTTGTACAAGGGTTTTACTACTTACTCTTCCCTCTGCATAATTAACTAAGTTCTTCAGCTCTAAAACTTCCTCAAAAGGTATGTTTTTTAAATATTTTTCTTGCATTTTTACTCCTCCTCATTTTTTATATATAATAGATGAAATTTTGTATTTTTTCATCATTTCCACTATGTAAGCTTCCATCAAAACACAACTCTATATTAGGTTGAATCAATATATTTTTATCTTGTTCCTTTAAGAGCTTTAAAATAGTTCCTGTATTTTCATACATTGAACTCATCAAAAGTATGCCATTCATATGCTCTGGACATCTTAATGGTTTCACCATTCTATATCTACCATTTCCGCCACAATATAATGGTAATTTTTCATCAGCCATTTTGATCATTTCATCTATATCTTTATCAAATGGACTATATACGCTAAGTTCCTTTGAAACTTGCTTCATGATTTCATTCATTTTACTCAAAAGTTTCTTCATTACTGAATGATCCTTTTTCTCTTTTCTTAAAAAGTCCACCCATTTAAAATACATGACCTCTGAAACAGGTTCATAATAAACTTTATTTTTTTGCTCCAATTTCTCAAGTTGATTATGATTGAGAAAAGGATTAAATATTATACTTATTTCTCCTAACACATAAATTGATTTTTCATATTTTATTTTTGATAATTTTTCGTATATGCTATTAGCTATCATTCTCAATGAATATTCATTAAAAGTTCCTTCTTCTATCTCCTTCAATATTCTTTTTAAATATTCCTCTCGATCTTCTCTAGGAGAAGTCATAATAAGATCTCCTGCAATAATCATTAATAAAAATTCTTCCTCATATTTATCATCTTCTAGTAAATCTTCCATAAATGGTGATTCTATTCTAACATCCTCATAGCCTTCAAGCTTAATCTTTTGATCTAGTAATCTTCCGTATTGTCCAAAGGTTTCACTTCCTTCTGTTTGTGGAACCCATATACATGCATTTGCTTTGTTTATTTCTTGAATCTTTGAGAATACATCCCCTAATAGTGCAGTTAAGGATAAATACTCCTTTGATAGGGTATACTTTTTTCCAACTTCTAAAGATTTTTCATCTGTAGGTGAAAGAAGATTTACATGCATACCTTTTTTTCTTAATATGCCCTGCAATAAATGACTATAGGGATACAAATAAGGTATATACAATTGTTCATCATCCCTATAACTTTTTGTTATATCCTTATCTTTTTTCTTTACTTCTTCATTCATTTTATTATTTTTCAAGCTTTCTATAAAAGCCTCTAATCTAGTCATAACGCCAACATTAGATGCATGCTCATCTACTTCTATATGTAGATAAGGCTTCTCACCCATTTCTTCCTTAAAATAATGACTCAATATTGTATCTGGTCCACATCCATGATTCGTAAGATATATAGCATAGAGGTTCTTATTCTCTTTTACAATCTTTGCTCCTGATAAAATATGTTGACCAAAAGGCCAATACATATTCGGATAATCATCAGATAAATCATAGCTATGAGCTGGAAGATTTGATAAAGTAAGGACTTTATGTCCCATTTCTCTCAACCTTCTTGGAATTTCCATATTCAGCCCTTCATCTGCGATTCCATAAGCTCTTGTAATGATGACAAATGCTTTTTCATCCTCTTTAAGAGAATCCATTAGCCCTTGTCCTAATGTTTCAACTTCTTCTTCAAATTGTTTAAACCTTTTTAGTCCTTTTTCCAACGCTAATGATGTCTCCCCTTTATTCTTTCCAAGTTTTTTCCCTAAATCTAGTAGTGTTTGCATCATATGTCCTTTGCCAAACTTAAAAGATAATGCTGGAGATAAAAGTTGAATTCCTTTTTCTTTCAATTCCATAGTTTTTTCCACAATTTTAGGTGCTGTTTGCATATATACACACGCATAATCTTCTCTCGTCTTAGAGATGGGATGCTTCATCGTATACAAGCTAGGCAAAAATATATAATCTACCCCTTTTTTAATCAATGCTGCTACATGACCATTAATCAATTTTATAGGATAACAAGTCTCATCTAGTGCATATTCTTGACTTAATGCGATAATATCCTTATTGGTTTCTTCCGATAATAAAACATTAAATCCTAAAGTTTTAAAAAATTCATTGAACAAAGGAAATAGCTTGTGTATGAAAAGAACCCTTGGAATTCCTATGGTAAGTTTTTTATCCTCTAGATCTCTTGTATATCCCTTTAAAAAGAATTTATTGATTTCATCTTCCATATCTAGTGACTCACTAGCTTCTATTCTTGTTTCTTTTTTATTTTCTAATTCTTCTTTTGTTAATAACGCTACACCATAAGCTCCTGTAACACTGAAAAATGGTGGTACGCTGATTTTCTTTCCAAGTACGGCTCTAAAAGCATTAACCACTGCTTGATTATGAGCAATTCCTCCTTGTAAAAAGATTTTATTTCCTATCTTTTTATTCATAACGACTCTATTTAGATAATTGTTTACAATTGAATAACTAAGCCCTGCTGTAATATTTTCTTTACTTTTCCCTTGTGCTAAAGCCTTTGAAATATTTCCTTCTATAAAAACAGTACATCGCTCTCCTAAATTCAAAGGTTTATTTCCTTTTAAAGCAATTTTTTCATATTCTTCTATAGGAATTTTTAATTTTTTTGCTTGTTCCTCAATAAATGAACCTGTTCCAGCAGCACAAATTTTATTCATTTCAAAATCAACAACACAGCCATCCTGTATACTGATATATTTTGAATCTTGACCCCCTATCTCAAAAATCGTATCTACATCCTGATCCATCTCAATAGCACCCTTTGCCTGTGCTGTAATCTCATTTACAATTAAATCTGCTTTAATTTTTCTTCCAATCATAGTTCTCCCGGAACCAGTTGTACCTATTCCTATTACATTGAGCCTTCCATTAAACTCCTCTTGAATAGATTTGAGACCTATATTTACAGATTTTTCAGGATTCCCTTTCGTTCTTATATATCTATATGACAATACCTCTTTATTTTTATCAATTAGTACCAGATTCGTACTCGTAGAACCGATATCAATTCCCATATACCCATCAATCATATTTTCTTTTACAATTTTACAAATATGCTTATCCTTATAATCATGCTTCCCATATTCTTGAAGAGGTTCATAAAAGCAACTGTCCTCATTTTTTACTTTAATACTTTCTAATTCTTCAAATATATTTTGAAGATTGCATAAGACATTGTTTTTTATGGCTAGAAGGGCTGCACCTAAAGCTCCCTTATTTGAACAGTCCTCCGTAATCATCAACTCATCATCAGAGAAGCTAAAAATTTCTTTTAATGCTCTTACTACGCCTTGATTATTTGCTACACCCCCTACAAACATAACAGGCTTTGCAATCTTCATACGCTGTACAACATTCCCTTTATAATTCCTAGCAAGGGCATAAGAAAGTCCAAGCAATATATCTTCGATTTTAACGCCCTCTTGCTGGTGATGAATCATATCTGTCTTAGAAAACACACTACAGCGTCCCGCAATTCTAGGTATTTGGGTAGCCTTTTGAATATAGCTTGAATATTCCTCTAACTGAATCCCTAGTCGTGATACTTGTTCCTCTAAGAAAGAACCAGTTCCAGCAGAACAGCTTGAATTCATAGAAAATTCCATGTGTTCCTTAGCATTTTTAGAAAAACCTGTAATATACCTAGAACTCTGAGCACCTATTTCCATAATAGATTGAACATTCTCGTCCGTATGTATAACCCCTTCGGTAAGTGCTGAAATATCATTTATCTGATATTTATTCAATACTTTTGCCTGTTCTCCCGTAACGCCTATATAACAATTTTTTATACTCAATTTATTTTCAATATTTTTTAATTGCTTCTTTAGTAAACCCATACTGTTTCCATAATGAAAAATATTACTTTTAAAAACCTGTTCTTTCACATTATTCAGTACTACACATTTTAATGTAGCATATCCAATATCTACTCCAATGCTATACATATCTTCCTCCATTGATAATGATTATCTTTATCCTTTACGTTTCATTATCATTATAGTATAATAATTTCATTATTACACGTATCTGGTGATACTATTTTTAAAATTTGGAGGTTAAAATGAAAAATATTTCTGGTTCTCTTATTCATTCTGTTCTTTTTAAAAATAAAACTCAAGAAGAAATCAATAATACTTTATCTTCCATAGAATACATTATTAAAGATTATAACAAGGGAGATTTAATTTTTAGCGTAGATCAAGCAACTAAATATATTGGGATTATTTTAAAAGGATCTATTGAGGTGCAAAAGAATTTAGCTTCTGGAAAAATTATCAGTATTCTTCACAAAAAGAAAGGAGATCTATTTGGAGAAGGTTCTGTTTTTTCAAAAACAAATACATATCCTTGCAACATTTTTGCTAAAACAAGAAGTACTATTCTTCTTATTCATAAGAAAAATATGCTCACGCTATTAAGTAATGACCCTTCTTTATTAGCTAATTTTTTAAGTTCATTTGCTAATCGAGTGCTTTTATTAAATTTAAAAACCGAATTATTATCTTACTCATCCATTCAACAAAAAATCGCTTTTTCCCTACTCTATCTGATGGACGAGTACAAATGTGATCATTCTATTCTTTTGCCTTATTCAAAAAAAACATGGTCAGAACACTTGAATGTGTCCAGACCATCTTTATTTAGAGAACTAAAAGCTCTCTGTGAACAGGAAATTATCCATATACAAGATCGAATCATTACCATCTTAAACAAAGATCATTTGGTAAATCTATTATATAATCAATAATCTATTATTTATAAATCTTTTTTATAGTTCATCCTCTGCAATAGGCAGGTTATATTTTAAAAACATCTTTTTTATACGTTCTATATTTTCCCTTGTAGAAGGTTTTATATGCTTTAGTGAATAAGTTAAATTGAGTTCCTCCCATTTATCAACGTCCATCTCATGATAAGGAATAACCTCTACTTTCTCCACATTATTTAAACCTCTAAGAAATTGACACAAGTCATCTACATCTTCTTCATCATCAGAATATTCGAGTACAAGTACATACCGAATCCACGTGGGAATATTTTTTTCATTTAAATATTTTGCAAACTGAAGTATTTTTTTATAGTAATTGTTCTAAATCTTCATTCACACTATTTATCCCATTAATTCCAAAAGTCTCAACAAGAACTTTTGCTACATTTGGTGATAAGAATGCTGGAAGTGTTGGTCCTAATTTAATATTTTTCACGCCTAGGTAAAGTAATGCAAGCAGTACAATTACAGCCTTTTGCTCATACCACGCAATATTATAAGCAATTGGTAATTCATTTACATCATTTAACTCAAATACTTCTTTTAATTTAAGAGCGATGACTGCTAATGAATAGGAGTCATTACATTGTCCTGCATCTAGGACTCTTGGTATTCCACCAATATCACCTAAATCTAATTTATTATAACGGTATTTTGCACATCCAGCTGTTAAAATTACGGTATCCTTTGGAAGCTTTTCTGCAAATTCTGTATAATAATCTCTTGATTTCATTCTTCCATCACACCCAGCCATTACAAAGAACTTTTTAATCGCTCCACTCTTTACAGCTTCAACTACCTTGTCCGCTAATGCAAATACTTGTGCGTGAGCAAATCCTCCAACGATTTTGCCATTTTCTATTTCTGTAGGTGAATTTGATTTTTTAGCATGTTCTATAATTTCAGTGAAATCTTTTTCTCCATTTTCGTTTAATTCAATATGTTTACATCCTGGATATCCAGATGCACCTGTAGTATATATTCTTTCAATATGCTCAGATTTTGGTGGTACAATACAATTCGTTGTGAAAAGAATCGGTCCATTAAAGGTTTCAAATTCTTCTTTTTGCTTCCACCAGGCATTTCCATAATTTCCTACAAAATGATCATACTTTTTAAATGCTGGATAATAATGAGCTGGTAACATTTCTCCATGAGTATATACATCTACCCCTGTACCCTCTGTTTGCTTTAGTAATTGTTCTAAATCTTTTAAATCATGACCAGATATTAATATGGCAGGATTATTTCTAACACCAATATTTACTTCAGTAATTTCTGGATTACCATAAGTACCTGTATTAGCAGCATCTAATAGCGCCATTACATCTACACCGTATTTTCCTGTTTCTAAAGTAAGCGCTACTAATTCATCTGCACTTAATGTATCATCTAACGTAGCCACTAATGCTTTTGTAATAAATGCATATATTTCTTCATTTTCTTTTCCTAGATTATAAGCATGTTCTGCATAAGCTGCCATTCCTTTTAATCCATAGATGATTAATTCTCTTAGAGAACGTACATCTTCATTTTCCGTAGCTAAAACGCCTACTTGAACAGAATCTGCTTTTGCTTTTATTGCAGATACTGAATCCGCTGTCCATGTAGCTGCATCATGTAAATCATCAAGAGTTACCCCTTTACTTCTTAATTCTTTTTTCATTTCCTCTCTTAAAGCTAATCCTTCTTTAATTTTTTTAATAAACACTTCTTCATCGAAGTTAGCATTTGTAATCGTCATAAATAAACCATTCATGGTGAAGTGGTCGGCTGCTAGAAATTTAGCTCCTACTTTACTTCCCTCTTGTGTAACGACTGCAATTCCCTTTAAGGTATAAATCATTAAATCTTGTAAATTTGAAACCTCTTCTGGCTTTCCACAGACTCCTTTAATGGTACAACCTGTTCCTTTTGCGGCTTCTTGACATTGATAGCAAAACATACTCATTTAAACGTCCTCCTTTATTTAAATTGTTTTATTCTTTTCTTCTATGGGTCTATCATATAATGATTGAATAATATTTTCGGTACCCTAAGGTACCGAATAAATAATATTTAATAATCTTTTCCTGCAGCTCTAACATTTTCTGGATCAAAGGCATGGCATGGCGTTACCCCATAAACCATCTTGCAATGGGGGCAATGATCCTCAAAGGTTTCCATATCAAAGGTTTCATCACATTCCTCACATTGAATTCTTAAAGGTACAGGCATATATTGCTTTGAAAATCCCATCATTCTAATTTTATCTACAACTTCTTTTCCTGTTTGAAAGCTTCCTGAGCATCCTTCGTGCATATTTATTCTCCTCTCTTTTTTATAAAATTTATTTTTTCAGTCTTTCACCTTTTCTTAAGTTAGCTCTTAAACCACTGATAATTTTGTCCATTCTCTCAAGTTCTACTAATACTTCTTTTTCTTCCTCTTGCGTTTTGAGTACTTTATGAATTCCCCCATTTTTAATGACAATTCTTTTATCTGCCATCAAAGCTAAGGTAGGGTCATGGGTAGCCATAAGGACTATTTTTTCTTCACTAACCAAAAGATTTAAAGCTCTTTTTCTATCTATTCCAGCATTCTCAATTTCATCAATTAAGACGATTGGAGAAGTACTAAGTATAGCTGTATCCGCAATCATTAAAGCTCTAGATTGTCCCCCACTAAGGCTGGTTATAGGCGTATCTAAGTTAAACTGCTCCCCTGCTAAATGATTTGCTGCGTCAATGATTTTTTGAATCACTTCTTCTTCATTTTGAATTAGCCTACTTTTAGCATGTAATTCTATAAACTCCTTTACGGTTAAATCCATGACAAAGTTCATATTTTGAGACAATTGTGCTACTAATTTATTAGAAGAGGAGAATCTCCATTTTTTATCTGGCTCCTTTTCATTAATTAAAATACTTCTTTCTGTAGGGGTATCCCCATTGGCAGTCCATTCAATATCTGCTAGCAACCGACTTTTTCCTGAACCTGTAGGTCCTACGATTGAAACAATTTCTCCTTTGTGGATCGTAAGACTTTCAAACTCTTCTTTTTCCCCATATTTGTTATTTCCTGCAATAATGGTCAATGAGTTTACTCCATCCTCTTCTTCTATTCCAAGAAAGGTTAACATCTCATTCATATAAGCAATGAAATCTATTTTGATTTTTTCAATATCGATTGCCCATTCTTCTATTTCTTCTTCTGTGAAATGATTTAAATATTCTTCAAAGGTATATTCATCATATCCGTCTATATTTAAATTGTTGTTTTCGAAAAAAGCAATGCTAAAAGGATATTTTTTCTCTAATGCTTTTATTTTCACTTTTTCTATTTCTTTTATATTAATCATTTTCATCACCTAATTTCATTTTTCTAACATTTCCCATTTGATAGTCTTCTCCGATTCTTGTCTCTCCTAAGCAATAAGAGCACAGGGCTGAAGGCATGGAAAATCTTAATTGTTTTCCTTTTACTGTCTCTACGTCTTCCTTTTCATCATATAAAAGTGTACTTAATTCATATGCACCTTGTCCTGTTAATCCATTTACATGCATTGTTATTGCCTTAGGATTTACGGAATGAACCTTTGAAGCAAAGACTTCCCTTTCTGCTTGTGATACAATATCCCCTTTTGTAATCACTACAATATCTGCTGATTTTAACATAGGTCCTATTTTTTTAGGGGTATTGATTCCACTTAAATTGTCAATAACACAAATTGCCTGAATATCTTTAATGTATGGAGAGCAGCGATTACAAAGTCCTGCACTTTCTGTAATGAGTACATCTAGCTTTTCGTCTCTTCCCCACTGAACAACTTCTTCAATATTACTTACGAAATAATGGTCTGGACATAAAGACCCTGATAATCCTTTTTTAACGGGAACTCCTGCTTTTTTATAGTAAATATCATCATCTGTATACAAGCAGTCAAATTTTACTACTCCTACTTTTAAATCTCTTTCATGCAATGCATGAATAGTTTTTAGTATAATAGATGTTTTTCCTGATGAGGGGGGTCCTGATATAGTTATTAAATTCATCATTACACCTCCTTAATACTTTCGTTAAATAATTTTTCACATTTTTTTATTAATTTTCCTATGTCGTTATTTTTAATGTAGTCCCATCCAATCCACATATACTTATGTTCTTTTGAAATCATATTGTCCACATTTGGATTGACACTTGGGAACTTTCCATTATGTGATAATATTTCACCTATCTCTTTTGAAGCAAAGAAATCTACAATAGGCTTTAATTTTTCTTTTTTCTCCTTTTTACTTAGTAAAAATATAGGACTAATAATGGCTCCATCCTTTGGCCATACAGCTCTCATAGGGCCTCCTCTTTTCGTCATCTTTGTAAAGAAATAAGGCATGATTGTAACGATTGGCTTTTGTGCTTTTTTAATATGAGATTTTACCATTTCTGATGGATGCATACTTCTTAATAAGCTTTTTCCTAATTTTTTCACACCATCTTCTCCATATTTTTGATGGATATTTAATAAGATGGCATTGAATAAATCAAAATCTCCTATAGGTAAACTCACTTTATTTTCAAAGCTTTCACTGAGTAAATCTTCCCAGCTTGTTGGCATAACTCTTCCATTCAATTCTTCTGTATTCACTAAGAATACTGCTGGAACAACGCCGATCATTGAATATTGATTGTCAGGGTCTTTTAGACTTATATTTTCATTTTCAAAATCTCTATTATAATGAGTCATCTCTGTAAGATCTTCAAATACATTTTCTGATTTGTATTTACCGATTAAATCCTTATCGAAAAACAAATCAAATCCTGCTGATATGAATAAATCTGCTAATACATCTGCTGAACCTGTTTTTTCTAAAGATTCTTTCAGCCAATCTACTCCCATAGATGCAGCCTTTAATTCATAGCCTATACTCATATTCAATTTTTCTTTATTTTCTTCTAAAAAGCTTTGAAAAGCTTCCATCAAAGGTACTCTTACAGGACAAGGTAGTATGCCTTCAATTCTTACATCTGTCTTTTCTTGTATCTTATTTGTTTCTAATAACTCATTTTGGTTGTTTTCAATGAGTTCAATTAATTGTTCGGAGAAAGTATTAACATTTATTTTTTTCATGTTTAAAGCAGTCTCTAATGTAATAGCTTTTCCCATGGTTTTTCTCTTATTTTCATCTTTTATATTTTCAAAGCCAATAGAAACTAATAAGTCAATGGCCTCTTTATATTTTTCAGTAATATCAAACAATGTATCTTTTTGATCAAAATATCTATTTTCCATCACATTTCCTCCTTATAGATAAAATTTTCTATAAACGCTTATCCATTCTTTAAATTTTTCACTTATTTTTAAAGTTTCTTTATTTATTTTTATTGGTTTTTTCTTTGAACTCATTTTAGCATCTTATATTTATTATTTCCGTATCCTCTGTTACGTAAAATTATTTAATTTGATAATTTTTTACATCATCTATCATTTTGATACCCACATTTTCCACAATTATGTAAATTTTCAATATACAGCTCAGTTTTTCCATTACAAATTAACTAGAGCTTTACGCAAACAAAAAAATAAAATATTATTTTATCAAAATATCCATTTATTATCACAATAACATTACAAATATGGATTACACTTAAAAAATAAAGTTATCTATAAACACAAAAAAAGCGGTTATACCCATAAATTTATTGGTATAACCGCTTTTATTTATTCAATAAGCTCCCATTACTAAAACAAAACATTCAAACTTCAGATAAACACACGACTCCACCTGAAGCAAAAAATTCTAATTAAAAACTATATATTTACTTTTAATTCTTCTAAATCAATAATTTCAAAGGAAGATCTATAAAAATCAATCATCCCTTCCTCCTTCATTTTGACCAATTCTCTTGACAAGGATGGTCTAGATACATTTAAAAATTCCGCTAGTTCATTTCTCTTTAATGGAATTATAAATTTATTTTTCCCAATTCGATTATATTGTTCTAATAAATAATTGCTTATTTTACTTCTAATGCTTTTCATGACTAAGTATTCAATCTTTCTATTGAGATTAAGTGCCTTTTGTGAAACAATTTTCAGCATATTTTGTATTAATAATTTATGTCCTATACACATTTTAGGACAATTCCCCAAAATCTTTTCTGTAGGTAAAAATAATACAGTACAATCTGTGATAGCAATAACTGTAGCAGGCCACTCATTCTTATCAGAAAAAGCAACAATTTCACCAAATATATTTCCTTCATTTAGTTTTGCAATGATTACTCGGTCTCCTGCTACATTTTCTTTTGTAACAATTACTTCTCCTTCTACAATAATTCCTATCCCTGTAAATTTATTTTGAGCTATAGTAATGTATTCTTTTTTTTTGTAAGATACTTTATTAGGTCTTAAACAAGATAACATCTTACTCAATTCATTTACTTCTATATTCTCAAATAATTTCACCTTGTGTAATATATTTATCCACCTAGTATACATGCATTTCTCCTTCGTATAAATGTTATCCTTCATCAAACTTAACTCGTAGCCATTTTCCTATTCTTTCTATTGATTATAATGGACCTACCTATAACTGATGAAACTACAATAATTCCTCCAATTAATGCCCATTTACTTGGTTGCTCTCCAACAAATATAAAAACCCATACTGGATTAAGGAGTGGTTCTACAACTGAAATCAATATGGCTTCAATAGCCGATACTTTAGGTATTGCCTCCGAAAAAAATATAAATGGAATCCCCAACTGAAATACTCCTAATAAAACAAGTCCCAAAACACTTTGCATACTAGGAACAGATTTTAAAATAAAAGGAATACTAGCAATTAACGTGATACAATTTCCTAAAAAAATCATTTCACCAGCTGTTCCTTCTTCTTGTAATTTAAACATGATCATTTCTCCTGCAAGGGCAACTCCAGAGACTAACGCTACCAAATTGCCAAACATTTCTCCGCTTCCTAAGTCTCCAATAAAAAACATCACCATCCCCATCATTACAAAAAGAATAGCCACCCAATCAACTGATTTTACTTTTTCTTTTAATATCCACCCTGATAAAATTGCCACCCATATAGGTGCCGTATACTGAAGTAATATGGCATTTGCCGCAGTGGTTGATTTGGTTGCCACTACAAAAAGAACAACCATACTAGCATACATACATGCTCCTGTTACTTTTACTTTATTCAATTTAAATAATTTCTTTTGTTTTGTATTCTTTCTCTTCCTACGAATATACAAATATATCACTAAAGCCGAAATACCACTTCTTATTCCCGCAATGGCTATAGGATTCCAGTCAACTAATTTTATCAATATTCCTCCTGTACTCCAAAGTACAGCAGATATTACTAAGAATAATAATGCTTTGAATCTTTCATTTTTCATATTAACCTCTTCTTAATTATGTCTTTTAGCACATATTATCATAAGTTATACAAAAAATCTATATCCACAACTATCTGGTATATCTTTTGATCAAAAAATACATTTAATTACTTTATATACCATTCAGTAGGAACAGGATCATGATCCCCAAACAGGTCAATGTTACGCTTTAAAAATAAACTTGTTAAATTTGCTATACCTACAGCATCACCACCTATTATTTCTACAAAAAATCTTTAATTCCTTTATACGTCCCTTAATTTTAACAATAAGAGACATCTATAAATAAACAACTTGAATCATTCAATACTATAGATATATCTTGCTCTTCAAATTATTTATTTCTTCTTTTGTAGTTTTATGGAGTTCTAATTTTTTAGTCCATGTATTAGATAAATCATTTGTATGTAAAACTGCATCAGGACAGTTTGCAATACATCTAAAACATGCAATACAAGAATTAACATCAGCGATACCTTTTATCATATTCATTGCATTTGTTGGACACATTTTTTCACAAAGCCCACACATAGAACAACTATTATTACTTCTTGTTGGAAGCTGTGTTATTAAATGAAATCTATATTTTTCTGCTTGATCTAATTGATTTGAACTAAATATTGGCTTTTTAAATTCTCTAATTTCATTCAAATCTTCCCCTGTAAATCTTTTAATTGTTCTAATTGTATATTCTTGCGCAGCATTAAAGTCTGATTGGTTAGGATGTCCTTCAGCGGCTTGCCATCCACTACGATTAAATGTATGTGCTCCTAAGAATTCTCCTGTAGAAACAAGCTTAAAATTTTGCTTCTCTAATAACTCTTTTATATAATAGTGAGCAGGATCTTTTCCAAAGCCACCAAATGTGAAAAAAACTGAACATTTCTTTCCTTCACCATCAAGTTTTTGTAGCCACTCTCTACATACCCGTGGAGCTCTCATAGAGTAAATAGGAAAACCAAATATCACAGCATCATATTGGCTAATTGATATCTCTTCTTTTCTACTAAGATAAGAAGTAATATCCAATATACTAACAGAGACATTCAACTCATGTAATTTTTGTTGAATTACGTTTGCTATTTTTTGTGTATTTCCTGTAGCAGAAAAAAACACCATCATTACTTTCATATCTTCCATTTTTATCTTTTCTATATTTTTCATTATCAATCCCCTCCATAAATATTTTTTAATAGCCAGTTTTTAAATTTGAAACCATTCATCTTGAAGAAATAAAATTAATTATTGAAATACAAAAATATGTTGCAGATTGATATATTATATTCAAATGAAATATTAGTATGTGGCTCTATAAATGTTTCTTCAAGATTTTACTCTGGAATATATTAATTTTAGTTTGCATCTATGCTAAATTAACTTTTTCCTATTTCTACAAAAACCACATTCCCTCTCTAAGATACAAATTTTAACAATAAAAAAAACATCCAACCTCTATTTAGTCAGATGTTTTTTATAAAACCTTTTTTTATTTCTTCTATTCCAATCCAAATTCCGCTACTAACGTTTCCTTTTTCACCTTCGTCAACTTCTTCAATTGATACTCCCTTTTCATGGCTTCACTCTTACTTTGAAATTTCTCAAAGTACACTAATTTAACAGGTAATCTAGTTCTAGTATATTTACTGCCTATACCTTTATTATGTGTCTCAACTCTATTTTGAGGGCTATTTCCTTTTGTATATCCACTGTATAATGAATGGTCACTGCATCTGACCATATAAGCAAAATGCATTGCATCACCTCTTACTAAATCAATGAATTTCAGGACTTTTACTACCAAATCTCCTAATCATTAAACCCTAATTCTGCATAGGTTTTTCCATTTTTTATAATTTCCTGTAGTACTGCCCAAACCTCTACATCTTCAAATCCTCTTCTCCATGAGGCAGTTCCTGCAAGATTGTATTTTTCTATTAAGCTAATCTTTAATGCAATAGAACGAGGATCTTCAAGCCATATTTTATAGACTGCCCCATCTTCATTGTATTGGGCATAATATTGTCCTACTTCTTCATTCCATATAATTGTAGCATTCTTTTCATCAATCATTTTTTTTGCATAAGTCATAGAAATGGCTTTTGATTCCACCTTGATGTTTCCATCTTCACCCTTAGATTCTTTCCACCTTCTTGTATAAAAAGGTAATCCTAATAGAACCTTTTCTTCAGGAATAGATTTCAAAGTATTGACAATGCCTTTTTCAACCCATCCAATAGATGCTACTGAACCACTAACTGGACTAGATGCCCAGTGTTCATCATAAGTCATGATTGCCATATAATCTACAATATTTCCTAGGGCCACTCTATCATAAACCTTTGACCACCTTTTACTTGTAGATGGCACGGTTATATCCATAGAAAGAACAATATTTTGTTTTTTTGTATAATATTTTATTTCTTCAACAAACTTTACAAGTTTTGCTTGATCTTCATAATATACATTTTCAAAGTCAATGTTGATCCCATCTAAATCATAAGCACTGGCATAAACAAGTAGTTGTCCTATAACTTTTTTTCTTAATGCTTCATTATTTAATATGGTTGAAGTCAATTTTGGATCAAAGCTGTTATTCACAAGCCCCCATACCTTATATCCTTTTTTATGAGCTTCTTTTACATAACTTTGATCTGCATTATTTATGACCTTCCCTTTATCATTTACAATACTAAACCAGGTAGGTACAATTACATCTAAAGACTGTATTTTACTTTCCTTTGATAAATCTTTAGATTTTTCATGAACGTATTCCCATACGAGATTAATTTTCTGACCCTCTTGATTAAAAGATTCCCTCTTTTTATTCAACTGCTTATCAATATTTATTTCTTGTTCAAAAACTCTAATACTCTCTTTTTCAACGAGTCCTATTACCCCTTCATTATTTCTTATTTTATAGTATTCATCCTCTTCTCCAAATACTTTTACTTTGTCACCTATCTTTAACTTTTTATTCCCTAAAAGATTATCGGTTTTTATTTTATCTGTCTTGATTACTTCTCCTAACTGAGCTGTAGGAGAAAAGTAATCTACAAGGATTGTTTTAGTATCTTTAATATACGAAATATCTATCTCAAATATTTTACTCAACAAATCAGCTTGTACATAAATCGTATCTGCTATTCTCTTTGTAGGCACATTAATACTTATTAAATTATCCTTTATAAAATCCGATAAATCCTCATCTTCTAATACAATATTCTTATTTTTCAAATCAATAAGAACTCTTTTTTTATTTTCATCTAAATAAATATCTTCACAAAAATAATCCTTTACAACATCATATGGAAGATATATCCCTGTATGATCTACATAAGGTTCTTTTATATCATTAATTTGTTGATCCTCTATAATCAAGCTAACTTTCGTATCTAAAAGAGAATTTTCTTTTTTCCATTCCAAAATACCGAGCATAGCTCCTACGGTCATAAAAGTTATCATGAGTAGTATGATAATTTTCTTTTTTCCCATAACGTCTTCCCCCTTTCAATTAATATAAAACCACTCCCATCACTCCAGCTAAAACAATGCCTAATATAGGATGTAGCTTTAATTTTTTCAAACTAAAAAGTATGATAATAGCAATCAATACACTTTTTCCATCTATCAAAGCTGTCTTTCCAACAGATACGGCAGCACTTAATATAAGTCCTAATACAGCTGGTCTTATTCCCCTAAATACAGCCTTTGTAGCTTTATGATCTTTTATCTCCATAAAATATTTTGCTAAAATAGTAATCAATATGAAAGATACAATAACAATTCCAAAACTTCCTGCTAACCCTCCAAATACTCCTGCAACCTTGTATCCTGCAAAGGTAGAAGAATTTATAGCGATAGGTCCTGGTGTCATTTGTGCAATAGCGATAATATCTATAAACTCATTAGAGGTAATCCAATGATATTTATTTACAATCTCTTTTTCAATAAATGGAAGCATGGCTAATCCTCCACCAAAGCTAAAAGCCCCAATTTTCATAAATGTCATAAATATTTCAAGAATTATTTTCATCTACATTTTCTCCTTTAAAAAGCATGTATCCTAGTGATCCTGAAAAAACAATTACTAGTATGGGATGGATATGAAACAAAGTAATACATAATACACTTCCAATGACCCATCCTATATTTAATATACTTTTGGGTAGTGTCTTTCCTAATTTCATCACAGCTGCTACAATTAACGCTACTACAGCTGGTCGAATTCCTCTAAAGATAGATTCAACCCACATATTGTTTTGAAATTGAGTAAAAAAAGCTGCTACAATCATGATAATCACCACAGAAGGAAGCATAGTTCCTATGCACCCAAGTAAGGCACCCTTAAGACCAAAGAGTCTATATCCAATATAGGTAGAAGTATTAATAGCCAATGCTCCTGGTATAGTCTGTGCTAAAGCAATAATATCAATGAATTCATTTTCCTCTATCCACTTATTTTTTTCTACAATTTCCTCCTGAATCAAAGGAATCATAGCATACCCTCCACCTAAAGTGAAGGTTCCTATTTTTACAAAAATAAAAAACATCCTCATCAATTCACTCATTTTCTTAGTCCTCTCAACATCTTTATTCTATCACTAAAGCTTAACTTTACTAAAAAGTTTATATAATTTATTCTTTCTTGTCAATTTATGCTAACCATTCTTCTCATAAAATATGAAGTTTTTGTTTAGTTGCCTAGATAAATGGATAAAATGTTTCTAGATAAATTTTTTAATAAGATATTGAAAGGAGTATGTTCAATGAAAAAATATTTATGCACACCATGTGGTTATATTTACGACCCAGAGACAGGGGATCCTGATAGTGGAATCAATCCGGGTACAGCTTTTGAGGATATTCCAGATGATTGGGTATGTCCAGTTTGTGGGGTAGGAAAAGATATGTTTGAGCCTGTTGAAGAATAGGTTCATAAAAAGCTTCCATAAGGATTTATGGAAGCTTTTTAACATTTGTGTTAAACTTATGTGGGGATTATTAGTATACCACAGGAGGACGATTCTATGAACAAACAATATAAGGCAGATTTGGCATTAATTTTTGTTACCTTAGCATGGGGACTTTCTTTTATTCTTACAAAAAATTCATTAAATGCATTATCCACCTTTAATTTTTTAGCTATTCGATTTTTCATTGCTTCCTTATCTGTTGCCATAATTTTTTACAAAAGAATTTTAAAAATTGATAAAACTACTTTAAAATATGGTATCATCATTGGATTTATCATGTTTTCTGGTTATGCTTTTCAAACACTAGGACTTAACTATACTACAACAGCTAAATCTGCTTTCATAAGCGGTTTATGTGTTATTTTAGTTCCTATATTTTCAGCACTATTTCTAAAAAAAGCACCAAAGCCAGCTGTAATCATAGGGGTAATCCTTTCTGCCATTGGCTTAGGTTTATTAACCCTTGATGATAGTCTTTCTTTAAACCTAGGAGATCTTCTAACCCTTTTGTGTGCCTTTGTCTTTGCTTTTCAAATATTATCTATATCCAAATATTCTGTAAAGGTAGATACGGTTAATCTTGCCTTTATACAAATTAGTGTTGTAGGATTCCTAAGTGCTATTGTAAGCTTTTTGTTTGAGGCACCTACAATCCCTACTACCCAAAAGGTATGGACTGATATTTTATTTTTAAGTTTTTTTTGTACCTCTGGTGCGTTTATCGTACAAAATACTGCACAAAAGTACACATCCGCTACCCATGCAGCTTTAATCTTTACAGGTGAACCTGTATTTGCAGCTATATTTGGCTATTTTCTATGCGGAGAAATATTAAGTATTCGTGGATTCATTGGTGGTTTTTTAATTGTTTTCTCTATGCTTTTAGCTGAGTTAGAAATCAAAATTCCTTTTTTAAGTCCTAAAAGTAAGGTTCCTATTATGGCTAATAAAAAATGATACCACTTTATCCGTATACTTTAAATAAATTTACTAGGGGTAGCATTTCTATAAATGAAACCCCTTTTGAATGGCTTTAGTAGGACAAACATCTGCACATTCTCCACATCTTATGCATTCTAAGCTATTTGGCTTTTTATAAACTTCTATATCTAATTTGCATTTGTTACTACATGCTTTACAATTTGTACATTTATTTTCATCAACTTTTAACCTATAAAAACTTATAGGGTTAAATAAGGAATAAAAGGCTCCTAAAGGACAGACGTATCTACAAAATGGTCTGTAAATAAGGATTGAAAAAACAATGGTAGCAATAGATAAAAACACCTTCCAGCCAAATAACCATCCTATGGTAGACCTTAACCCTTCATTCATAAGAACCAACGGTACTCCCCCTTCAATAGTTCCAGCAGGACAAACATATTTACAAAAGTATGGATCTCCCATACCTACAACATTCGTTAAAAGTAATGGCATGATGATTACAAATCCAACTAAAAATATGTATTTAAAATATTTTAAAATATGATTTACTTTTGGATTTACCCTAATTTTAGGAGAAGGTATTTTATTTAATAAATCCTGCAAAAGTCCAAAAGGACACAACCATCCACAAATAAACCTACCAAATATAATTCCCATAAGAGATATAAAACCTAGTACATAAAATGAAAAATTATATTTTATACTTCCTAAAACTGCCTGTAATGAACCTATAGGACAAGACCCAAGAGCCCCTGGACAAGAATAACAATTTAGCCCTGGCACACATGCTTTTTTTAAATTGCCTCGATAAATTTTTCCTTGAAAAAAGCCTTTCACGTTTGCATTTGTCACTATAGTTGCTATAATCTGCGTTAATCTTCTCTTATCCAATGCCTATACACTCCAAACATATATTAATTGCCTTTTGTAAAACAGTTTGTACTTCATTTTTATATACACCTGCTACAATAAAGGCTATACTCCCTAAAAGAATAACATATCTTAATATTTTTTTATTCATACCTCCACCTCTTTGCTAAGTCTTTGAATATATTTTTAATTTTCTTCTATCTCCAAATCCCTTATATCTTTTGATTCTCTCTTAGTCTTCAACAAAATACCTACAATTCCTAGTCCTAATACAATGGTTGCTGCAAATCCTGCTTCAGGACCAAATGCTCCACCTGTAAACCACTCACTTCCAACCAGCTTTAATTTCATAATACTTCCAATTCCTGTCTTTGTACCACTTACTTCAAATCCAAAGATATTTCCTTGTACCCAATTCCATGCAGCATGAAGACCACAAACACCCCATAACTCCTTTGTTTTCATCACATATAGACCTAACAATATTCCTACTAGAATAATATTTAAAATTGCAATAAAACTTACATTTGGATTAAATATATGCATCACTCCAAAAAATATTGCAGACACTCCTAATCCTAAGAATGGATTATATCTTGCTCCTAATACATTCATCATCCAACCTCTAGCTAATATTTCTTCCGTTGCACTCTGAATCATCCACCCTGGTAAAATAATTAAAATGCTACTTAAAACAGCCAATCCTGTAGGCGTAGTTGAATTTTGATCTACTTGAATATGTCCTGTAATAGCAAGAAGACTTACCACTAAAGTAAACAATCCAACTCCAACCATAAAACCTATCGTATATTTTTTAATAAAATTTTCTTTATAAAATCCCATACTTGAAATCTTTCTTTTCTCAGCAAGCTTTACCCACGCAAATATCAATAATGATACAAACAAAAAACCAAAAATCAATTGTGCCATCATCCCCATTAAAGGGCTTACATTAGATGTTCCAAAAATAAATATCCCCGTAATAGCCATAGCTATTCCACCAATAATTTCTCCACCTATGAGAAAAGCAACTGCTAATATAAGCACAACAATAATATTTGGCAGATATCTTGCCCCTTTAGCTTCTAAAAATAATCCTTTTTCCTTAGAAAACATGATATGCTCATCCTCCTTTATGATTTCCTTTATAAATATCATATCTTATAAATATATACAATTCCATTTACTTCCCTTACGTTCTTTGATCTAATCTTACATTTTTGTCACAAATGATTAGTATACCCTTTCTATTGATTATGTCTTCATTTTTCTATAATTAATCATAATTTTTTTCTAATTTTATTATATTTTATCAATATAAATTTACACTTAAATAAATCTTAAATATACCTTAAAATCATCATTAAAGAATTATATTTTAATCACAAAATATCCTATAAGGTAGACTTTTTTATTCATCACCCTATAGGATACATTTTATTCATAAATACATAATATTTATTATTTTATTGCTTCCTCTGCTTCAAAATCAAATCCATTCACTTTAAAGACCTCATTAATAATCTCCCAAGCTTCTTCTTTTCCTTCTCTGCTTTCTGCTGAAACAGGCAATAGGATATCGTCACTTGTCATTTGAAGTTCTTTTTTTATGATATCTAAATGTTTTTGTCTTTGACCTCTCTTGATTTTATCTAGTTTTGTAACAATAACAATCCCATTAAAACCAAAATGCTTAATCCAACTATACATATGCTTATCCTGTTGTGTAGGAGCATGGCGAATGTCCACAAGCTGAAATACATCTATTAGATTTTTCCTATTGCTAAGATAGGCATCCATCATTTTTCCCCAAGCTTCTTTACTACTCTTAGACACCTTCGCATAACCATATCCTGGAAGGTCTACAATTCGAAACTGATCATTAATATCATAGAAATTAATCGTTTGAGTTTTTCCTGGACTTGAACTAGTTCTAGCAAGTTTTTTTCTATTCACCAAAAGGTTAATAAGAGAAGACTTTCCTACATTAGATCTCCCAGCAAAAGCAATCTCAGGTTTTTCATCCTCTGGATATTGTTCTCTCTTTACTGCACTAATAACAATCTCTGCACTTTTAATTTTCATCTTTTTCTTCCTTCCGAACTAATGCATGCTCTAATACTTGATCCATATTTTCAACTAAAACAAAAGTTAGCTTTTTCCTTACATTTTCAGGAATCTCTTCTATATCTTTTTCATTATCAATAGGCAATAATACTTTCGTAATTCCTGCTCTATTTGCAGCTAACACCTTTTCTTTAATTCCCCCTACAGGTAAAGCTCTACCTCTTAATGTAATTTCCCCTGTCATGGCTACATATTTATTAACAGGTATCTTTGTAAGCTCTGATATAACTGCCGTTGCCATAGTAACCCCAGCTGATGGTCCATCCTTTGGTATAGCTCCTTCTGGAATATGTATATGAATATCTAACTTTTGATAAAAGTCTTCTGGTATATTTAAATCCTCAATTTTAGATCGAATATAACTGATTCCAGCTCTTGCAGATTCCTTCATTACATCTCCAAGCTGTCCTGTTAATACAAGTTTTCCATTTCCTTTCATGGTTGTTACTTCAATAGATAGGGTATCTCCTCCAACTCTTGTCCATGCAAGACCTCTTGCAATACCTATCTCATGATTTTCTTTAATCTTTTCATATCTATATCTTCTGCTTCCAAGATAGTTGCTTAGATTATTTACATTGATTCGAACATTTTTTATCTTCTTCTCAACAATTTTCTTTGCAGATTTTCTACATAATGTAGCAATTTGTCTTTCTAAGTTCCTCACACCTGATTCCCTTGTATAATAACTAATTACATCTCGAAGGGTTTGCTCTGAAATCTGAAGACTTTTCTCTTTCAGTCCATGTTCTTTTTTCTGCTTAGGTAAAAGGTATTTTTGTGCAATTTTTAGTTTCTCTTCCTCTGTATATCCAGATACCTCTATAACTTCCATTCTATCAAGAAGAGGTCTTGGAATAGTTCCTAAGCTATTTGCTGTTGTAATAAACATGACTTTAGACAAATCAAAGGGAACTTCTAAATAATGATCTGTAAATTCTTTATTTTGCTCAGGGTCTAATACTTCTAATAATGCAGATGCTGGATCTCCCCTAAAATCATTACTTAATTTATCTATCTCATCAAATAAGAATACAGGATTTTTAGAACCGCATTCTTTTATTGCGGACATGATTCTTCCTGGTATAGCACCCACATAAGTTCTACGATGTCCTCTGATCTCTGCTTCATCTCGAACACCTCCAAGAGACATTCTTGTAAACTTTCGGTTTAAACTTCTTGCAATAGATTTGGCAATAGAAGTTTTTCCTACTCCTGGAGGACCTACTAAACAAATAATAGGGCCTTTCATGCTTTTAGACAACTGTCTGATAGCTAAATATTCTAAAATTCTTTCCTTAACATCCTTTAGCCCATAATGGTCTTCATCTAGTATGATTTTTGCTTTTTGAATATCGATTTGATCTTTGGTTTGCTTCGCCCATGGAATATCTAAAATCCAATCTACATAATTTCTAATGACACCACTTTCAGCTGAACTTGGAGAGAGTTTAGAAAGCCTACTAAGTTCTTTCTTAACCTTCTTTTCTACCTCTTTAGGAAGTTTTGATTTTTTGATTCTTTCCTTATAGTCATCTTCTTCCTCATTAAATTCGTCTTCTTCTCCTAATTCTTCGTGAATGGCTTTTAGTTGTTCTTTCAAGTAATATTCTTTCTGAACTTTATTGATTTGTTTTTTTACTCTAACATTAATATCTCTTTCAATTTCTAATACTTCTATTTCTCTTAAAAGTATTTTATAAATGACCTCTAGACGCTCTTTAGGCTCAAAAGCTTCTAGTATTTCTTGCTTTTGTTCTATCTTTAAAATCATATGAGAAGCCATAATATCAGCAAGTCTTCCTGGCTCTTCAATAGTCGTAACATTCATAAATACTTCAGGGGAAATACGGCTTCCTACACTTATGTAGTCTTCAAAAGCATTGGTTACTGTTCTCATTAATGCTTCAAGCTCTTTATCCATCTCTATCTCATCATCATACATTTCTTCCTCTACTACACACTTAAAGTAAGGGTCTTCTTGTAGAATATCTATCACCCTCGCTCTACTGATTCCTTCTACTAATACTCTAATAGCATCTCCTGGAAGCTTCAACATCTGTTTTATTTTAGCTAAAGTTCCTACTTCATAAAAGTCATCTCGTGTAGGTAAATCTACTTCCGCTTCTTTTTGTGTTGTCAAAAATATTAATTGGTCATTCACCATAGCTTCTTCTAATGCATTGATTGACTTTTCTCTTCCTACATCAAAATGCAGTACCATGTATGGAAAAACTGAAAGCCCTCTAAGTGGAATAAGAGGCAGTTCATGTTTTTTCACTTTTTTATCTTCCACTTTTTATCAACTCCTCGTTCTATGCAATAGCAACATTATTTTTTGTAATTAAAAGGAATTTATTCTCTTACCTATATGTTATCTGCTTATTATGAAAGTCTTTTTCATTATAAACTTTATTATCATATTTTACAATTTTCTTTATACATAAAAAAATAAACCTTAAAACCATGTAATACTTTACAATACACTATTATATAGAAAGGAGCATTATTTTTCAATATATTCCGTTATTACTATAGTTAACCACCTGTTTTATGTGTTTAATCATATAATGCATTGCTGAATAGATAAGAATACGAATAACATTAACAAATATAATACAAATAAAATAATAAATCTGTTTATCTATTCAAATGGTATATATTTGTATTCATTATCAAATAATACTTTTGATATCTATTACATTGAAACAAAGGAGGTTCTTTTATGGATCAAGCCATGTTCTGTTATCAATGCGAACAAACTTTAGGTTCAAAAGGATGTGTCAAGGTCGGCGTATGTGGAAAAGACGCAACTGTAGCTAATTTACAAGATGTGTTAATTCATTTATTAAAAGGAATAGGCTTTTATGGTCAAAAAAACATTGAAAAAGGAGTAAAAATTCGTAGTAAAATTAATAAATTTGTAGTAGATGCTATGTTTTCAACCCTTACAAATGTTAATTTTGACCCAGATAGATTTGTTGAGTATATTAAATTAGCAGATGCAATGAAAGAAGAATTAAAGACCTCTGCTGGTGAAATTGAAAATGTACCAAAAGCAGCTACATATAGACCCCCAAATACATTAGAAGAAATGCTAGAAGATGCAAAGCAAGTAGGTGTCATGGCAGATGAAAATTTAGATATGGATATACGTTCTTTAAGAGAATTATTGATTTATGCTTTTAAAGGTATGGCCGCTTATGCCCATCATGCATATGTTCTTGGTAAATTTGATGATGAAGTAAATAATTTCTTTTACAAGGGACTGGCAGCTACACTAGATGATTCTCTAACTGTTGAAAATTTATTTCATTTAAATATGGAATTTGGACAAACAAACCTTAAGTGCATGGCTCTTTTAGATGCAGCTAATACAAGTACTTATGGAAATCCAGAACCAACAGAAGTACTCATTACAAAGAAAAAAGGTCCTTTTATCATCGTATCTGGTCACGATTTAAAAGATTTAAAAAATTTACTAGAGCAGACAGAGGGAAAGGGAATCAATATCTATACCCATTGTGAAATGCTTCCTGCTCATGGATATCCAGAATTAAAGAAATATAAACATTTAGTAGGGAATTTTGGAGGAGCATGGCAAAAACAACAAAATGAATTTGATGGCATTCCTGGATGTATTTTAATGACTACAAATTGTCTTCAAAAGCCAAGAGAAAGCTATAAAGACAGATTATTTACTACAAGCATCGTTGGATGGCCTGATACCCCTCATATAGATGAAGTAAATGGCAAAAAAGATTTCACTCCAATCATTGAAAAAGCATTAGCCTTAGGTGGCTTTACGGAAGATGAACCTGAAAAGAAAATCCTTGTTGGATTTGGTCATAATGCAGTACTAAGTCACGCAGATACAATCGTTGAAGCTGTAAAAAGTGGTGCTATAAAACATTTCTTCCTCATTGGAGGATGTGACGGTGCAAGACCTGGAAGAAATTATTATACAGAGTTTGCAGAAAAAACACCACAAGACACAATCATATTGACCCTTGCCTGTGGTAAATTCCGTTTTAATAAATTAGATTTTGGAACTGTAGCAGGTCTTCCAAGACTTCTTGATGTAGGACAATGTAACGATTCCTATTCAGCCATTCAAATCGCTCTAGCTCTTAGCAAAGCCTTTGATTGTGATGTGAACGAATTACCTCTTTCAATGATTCTTTCTTGGTATGAACAAAAGGCTGTAGGTATTTTGCTTACCCTTTTATCCCTGGGGATTAAAAATATTCGTCTTGGACCAACACTTCCTGCATTTGTTACACCTAATGTATTACAGGTGTTAGTAGACAAATTCAATATTAGTCCTATTTCTACTCCTGAGGACGATTTAAATGCTATATTAGGGATCGAACCACTTGTCAAAAAATAATTCAATATATATAAGGAATTCCTTTAAATAATAAAGAAATTCCTTTTTCATTGTATATTTACTATTAAAATTTAATATTTTTCAAAATAACTTAGTCCAAAACCTTTTACTTTATTGATATATGATCTAAATATTTTTCTATTCCTTCTGCCACTGACTTTATACTTCCATCTTCAAAAGGAGAATCTAAATTTGAAAAATCTACTAATTCTAAGAAAGATTTGCTACCTCCCACCTTACAAAGCTTTAGATAATCTTTCCACGCTCCATCAAAATCATCTATAGATTTTTTGAAAAATTGGAATGCACAGATTTCTGCTAATACATAATCAATATAATAGAATGGATTTTTAAAGATATGTCCTTGTTGATACCAATATCCACCGTTTTCTAAAAATTCATTTCCATCATAATCCCTATAGGTCAGATATTTTTTTTCTATTTCTCTCCACTTGCATTTTCTTTCCTTTGGAGTTACATTTGGATTTTCATATACATAATGCTGAAATTCATCTACCACTACCCCATAAGGAATAAATAAAAAAGCTTCACTCAAATGTCCAAATTTATATTTATTCACTTCATCAAAGAATAAATCCATCCATGGATACGTAAAGAATTCCATACTCATAGAATGTATTTCGCAAGCCTCAAGTGTTGGAAAATTATATTCAGGAATCTCAAATTCTTTACTTTCATATACTTGAAAAGCATGGCCTGCTTCATGGGTCAGTACATCTATATCATCAGCAGTCCCGTTAAAATTTGAAAATATAAAAGGGGCTTTATATTTAGCAATATATGTACAATATCCTCCTGGAGATTTTCCACCCTTACTTAAAACATCCATCAACTGGTTTTCCATCATGTATTCAAAAAATACCTTTGTTTCATTAGATAATCCTTCATACATTTTCTTTCCAGCTTCAAGAATTTCTTTTGCATCTCCTTTAGGTTTTGCATTTCCATCTAAAAAGGTAAGAATTTCATCATAGTATTTTAATTGATCTAAATTTAGTCTACAGCTTTGCTTTTCTCTTAATTTTGTAGCTAAAGGTACAATATATTCTTTTACTTGTTTTCTTAAATTTCCAACCATATCTTTGTTGTAATCTGTTCGAAGCATACGAGCATACCCAAGCTCTACAAAATTTTCATATCCTAGCTTTTGAGCCATCCTAGTTCTTACTTTTACTAATTTATCATAGATTTCATCAAACTTTTCTTCATTTTCTTTAAAGAAGTTATATTTTGCCTCATTTGCCCTCTTTCTTATATCTTGATCATGAGACATTTGAAAAGGTCTTAACTGAGGTATCGTTCGCGCTTCTCCTTCAAAAGGTATTTTGGCTGAGGATAAAAGCTTTGTATATTCACTCATTAATTTATTCTCAAGCTTTAAATCTTCAATTATTTCCTGGGAAAAACTCTTCACTTTAAGCTTTGCAATACGAAAAAGCTGTTCTCCCCATTTTTCTTTTAAATCATCCTTATATTTTGAATCCACTAATGCAGCATAATATTTAGCAACTAATCCTTCATAAATAGGTCCATTTTCGTCAAAATATTTTTGTTCCTCTTCATATACCTTATCTTCTGTATTGATCGTATGTCGAATATAAGCAATTTGCTCCATAGACTCAAATTCATTTCTTAAGGTATTGATTTTACTCATGAGTTCATCTTGTTCTTTGTAATTCTTTGCTTTTATAAAATCATTTAATAATTGGTTAAATTGTTCTTCAAAAGTTTTTATATTGGGTCTTTTGTATTCATATTCAGTAAATTTCATGGTTTCACCTTCCTCTTTTTTAGTATACCTAATTTAATTCTTTTATAATTCTCTTAATTGTATAATACGTAAATATGATTGCTGTTATAGCTATTACACTCATCATTAAATGAATAGCTTCCATTCTAGGATTACTTAATGTGTGAACACCATGAGCTGAATTATACCATTCAATATTCATAGCGTTTCCCCATATGCCTACTAAAATAGCAACTACTATTAAAAACATAAACAGTATTTTACCATTACAGAAAGTTTCTAATAAACTATATTTAAATACGTTAATAAAGTATTTAAATCCTATTGGATTCAGCATCCAAATCACTTCCTTTTATAGGTTCGTTTATATGATCAGAAACAAAACTGTCCTTACATTTCGTAAAGACAGTTTTTAAATTTTTATTTCTTTATCTTAAACTTCTTCCCCTCAAAAGTTCTCACAGGATTCCCTCTTACTAAAGCCTTATGTTGCTGCCATAATCCTTTTTTGAAATCATCTAAAGCTTCTTCATTTTTATTTTTAAGAATTCTTTCAAGGATGGCAAGGGCTAGTTTTTTATTTTGATATTGACTTCTCTCTTCCTGTGCTTTCACCATAATCCCTGTTGGCAAATGGGTCACTCTTACAGCCGTTTCTAGTTTATTTACATTTTGTCCCCCAGCTCCTGAACTTCTCATGGTATCTATTTTTACATCTGACAAGTGAAAGCTATATTTTTCCTGTTCTTCATAGACTTCCACATTAATATACCAATTTTTCCTCTTATGATTGGGTCGATAAGGACTCTTACAAATCCAGAGAATGGTTCCTTCCATACTTTTTAGGTATTTCCTTACTCCTTCTCCTTCAATGCGTAAAATAACCGATTGATAATTTCCTGGATATTGTCCCTCTTCATGTCCTACTAGTTCTATTTTAAAATCCTTTTGTTTGCATTCTTTGATGACCTGTTTGAAAAAAAGTCCTACACCTAAAGCACACTCCTCAGGTCCTGCTCCACTACTAATTTGCATCCACATAACCCAATCACCCCTTATAAGTTATGACAGGCTTTAATGTAGCAATGACCTCAATTAAATCTGCCTCTAGTAAATCTTTTATAACTGTTTCAATATTTTTATAGGCTTCAGGAGCTTCTTCAAATAGCAAACTTTTATCTTTACAAATCACAGCTCCACCCAATTGAGTTTGTTTGATTGTTTTTTTTGTGTATTTATTCATGAGTCTTTCTTTGCAGCCTCCACGACTCCATTTCCGTCCTGCTCCATGAGCAATAGAGTACGCTGAAACCTCACTTGGCTTTGGCATGACAATATAAGTCAAATCTCCTCTTGATCCAGGGATAACAACTGCTCCAACATCTGCTGGTGCTGCTCCCTTTCTGTGGATATAGACTTCTTTATTTTTGATAGCTTTTCTTACAATACTATTGTGGGTACTATCTAACACCCTAGTCATCTCTATTCCAAGTAATTTCATGAATCTATTAGCAATCATTTTTCGATTATTTTCTGCCCAATAGATGGCTCTCTCATGCTTTTTTAGATATGCGTCTGCTTCAAATGTTCCTATTTTAAGTCCCTTTTGTGCATGATATTTTTTAATGGCTTCATCTAGGATGCTTTCTCCATAGCCTCTTGATCCACTATGAACTAAAAGGTATATATGCTTTTTACTAAGTTCTAATCTTTCAAATGCTTCTTCATGAAACACTTTCTCAATTTCTTGAAACTCAGCAAAATGATTGCCTCCACCGATAGTTCCCATTTTTTCTTTAAAGGAAGTTGTATCGTCAAAAGTATCTTCTATAAGAATATCCTTTATATTTAAAGTAGCTTCTAATTTTTTAATCCATTTATCTTTTTTTACTTTATGCTTTTTCACATCTGTCATAAAAAAACTCATCCCACAGCCTATATCATTTCCTATAATATGAGGATATATCATCTCTTCACTCACAAAAGCTGCTCCTACTGGAGTTTTTCCCGGGTGCAAATCTGGAAGTCCTACTGCCTTGATGATTCCTTTAAGGGATGCGATGCCCTTTAATTGATCTACTGCACTTTGTTCTATCCAACTTTTATTTGATGCGATTATTTTGATTTTTTCCATAGGTTCTCCTTTTCTTATTCGATTCTTTCATCTCTCCAATTTTTTATTTCATATCTATAGATCATCATCATAATAATCGCCCTCTTTCTACTATTTTCTATATTTCCATAGACATCCACCTTCAGTATTAGATTTAACAGGTGATAATGATAGGATAAGGAATGACATTGCTATCATCACCTTTGTATGATTTTTAGTGTGAACTCTATATACATTATTATTCTAATGGTATTGGTTCATTTTTTCAAATCTATTTTTATGTACAAAAAGTCTACTTAAAATACGGCGTTTCATTAATAAAGAATTTCACAATATTTTCTTTGCGCTTAAATGTTCCAGTAAATTCTACTGTATATATAATATTGTCTTTTTTCCACATATAATACTGCTTATCTTTTCCTTCAAAGGTAAACATTTTAGTATCCTCTATATTCATGATTTTAGCTTGTATTTCTGTTTCCCGATCATATCCATTTTTTTCTAAAAACCCATAGCGATGGATACTTTTTGTTTGAATAAATGTTATTTCTGAAGAATTGTCCTTTTCCTTTTGAAATAGTGTTTCTAATTGAGTCCATGGTTCTGTTTCTAAATACATAGGACAACCAATACTTGAAGAAACTGCCGTAAATCCTTCAGGCAACTTTAATGGAAACTTTGGTACAAAGCCAATAATTTTTTCTGCTTTTCTTAAATCTTTATCCCCATAGATATACAAATAATTTTCCCAGGCTTTCGATACATAGTCCATATTTTTTAATTCTTTCGTATACCTAAGAGAGGATAAAATGGTTTCCATATCTTTTATAGGAATTTCACTCATAGAAGTATCTCCATAATAAGAATTATTTTCAAAATAATAATCTAAGCTATACCATATTCCATCCTCTTGCCAAATAAAATATTTTTCAATATGTTCAATCGTAGGGATATGCTTTGTATTTTTTGTATTATTTTTTTCTAATTCCTTTATCCCTTTTTCTGTCCACTCATAATTAAATTTAGTTGTTACACGTATCCCTTGAGTATTAGCAATGGTCATGGGCTCTATAGTAGATTTTTTAGTAATTTTTTCATCATGGCTTCCTTTATATATTTCATAAGACTTTTTCTTTTCATCCTCCATCAATTCTTTTTTAGAAATTGTTAGGGTAAAGGCTGAAGTATCAACAACATTTTTCACAGCAAACTTTATTCGAAGTACATCATCATGCAAAATGATTGAATCAAAGATATAATTATTTAGGTCCGTATCTGGAACTTTAAAATCAAAATTAACAAAATCAAGAGCTCGTTCTAATGTATTAAAATGAACTGGCGTATCTAAGCTAAATCCCTTATTTTGAAAACTTGTTTTATTATTAGTATTTATTTGAGCATTAGTAAGTGTAAGAGGGGTAAGCAATAAAAATATAAGCACCACCAGGATAGATATTTTATAAGAACTTTTTTTAAAGGTTTTTATCATCATAATTCTCCTCTCAATTTGATTTTTATTTTCATAAAAATATGCAGGAATCATTTTTTTTGAAATATGGTTTGAAAAAATACTAGATAGTTTTAAAATAGTCAAACCATACTCTGTTCCTTCCTTTTCTTCAAGAATTTCAAGAACACCATAATCACAAGATAATTCCCTATCAAATCTCATTTTTTTTACTGCAAACCATACAACAGGATTAAACCAATGAAGGCTTAGGGCTATTGTTTCAAATAAATTGTAAAATAAATCTTTTCTTTTATAATGAATCAATTCATGTAAAAGTATATAATATAGCTCTCTTTCTCCAACCATTCTTAGAAGTTCTCTAGGAAGATAGATTTTAGGATGAATCAGTCCAGCTATAAAAGGACTTTTGATGCGTTCTTCATAATATAATTCAATATTTTTATTCATTTTCAATTTTTCTTTTAACAGATTCAAAATTTGAATCACTTGAGAATCATTGACCTTTTTAAATTTTTTTGCTTTTTTATTAAAGTTAATAGCAGTAAACATAATTAATAAAAATATAGTTAAAAATCCAAAGCACCAAATATATGAAGCTACTTGAAAGCTTATTTTTGAAAAAGAATTTTCAAAAGAAATCTTCTTCTTATTTTCTAAAATCTCTTCTTTCGGTAAATTGCTTTTATTTATGGTTTGTCTTTTTATAGGGGCTATATCAGAACTTTTTTCATTTTCACTTATCTCTTCTGATTCTAATGTATAAAAGCTATCAATAGACTGATTATAACCTATCATATGTTGATGATTTTCAGGTAAAAGATTAAACATACTCAATGGACTTTCAGGAGTAAAAGGAATCAACAATCGTATCATGACTAAAAGCCATAAAGCATGATAAAATCTTAAATCCATATGATTTTTTATAAGCTTTTTTAGTAAAATAACACAAAAGATCATCATGGTAGATGTCAATGATGCATATAAAATCCATACAAATATAATTTCTAGTAAGTTCATACATAACGCTCCTTATAAGCATGATAAGGTCTATTCTTTATTTTTAGTTTCTTTTTTTTCCTCTAAAATTTTTTGAAGCTTTTCTATTTCCTTTTGAGATAGATTTTCTTCCTCTAGAAATTTTGAAAATAGTGTTCCTAAAGCACCATCATAGATTCTTTGAAGAAAAGATTTATTTTCTACCTTTACATAATCATCATAAGAAAATAATGGATAGTAAAGATAGCTTCTTCCAGACTTTTCAAATCCAATAACTTTTTTATTGAGAAGTCTATTGATAAAAGTTTTGATGGTTTGATGAGACCAGCCCATCTTCTCTGATAATACATCAATAATTTCATTAGATGTTAAGGGGTTGTTTTTCCATAAAAGCTTCATAATTTCAAATTCAGATTCAGATATTTTAGGAATATTTTTCATTCCAC
Source organism: Crassaminicella profunda (assembly GCF_019884785.1). GTDB lineage: Bacteria > Bacillota > Clostridia > Peptostreptococcales > Thermotaleaceae > Crassaminicella > Crassaminicella profunda. Next base: position 2,768,622 of record NZ_CP082326.1, read on the forward strand.
ACACCTCCATAGAATATTTGGTTTACAAACATAATCCACAAACAAAGTTTACACTTGTAAACTTTGTTTGTCAACTATTCTTTTTCAATTAAAACTATTCCATATGATCCGTATGGGAATAGTTTTGCAAAATTTTAAAATAACTATTAGCTCTTGTAAATACTTTGTAATCGTAGTATCATAAAGTCGAACAGAATATTTTTAACGCTAGGGGAGCTGGTTCAATCAGCTGAGAGTAAGAATGTTGATTCTTTGACCCTTAACCTGATCTGGATCATGCCAGCGTAGGGAAGCAATACATAAAATACTATTGCACGAATCCTTACTGGGTTCGTGCTTTTTTATTACTTCCAATCAAAGCTTTAAAAAATCATTAGAATAGAAAGGATGAATTTTTATGAAACATTGTTTAACGATTGCAGGATCTGATAGTAGCGGTGGTGCAGGGATTCAAGCAGATTTAAAAACATTTTCAGCCCACGCTACATTTGGTATGAGTGTCATTACAGCAATTACTGCTCAAAATACACAAGGAGTCTTTGATGTACAAGATATTACCCCAACTGTTATTGCCAATCAAATCAAAGCAATTTTTGATGATATTCATGTTCACGGTATCAAAATTGGTATGGTATCTCAGACAGAAACTATTGAAATCATTGCAGATACTCTAAAAAAATATGATCTACCTCCATTGGTATTAGATCCTGTTATGATTTCAAAAAGCGGATATGATTTATTAAAACCTGAGGCCAAAAAAGCTTTAATTGAAAAATTATTGCCTATGGCTACATTAATCACACCAAATCTTCCAGAAGCAGAGGAAATATTAGGATATCGCATAGAAAATTTGGATACAATGAAACAAGCCTCAAAAGATTTACATGATTTAGGCCCTAACTTTGTATTAGTAAAAGGTGGACATCTTTCAGATACAGCCACAGATGTTTTATATGATGGAAAAGAGTTTTACTTATTAGATCAAGAAAGAATAAAAACGACTCACACTCATGGTACAGGATGTACTCTATCTTCTGCTATTACTGCCAATTTAGCAAAGGGCATGCCTATTTATGAAGCAGTAAAAAAAGCAAAGCAATACATTACAACAGCTATTATGCATGGATTCTCTATTGGTCATGGGGTAGGTCCAACCCATCATTTTTATGAACTTTATGAAAAGGCAGGTATTTTAAATGACTAATGAAAAACTCGGTTTAAGTAGCTTTCACCTTTTAGCATTATGGTTTGGTGCGTCCATCTCCATTGCTGAAATTTTAACAGGGGGACTTTTAGCACCTATGGGATTTTCTAAAGCTTTCACAGCTATTCTTATAGGACATCTTATTGGAACAGGTATCCTTGTTCTAGGTGGATTCATAGGTGCAGAAAGTAAATTACCTTCTATTATGTCCACAAGAATCTCTTTTGGGTCCTATGGTTCCTACTTATTTTCTATTTTAAATGTATTACAGTTAATTGGATGGACGGCTGTTATGATTATTTCTGGAGGCCGCTCTGTTAATGAAATCACTAAAATTTTATGGTCTTTTGATCACTTGACTCTTTGGTCTTTTGTCATCGGCATTTTTATTTGCTTATGGATTTTCCTTGGTAAAAATGGATTCCAGAAGCTAAATTTGATTGCAGTAGCTCTATTATTTGGATTAACTATCGTTTTAAGTACTGTTGTTTTCAAAGACAGTTCTGTTTTTACTAGTAAAAGTGTAGAACCTTTGTCTATGGGAACAGCTATTGAATTAAATGTGATTATGCCCCTTTCATGGCTTCCACTGATTTCTGACTATACACGTTTTTCAAAAAACAAAAAATCAGGACTTTTCGGTAGCTTTATAGGATATTTTGTAGGAAGTACATGGATGTATACCATTGGCCTTGGCGCAGCTATTATGGCAGGAAATGCTGATCCAGGAAGTATGATGCTTGCTGCAAATCTAGGATTATTTGGCTTAGGCATTATTGTTTTATCCACTGTTACCACTACATTCTTAGATGCTTATTCTGCAGGGGTTACCTTTTTAAATGTTTTCCCTAAATTAGAAGAAAGAAAAGTTGCATTAGCTATGGGGTTAATCGGTATGGTTTTAGCCATTCTTATTCCTATTGAACAATATGAAAACTTTTTATACGCAATCGGATCTGTTTTTGCGCCCCTATTTGCTGTACTCATGACAGATTATTTTGTTTTTAAAAAGAAAAATATCGAGAAAAACTTACTAGTTCATTGGGGTTCTTTTGTAATTTGGGCCATAGGTGTTTATCTTTATTATCAATTTATCAATATGGACTTTTTCTTAGGGGCAACTGTGCCTGTTATGATGAGTACAAGTATCTTATTTATAGTTACAAAAAAGGTGACAAATTCATGGGTATATTTAAAAAAACATCCCACTGCTTTATCAGAGTAAAAGCAAAAAGGCCACTGATTCATCACATTACAAGCTATGCAACAACTAATAATTGTGCAAACAAATGCTATTAGTCAAATACACCCTAACACCTTGATACAGGAGGCGAAAATACAGTATGTTAAAAACAATGGATAAAACCATTTATTTAGTAACAGATGATGCTCAAATGGATTTTGATACCCTTTATAAAAAAACAGAATTAGCTCTACAAGGAGGAGTGACCCTCCTTCAATTAAGAGAAAAAAAATCTTCCTCTAGAACCTTTTATCAACATGCTCTAAAAATGAAAGATTTATGTAAAAAATATGATGTTCCACTCATTATTAACGATCGATTAGATATTGCTCAAGCAATAGATGCAGATGGTGTTCATTTAGGGCAAAGTGACCTTCCCTTAACAATTGCACGAACAATATTAGGTCCTGAAAAAATCATAGGCATTTCAGCAAGAACTATAGAGGATGCTATCCTTGCTGAAAATAATGGTGCTGACTATCTAGGAGTAGGCGCTGTATTTCCTACAAGCACTAAAAATGATGCAACGGTCATTTCCGAAAAAGTTTTTCATGACATTCAAGCTAATGTATCTATTCCTATTGTGGCTATCGGCGGAATTACACTAGATAATGCATCTACTATTATCAGAAGAAAAGTAAATGGCATTGCCGTAGTCTCTGCAATACTTGGTCAAGAGGATCCTAAAAAAGCAGCTACCCATTTAAAAACTTTATTCATTACAATGTAAAATGATCAAAGCTGCACCCTCATCAAAGGATGCAGCTTTTTTTATCTTCATCATCCTAATTCTTTTTATATAAAAAATACCATACAAGGGTCTTTAAATTTCAAAATTATTGATGCTCTCATTCAATATTTTTGAAATTGATCTTAACTTTTCTGCCGTCCTAGAAATCTCTTCTATTACAGCTGTTTGTTGCTGAATAGATGCTGAAATTTCTTCTGTAGAAGCTGATGATTGTTCTGTTATAGCTGATATTTCTTGAATAGCACTAATTACTTTTTCTTTATCTTCATCTACCTTCATAATACTTTTTGTAAGTATTTCTATTTGTTCAATCATTTTGTTTACAGATCTACTGATAATCTCAAATTTCTCGCTGGTAATGTTGGATACCTTTTCAGTTTTTCCTATAATCTCTTTTGCCGTGTCTATTTTTAATTTTGTATGAACTACTTCTTCCCTCACATCATTCGTTGTATCTTTAATGACTTTTACATTGTTTGTTACTTGTTCAGCTAGTTTTCTTATTTCTTCTGCAACAACAGCAAATCCCCTTCCAGATTCTCCTGCTCTAGCTGATTCTATCATTGCATTTAATGCCAATAGATTTGTCTGGTCTGCTATAGCTTGAATGGTTTCACTAATCATACTAATAGATTGAGATTTATGATCTAATTGATCTACTTGATCCGTGATATCTGATGCAATATGAATATTATCATTAATAGATTGCTGCAAATCTGAAATCGCATCAGCACCTTCCTGATTTGCTATAGTAATTACACTTGTATGTTCTCTAATATATTCTGATTTTTCTACTACAACAGCAATTTTTTCAGCAAATCTATCCAGCTTTTCAACGCCATCTTGGGCATTTTTTGCTTGTTCCATTGATCCTTTTGCCAATTCATCTGTTGCTTGAGATATGCCTTCAAAAGTCATGGAAGTGTCTTCCGTAGCATTGGCTAAGGTATTGGCATATTCATTTACTTTTTTTGATGATTCTTTAAAGTTTATAACCATATCTCTCAATGTCTTTCTCATATTCCCTAATGATTTTATCATTTTTCCTGCTTCATCTTTTTTTTCCGTCTCTATGATCGTATCCACTAAATTCAAGTTAGCCATTTTGTCTAAAGAGTCTCTTGCCATTATAATAGGTTTAGATATTCTATTACTTAAAATCCATGCAATAAGGATGGATACTACCAAAGAGCACATCATTATCATAAGAATCAATAAACTTAATCTATGCAATACAGAAAACACTTCTTCCTTAGGTGTATTCACAACAAGTGTATATCCATTATTTAGCTTATGATAGCTTATGAGCTTTTCAATACCACCAAATTCAGTCTTCATATTTCCTTTATATTCTTTCTCTATAGCATCTATTATATCTGCATATTTCCCATTAGATAGGGTTTTCATATTGATATCCTTGTCAATGGTTGGATGGATCATATAATTATAATTAGGATCAAGCATGAAAAAATAACCTGTATCATTTACTTTTATATTCTTTATTCTTTTTTCTAAATCTTCAAAGCTAAAATCCATCCCTACAACACCTAAAAATGTATCCTCTACGTATATGGGCTTCACATAAGAAATTAAATACATATGAATATTTTCATTCATATATGGTTTGAGCCATATACCACTCTTTGATTCCATAGGTTCATAATACCAGCCTACATGCTCATGATCATCTGATGCATATTTTGTTACATCTATTATCATTTGTCGTCTATATTGCCCATCTCCTTCTTCCATATACCAAACCCCTTGTCCACCATCACCCAATTCATGGTTTATCACAAAATATGCACTTAATGTCTCTTTTGTGTTTTCTGCCATATATGCTATAGTTGGATCTATTTGTTCTTTATATTTTTCTATATATTCTGGTGTATTTTTTAACTTTTCTACATCAAAGTTCATTTCCAGCTGATCTGCCATCTCTTCTACTTTATTTTCCATTTTCTCAAAAATACTTTCTACTTCATGGGCTTTATTTTCTACCATTAACATTAATTCGTTATTTGCATATTCTTCAATGATTTTCGAACCTTTATAAATACTTATGGTACCAATCAAAACAGCTGTAATTAAGGAACATAACATAATAGACAAAACAATTTTCCCTTTTATGCTTTTTAACTTAATCATTTATAATCCTCCTAAAGATTGTTTTCTTCTCAGTATATAAATACTTACTTTTATTGCTTATGTGCATAATATAAGGAAAAATTGCATCAAATAAAAAAGCCCTCAATATTTTCATATTAAAGGCTTTTTTCATCTATCTTCCAAAATTTAAATTTTTAGCAGTACTTTTTTTCACCTTAGGAATCCCCAATGCAATTGCTAATAGTGCACATATTCCCATTAAATAAGGATAATATAAATACCTCATAATAGCAAAGGATGAGGTTCCTGCAACACTTGCTGCCACCAATAGTTGTGCTCCATAGGGTATGACCCCTTGACAAAAGCATGAGAACGTATCTAATATGCTTGCTGCCCTTCTTGGGTCTACCTCGTATTGTTCTCCTATATCTTTTGCGATAGGTCCTGCCATAACAATAGCGATAGTATTATTTGCTGTACAAGCATCTACTACACTTACTAAAATACCAATCCCTAACTCTGCCCCTTTTTTACTATGAATTCTACTAGTAATAAAATCTAGTAAGAAATCTATTCCTCCATTGTATTTTATTACCTCAACCATTCCACCAATTAAAAGAGAGATGATTACAATTTCAGACATGCCCATAATCCCTTTTCCAATTGCCTGTACAAATCCCCATACATCAAAGGCATTTGTAAATATTCCTACAACTCCTGCAAATAAAGTTCCTCCAACTAAAACAACCATTACATTTACACCAAATAATGCTGCAATTAAAACTGCTAAGTAAGTAAATACCTTCATAATATTATAATCATAGCTCCCACTTAATACAGAAGTATCTCCCACATTCATAGAAATAAATATAATTGCTGTAATAATAGCTGCTGGTACTACAATAATAAAATTCATCTTAAATTTATCTCTCATTTCACAACCTTGTGTTCTTGATGCTGCGATAGTTGTATCAGAAATCATAGATAGATTATCTCCAAACATAGCACCACTCACTACTGCTCCTAATGCAAGGCCTATGGGAATCCCTGTTTTTTCAGCAATCCCCACTGCCATAGGAGCTAAAGCTACGATGGTTCCTACTGACGTACCAATAGATAATGAAATGAAACACCCTATAACAAAAACTCCAGCAATTAATATGTTTCCAGGTAAAATACTAAGTCCTAAATTCACTGTAGAATCTACAGCTCCCATTTCCCTTGCTACTTGTGCAAATCCTCCTGCCAAAATAAAGATGACACACATAAGGATAATATTATTGTTTCCTGCACCCTTACAAAACACCTCCACCTTGTCATGAATACTTTCCTTTCTATTCATAGCAATAGCAACAATACTTGCAGCTAAGAATGCCACAGTTACAGGCATTTTATAGAAATCTCCAATAACAATAGATGTTACAAGATACAGTACAAGAAAAACTACTAAGGGGAGTAGCGCCCATGGATTTCCTTTTTTCATTACATTCCCTCCTATATTTTTTTGCAATAAAAAAACCTCTTGCAGACAAACAAGAAGTAATATGCTATTCTCATCTGCCAGGTTAAACCTGCTGGAATTGGCACCACAAAACAAAATGTTTTAGGTTGCCGGGCTTCATAGGGCCAGTCCCTCCACCTCTCTGGATAAGATATTCTATTTTATTTGATTTTTACACTTCATTTATTATATTCCTCTATAGATATAAAGTCAATATGTATTTTAATCCATCTTTAAATGAAAAAAAATCTTACAAAATTTCATTTTTATGAAATATTTTCCTCAAAAAATATTTTTTTATTGCAATAATAAATTATTTGCAATAAAATAAAAAAGTTGTATACTATTGGTAAACAAAATGGTAAAAACTTCTTAAACTACTCTTTATTCATATAATAACATTATTAAACAAATCTAAACATAAAAAATTCAGATAAGATTTCTATCTTCTGTAAGTAAACATTTTATAAAAAACAACTACAAGCATATAACTCCACCATTACTTAAATCCAATTATCATAAAAAGAGGAGGATACATATGAAAAAAGCAATTAGTACACAAGCAGCACCTGGTGCCATTGGTCCTTATTCTCAAGGAATTGCACTACAAAATATGATTTACACATCAGGACAATTACCAATAGATCCTAAATCAGGGGATATGCCAAAAACTATTGAAGAACAAACAAAACAATCTCTTGAAAATGTAAAAGCGATTTTAGAAGAAGCTGGAAGCACTCTAAAAAATGTTGTGAAAACAACTGTTTTCCTAAGTGATATGAATAATTTCGCTAAAATGAATGAAGTATATAGTCAATATTTTGATCAAGCTTATCCTGCAAGAAGTGCAGTAGAAGTAGCAAGATTACCAAAAGATGCTTTAGTAGAAATCGAAGTTATAGCATATAAGTAAAATGATTTGAGTAATAGTGGAGTATTATATATAATGTTCAAAAATGTTTTTCAACTTTTGGGGAGGGTTATAGACATGAGTAAAAAAAAAGGATTAGGCTTAATTCCTAAATTATTAATCGGTATTACCGTTGGTATTATTTTAGGTCTTTCTGTGAGTCCAAAAATTATAGCCATTATTACAACCATCAAAGAAATTCTTGGCTCATTTATATTCTTCACTGTACCTTTAGTTATATTCGGATTTATCACACCTGCTATTACAGGTCTTAAAAACAATGCAAGTAAAATGTTAGGTACTTTTTTAGGAATGTCTTATTTATCTGCAGCAGGTGCTTCTGCACTTTCAGCTATTGCAGGATATATTATCATTCCTCACTTACATATTGCAAGTCAAGCACAAGCTTTAAAAGAATTACCTAAAACAGCATTTCAATTAAACATTGAACCCATCATGCCTGTAATGACTGCCTTAGTATTAGCAATTTTAACAGGTGTGTCAGTAATATGGACAAAATCTGAAACAATGAATACTCTTCTCAACGAGATGCAAAATATGATTTTAGCTATCGTCAACAAAATTGTTATTCCTATTCTTCCATTCTTTATTTCAGCAACTTTTGCAGGATTAGCTTATACAGGAAGTCTAACAGAACAATTACCTATTTTCTTAAAAGTAATCGTTTTAGTACTAATAGGTCACTTCATTTGGTTAAGTATCCTTTATTCTATTGGTGGTGCTGTATCAAAACAAAATCCTCTAGACGTTGTGAAGTATTATGGTCCTGCTTATTTAACAGCTGTAGGTACTATGTCTAGTGCTGCCACACTACCTGTTTCATTAAGATGTGCTCACCGCTCAAAAGCCTTAGTCCCTGAAGTTGTTGACTTTGCCATTCCACTTGGTGCAACAACCCATCTTTGTGGATCTGTTTTGACAGAAACATTTTTCTGTATGGTTATCTCTAAGATTCTTTATGGAGCATTACCTGATGTTGGAACCATTGCACTATTCACTCTTTTATTCGGTATCTTTGCAGTAGGTGCTCCTGGCGTTCCTGGAGGAACAGTTATGGCATCTTTAGCCATTGTTACAGGTGTATTAGGATTTGATTCATCTGGAGTTGGTCTATTAATCGCAATCTTTGCATTACAAGATAGCTTTGGTACAGCTTGTAACATCACAGGAGATGGTGCATTAGCTTTAATCCTTAGAGGACTTTTCTATGATAAAAACGGAAAAGCAAAAGCAAATGTTTCTGCATAATTTTTTTTAATCATACTCAAAAGAAATGGATGAATTATGCAGCTAACAGCTCCAAATGCATAAAAACACTTGCCAAAATTAAGTGCAAGTGTTTTTCATTTATTTTCTTCCTTCACATCTATAGATTTTTAATCCTTGTTGCATAAATTTTTCTTCATATTCTGTTGTAACATTTCCTTCAAAATCACTCTCTTCCAAATTCAAAGAAATATTTTTTAGTTTTAAATCTGCACCAGCAAATTCATTTAGTGAAAACTCAAATAGTTTTTCATTATCTGTTTTAAAATGAATTTCTCCTTGATTACTTAATAACTTTTTATACATTTCCAAAAATCTATTATGAATCAACCTTCTTTTAGCCCATCTTCTCTTTGGCCATGGATCACAAAAATTAATAAAAATCCTCCTTATTTCCTCATGCTCAAAGTATTCCAATATTTTAGTTACATCTCCCCATACAAATAAAATATTTTCCAAAGGATTCTCGTGAATCTTTTCAACGGCCTTTAATAATACTTCTTCCTTCATTTCCATTCCAATAAAATTAATATCTTTATGCTGCTTAGCAAGAGTCGTTAAAAACTTACCTCTGCCCATACCTAACTCCAAATAAATAGGATTTTGATTATTAAATCTTTCATTCCATTTTCCTTTTAATTCACCTGGATCTTTTAATACATATCCTGTATAGCTTAAAAGTTTTTCATCTGCACCTTTTTTCTTTCTTCTTCTCATGGTATTCTCCTTATATAAAATATTCACTTCTTGTATTCAAATTATATATTGCAATTATACATGAATTCATCCACTGTATCTAGTAAATAATATTATAAAAAAAGAGCCTCTCTATACGGAGGCTCTATTGGATTCATTATTTTCTATATATATTTTTTTATAATTTTTTCTGCCATCTGATCCATTGATATGCACGCATCCATGCTTTTCCTTCTTAATAACTTATAAGCTTCCTCCTCAGAAATCCTTAAATGTTCTATCAACAATCCTTTTGCTCGATCAATCTTCTTTCTGTTTTCTAAAGTACTCTCAAGCTTTTCTATTTTTTTTGATAATTGATGCATCTTACTCCCATTCATAATTGAAAACTCTACCATTTGATACAATTGATCAGGGTGAATGGGTTTCATCACATAAGCAAAAACATTCATATTTTTCAATTTCTGATAAAAAGAATTTGTTGGATTACTCGTAACAAAAAGTACCGTTGACAATTGATCCTCTTCTATAATACGAGCAGCTTCATAGGCATTCATTCCCCAAAGGTTTGTGTCCATAATTAAAAGTTTTGGAAAAACACTTCTAGAAATTCTTATCGCTCCTGCTCCATCTGTTGCTTGATAAGTCTTATACCCTTTTTTATTTAATAGTTTGCAAATAAGTTTTCTAGAACTTTCACTACTGTCTGCAACTACAATCCTATAACTGTCCATGTGACCACTCCGAGTTTAAACAATTTTTAAAATTTTCTCAAATATCTATCGAGCTCCCACTTAGAAACAGATTTTGAATACTCATACCACTCATAAAGGGCCGCATCTGTAAATTTTTCATATACATGGGCTCCAATAGCATCTTTTATCACTTCATCTTTAGATAACTCATTTACTGCTTCATAAAGATTTTCTGGAAGACTTGTTATTCCTTTTTCCTTCATCTCCACATCATCCATATGATAAACATTGCTCATGACAGGTGCCGGTGGATTGATTTTATTTTGAATACCATCTAGCCCTGCTTTTAAAATAGCTGCTAATGCTAAATAGGGATTGGCTGCTGGATCTGGATTTCTAAGCTCTATTCTTGTAGAATTCCCTCTTTTAGCAGGGATCCTTACTAATGGACTTCTGTTACTTGCTGACCATGCAATCAGTACTGGTGCTTCGTATCCTGGAACCAATCTTTTATACGAATTCACAGTAGGATTAGTAAGAGCTGCAAAACTTCTCGCATGCTTTATAATTCCTCCTAGATAATGATAAGCTGTTTTAGATAACTCCAACTCCCCTTCACCATCATAAAAAGCATTCTTTCCATCTAATGTTTCAAGGGACATATTAATATGCATTCCTGAACCATTGATCCCGAATTTAGGCTTTGGCATAAATGTAGCATGAAGTCCATGTCTTTGAGCAATAATTCTTACAGCCATCTTAAAGGTCATAATATTATCAGCAGCGGTTAGGGCATCTTCATATTTAAAATCGATTTCATGTTGACCTGGTGCTACTTCATGGTGAGAAGCTTCTATTTCAAATCCCATTTGCTTTAATGTAATGGTCATATCCTTTCTTGCATTTCCACCTAAATCTATTGGCGCTAAATCAAAATATCCAGCATTATCATGGGTTTCTAAGGATGGTTCTCCTCTCTCATCTGTATGAAACAAGAAAAATTCACATTCAGGTCCTACATTCATAGTATATCCCATATCATAGGCTTCTTTTAATACTTTCTTTAGTGTATTTCTTGGACATCCTTCAAAAGGAGTTCCATCTGCCTTGTATACATCACAGATCATTCTTGCCTCTTTTGCATGATTTGTCCAAGGGAATACTACAAAAGTAGATAAATCCGGTCTTAAGTACATATCTGATTCTTCAATTCTAACAAATCCATCAATAGATGAGCCATCAAACATAATCTCATTATTCAATGCTTTTTCTAATTGCTCAATAGTAATAGAAACATTCTTCATAACTCCCAAAATATCAGTAAACTGTAAATGAATAAACTCAAGTTCCAATTCTGTTGCCTTTTTTAATAATTCTTCTTTCGTATAGTTACACCCCATTTTAACTCCTCCTTAATTATTTATAGTATTTGAATTCCGTAAAAAAATAATAAAAAAAACGTCAACAAATAAAGGAATTTTAAATCCTATTTTGTTGGACGCCATTGCCCGTTAAACTATTTAATTGATTGAAAATATTATACAATATTTTTTTTATTTATGCAAGAATAAAATTTAATATAAATTCATAATAATTATTTTAATACTTATTTCCCTTATTGATCAATCCAAATTTTTTCAATTTATATTGGAGGGTTCTCCTTGATATACCAAGTTCCTTGGCAGTTTTTTCGCGATGTCCACTATTTCTCTCAAGTGCTTTTTCTATGATCTTAATTTCTTGAATTTCTAAAATACTCAACCTACTGCTACATTCAATGGAATTGATTACACTGTTTGCTTTTCTCCTAATTCTTAAAGGTATGTCTTCCTCCTCTAGTACATTTCCATTAGATAATGCCATAGCACTCTCTAAAGTATTTTCCAATTCACGAACATTTCCTGGCCAATCATAATCCATAAATATATTCCATACTTGAGATGAAATTCTTTCTATGTGTTTCCCCAACCGTTTATTTAGTTTTTTTACAAAATATAATATTAATTCCTCAATATCCTCTTTCCTATACCTTAGTGGTGGACATTCTATGGAAATAACATTTAGTCTATAATATAAATCTTCCCTAAATTTATTAGAACTAACTGCCTCTTCAAGATTAAGATTTGTAGCTGCTATAATTCTCCCTTCAAGTTCAATAATTTTAGAAGAACCAATTCTTTCGAATTTTTTATCCTGTAATACCGTTAAAAGTTTTGCTTGTAAATTATGATCTAAAGTTCCAATTTCATCAAGAAAAACAGTCCCTTTAGCAGCTAATTGAAATTTTCCTTGCTTCCTTTCATTGGCTCCAGTAAAAGCACCTTTTTCATGACCAAAAAGTTCACTTTCAATCAAATTTTGAGGTAATACAGCACAATTCACATGTACAAATGGCATTTTACTTCTATTACTTAACTCATGTATTTCTCTAGCTATAACTCCTTTTCCTGTGCCACTTTCTCCAGTTAATAATATGGTCGTATCTAAATCTTTTATTTTGTGTATCTTTCTTTTTATTTCAATCATTTCCTTACTACAGCCTACTAATTGACTTTTTTCTTTTTCATGATTGTCCATTTTATAAATAATACCATGTTTAACTTTAAAAGCTTCCTTGATCTTACATATTAAATCATTATTATCAAATGGCTTCGTTATATAATCATAAGCTCCAAATCGCATAGCTTCTACTGCATTATCAATAGTTCCAAAAGCAGTCATCATAATAACTATGATAGTTGAATTCATTTTCTTAATATCTTTTAATACATCCATACCAGTTTTTTTAGGCATTCTATTATCAATTATGGCTAAATCATATTTCTTTTTCTCTAGTTTAGTATAAACCTGCTCACCATTATAAGCAACATCCACCTCATAACCTTCACTCTTCAATTCTTCACGTATGACCCTAACAATATATTCTTCATCATCAGCAACTAATATTTTTTTCCTATTCATATACATACCCTCTTTCTAATAAGGTAAGTAAACTTTAAACTTTGTTCCCTTATCAACATTAGAATGAACAAATATCTTCCCCCCATGTTTTTCGATTACTCGCTTTACAATAGGAAGCCCAAGACCTGTCCCTCCACTTTTAGTACTATAGAACGGTTGAAAAATTTGGTCTATTTCTTTTTTTTCTATACCATTTCCATTATCTGATATTATCACTAATACTTTATTTTCATCCTCAAAATTATAGCTTTCAATCCTTATAACCCCTTCTATTTCAATAGCTTGAACAGCATTTAACAAAATATTTATAAATGCTTGTTGCAATTGAACATTATTGCCTTTAATGAGAGGTAAATTCTTTGAAAATTTCTTCTCTATATTTATATATTTGAATTCTTTATGAAATCTAATAACGTTGAAACACTTTTCCAATACCTCATTTATATTTAATAATGAATAGTTTTCTTCCTTCGTTATAAATGAATAGGATAGCATCTGTTCTATGGTTTCATTGATTCTATCTACTTCATATATAATTGGTTCTATAAATTCATTATATTTTAGTTGCTCTGATAATTTTTTCTCTAATATTCTCGCACATCCTCGAATACTCATAAGTGGATTTTTTATATCATGAGCAACACCTGCTGCTAATTCACCTAATACAGCAAATTGCTTTAATTGCTCTATTTCTCTTTCATAAATTTTCTGTTTTGTAACATCTGTTCCAATAACTACTACTCCTACTACTTGATCTTTATTATTGTTAATAGGTGAAATGGTGAGATTAATAATTTTTTTACCACCTACGGAACTTGAATAAATAGTTTCCTTAGCATAATAGCTTTTATTTCTATCAATCACATACCCTATTGATTTTTGTAATTTAATCTTTACTTCTTCATCCATAAAAAAGCTATAGTTTTTTCCTATAATATCCTTTAATTGCCACCCAAATACTTCACATGCTACTAGATTAGCTGTTGTGATATTTCCATTAAGATCCATACCTATAATAAAAGATCGAACGCTATTGAAAAGATTTTTCAAATAATTTCTTTCTTTGATTATTTCATTATCTAATAATACATTTTCATAGCTAACTTTTGTAACAAATTTTATGATAGCCAAATCCCTTTCTGTATAACTTTCATCTAAGGTACAACATATGAAAAAAACCTTATAATTTTCATGGGCACGTATAGGAGAAACAATCATATTAATTTTTCTATTATTTTCATTAAATTTAAAAATGATCCCATCTTCTATGATCTCTAATTCCCTTATTTTTTTTCGTAATAGATTCACTATTAATTTATTATTTATTTTTAAACAATTCATTTCACCATCAATTATAAATTTTCCACTCATTGTAAATGTAATAATCCCTAACCAGTCAACATGAATTGTTTTATCAATTTCTAAACGTTTCATTTTTTTTAGGGTATTCTCTACATTACAACTTACATCTGAATAGTGCAATTGTATTCCTCCTAGCAATAGTTTGAATTTTCTATCTTTTTTTATTTATACCTTATTCTATCAATAGCGTTTTATTCCTTTCATTTTTTTAACTTTTATCTAAAAAATAAACCCCTTGTTTTATAAGGAGTTTCATACAATCAATAAAATATATTATTTAAATCTATCAAATAATCTTTTTACTTTTCTTATTCTACACCTATCACAGATCCATTCATAACATATACACCATCTTGTATCTGCACAAATTCCTTCCAGAATTTTAAATCTTTTTCCTTATCTATAATAGGCTTTCTCAATGCCAATTCTTGTAAATATTTTTCTTGTAATTCAGTGTTTATTTGACTATTCATTTGGTTTAATGCGTAATTGTTAATATCTTTAATAAAATATCCGAATATTTGATCCGTTAATGCATCATCTACATTATGAAGGCTACAGCCTTCTAATACTAATTGTGCATATACAATCATTGTAAATATTTCACCTATGTTAAGCATATAATCCATATTTTTCACTAATTTTTCATCTGGAGCAGCTTTAGCCATCATTTCTTTAAATGTTTCTATTTGCTTTAAGAAAATCTTAACATTAGGGTTTTCTATTCCTTCATAAACTTTTTTATAATCTGGGAATTTAACCTTTCTTAATCCACCTATTCTTTGTTCAAATACATTTGAATCATCCTTTGCATCATTGCGTATTGGAACTTTAGGGTAATCTATATTACCAAAAAAGTAATTCTTGATGAATTTCATCACTAAAGCCATATTTACATGGGCTGTTCCCTCAAGTCTATGTAAATAATCCATAGTACTATAGGCATCAGATATATATGTCTCCGTTTCATATCCCTTAGCACATACAACATCCATAATCAGCCTTATTACATCTGAACCTTGGGTTGTAACCTTCATTTTTTGAATTGGATTAAATAATAGGTAACGTCTATCATTTTTTGACATTGACCTAAAGTAATCTAAGTTTCTTAAACAATAAAGTTTCATTGCATTTGCACGACAGAAAGCTTCAGATAGAAAAGCTTTAATATGGGGAAAATTAGTGACTTTCTTACCATAGATCACACGTCTATTTGTATGAGTAATTGCTTCCCAAAATGCATGAGCAGCTATACCAGATGCAGAAAATCCTAATTGAAATTTACCAATGTTTACTGTTGATAATCCATCTGCAAAAGCTTCATCTCCAACCTTCAAAATATCCTTATCTGTAAGAGGATACTCTATCATTTCATATTCCCCAACCCTTGCTTGACCTATTGATGGGGTTTCTATATCCTTTACATATTTATAGTTTCTATGTCTGCTATCTACTACCCAATAGGTCCACTCTCCCGTTTCAGCATTTTTACCTAAAGTAGTTACTTTAGGAGCAATTTGAGCATTTCCTATATAATATTTATTACCATTTGCAACATATTTTCCATCACCTATTGGTTTAATTGTGCATTCATTAGAATAAAGATCTGCTCCATGTTCCTTTTCAGACATACCAAAGGCAAATACGTGCCCCTCTTCAAGCTGCTTCGTTAACTCCTTTTTTTGTTCTTCATTATTCCCCATCCAAATAGGTCCAACACCTAGAACAGAAACCTGTAATGGATATTGATATGCTTCACCATAGAATCCTAAAATTTCACTCATTTCACAAATTCTTGATAAATCAAAACGAGAATCATTAGGACCATATCCCTTTGAAGTAAGCAATGTGGCAAAAATTTTATTTTCACCTTGATATTTGATCCAATCATCCTGCCATCTATAATCTCTATCATCCTGTCTTATTGATTGTAGTCCCTTTTCCTCGAAAAACTCCATGGTTTTCACCATTATATTATGGGTTTTTTCGTCGGCATGTTTCACATCATATTTATTTGGATTTAATAATACTGATTTTACTGACATATTATCCCCCCTATTTTTGTGCCCTTTCTATACTTAAGCTATTTGTAGCTTAAGTATAGAATTCCCTCCCGTGCATCTATTCAATGTCTCAGGGCTAATGGCACTTATAAAACTATTTTACAAGTTCAATTATAGCTGCTGCTCCCATACCTCCACCTATACACATACTTACAAGACCATATTTTCCATTCCTTCTCTTAAGTTCTGAAATAATTTTAACTGTAAGGAATGCCCCAGTACATCCTAATGGGTGTCCTAATGCAATAGCACCACCATTTACATTTGTTTTTTCAATATCTAAGCCCAATTCATTGATACAAGCAATAGATTGAGAAGCAAAAGCCTCATTTAACTCTATTAAATCTATATCATCCTTTTTTAGTCCAGTAATTTTCAAAACCTTTGGAATAGCTTCTATTGGTCCAACTCCCATAACTTCAGGAGCTACCCCTTTTACTGTAAATCCTTTAAATATAGCTAAGGGTTTTAACCTTAATTCTTTTGCCTTTTCTCTCGACATAATTACTACCGCTGCCGCCCCATCACTCATTTGTGAAGCATTTCCAGCTGTCACAGTACCTTTTGCTTTAAAAACAGGTCTAAGCTTTGTTAATCCTTCAAAAGTTGAATTTTTTCTAACACCCTCATCTTTATTAAAAATAAATGTTTCATTTTTTATTCTACCTGATTCACCCATGATAGGTCTAACAGCTTTTATAGGAATTATTTCTTCATCAAATTTACCTTCATCTTGGGCTTTAGCTGCTCTTTTATGACTTTCTACAGAAAATTTATCCTGCATCTCTCTTGTCACATTATACTTTAGGGCAACATTTTCTGCTGTTAGTCCCATAGCTATATAAGCTTCTGGATAGTTTTCCATAAGATATGGATTAGGAGCAATAATATTCCCACCCATTGGAACGATACTCATAGATTCAACACCACCAGCTATTACTACGTCTGATTGACCCGTCATAATACTATTTGCTGCTATAGCTATAGATTGCAATCCTGATGAACAAAATCTATTGATCGTCATACCAGGTACGCATTCTGGCAAACCAACTCTCTGACCAATAATTCTTGCTATATTAAAGCCTTGTTCTGCTTCTGGAAATGCACATCCCATTACAATATCATCTATATCCTCATTATTTAATTGTGGTACTTTTTCTAAAACTCCTTTAACAACTTGAGCAGCAATCTCATCTGGTCGAGTATATCTTAGACTTCCCTTTGGTGCTTTACCAATTGCAGAACGACCATAGGCTACTATAACTGCTTCTCTCATATAATCACCTCCATTAATTTCTTAAAGGCTTCCCTTTACGCAACATGTATTCCATTCTTTGTAAAGTTTTTTCTTCTCCACAAAGACTTACAAAAGCTTCCTTTTCTAGTTCAAGTATTTGTTCTTCAGCAACATTGATTCCAGCAGGAACTTCTCCACCAGTTATAACATGGGCAACTTTATTGGCAATATAAGCATCATACTTTGAAATAAAACCGCCTTTAAGCATAAAATCCACAAAATATTGTAATGAAGCTTTCCCACTAGTTCCTAATACAGGAACACCTTTTTTCTGTAATGGTCTAAAACCATTTTCAAAAAGATAAAGCACTGTATCCTTAGCTTCATCAATGAGATATTCCTTACTCATTACCATCCTATCAGATTTTCTTAAATAACCTTTTTTAATAGCATCAAATCCACTGCTTGATACTTTAGCTGTAGCAATATTTTCCCAAGCTTTTTTAACATGAGAAATCATTTCTCCATTCGTTGCTTTCCCTAAATTTTCTACACTACGAATCAATGATTCCTTAATTCCTCCTCCTGCTGGTACAAGTCCAACGCCAACCTCTACTAATCCCATATATGTTTCTGCATGAGCAGTTGCTATCTGTGAATGCATGGTAATCTCAGCTCCACCTCCTAATGTCATTCCATAAGGAGCAGCTACTACTGGTTTCTTACAATATTTTAACGCCATATTTGCCTTTTGAAATTTATCAACCATATCTTCTAATGCTTTCCAATTCTTATCAGTGGCTAATTTCCCTACAAGCATTAGGTTTGCACCTGCTGAGAAGTTCTTACCTTGATTCCCAATAATCAATCCATTATAATTTTTTTCTACTTCTTCTACAGCCAAATGCATCATATCCATTACTTCATCTGTTATTGTATTTCCTTTCGTTTTAAATTGCAGACATGCAACGCCCTCTCCAACATCAACCAAGGCAACATTCTTTTTTTCCTTTATAACTTTATTTTTAGAAGATGAAATCACTATATAAGGTGTCTCAAAATTATCCTCATCATAGAACTTATTATTTTTAGATTTTAATCTCTCTTCAATCCATGATGGGATCTTTTCTCCTTCCTCTTTCATTCTTTTAACTGATTTTTCAAATCCAATGGCATCCCAAATAGCAAATGGACCTAATTTCCAGTTAAATCCCCACATAATAGCATTATCGATTTCTTTATAATCATCAGCGATTTGTGGAACCTTTTCAGCACTATATAATAAAACATTCTTAATAACTTCCCAAAGGAATTTATTTTCCTCTTCTTCTCCAAAAACTACAGCTGCAAGCTTATTAGATTCTTTTTTTGCTTTTTCTACAGCTTCAATTTTTTCTTTACTCAATGGTACATATTCTTCCTTTTCTATATCCCAAACAAGTTTTTGTTTTCCCTGATCTGTCTTAATTTTTTTATAGAAACCTTTTTTTGTTTTATTTCCTAAATGTCCCTTATTGATTAAGTTCACTACAAATTCAGGAACAATAAATTTTGTTTTTTCAGCTTCGTCGCCTATATTATTAATAAAGTTCTCTGCAACATGATAAAAGATATCTATTCCTACCATATCTAAAGTACGAAAAGTAGCACTCTTTGGTCTAGCTATTATGGAACCTGTTAACTGATCCATCTTACTTATAGAATATCCATATTTATCCATGAGCTGGATTGCATTGACAATGGCATATGTTCCAATACGATTGGCAACAAAATTAGGAGTATCCTTTGCCCTTACAACACCTTTTCCCAATCTTTTCGTCCCAAATTCACTCATGAATTCAACGAGTCCTGGTAAAGTATCCTTCCCTGGAATAAGTTCAAACAAATGCATATACCGAGGAGGATTAAAAAAATGTGTCCCTAAAAAATGTTGTCTAAATTCTAATGGCATCTCTTCAACTATTTTATTTATTGATACACCTGAAGTATTTGTTGATACGATAGTACTTTCCTTACGATACTTATTTATTTCTTTCATAAAATTCTTTTTAATCTCTAAATTTTCAACGATCACTTCAATAATCCAGTCGCATTCTTTTAACAGATCCATATGGTCACTGAAGTTACCTATCTGGATCATTTCTCCTAGTTCCTTATCATATATTGCTTTATTTTTAGGGTTCGTAACTCTATCTTTTCCTGCTTTTGCAAAGCGATTTCTAACTTCTGGATTTTTTAAAGTCAATCCTTTAGCTTTCTCCTTTTCATTTAATTCTTTAGGGACAATATCTAAAAGACAAACTGGTATTCCAGCTCCAACTATGTGAGCAGCTATGCTTGCTCCCATAACTCCAGAACCAAGTACTGCCACTTTATTTATGTTGAAATTCATTAAATTTTCCTCTCTTTCTAGGCTAGATTTTTCAAAATTCTATTTATCCAACAATAATTCCAGCCTTCTTAGCTTGTTCAGTCAATTCTTCTCTATAGTCAGGATGGGCTATACTAATTAATTCTTTTGCACGATCAGGAATGCTTTTATTGTACAAATCAGCAACACCATATTCAGTAACTACAAATTGCACTTGTGATCTTGGAGTGGTAACAGCAGTTCCTAATGGCAATGAAAGTACTATTTTAGATTGAATTCCTTTTTTTGTTTTAGCTGTTGAAGCTAATGTGATAAATGACTTACCACCCTTTGATAACCCAGCCCCTTGAACAAAATCTAATTGTCCACCCGTACAACTATATTGATTAAAACCTACTGCTTCTGAAGCAACTTGACCTGTTAAATCCACCATCAAACAAGAATTTATTGAAATAAAATTATCATTTTTAGCTATCTCAATAGGATTATTTACTTTACTGATTGGTGCACAGTGAATCAATTCATTTTTATCTAAAAACTCATATAATTCCTTATTTCCTAATCCAAACCCGCATATAATCTTTCCTTGATTATGACTTTTATTCTTGCAGTTGATAACACCTTTTTTAGCTAGGTAAACCATTGAATCTGTAAGCATTTCCGTATGAACACCTAAATCCTTTTTATCTTCTAATCCATATCCAACAGCATTGGCAATACCCCCTAGACCAATTTGAATTGTTGATCCATCAGGAATCAGTGGTAGAATATGAGAAGCAATTTTCTTATCTATTTCTGAAACGGGTGGTTGAGGCAACTCTGGTATTGGATGATCTTTTTCACATATATAATTTACTTTACTTACATGAACCAGATTCTTTTCTCCATAAATATATGGTACATTTTTATTAACTTGAACAATAATCATATCTGCATCTTCAACTACCGTATCATTACAAAAAGTTCCTAAAGGACCATAGCTCATATATCCATTTTCATCAGGTTCTGAAACTTCTGCTAATAATACATTTGCTTTTACAATATTTTTCATGAACCAATCAATGTTAGAAAAATTAATAGATACAATATCAACATTTCCATAGGGAAACATTTTTCTTTCAACAGGGCCTAAAAAGAAAGTATGATAATTTAAATGCCCTTTATATGCAGGCTTTAAAAATTCAAAAGAATGCATTAATAAACCTGATGAAAGTTCTACATTTTCAAGTTCTTTATATCGTTTACAAAGTGCATTTACTAAATCCACAGGTGCACTACAAGTAGGCGATATCCATATTCTATCTTTAGATTTGATAGCTTTAGAAGCTTCTTCAAATGCAACAAGTTTACTTTTATATTCATTTTTCCAATCCATCATACATCCCCCTTTTATTTTCCTGTGAAATTAGGCTTTCTTTTCTCAGCAAAGGCTTTAATGCCTTCTTTAAAGTCTTCCGTATTTGCACATTGAATTTGATATTCTGTTTCATTATCAAGAATATTTTCAAATCCCTGAAATGATGTCCTATTTATAAGTGATTTCATATTTGCAAGTGCTACTGAAGGTAAATATGATAATTTATTTGCAAATTTTATAGTCTCTTCTTCTAATTTTTCAATAGGTACTACCTTATTTACTAATCCTAAAGACAATGCTTCTGAAGCTTTAACAGGCCTTCCTAACATTGCTAATTCAGTAGCTCTTGCAACACCTAACATTCGACAAAGCAAGAAAATCCCACCCGTATCAGGAACTAGGCCGATATTAACAAATGCTTGAATAAATTTCGTATTCTCTGCTGCAATTCGAAAATCACAAACTAAAGCCAAGTTAAATCCAGCCCCAGCTGCAGCTCCTTTTACTGAAGCGATTACGGGTTTTCTTAAATTTCTCACTTTTGTAGCAACGATTCCAACATTTCTAATTCCTGGGCCAAAGAATTCCATTATATCTCCTTCAACTGCCTTTCTCATTGCTGAAATATCTCCACCTGCACTAAAGGAATTCCCTTCACCAGATATGACGACTACCTTTACCTTTGAATCATCTGCACATTGATCTAATGCAACCATCAAATCCTCTAGCATTGGAGCATCTAATGCATTCAAGTTTTTAGGACTATTCAAAATGATAGAAGCAATGCCGTTTGATACAGAGTATTTGATTTTTTTAAACTCCATAAAACCTCCCCCTTCAATTTTCATAAATTAAACATCTACAATATGTAATCGCAAGAATAATGCCAATATCAAATCAGGTAAATAGCTAATTCCGAACGTATATTTTGTGCAAATATTGCACTTGAAGTGCAATATTTGCACAAAATATAATTTTAAAAAATTAAATCCAAAGAATAGAACCAGCTACTACATTTATAAAATTTTACATATTTTACTATATTTAAGAAGGGATTTTATCTATTTAAAAGAATTTAATAGATACATAACAATTTCAAACAAAAGGAGACAAGACATATGAAAAAACTACAATCTATTATTTTTATTTTTCTATTCTTCTTTTCTTGTATGTTTTCACAAGTACATGCACAAGAAGAGGTTTATGAAGAAATTACTAAAGGAGAATTTTTATCTACATTAGTAGATATGATGGGATGGCAGCTAGAGGTACACTCTCCAAAAACAATGTCAATGAGTGATTATGCAAAGATCGGCAATAAGCATGGCTTATCCATTGCTAATTCTGTAAATTTTAATGAACCCATTACAAAAGAAGAAGCAAGATTAATGTTTATAAGAAGTATGGGGTATGACCCTACCACAAGAAAAATCAATTTTTCAAATGATCCTTTTAAAAACATTCAAAATAATGATAACAGTCCTACGCAGAAAATAATACTAAAAATGTATCAAAAAATCTGTAATCCCATAGAAAAGCTCCATGGCTTCTATGCCATAAGATCTTACCCTCAAGTTGAAATGCTAAACTCTTTTAACTCAGTTGGCTTTGGGTGGAGTAGAGTAGAAGTCAATAATGAAAATATGGTTACATTAAGATTAGATAAAGGTAGTAGTTTTTGTCTTCCTTCTGGCTTTTCTGAGGTTGTAGACAAATCCTACGAAAATCATGTATCTCCAAATTTGATGGTATATGCATCACAATGCCACAAAGACAACGACGGCATAGGAATCATTGAGCATATCTTAAAAAATCAAAATGAAAAAGACAATCTTATCAAACAGATTGTCTCAAATACAAAACAAGTACAGAAAGAAAATGAGATAGGTAGCTTCGAAGGAGTCATCATTGATTTTGAAGATATAACCAAAGAAACATTAGCTCAACCCTTTAATGATTTTTTAAAAGCCTTGAAAAATGAACTTGATCAATACAATAAAAAACTATACGTAACCGTTTCACCAAAAAAATATTACAAAGGATATGATTATAAAACCATTGGAGAAATTGCAGATGGAGTCATATTAATGGCTCATGACTATTATCCAAGGAAAGCTAATGATTTAGTTATAGGTACTTCTGAAGAAGGATTGTCTCATATAGAAAGTCCTCTTACCCCTATAGACAATACCTATAATAAACAATTTGATATTTATAATGCTTTAAAAGATATTACTGATGAAAAAACAGGTGTTGTTAATAAGGATAAAATTTATCTTCAAATATCCTTTGATGCAATACAATGGAGAAAAGGGAAAAGCAATGCAGACACTAAAGTTTGGAAAGTACACCCCCCTTATGATGCCATCAAAAAAAGAATGCAAACAGACAGAAGCAATCTTGATTTTTTTATGTGGTATGATAAAAAATCTGAAAATCCATATTTTAATTATTATGATGAGGCAAAAGCTATTGAGAACATCGTATGGTATGAAGATACAAGAAGTGTCTTAGCAAAAATAAATTTAGGGAAGTTATTTGATATAAAGAATATTTCCATCTGGCGATTAGGAACCATTCCATCCTATTCAGAAACAGATAATGAATTTATGTATTTAGACACATGGCAAAAAATCATCAGTCAACATAAAGAAAAGTAAATTAAAAAAGGTATTCCTTTAAGGATTTTAAGGGAATACCTTTTTATCAATCAACACCATCTATATATTATACAATCATTTCTTTTCAAGAATCTCTTTTGCCAACTTTGGATTTACCTTTCCTTTATAAGCTTTTATGGTTTGTCCCATTAAAAACTTATTAGGTTTATCTATAAACACACCTGATATAAATATTTTCATTTTATATTTCTATTTCTAGCAACGCTGAACTAAGACTTTTACCATGTTTATCTATTGCTAGTGATCTTGTTACTCCACCACCAAGCGCTTTATCCATAACAAAGTTCAAAGCACCAATATTAGGAAGCTCATATCTTTTTACTTCACCGTGAACAATATCTTTAAACCATTCCTTCACTCGCTGGGCTGTCACTTTTTCTTCTATAATCTTATAATCTTCTTCATTATATACAATCAAAGATATATTAGAAATATTTCCTTTATCCCCAGTCCTAGAATGTGCAATTTCTCTTAATTTCATCATCCTACACCTCCTCATAAAATATTTCCATATTTATATGATCACGTGGTATAAATATGGAAGCAATAGAAACTATTTCTTTCACTGACTTCATTGCCCCACCGCCACCAGTAGGACCATTCGTGTATAATGCCTCTACTTCATTAGCAATTTTTAATGCATTATTTTTATCCTTTGTTCTTCCAGCTACTCTTAACCTTACTTCCTTACACTGAGATTTATCATCCAACATAGCATCGCTGATACAATCCTTGTATAAAGAATTTACACCTATATAATCAATTCTAAGCTCTTCTATATTTACATTGGTATATTCTAATCTTTTCTTAACAATCTCTCCTGCTAATTTAGCTTTTTCATAAGCACCGCTCCCGCCGTAACTTATCTCTCCTTCTCCAATAAAGCAGTCTTTATAACCGATACTAACCTTTAAGCTGTCTGTCTTTGGTCTTCCTGTCCCGCCTTTGACCAAAACCTTATCCTTATCTATTTGTTTCATAGTAATATTAGTATAATCAGCAATTCCATCAGGAGTAATATAAGTAGAAGGGTCATGGATTTCATATATTAATTGTTCTTTGCAAGTAGCAGTAGTAACAATCCCTCCAGATTCTTCTACCTTTGTTATAACCACATCTCCGTTCTCACTTATCTCTGCTATTGGAAATCCTAGCTTCCATACATCCGGTACATCCTTGTATCCTGGGTCTGCAAAGTATCCTCCAGTTATTTGTCCACCACATTCCAATAAATGTCCTACCATAATTCCTTTTCCAATGAGGTCGTAGTTTTCAGAATTCCATCCAAATTCATACATAATAGGGGCAAGGGCTAAAGATGGATCTGCAACACGTCCAGTAATAATAATATCAGCATCATTCTTTAATGCTTCTATGATACCATCTACACCTAAGTAGGCGTTTGCTGAAATAATTTTACCATCTAATACCTTTAATTTTTTATCTAGCTCTAGTACATCATAATCCATGTATTGATCAATAGAATCTGAAATATCATCTCCTAATACAGCAGCAATTTTCAATCCTTTAATTCCTTTATCCTCTGCTATTTTTCTTACAACTTTTGCTGCAGCATAAGGATTAGCAGCCCCCATATTTGTAATCACTTTTACTTTTTTCTCAACACATAACGGCACTACCTTTTCCATGCGATATTCTAACAATCCATTATATCCCTTATCTGGTTCTTTCAACTTTTGCTCTTGGGCAATAGCTATGGTTCTTTCAGCTAAACATTCAAATATAATATAATCTACATTCCCCTTTTCCATTATTTCTAAGGCTGGTTCTAATCGATCTCCTGCATATCCAGCACCTGAGCCAATGCGAATTGTCTTCATTGTATAACCTCCCTATAATATTTTTACAAATACCACCAGTATAACAGTATCCTTATTTAAAATTTAATGAATAAACTTTATGATAATTTTATAGCTCCAATAACAAACGCCACTACTAACATTACAATAGTCGTTGCAAAAGCATATGGAATAGTTTTCTTCTGATGCTCCCCTAGATCAACCCCTGTAAGACCTATAAGTAAGAAAGTAGATCCAGTAAGTGGACTAATAGGAAATCCTGTAGTCATTTGTCCTAATATAGCTGCTCTCCCCACATTAATCCCATCAATACCAAATCCACGAGCTGCTTCTGCAAGTACAGGCATCACACCGAAATAGAATGAATCTGGATCAAATAATAAGCTTGCTGGCATTGCAATAACACCCGTAATAATAGGTATGAATCTACCTAATGATTGAGGTATAATGGCTACTGTAACAGTGGCCATTTCTTTTATGATCCCAGAACCTTTCATAACACCGATGAATGCTCCAGCAGCAAATAATATACTTGCCATCATAAGAGCTGCTTTTGCATGAGCATC
This sequence comes from Crassaminicella profunda, assembly GCF_019884785.1. Classification (GTDB taxonomy): domain Bacteria; phylum Bacillota; class Clostridia; order Peptostreptococcales; family Thermotaleaceae; genus Crassaminicella; species Crassaminicella profunda. The sequence continues at coordinate 2,795,436 of NZ_CP082326.1, forward strand.
TACTCTAGCTCTTTGATCTTTTACATTAGGATAATTAATCGTTAATGAAATGGCAAAAGCGATCATAAATATTACTGCTGGTGGAAACTTACCCATAATAAGTAAGCCAATAGCTATAACAATCGTAGCAATATTTACTAAAAACAAATGAGGTCTAGCAAGCTTTGATTTTTCTTCATTCATTTCTCTGTTCACATTTATATTTTTATCATTAATATTTCCAATTCTTTCTTTTTCCTTTTTACCAAGACGATACGCCACAAATAATACAAATCCAATTCCTGCAATTACAGCTATTAATAAAGGATTGAATAATTCTGTAACAGATACTTCAAGTGCAGACGCTGCCCTTAGTGTAGGTCCTCCCCAAGGTAAAATATTCATAGTACCAGCAGATAATGCTGCAATAGTAGCTAATGTGGTTCTTTGCATGCCTAATGCATCATATAGTGGCAACATAGCAGGTATAGTTACTAAGAAGGTAACAGCTCCTGAGCCATCTAAGTGTACAAGCATTGCAAGTATTGCCGTACCGATTGCGATTTTTACTGGATCTTTTCCAACCACTTTAAGAATCTTATTAATGATTGGCTCAAAGGTCCCTGCATCTGTTAAAATACCGAAAAATAAAATAGCAAAAATAAACATAGTTCCAGTGGGTGCTATGGATTTAATTCCATCTATAATAAATTTACCAACTTCACCACCAAAACCCCCTACAAACGCCGTTATCGTAGGAACAACTATCAATGCTACTACTGGGGATGCCTTTTTAGACATAATAAGTACTAATAAGACAATAATCGTAAGAAAACCAAGTAATGCTAACATAAAATACGCCTCCTTTAAATGATATATTTTGATTACATCATCATTATTTAGCAAAACACATGCCAAAATATACTACTTACAATTTTTTTAAGTACTTATAGCTTTTAAGGTTTGTAAATATTCATATTTCAAAGATAAAGATAAAATATTATTTTAAAACTTTACTCAAATATTAGCTTTTAAAACAAATAAATAATCATTAAAAAATAAACAATTTCTTATTTGCTAGAAATATACTCCTATGATTTATCCATAAAACAAAAAATAGGAATCAATTTTTACTAAATATAGGGGGATTTTCATTGACCTCAAGCTTAGACATATGCCCTAAAAATAAAATCTACTAAACTTAGCTTATTATCATTTCTAAAATGTTAGAAATAACAAAAGCAATTTCTAATATTTTAGAAATCGCTTTAAAATCATCTCTTATTTTAATTTATTGTAAAGGGTAGCTAAAGATATGCCCAAATCTTCAGCAGCTTTTTTCTTACCTTCTACTGTATTCCCATAAGTCAAGAGTGCTTTTTTTATTTCGAGAATTTCCGTTTCTCTTATTACCTGTTCTAAGGTTTTTAGCTTTACAAGATTTTTCCTTATGGCTTCTACTTGAATAATTTTAGGTAAATGATCTGCTTTAATCATATAATCATCTGTCATATTGGCAGCAAATTCAATCGTATTTTTAAGTTCTCTTATGTTTCCAGGCCATTCATAATTATACAAAATATTTAATACATCTTCAGAAATATCTAAATGACTCTTCATTTTATTAGCCATTTCATTGATAAAATGCTCTATCAGAGGTTTTATATCTTCTTTTCTATCTCGTAGTGAAAGAATGTTTATAGGGAATATGGCAATTCTATAGTATAGATCTTTTCTAAATTTCTTTTCCTCTATCATCGTTTCAAGGCTTTTGTTTGTAGCTGCGATAATTCTAACATCTACAGGTATTTCAGTAATTCCCCCTATACGCCTGATTGTATGCTCTTGAAGAGTTCTTAACAACTTTGCTTGAAGTCCATAATTCATTTCAGAAATTTCATCTAAAAATAAGGTTCCTCCATTTGCTACTTCAAAAAGCCCTATCTTACCGCCTTTTTTTGCCCCTGTAAAAGCCCCTTCTTCATATCCAAAAAGCTCACTCTCCAGTAGATGCCCTTCAAACGTAGCACAGTTCACAGCAATAAAAGGACCATTTTCTCTTTCACTAGCATTATGAATAGCATGGGCATAAAGTTCCTTTCCGGTTCCACTATCTCCAGTAACCAGTACATTAGTACCTTTCTTTGCTATTTTTTTTGCTAGATCTTTTGTAGCAAGTGATTGTTTATCTATACTTATAATATCCTCAAAGCTATATTTTGTTGTTTTCATATGTTTTTTAAGCTTTTTTATCATCATATTGGATTGATTTAATTCTTTTGTCAATTTATAAACATCATTTATTTCATTTAATATAGATATTCCTCCAATAATTTCATTATTCTCTATGATAGGAACCATATTCACCATATACTCTACATTTCCAACTTTCCTAGGGATTCTTAAAAGTTGTTTACCGCTCTTTATTACATAAGGAAGTCTAGCTCCTGGTCTAATTTCAACAACAGATTTTCCTACAATATCCTGACTCTTTACCTTGGTTATTCTCGTATAGGCAGGATTAATATACTTTACAATCATATCTTGATCTGCTATGAGAACCCCATCATATAGGGAATCTAATATTACTCTTACCCAGCTATTTATTTGCATATATTTCACTCCAATATCATAAAAATTAGTAAATCAAAGGCAATGATTTATTAAGTATTGATTTTACTAAATCCTTTTAAATATGAAAATCCTCTCAAATCTGGTATTATAAAATATCTAAACAAAATAATTCAAATATCGGACGTCATTTTCATGATTAGTTTATAATCATCAGGGATAAATTTCAATAATAAATTAAAAATTAATTTTAAGGATAATAATCTTAGTAGCTACCTTTTTATCAAAATCTATTTTGAGACATACTCAAACAAATAATAAAGTAGGGAAACTATTTTTATAGCTTCCCCCTTATGAAACCACATATGCTCTAAACCTATAATGCTCTTAGCTTATTTTCAAGAATCTCTTTTGCCAGCTTTGGATTTACCTTTCCTTTAGAAACTTTCATGGTTTGTCCCATTAAAAATCCTACTGCTTGCTTTTTTCCATTTTTAAAATCCTCTACCGCTTGAGGGTTTTTAGAAAGGATCTCCACAATTATTTTCTCAATCGTGTCTGTCTCACTGATTTGACTTAAACCCTTTTCTTCAATTATTTTATCAGGATTTTTATCCGTAGCAATCAGCTCTTTAAATACTTCCTTCCCTGCTGTACGACTTATTTTTCCTTCATCGATAATTTTTATCAAATCTGCCAAATATCTTGATTTCACGGGTATGGTTTCATTTTCATCTTTTAATGCTCTTAAAAGATCTACAAGTATCCAATTTGCAGCATCCTTTGCATTTGCACCAAAGGATAGCACTTCCTCAAAATAGTTTGCAAGTATTTTACTTCCTATAAGAATATCAATTTCCTTTTCAGTAAGTTTATATTCTTGTAAAAATCTTTCTTTCTTCTTACTTGGAAGTTCTGGTAGATTTTTTTTAATCTCTTCTATTTTTTCTTTTTCAATCACTATAGGCACTAAATCTGGTTCAGGAAAATATCTATAATCATGGGCATCTTCCTTGGAACGCATAGGAACAGTTCTACCTTTTTTACTATCCCATTTTCTTGTTTCTTGCTTTATTTTATGTCCTTCTCCAAAGGTATATAATTCAGTTTGTCTTTTTTCTTCCTTTTGAAGAGCCCTTAATATTTCTCTAAAAGAATTCATATTTTTAATTTCTACCTTTGTATTAAAGCTTTCCTGACCTACTTCTCGAATAGATATATTTGCATCGCATCTTAAAGAACCTTGCTCCATTTTACAATCTGATACTTCTGCATATTCTAAGATTCCTTTTAATGTCTTTAAAAATTCTACAGCCTCTTTTGGGGAACGCATATCTGGCTCCGATACGATTTCAATAAGGGGAACTCCCGCTCTATTGTAATCTACTAAAGTAATAGGTTCATCTTCAAGGTGAATCAGTTTTCCAGCGTCCTCTTCTAAGTGAATTCTTGTAAGATTGATTCTTTTATCCACTCCATCTAATTGAATATCTACATATCCCTTTGTACAAATAGGTAAATCAAATTGAGAAATCTGATAAGCTTTTGGAAGGTCTGGGTAAAAATAATTTTTTCTGTCAAACTTATTGATCATATTGATCTCACAGTCTAATGCCTTTCCTGCTTTGATTGCCAAGTTTACAACCTCTTCATTTAAAACAGGCAAAGTCCCAGGAAGTCCTGTACAGATAGGGCAAGTATTCTCATTCGGTTCTTTTCCAAATTCCGTTGAACAAGAACAAAATATTTTTGATTTAGTAGCTAATTCTACATGTATTTCAAGTCCTATAATGGTCTCAAAAGCCATTTATTCTCCCTCCTTCATTACTGGAACTTCTTTGTAAATTCCTAAAGCTTGTTCAAGAGCAAATGCTACTTGTAATAATTTCTTTTCTGTATAATGATCTCCTATAAATTGAACACCTATAGGAAGTTTAGACCTACTAAATCCACAAGGGATAGATATAGCAGGTACTCCTACAATATTCATATTTACTGTATAGATATCTGATAGATACATCTGTAGAGGATTTTTGCTTTTCTCTCCAATATTAAAAGGGAGTATAGAAGAGATAGGGCTAAGAATTACGTCATATTTTTCAAAGGCTTCTTTAAATATATTGCTTATTTTCTTTCTAAATAACATAGCTTTTTTATAATAAGCATCATAGTATCCAGATGATAAAACAAAGGTGCCTAGCATAATCCTTCTTTTCACTTCTTCTCCAAAACCTTCACTTCTAGAATTAATCATCAGTTCATCTATTGTTTGAAATTTTTCTGTTCTATATCCATATCTCACTCCATCATATCTTGCAAGATTTGAACTTGCCTCAGCTGAAGATATAATATAATAAGCAGAAAGTCCAGTATCTGTAATAGGTAGTGAAAATTCTTCTATAATAGCACCTAAATCTTCTAAATGTTTCATTGTCTTTTTCATATGCTCATGAATTTCTTTATCTAATCCCTCCCCTAAAAATTCCTTTGGTACACCTATTTTTAGCCCCTTTATCCCCTTATCTAAATGGGATAAATAATCATTTTCTATTTTCTTTTGTACAATAGTGCCATCTAATGGATCATTTCCAACAAGTACACTAAGACTAATTGCTGCATCCCTTACCGTTTTCGTAAAGGGACCTATTTGGTCTAATGAAGATGCAAAAGCAATAAGTCCATACCTTGAAACCAATCCATAAGTAGGCTTTAATCCAACATTTCCACAAAATGCTGCTGGCTGTCTGATAGAACCACCCGTATCTGAACCAATTGTAAGGGGGGCAAAGCCTGCTGAAAGAGCTGCTGCTGATCCTCCAGAAGACCCTCCTGGAACTTTTCTTAGATCCCAAGGATTTTTTGTGATTTTAAAAGCTGAATTTTCTGTAGAAGAACCCATTGCAAATTCATCCATATTTGTCTTTCCTAGTATAATAGCTCCTGCATCCTTTAATTTTTTTACAACAGTTGCATCGTAGGGAGGGATAAAATGTTGAAGCATTTTCGATGCACAAGTTGTTTTTATTCCTCTTGTACAAATATTATCCTTTATCGCAATAGGAATCCCTCCCAAAATTCCTAATATTTCACCTCTTTTTATCCTCTCATCCATCTCTTTTGCTTCTTTTAAAGCACTTTCCTCACAAAGATGAATAAACGCATTCATTTGTCCATCTAATTTTTTTATTCTATCTATATAAGATTTTACAATCTCTGTTACTGTAAACTTCTTTTCTTGATAACCTTGCTTAATTTCTTCTATGGTCATATGTTCTATATGCATACTCTCACTCCTATTCTATTACCTTTGGAACTACCATATAGTTTTCTTTCATTTCCTTTACATTTTGGAATAATTCTTTCTTTTCTTCAAAGACTTCCATTTCATCTTTTCTTAATACGGATTTTTCCGCTTCAAAAGTATTCAATGAAACCTCTACCAAATCTTCTCCATCCATATTTTCAAGATGGGTTAATATTTTTTCAAACTCCTCTACAAAAGTTGCGGCTTCTGTGTCTGTAAATTTTAATTTAGCAAGCTTTGCAATATGATTAATGGTTTCTGTATTTACTTTCATATTTTTTCTCCCTCTATAAATTTAATTTTTATTAAAAATACTCCGAAAACTCTTGTCTCTTCTTCAACATTCTCCTATTCCTATATTTGGGTAATACTATTCTCTATCACCAATTGTACCACACCTGTTTCATCTCTTATAAAAGCTAACTTAAATTTACTAAAACTTTCTATACAAAAAACCTTTCATCCCCCATAGAGGGACAAAAGGTTATATGTTACTCTTTATTATTTAATGCAACCTTGCCTTCATCACCATTTCTAATTCGAATCACATTGGAAACATCATAAATGAATATCTTCCCATCTCCTACATTACCCGTTCTTAGTACTTTTTTTGCAGTTTCTACTACTAAATCAACAGGCACTTCACAAACAACTGTTTCTACCTTTATTTTAGGAAGTAATTGATCTATATATTCAACTCCTCTATAATTATGTGTCATACCCTTTTGAATTCCACATCCTAAAACATGGGTTACCGTCATACCCTTAACCCCAATAGTATTTAAAGCTTCTTTTAATTCCTCAAATTTTCTAGTCCTTGTGATAATCTCAATTTTTGTAATTTTTTCATCCATTTAAAACCCTCCCCTATGAGTTGATTTCAATTCCTCTTCTTTTAAAATCCACATAGCTTTCAAGTTCAAGTCCATGCTCTTCAATATCTAATCCTATATGCTCTTCTTCCGCAGTTACTCTTAACCCAATCGTTAAATCTATTCCTTTGAATAATATGAAACTTGTCCCTAAAGTCCAAAGAGCTACTGCACCTACCCCTAATATTTGAACCTTTAAAAGTCCTATGCCACCACCATAGAAAAGTCCTCCATCTATAGCAAACAATCCTACTAATATGGTTCCAATTGAACCGCATAATCCATGTACCCCTACTGCTCCTACTGGATCATCAATTTTCAAAACCTTATCAATAAACTCAATACCAAAGATAATCACAAAACCAGCTACAATACCTATCGCCAAAGATCCAAAAGGGCTGACAATATCTGTTCCTGCAGTAATTGCAACCAATCCTCCTAAAGCTCCATTTAAGGTCATACTTACATCAGGTTTTTTATACTTTACCCATGTAATAATCATTGTAGTCAATGCCCCCATAGAAGCTGCTAAATTAGTTGTGATGAATATATGAGCTATACTATCTGTATCCATTCCAGATAAAGTTGAACCAGGATTAAATCCAAACCACCCAAACCATAATATAAATACACCTAGTGCCCCAAGGGTAATACTATGACCAGGGATAGCATGAATTTCACCATTTTTACTATACTTTCCTATTCTAGGTCCTATAATCCATGCCCCCATTAATGCTGCCCATCCCCCTAAGGAGTGTACCACTGTTGATCCAGCAAAATCATGAAATCCTAAAGCTGATAACCAACCTCCACCCCATATCCAATGTCCTACAATAGGATAGATGATGGCACTAATGACAAAACTATATAGTAAATACGAAATAAACTTTGTTCTTTCTGCCATAGATCCTGAAACAATGGTTGCTGCAGTAGCACAAAATACTGTTTGAAAAATAATAAAAGCTTCCTTTGGAATACCTAAGCCAAGATGTTCAAAAGTCCCTGTTGAAAATAAATGAATTTGTCCTATAAAGCCACCTATATCCTTTCCAAACATCATACTAAATCCTAATATAAAGAAAATTAATGATCCTACTGAAAAGTCCATCAAATTTTTCATAATAATATTTCCAGCATTTTTCGCCCTTGTAAATCCAGTCTCCACCATAGCAAAACCAGCTTGCATGAAAAACACCAACGCAGTAGCGATTAAAACCCATATTGTATCAATTGCAGTTATAAATTCCATCATCATTCTCCTCTCTAAATTTTTTATTTACATGCCAGCTGTACATGATTGATGCAAAGTTTATATAAACTAAAAAGGCGTCTTCAACTAAGAGAAATCACATTCTCTCAATTAAAGACGCCTTTGCCTTTGACTTGATTCATTTTTAATATAGATATGATTATAATATATAACCTATTGTTTTGCAACACTTTTTTTTATTTTCTGATAATATTTTTTCCCTATTGTTTTCCTTCATTGATTCTATCCCATGTTCTTTTCCTTTTCATTTTTTAAAAATTTTATTTTTTGTTATTAAAAATTTCTTTAGCAAGTTTCCTTCCTGTAGGTGTATCTGCTAAGCCTCCCAAAGCCGTTTCCCTTAATGTCTCTGGTAAAGACTTTCCAACTTTATACATAGCTTCCACTACCTCATCAAATGGAATAACACTTTTTATACCCGCTAATGCCATATCTGCAGATATGAGAGCATTAGCAGTACCTATAGCATTTCTCTTGACACATGGACATTCCACAAGTCCAGCTATAGGATCACAAACTAATCCTAAAATATTTTTCATGGTCATAGCTGCACCATGTAATACTTCTTCAACTGTTCCACCTAGTAATTCTACTACTGCACCAGCTGCCATAGCAGCTGCAGCTCCTGTTTCTGCTTGACATCCACCTTCTGCTCCCGATACTGTAGCATTTTTAGCTATAATTAGCCCTATAGCAGAAGCTGTGAACAAACCTTTTACTAATTCATCTTCACAAAGATTAAAATCTTCCCCTACACTAATCAAAACTCCCGGTAAGATTCCACAAGATCCTGCTGTAGGTGCTGCAACAACTTGTCCCATTGAAGCATTTACTTCTACAACTGCCATAGCACTAGCAACTGCTTTCATCATTTTACTTCCTGAAACAGTGTTATTTTTTTTATATCTATTGTCTAGTAGCTTTGCATCCCCACCAACTAATCCACTTACAGATTTTATATCTTCCTTAAGACCTTTTATAATAGCACTTTTCATGACTTTTAAATTTTCTTTCATCATTTCTAATATTTTTTCTTGATTTTCACCAGAATTCTTAGATTCTCTACACAACATAATTTCCCATATTTTTTTATTATGCTTGTGACAAAGTTCTATTAATTCATTTCCACAATTAAAATTATATGACATGATTCTGCTCCTTTACTTTACATAGATTCAATAATATATACATCCTTAACATCGTCAACTTCCCTTTTTATATCTATTCCTAAATCATCTTTAAATTCATGATCTGATTCTATAACCATAAAAGCATCCTGCCCTTTATCCTGTCTATATACACTCATAAAAGCTATATTGATATCATAATCAGCTAACATTTTAGTAACCTTTGCTATAACGCCAGGATAATCTTTATGTCTTGTAATAACTGTAGGATATTGCCCTGTAAATTCTAATCTCAATCCACTAATTTCAGTTATTTTTATATTTCCTCCACCTATTGAAGCTCCCATAATTTCTACTTGTTCTCCATTTGACTTTTCTATGATAAATTTAACCGTGTTGGGATGTACTTCTCCTAGATTAGTTTCAACAAACTCATATTTTATTCTCTGTTTATTTGCTATTTCTAAAGAATTTTTCAGTTCTTCATCATTTTCCATCATACCCATTATACCTGCCACTAGAGCTCTATCCGTACCATGTCCTTTATATGTTTTCGCAAAGGAACCATGTAACAAAAACTTTACGCTTTTTATATCATCATTTGCTATCTTTCTTGCCACTCTACCTAGTCTGTTTGCTCCAGCCGTATGTGAGCTTGATGGCCCTACCATTTTAGGTCCTATAATATCAAAAGCACTATAATTCTTCATAATTACCTCCACTTTTATTAATCTTCAACGTGTATATGATATCATATTCTTCATGTATTTTGAAAGGTTTTGATCTTTAGATTGAATCATTTAACATTCAATTGCATAAACCTGGCATAAAATGCCAGGTTTTAATTTTGTAGTTTATTCTATTGGTTTAGATATTACTTTAAATACACCTAAAACTACAAGCATCCCTATTAAAATATTTAATACTATATTTAATCCTATAGCAACCCCAATATAACCTATAACTGCTCCAAGTCCTGCAAGTAGCGCATATGGCATTTGTGTTTTCACATGATCTATATGATCTGCTCCACTAAACATAGATGACATAATCGTCGTATCTGATATAGGACTGCAGTGATCTCCAAATATGGCTCCAGCAAATACTGCTCCTATAGTTGGAAATATATACGTCATTGGGTCTATTCCACCAGTAGTAGATACATTAAATACGATAGGTATGACAATAGGCATAAGTACTGCTACAGTACCATAAGATGTTCCTGTTGAAAAGGATATAATGCCTCCTATTAGAAAAGTAATCAGAGGAATAATGGCAGGAGACAATACCCCTTCTGTAATCCCTACTAAAAACTTAGCTGTTCCAACGGCTTTTATGGAAGAACCTATTCCCCAAGCAAATATCAATATAAGAGTACCAAAAAATATGGACCTCATTCCTTCCATATAACCTTTAAACAATCTATTGGTTGGTACCAGATTTTGAATTTTATAGAGTACTAAAGTAACAAATACTGCACTAAAGGAACCTAAGCATAATGCCTTTGAACTGCTTCCATTGGCAATAGCTTCTGATATGGAAACTTCTGGCCATCCCCCGCTCTTCATAAGAATCATTACAATAAACCCTATTAAACTTACAATTGGAATAATAAAGTTTATAAGACGTTTTGGGCAATCCTTATCTGGTTCAAGTTCTTTTTGCTCCGCTGCAATTAAAGGCTTTGCACCATCCCTTACTATTTTTCCAGTTGTTCTTGCTCTTTTTTCTGCTTCAAGCATAGGTCCAAAATCTTTTCCTGATAAAACCACATAGGTTAATAATGCAAGGGCAACAAAACTATATAAAACAAAAGGGATAGATTTAAGATAAGCTGCATAAGGTGAGAATTTAATCCCCAAATCATCAAATTGCATCCCTATTTGCCCCACAAGGTAAGCAACCCACGATGAAATTCCTGCAATACATGCAATAGGTGCTGCTGTACTATCTACGATATAGGATAATTTCTCCTTTGATATTTTATACTCCTTTGTTATAGGACTCATTGTTGTCCCTACAACCAGAGTATTTACATAATCTTCAAAAAATATAACAAATCCAGCAAGCTCTGTAGCAAGCAACGCACCTTTTGCTGACTTTATTTTTTTTGTAATCCAATTTACAACAGCCTCTATGCCACCTCCAACTCTCATAATCCCTACTAATCCACCTAAAGTTAAACTTGTAAGAACAATCCTTGCTGACCAAGGATCTCCTAAAGCATTCCATAAACTTTCCACACTATTTCCAAATCCAGTAATGGGATTTCCCCCAGCAAGCATAGTACCAGCCACCCATGTACCAATAAATAAAGATGGGATTACTTCCTTTGTAACAATGGCCAATACAATGGCAACAAGTGGTGGGAGCAATGAAAATATTCCAAAATCTATACTTTCACCTTCCCCTCCTGAAGCAAAAACACAAGATGTAGCAAAAGATAATAAGATGATCATTCCTATAATGATTGTCTTTCTCCATGTTTTATTGGCTCTTAGTCTCATACTATCCCCCCTCGTAATTTATGTTTCATATTATTATATGCCCTGACTTGAGGATGTTACACAAATATTTAAGATACTGCCTATGAACAATTTACTTTTTTCAGAATAAAATATTGTATGAAAAAATATTATTAAAATCCTTAAAGGAGGAAATCCTATGAGCTTTATTACAGACATCATTGCTGATAGATTTAGAGATCATAGCTTTGATATTGCAAAGCAAGACTATAAATTTATGAAAATAAAAAGAGCAAAAGAAGAAGTAAAGAAAAAATATCCACATATTGAATTAATTGATATGGGTATAGGAGAACCTGATCTCCCTGCTGATAAAAATGTAGTCAACGTCCTTTCAGAAGAAGCTCCAAAACCTGAAAATAGATGGTATTCAGACAACGGTATAAAAGAATTCCAAGAAGCAGCTGCTAAATATCTTGAAAGAATTTATGGTATAACAAATATTAACCCTTATACAGAAATTATGCATGGCATTGGTGCAAAATCCATTTTATCCATGATGCCCTTATGCTTTATCAACCCTGGGGATATTACCCTTACAACACTTCCCAGTTATCCAATCATTTCTACTCATACAAAATATTTAGGTGGGGTAGTATACGGACTTCCTTTGACAAAAGCCAATGATTTTTATCCTGATTTTTCTAATATTTCAAATATTATTCTTTATCGTTCTAAGCTTTTATATATCAATTATCCTAACAATCCTACGGGACAAGTGCCTACAAAAGATTTCTACAAAAGAGTAATAGAATTTGCACATAAAAATAGAATCATTGTGGTGGCTGATTCTACCTATGCACCTATTACCTTTGATGGAGAAAAGCCTCTCAGCTTTCTATCCATTGATGGAGCAAAAGAAGTTGGCGTTGAAATTCATTCTTTATCAAAAGCTTTTAATATGACAGGATGGCGAATAGCATTCATTGCTGGTAATAAAGAAGCCCTCAACATATTTGGAATCGTTAAAGCTAATTCAGACTCAGGTCAATTCAGAGCTATTCAAAAATCAGGGATTCACGCATTAAATCATCCTGAAATTACTAAGAACAATTGTGAAAGATATTCAAGAAGATTTGATCTTTTAATAAAAGCATTGAAGGAAATAGGATTTAATATAGAAAAACCAAAAGCCACTTTTTATTGTTATTTACCTATTCCGAAGGGAACAAAATCTGGTAAAATCTTTCAAGATGCAGATGATTTTTCACTATATCTTTTAAATGAAGCCCTCATCTGTACTGTCCCCTGGAACTCTCCAGAACCCTATGTTAGACTCTCTGTTACCTTTGAGGCTAAAGATTATGAAGAAGAAAAAAGAATTATTAATGAATTGAAAGAAAGATTATTAAAGCTTGAGCTCGTATTTTAATCAAATGAGCATAACCAATAAAAAGCAGCTGCTAAAAATGTATTCAGCAGCTGTTTTTCATATTGTAAACTTTCTTTCTATTCTTCTAAGTTTTTTCCCTGCAATGTATTCATATTCATCTATAAACTTTATATGAGGTGCAATACAATTTAATCTTTTACATAATCCTTGTAGTTCTATATTGATCTTATTTCTAATTTCATTTACTACATACCCCTTACCCACTTCTATATAAACTTCAATGGTACTTGCATTCAATTGATTTACTTTATACTGCTTAATGCCACTTGAAGATAATATAATCATACGTCGAATAAAATCTGGAAAAACAGGAACCAAGCGAGTTTCATCTTCATTTTGAAAATAAAATAAATCATCGCACCGCCCCTCTATTTGCTCTAATGCGGTATACACACTTCCACAGGGACAAGGCTCTTTCTTTTCCGTTAAAATATCGTTTAATCCATATCTAATAATAGGCTGGCTAGTCCTTGAAAAATCTGTAATAATGGGAACAAACTTTCCTAATCTTTTATCTAAATATTCTTTCTGAACAACTAAAAGATCTTCATTTAAATGAAGGGTCCCATGCTCACAGGTAGTAGCTAAAAACCCTTCTGTACATTGATATATTTGATGTATTTTTTGTTTAAACTGCTTGGATATATAATTTTCATCCATAGGATCTAAAACTTCTGCAACGGATATAACTTTTTTAGGATTTATTTGAAGAACACCTTCCTCTAATTTCTTTGCAAGAATTACAAGCATAGATGCAGGTGCCACCAAGAAACTTGGCTGATAAAGATTCAGTCTTCTTATATGCTCCTGTATGTTCTCTAATAGATCAAAAAACTCAAACTTAATTTTCCCCTTATTTACTGTATTATACAGATTGCTATCCGCACGAAGAAAGAATGCTATTTTTTGTTCATGCAATATATTCGTAGGAAGACATTTGGCAAGAATATTCCCTGCCCATTTGACTCTTTCTTTTGGACTTACTAAAAAAATCCCTCTATTTCCTGATGTTCCTGATGAAAGACCTATGGTTATTTGATTAATCATAGGTGAAAAATTTCTTGTTTTTTCAGCCTTTAATGCAATTCCAAAGGCTTCTTCCTTCTTAATGCCAAAAACATTGAGTTCATCAAAGTTTTCCATCATCATCTCTTTATTCATAATCGGTAAATTTCTCCAATCATCAAAAGAACAATTCTTATAATATTTTTTATAAAAAGGAGACTTTGGAACAATATTTTTTAGAAAGTCCTTTACTTTTCTATCCTGCCATGCTTCAAGCTCATTACGATTATCAAATTTTAAAAAATATTTGTTTTTTAAGTAATGATACAAAATTTTTAATGATTCAGACATGTTCCGTACACCCACTTTATTAAGTATTTATGTATGTCCTAGTATATGCAACTTCAATATTTAATTTTCTTCGTGAATTTAATCAATGGTTGCTATCCTATTGTACACATCATAACGTCTACCCTTTTATGAACTAATATCTTTAGTTTTCAAATTTTTTTGTATAGTAGAAAGACAATGGCTAGGAATAATATTTATTTTAGGATGCCTCTTATATAATAGAGATATATTTTTAATAGTAGCTTTATAATTTTTTTGATCTTTGTTTACCAGATTAGCAATCCAATGAGGCAATAAATTTTCTTCATATGCCTTGTCACTCCAACAGGCATCTCCTACAAAAAAGTAATCCTTTTCTTTATGATCTTTTGTAAATATTCCATAATGCCCCTTTGTATGCCCTTCTAAATGAACTGCGTAAATACTTTTATCTCCAAATAAATCTATAGCCTCTTCAAAAGATGTATCTGTTAAAGGAAATGAGTCTTTTTTCATTTCTTCAAAATAAATTCCCCGTTCCTCAAAATCATTTGGTAGGAGTCTTGGAATAAAAGCTTCTTTTAATGCACAAATACCTCTCTTACTTTTCACTTTCTCATAAGCAACTTTACTACATATAAATTTAGCATTAGGAAAGTCTTTACATCCAGCAATATGATCTGCATGAAAATGCGATAATATAATATATTGAATCTCTTCAGCCTTTACCCCCATTTTTTGAAGCTGTTTTTTTACTGCTTCATTTTCATTAAGATATACAGGTGTTATTTTAGAATAGATCCAATAAGGAAATTTCTTTGTTTCAGTAAAAAAATGAGATGCATATCCTGTATCAAATAAAATATAGCCATACACAGGATGCCTCAACAAAACTACCATTGAAGGAAATTTTATATGTTTTAATCTTCCCCCTCTTATAACTATTTTTTCTAGTTGTGTACAATACCCGCTCACAAGTATATCTATTTTAATACCCAAGATCCATCTCCTTTCAACCAGTCTACAAAATATTCTAGTCCTTCATCAATACTGATTCTTGGTTTATATCTAAGCTCTTTTCTGGCTTTTTGAATATCTAAAGTTTGACTTTTCGCCAGTACCCCTACTGAATACTGGGTAAGGGTTGGTTCTTTCCCCAGTAATAGATATTTTGAGATAAATTCCAATATCCCAGCAAATCTATAGGCTTTTTCAAAAGAAATATTTTTCCCCCTTAAGGCAACATTTAATTTGTCAAAAAGTTTTTGTAATAATTCAATGAGCATCATAGGCTCACCATTAGTAATATTATACTTTTGCCCTAATGTATTTTCATCTGAATCCATGCATAAAAGCAGTGCATCTACTACATTTTCCACATAAGTAACATCCACTACTGCTTTCCCTTCATTAATTAAAGGAATAAACCTCTTATTATTTGCTCGTATCAATCTTGGTAATATAGTAGTATCTCCTGGCCCAAATAAAGCCCTAGGTCTTATACTAATTACCTCTAAACCATCTTTATACGCCTTATCAATTTCTTTTTCTGCCATTAATTTAGTTTGCGCATAGAAATTAACAGAGTCTTTAGGTAATGGACTATTCTCAGGTATATTCAAACGATCTGTATAATCAAAATAAATACTTGGGGTTGATACATGCACCAATCTTTTTACATTCCATTTTTTGATCCCCATTATCAAGTTTTTAGTGGATAATACATTACTTGCATAAAAGTCCTTATATCTTCCCCATGGGGAGGATAGAGCTGCACAGTGAAATATATATGATTGATTTTTACATACAGCAATGGTTTTCTCTTGGTCAGCTAAATCTAGCGGAATAAAATTTATTCCTAGCTTCTCGAGTTCTTTTCCCTTTATTTTATTTCTTCCAACTACCGTTACCCCATAGCCCATGCTGATCAATCGCATTGCTAATCTTTCCCCTAAAAAGCCTGTCCCTCCTGTAACCAAAACATTCATAAAGTTTCACACCCCCTCTATTCACTAACCCCTTTAGTATTCAAACAATAATCCACCTAAGGATAAACCCGCAGAAGTTCCAAGAAGTATGACTACATCTCCTCTTTTTATCTTTTCTTCCTTTATGGCCTCATACAAAGCTGTAGGAATTGAAGCAGCAATCATATTTCCATGATTTTTCACAATACTAAACCATTTGTCTTTAGGTATATTTAAATGCTTTCTAATCAATTCCATACTACTTTTACTTGCTTGATGAGGTATAACAAGGGTTATATCATCTATGGTTAATCCACTTTCCTTCCATATTGTATTTACAAAGTTAGGCATAATTTTTCTAGCCATTTTAAAAATCTTCACACCATCCATGCTAAAAAGAAACTGCTCCTTTGTTTCTTCTGTTAAATTATGAAGATTAGGTGGAAACTTACTACCCCCTCCATAGATTTCTGATAAATGGGCCCCTTCACTAAAAGTCATCATCTTTGAATAAATAATCTTTGAATTTTCTTGTAAAGGAGTCTTTCCCAAAACAACCGCTGCTGCTCCATCTCCAAATAATGCTGCACTTTTATCATCCTTCCAATTGATTCCTACTGATGCAATCTCCGAGGAAACAATCAATACATTTTCATATCTTCCCCCTTCAACCAAATAAGATAGGGTATCCAATGCTGTTACAAAACTCAGGCAAGTAGAATTGATATCAAAGGATGGAATCCCTGATTTTTCTAACCCTAACTCTTTTTGTATAAGTGATGCAGTACAAGGAATGGGCTGCTCCATAGATCCACTTGCACAAATAATACAGCTTATATCTTCTAGTTTTATACCTGCATGTTTTACAGCTTCCTTAGCTGCATATGCTCCCATACTAGAAGCTGTTTCATTCTTTATAAAATATCTTTTAGTTACACCAATATTTTTTTCTGTCCAACCACATTTTTTTCTTAATCTATGATCTATTTCCTCACTCATTACTGCTTTTTTAGGCAGATACTTTCCTACTCCCAATATTTTTACATTCCTTACGCTCACAAAACCCCACCTTTTCTATTCAACTTACTAAATTTACATTTTTATAAAACTTCCATTTCTATAAGTAAAAGTGTCCATTGATTCAGATGAGATCCCCCCCATCTAAATTACCCTTATTTAGCTTTGCTAAAGGAGTTCACTCATCATTATATATCATTTTGCCTAATTGTGTAAAAATTTGCCGTATCATGATCTAAATAAAAAAAGACGAATCTATTGATTCGTCTTTTAAGAAGCAGTCTCTTCTTTTTTCTTTTTTGTATTTCTTTTCTTACTTTCAGAAATTACCAAAGTCGGCTCCGTTGAATTTTCAACAGTTTCCTTAGTAATCACACATTTTTTAATATCTGTTCTGGATGGAATATCATACATAACATCTAGCATGATTCCTTCCATAATCCCTCTTAAGCCTCTTGCTCCAGTTTTTCTTTCAATAGCTTTTTTCGCAATAGCTTTTAATGCGTCTTCATCTATTTCTAACTCTACACTGTCCATGTCAAATAGCTTTTTGTATTGTTTTACTAAAGCATTCTTAGGCTCACTTAATATTTTTACTAAAGCTTCTTCATCTAATTGATGAAGAGTTACCATCACTGGTAATCTTCCAACAAATTCTGGGATTAATCCATAACGAAGTAGATCCTCTGGCTGCATTTTATCTAATAATGTACCAATATCTTTTACTTCTTTGCTTTGAATGTTTGCACCAAATCCCATAGATTTTTGGCCGATACGCTTTTGAATCACTTTTTCAATACCATCAAATGCTCCACCACAAATAAATAGTACATTTGTAGTATCAATTTGAATAAATTCTTGATGTGGATGTTTTCTTCCTCCTTGTGGAGGCACACTAGCTACAGTACCTTCTAAGATTTTAAGAAGTGCCTGTTGTACACCTTCACCACTTACATCTCTTGTAATAGAAGGATTATCTGATTTTCTAGCAATTTTATCGATCTCATCAATATAGATAATTCCTTTTTCTGCTTTTTCTATATCATAGTCCGCTGCTTGTATAAGCTTTAACAAAATATTTTCAACATCTTCTCCTACATATCCAGCTTCCGTCAAAGATGTTGCATCTGCAATTGCAAAAGGAACATTTAATATTTTAGCTAAAGTCTGAGCCAATAATGTTTTACCAGACCCAGTTGGTCCAAGCATAACAATATTACTTTTTTGAAGTTCTACATCATCAACTTTTCCTTGATGATTAATACGCTTATAGTGATTATATACAGCTACCGCTAAAGCTTTTTTTGCTTTGTCCTGGCCTACAACATAATCTTCTAAGACCTTTCTAATCTCTTGGGGTTTTGGAAGATCTGTCATTTCTATATCAATATTTTCATCAAATTCTTCTTGAATAATCTCTTGACAAAGTTCAATACACTCGTCACATATATATACACTAGGACCAGCAATCAATCTTCTTACTTGGTCTTGAGATTTTCCACAAAAAGAACATTTTAACTGCTTTTTCTCGTCAAATCTTGACATTTTCTCACCTCTCTTTCCTATTTTCTAGAAGTGATTACCTTGTCTATTAATCCATACTCTACAGCATCTTTTGCTTCCATGAAATTATCTCTATCTGTATCCTTCTGAATTTGCTCTAAAGGCTGACCTGTTCTTTCACTTAGGATTTTATTTAATGTTTCACGCATTTTAAGAATTCTTTCAGCATGAATACGAATATCTTCAGCCTGACCACGAGTTCCACCTAAAGGTTGATGAATCATAATTTCCGCATTAGGTAATGCATAGCGCTTCCCCTTTGCTCCTGCAGCTAATAAGAAAGCTCCCATACTTGCTGCCATACCGATACATATTGTAGAAACATCAGGCTTTATATACTGCATAGTATCATAGATTGCCATTCCAGCTGTGATACTTCCTCCTGGACTGTTAATATATATCATAATGTCTTTATCAGGGTCTTCAGCTTCTAGAAATAAAAGTTGTGCAACAACTAAGCTTGCCGTATGATCATTCACTTCGTCTCCTAAGAATATAATTCTATCCTTTAAAAGCCTAGAATATATATCATAAGATCTTTCCCCTCGATTAGTTTGTTCAACTACCATTGGTACTAAAGCCATAATCTCAATCCCTCCTTAGCTTACACCTTAAGCAATCTTAGCATTTTCTACTAAGAAATCAACTGTCTTTCTTACTCTAAGACTATCTTCAATGCTTTCCATATCAGTTGGTCTTAATGTCTTTTTGAATTTATCTAGTTCCATCTTATATTGTGTTGCATATTTTTCTATTTCTTCATCAACTACTTCAGCAGCTACTTCTATGTTCTCTGCTTTTCCAATTGCCTCAAGGGTTAATTGCGTTTTTACTCTATTGTATGCTTCTTCCTTCATTTGTTCTCTCATATCTTCCATCTTTGTTCCTGTATATTGAAGATATGTATCTAAGTTTAATCCTTGATATTGTAGTTGATATCCAAATTCATTAAGCATATCATCTATTTTATGCTCTACCATCACTTCTGGAATCTCTATTTGTACATTTTCTGCTACTTTCTTAACAACAGCATCTTTTACTTCTTCTTCTTCTCTCATTTTAGCTGCTTTTTCTTGTTTTTCTTTAATATCTAGCTTTAAAGCTTCTAATGTATCATGTTCACTCACATCTTTTGCAAACTCATCATCAAGTTCAGGTAATTCTTTTTCTTTTACTTCATGTACTGTTACTTTGAATACTGCATCTTTTCCAGCTAAATCCTCTGCTTGGTACTCTGCTGGGAAAGTTACTTTTACTTCTGTTTCTTCTCCAGCTGCTTTGCCAATTAATTGCTCTTCAAAACCTGGTATAAATTGTCCTGATCCAATTACTAGAGTTTGCTTTTCAGCAGTACCTCCTTCAAATTGCTCATCACCTACAAAACCTGCATAGTCAATGATTACTGTATCCTTATCTTGAACAGGTCTTTCTACAGCAATAAGTCTTGAATTTCTTTCTCTTAATCCTTCAATTTCCTTTTCTACATCCTCATCAGTAACATTATACTCTTTTTTCTCTACTTCTATACCTTTATAATCGCCAAGGGTTACTTCAGGTTTTACTGTAACTGTAACATCAAATACTACATCTTGACCTTTAACGATATCTTCAACATCAAGACTAGGTCTATCTACTGGCTCTAATTTTTGCTCATCAATAGTAGCTTCATATACTTTAGGGAATACTTCATTGATTGCTTCTTCATAAAATACTTCTACCCCATAATTTAATTCTATAATCTTTCTTGGTGCTTTTCCTTTTCTAAATCCAGGAATATTGAATCTTTTTTTCATTTTGTTGTATGCTTTTTGTATTGCTTGTTCAAAATCTGCTGCAGGAACTTCAATCTTTAAAGTTACTTCATTATTTTCTTTTTTCACTACTGTTGAACTCATTTTTTTTCCTCCTCTATCACTTTCATATTTCTTAATAGGCTATTTTAATATGTAGACTTTTTAACCTATATATTATACCATAAATTTTATGTGTCAAGCATTTTTTTGCTTTATGAATAGATTCTAGATATAGCTTTTGTAATTTTTGCCAATGTTTGATAAAACTATTCAGCACTTTAAAGACCAATGGATTATCCATTGGTCTTTTATTCATTTACATTATATCATTATCCCTTAAAAAGTAAACAATATCAAGCTTTTTTTAATAATAAAAGCAGAACCATTTTCTTCTTTTAGGTTCTGCTCTAATTATTTAAATTTTTCTATTATCATAGGCTCTTCCTTATTTATTTTTTTCTTTTGTATAATGATCCTTAATTTTCTTGCAATAACGTTCTTTCGTACAAATCACATTTTTCACAACGATCACAGTATCCTCCTATACAATGAATACAGGTAACTACACCGCATTTTTCTAAATGATTCATTACTTCTTCATTATAATTATTTTTCATATTTTTGTCCTCCTTCTACCTTATCAATTTCTTATTTATTATTTGTCTTTTTGTATGAAAACTTTCTCATATTCTCTCTTTTATAAATTATATATACTTGTATTTAAATATATTATAATACGTGTATACAATTTTGTCAATTGTATGCATGTACTTTTTTTAAAAAAATTAGGCCTGCATATACAGGCCTATGAATATATATCTGAAAACTCAACATTTATTTTTTCTACATTATCTTTTTCCAGTGATTTTTCAATAGGTTCAAAATTTTCTTCATCAACTAACTTTACAGGTAGTTCTATCATAAATTCTGTTCCCTTTTTTAATTCACTTTTTACATCAATCTTTCCCTCGTGCATTTCTACAAAAGATTTTACTAAGGATAGACCGATTCCACTACCTTCTACCTTCCTAGTTAAAATGGAATCTACCTGCCTAAACCTTTCAAAAATCAACATAAGCTTCTTCTCTGGAATACCGATTCCCGTATCTTTTACCCTAATTAGAATCTTTTCATCCCCATCATAGATATTTACAAAAATAGAATCTTCCAAATTTGTAAACTTAAGGGCATTGGAAATGAGATTTAATACAATTCGTTCTATCTTATCTGGATCAAATGCCATCATTTTTTCTTCTACATCTGTATCAAATATAATATTTTTACCATTACTTTCTACATATTCTGCTGTAGATAAGATGATATCTTCTACAACTTGTATTATATTTCCATTTTGTAAATTTAACTGCATATATCCTGAATCTATCTTTGTTATGTCAATCAAATTGTTCATTAATCTTAAAAGTCTATTGCAATTTTGTTTCATGATTCTTATATGTTTATTTAATGTAACCGAATCTATCCTTTCAGTATTGTTTTTACTATACAGGCTTAACAATTGTGTTGTTGAAAAAATAATATTTAGTGGAGTTTTTAATTCATGAGAAATATTGGCAAAAAACTCCGTTTTTAGCTTTTCATATTGAATTTTTTCTTTTAAAACTTTTTGATCCTCTTCCATATCTTTTTTCAATTTCAGCATAGGTGCAGCAATAAATTGTCCCAATGCCAAAGAAATCATTCCAATGACGATTGTACCCAAAACTGCTATCCTCAGCAACATGTTCGTCTTTTCTTGAATAGGTTCATATAAATATTCTTTTGGAACTTTTACAATAATCTTCCAATGTTGTGTATGTGGAATCGTATGAAAATATGCACGGGTAGAAATTCCTTCTACATTATATTCAACATACCCCATATCATTATGCAAAATAGTAAACCCACTATTTGCTAAACTCCCACTGACCTCATCTGAAAGCTTTATAATATTCTCATTCATAATCATGCTTTTTTTAGGATGACTTACAATGAGTCCATTTTTATCTATAATATAGGAATAAGATTTAGGATGATCTACTTTGAATTCTTTCAATACTACATTCATGCATTCTAAATTGATATTAGCGCCTAATATACCAATTACTTCATTGTTTTTACCTCTTACAGGAACAGTCATGCACCCCATTAAATCTCCATCACTTTTTGAAACATGTATATTGTATAAAAAATCTTCTCCCTTCATTGATAATTTGAAGTATTTACTATTTCCAATATACTCATTTTTTCCTTTTTTTCTTCCTGATGCATCTGCTACAAAAAAATCAGAATAAAAGTTTTCATTTTGCTCATTTTTTCTTTTTAAATAAGGCTGTATTTTATTCCAATCCATGCTTTTTATAGCAGGACTATTTGCATAAACTTTCATTGAAAAGATTTTTTTATTAATGCATTCTCCAATTCTTTCAGCATAAAATTGAGAATTATTAAAACTTTGATCATCCACTAATCCCATCATCATTTTTTTTGATATGACTTGTGAAAAAAATACAAGGATCGATGTAAGCACTGTACAAATAATCATCGTATAAATAAGAATCCTTCTTATTAATTTTTTAAAATAATTTACTTTCATTTTCACCACCTGCCATTACCAATATTCTCCACATACACGAACTTTCCTTTGTCTTTCGATAGCAAATTTCGACATAGTCCCTGTCGACTTCATCAATAGGTCCTATTCAAAAAAAGTTAAAGAAAAATATTTCCTTAGAAGGTATTTACATACAAATTATAGAATATACTTAAATAAATATTTTAATATTCTGAATAGTTAATTTTTATTTGCAATCTATTTTCGTATCATCTTGAAGGGGGCACACTTATGAAAAAAAGATTATTTTATGCAGTTTTATTGCTTTGCATAAGTCTATCCATTTTGGGAATCTACTCTCTAGAAAAAAAAGTAATTCTCTTTCCTTTTGTAAATAAAAAAATGTTAGCCCTGTGTATGACTATTGTATTTCTTCAACTACTCTATCTTTTTGGAAAAAAAGATAATTCTAAAGCTTATGCAAATGTTCCCAAAAATGAAAAAAATAAAGAAAAGGAAAGCATAAAATCTTCTGTTAAGTTAGATGATGTGGCAGGACTTGAAGAAGTAAAAGAAGAAATTATGGAAATTGCTGATTTCATCAATCATGCTGAAAAATATAAAAAAATGGGTGCTAAAATTCCAAAAGGAATTTTACTTTATGGCCCTCCTGGTACAGGAAAAACTTTATTAGCATCTGCTCTAGCTGGTGAAACAAATACAGAATTTATTGTTGCAAGCGGTTCTGAATTTATGGAAAAGTATGTAGGCGTAGGTGCTAAAAGAGTAAGAGAGCTCTTTGAGAAAGCAAAAGAAAAAGCACCTTGTATTATCTTTATTGATGAAATTGATGCTATTGGTGCCAAAAGGAGCGAAGAAGGTCAATCAGAATGCAATCAAACCCTCAATCAGCTCTTAACTGAAATGGATGGTTTTAAATTGGAAGATGAAAGCATTATCGTGATTATCGGTGCTACAAACAGAATTGATATATTAGATGCAGCACTCCTTCGTCCTGGAAGATTTGATAAACACGTCTATATTGGCAATCCTAATAAAATAGCACGAAAACAAATGCTTAAAGTTCATACCAAAAATAAACCCTTATCTAAAGAAGTAAGTTTAGAAAAAATCGCTATAAAAACCCATGGATTATCTGGTGCCCATATATCTAGTATTGTAAATGAAGCTGCCTTATTAGCTGTAAGAAATAATCGAGAACAAATCACTCCATTAGACTTTGACAATGCCATAGAAAGAATTATTGCTGGACTAAAAATGAAAAATTCAACCATCAGTGAAAAAGAAAAAAGAATTGTTTCTTTTCACGAAGCTGGTCATGCCCTTGTGGGAAAACTCCTTAAGGTCCATTCTATTGAAAAAATATCTATCATTCCTACCAGTCAAGCATTAGGATATGTACTGAACGCTTCATCAGAAGATCAATATCTTTACACAAAGAAAGATCTATTAAAAAGAGTACAAAGTATTCTTGCTGGAAGAGCAGCAGAAGAAATCATTTTTGGAGAAGTGACAACAGGAGCAAAGGATGATTTAAATAAAGCAACCGATATTATATTAGGAATGATTTGTGAATATGGTATGAGTGACTTGGGCAATAGGACCTTCAATACAAAAATGATTTATGGAAATATGGAGAAAATTAATGATGAGGTAAAAAAAATTATTGATAGTTGTTATGAAAATACATTAAATCTTTTGAAAGAAAATAAAACATATCTTACATCTATTGCTGAACAATTATTTGAAAAGGAATCATTGTCAGGAGATGAATTAAATAGTTTAATGGAAACAGCATAAACTTATGACTAAATAAAGCCAAAAATCAAATTGATTTTTGGCTTTATCATTTTACTTTTCTATACTTTTCTCCCACTCAGCAATTTCTTCTAATCGTTTTATAATCGGTAAATGCTGGGTACAGGCTTCTTCACATTTTCCACACTTTATACAATCCTTTGCACTACCCTTTCTTACTGCTAAGAATCCCCACTCTCGTATTCTTTTTAATTCTTTTTTCATTTCTTCTTCACTTTTTCCGAACATCTGCTTATCATTATAAAATTGCATATAAGCTGGAACTGGAATTTTCATTGGACAATCCCAGCAATATCCACATCCTGTACATACAGCATTCATATTTTCTCCAAGATGGTTTTTGATTTTTTCCAAATCCTTTTCAGTAAAAGTAGTTCCTTCATCAGCAATGCGGCAAGCCATATCAATCTGCTCTTTTGTTGTAAAACCATTTAGAGTTACTGTGATTTGAGGAGAAGCAATATTAAAACGAAGAGCTGCTTCTGTAGGCGTTTCTCCCTTCATGCCAAGAAAACTTAGTTCTTTTTCATGCTTTGGAATAGCTCCTCCTGCTAAAGGATTCATAGCAACTACCCCATACCCACTATCATAAGCACTAACTACTCCATCCCATCGATAAGGAAAATTTAAAACATTCACCCCTAGTAGAACTCCTTCAAATTTTCCTGCCTGTAAAATCTTTTTTACTTCATGACCTGGCTGATGAGATGAACAAACAATGTGATCAATTAACCCTTCTTCTTTACATTCCAAAAGGCCTTCATATTGTCCACCTGGTTTCATTGCTAAATCATAATGACTCATTTTTCTAAGACACCATACATGATAAAAATTTATTTTATCTACTCCTAGCTTCTCCAAAGATCTCTTTACTGCCGTCTTAGCCTTTTCTTTTGTATCATATTCTGTAGGCATTCCTTTTGTAGAAACATAAAAATCCTGTGGCATATCTTTAAAAGCTATTCCAAAAATCTTTTCGCTTCTGTTTTCACAATAGCCTGGAGCTGTATCAAAATAATTGATCCCTTTACTACTTGCATATCTTACTAATTCTGCATTTTCTTCATTGCTTTTAGATAGATCAAAACGCATGCCTCCAAAACCAACAGCAGAAACGATTTTTCCTGTTTTTCCATATTCTCTATAGATCATTCTTTACTTCCTCCTTTTTTCATTCTTATATGTATTCTAATAATATTGTACCATTCTTTAGTTTATCATTCACAAAAATTAACCTCCAAATCATTTGGAGGTTTTATTTGAAAAAATTTATATTTATATTTTTTATATTTAATTTAAAAAATAGTCCTTTTCTTTTATCCTACTCGTTTCTTTATTCCAATTTATGTCATCTCCAGCATTTTCTAGGACTTTCAGGATTTTTTCTAATATTTCAATGGTTCTTTTATCCAATTTATCCATCATTTCATCCCCCCTCATCTATTTACTTCGACAAATAGTTTTGAATTCCTACATAAATCATTCGACAAATACGAAATTTTTACTATTTTTTCTTATACAAAGGAGAATTCTTTTGAATTTTATCCAGCTAACATATTGTTTTTATGCTTATTTATTACTGATTCAGCAACACTTCTCAATTTTTGAAGAATTTCAAGATTTTCTTCAAGACTCAAACCATCTACTGTTAATTCACACCTTTTCGTACATCCATCTACCCCTCCAGCCTTGATCATCTCCTCTAATAAACATATTTCTGTTTTTAAATCATGAAGTAACATTTGATTTGTCATTAAAGAAAGAGCTCCTACTATAGCATGAGCACCCCAGTTGGATACACCTGCTACAATAAGATAATCAGCACTTATAGAAGCACATATTTTTTCTCCATTAGGAACATTATTTCTCACAAATGATGAAACTTTTCCCATTCCTAATTCATTGCCTCCATCTCCAACAGCTAATGTTTTGATTTTTAGTTCTTTTCCTTTCTTAAATAATGGATCTGTATTGGGAATAATATCACTAAGGTCCTCTCCTCTCATAGAATAGTATTTTCCATCTTTCGCTTTTCCTGGTCTTTCTATAGCTACTATATGGGATGGCTTATGGATTTCTATTAATTTTTCACAAAACGCCTCTGCTTCTTCATAAGGAACAATTTTTACAGGAGCAACAATCCCTTTTACTAAACAACATCTATATACCATATCCCTTGAATATTCATCTGTAATCAATATAACCTCTTTCCCTAAATTTTCTAGTGCCCCTGCTAAAGATACTGCTCCAATAGGTCCATCCGTCTCTCCTTTTAGGGCATCTTTTATACAAAACCCTGTAACAATAAAAACTACCTTACTTTCCAAAAGTTCCCTTGTCCCCTTTTCTAGTTCTCCTGTTAATCTAATTTTGTCCATTCCTCTCTTATCAAGATTTTTTCTCATGATATTTTCTAATTCTTCAAAATAACTTCTATACAAAGTACATCAGCTCCTTATTAATTTTTCCAAAAATACACAAAGACCCAGTGCATACTAGCATCTGGGTCTTATTTACCGATATATACAGAGGGTAATCTATATACTTGGTCCATAAAACATCTAATATATTTATAATGATTACTGTTCTTTAATCATCATATATTTATTTCTTGCATCTTTTACAGCAGCAATCACTGCCTTTTGCGCCATCCCATAAAATCTGTCCTGAATTTCATATACAATTTCCTCTATATCGTCCTTTAGATGGTATCCTACCAATATGGATTTTATAAAGTCACTCGTAACATCTCTTACCATATTACAAGTTGAATCAATAATTTTCCCTGTATCTCTTTCTAAAATAACTCCTATAAATAGTATATCATATAAAGCAGCAATTGGGTCATTTTTGCTTATTTTTGAAGTTCCTAAAATATAAACTGTATTTTTTTCATATGACAATGAAACCCCCTCCTGTTCTGACTAAATTTATTATATATTTTCTATAACTTTTATGGATTTCCTTTTATATTTATTTCTATTTTTATTTAGCTTACCCTTATATAGATGTTACTTTATCCATATACCTTTTAATAAAACAAAAATTTTCAAATCATTCTTTTAATAAAATAAAGAAAAGTATCCTACATACTTTTCCTTATTTTTTCCTATCATTGTATTTTCAAACTATGTAATAATTTCGTATTTAGGTAATAGCTCATTCATAATATAAAATCGATGAAAAACTAATGCATCTTGAAAATATTTCCAATCACATTGATGGAAATTTTCATTCTTATCATATATATTTTTATCTTGATCGATTACTTTTACAGCTTCATTAAACCATTCTCTATCATCATATTGAATTGTTTCTTTAAATCCAAAGAAACCGTTTTTCAATTGTTCTTGCCAAAGCTTTACTCTTTCATCTACCAATGCTCTGTTTAATAGAATATGTTTTATTTTTCTTTCTATCATCCTCCATTTTCTTGAATATCCTTCATAAATTTCAGGTTTTCTTCTTCTTACCTCATTGGTTAAATAATTGTATATATGATAAAGGGCATCCATTGCTCTATCTTGATTATTTACAGTCAATTTTTCTTTCATATTATACCCAACATATCTCCAAATCAAATAAGGTTCATCTGGGTAAATATATGCCTGCCCATGCCCTATTGTAGGTATAAATTTTTCTTTTAACCAAATAATAGCTTCTGAATCATCTAATCCATTGATCAACTCCAAATCATCTACATCATTTTCTTTTCTAAATAATCCATGAAATTTTTGATGGGACCATGTATCTGCATATACATGCAAAGATATTCCTAATCGATGTAACCCATAGGGCTTATCTAATGTATTCAATGTATCTTTCATCATTTCTCTGGCTGTTTTACTATTTTGTCTACATATTAATTTTTCATAAAATTCTTCTCCCTCTATCCCTGGTAAAAAGTGAAAAGGTAAAAATATATCATATCCTGTACTCTTACTAAATACACCTAAATCAAGAAATTTATGGGCAGACCTCTGCTGCTCAAATCTCCCACCACTTTGAAATTCTAGCACATGATCATACTTTGCATCATCTACATGCTGTGAAGCATAGGCTATTTTTTTACTATATTCATCTTTTATTCCTGCCAATCTGCAGAGTGTATAAATAGCATAATAATGGAAATCTATTTGCATAATTCTCCCCCTTTAAATTTAATCCTCCTATATTTTATGCTTCTTATATCCATACATTCCTCAAAGCATTTATGATGCATAAAAAAGGATTATCAGCTAATTTGTCGAATATTTAAACAAATAAGCATTTGAAAATTTTAGGAGGTGTTGCCATGAACATACTCATTGTAGATGATACTAAATTCAACTTAGAATATGCTAAAAACATATTGATTGAAAACAAAATTAATTGTCATATTCTTTTAGCCAATTCTGGAAAAAAAGCTTTAAATCTTCTTGCTGCACAAACCATTGATATTGTCATCCTAGATATTGTCATGCCTGAAATAGATGGACTAGAAGTCTTAAAAGAAATTCGAAAAGATGAAAAGCACCATAACATACCAGTGATTATGTTTACATCCCTTACAGATAAACAAGCTCTAAAAAAGAGCTTTGAATATGGTGCTACAGACTTTATTAACAAACCTATCGAACCCATTGAATTCATTTCAAGAGTAAAATCTGCCATAAGCATCAGAAATTACGCACTCTATCTAAATGAAACTTTAGATACCATAAAAGAGCAAAATCAAGAATTATTAAGCTTAAATAAAAAACTACAAGAAACACAATTTTATCTTGTTCAAAAAGAAAAACTAGTTGCAATTGGTCAACTTGCAGCTGGTGTAGCTCATGAAATCAATAATCCTATAGGATATGTATCTAGTAATACGGAAACCCTTAGTAAATATATTCATAAAATAAAAACTGCCATTGATCAGTATAGAAAATTGTTAGATTGCCTTAGTGATACAGATATTCAATCTAAAGAAGTGCAAAACCACATGAAAGAACTTTATTCATTAAAGAAAAAATTGCATTTAGATTTTATTATGACAGATATAGATAGCCTCATTGATGATTCCTTTAAAGGCCTAGAAAAAATAACAAAAATTGTTCAAAGCTTGAGAAATTTTGCTAGACATGACTTAGAAAATGACTTTAATTATTATGATTTTAATGATCTTGTGGAAGAAACCCTTCTTCTAATAAAAAATGAAGCTAAATATATTATTGATATCGAAA
The DNA here is from genome assembly GCF_019884785.1 of Crassaminicella profunda. GTDB lineage: Bacteria > Bacillota > Clostridia > Peptostreptococcales > Thermotaleaceae > Crassaminicella > Crassaminicella profunda. The sequence continues at coordinate 2,825,752 of NZ_CP082326.1, forward strand.
AAGATCTAAAAGATTTACCTCTCACATCCTGCAATAGAACACAAATTGGACAAGTTTTATTAAACATTATGGTGAATGCTGTTCAAGCCATTAAAAGTCAATCTAGAGAAGAACAAGGGCTTATTACCATCTCTACTTTTTCCAATGAAAATTATGTAGTGTGTGAAATAATAGATGACGGACCAGGGATACCTAAAGATATTATCGATAAAATATTCAATCCATTTTTCACCACAAAAGAAGTTGGATCTGGAACAGGTCTAGGGTTAAGTATTTCTTATGATATTATCGTCAATAAACATTCAGGAGAACTTCTAGTAAGTAGTGAAGTAGATCAGGGGACTACTTTTACAATCAAACTTCCTATAAAAAAAATGTCTTCATAATTCCATTTCTACTCAAAAGGGGGGATATTCCATGGAGAAAAGTATTTTATTTGTAGATGATGAAGAACAAATCTTGCGATCTTTAAATCGCTTATTCTTAGATAAAGATTATCAAGTTTTTTTAGCAAATAACGGGAAAGACGCTCTTAAAATTCTTGATACCGAAAATATTGACCTCATTATATCAGATATTAAAATGCCTACTATGAATGGCTATGAATTATTACAAAAAGTAAAAGAACAACATCCAAAAGTCTTAAGAGTGGCTTTTAGTGGCTATACGGACAACAATAAAATCGTCCAAGCGTTAGAAAACAATTTAGCAAAATTATACCTTTTCAAACCCTGGAGCAATGATACTTTATTATCCATTATAGATAAAATATTTGGATTTGAGGATATTCTAAGAAATAAAAACCTATTGAATTTAATTCATAATTTAGATGATTTACCAACTTTACCATTTCTCTATCAAGATCTATGCACACTTATTGAAAAAGATGCGGGTATCGATGAAATTTCAAAAAAAATCGAAGAAGATCAAGCCATCTCCTCAAGAATTTTACGTGTTGTCAATTCTGCTTTTTCTTCCTCAAAGACAGGATCTGTTAAGGATGCTATCATGTATTTAGGGCTATCCAATGTAAAACATATGGTTTTATCCAATAGTGTTTTTCTTTCTACACAACTAAACCCTTTTTTAACAGATTTATTATGGAAACATGTAAATTTAACAAATCGAATGGTTATCTTCATTTATAAAAAAATACTACAAAAAAAAGTACCCAAAACTTATGAATCTGCTGGACTATTACATGATATTGGTAAAGTTGTATTGTTGAATAATTTCCATGAAAAATATGTGAAAATATTTAAACGCACTATACTAGAACCAAAGTTAAATATAGCAGATCTTGAAAAAGAAGTTCTAGGGGTTAATCATCAAGAAATAGGTGCTTATCTATTGGATTGGTGGGAGATTCCACACCCTATTATCGAATCTGCTTTATTTCATCACAATCCAACAGACCCAAGAATCATCAATAAAGAATTAGTTTCTATTGTGCATATTGCTGGCACTTACTCATGGAAATTTTTAGATCATACCCAATTCAGTAATAATCAAAATGAAGGAGCCTTTAATCTATTAAACATCCCTAAAGAGGATTTCGAAAAAGCACTCCTTGAATTAAAGTTATAAAATGCCATTAGCAAAGGAGGAAAAGCTATGAAAAATAATACAGTTTTATTTGTAGATGATGATACCCATATTATTAGTTCCTTACGTAGAGGTTTAATAGATGAAGAATTTAAAAAAGAATTTGCATATAGTGGAGAAGAAGCTCTCAAAATAATGGAAAAAAACAAGATCAGTGTCATTGTTACAGATATGAGAATGCCTAAGATGAATGGCTTAACCCTATTAAAAATGATCAGTGAAAAATATCCAGATGTAGTAAAAGTCGTTTTAAGTGGATATACACAAATCCCACAAATCCTAGCAACTATTAATCAAGTAAATATATTTAAATTTATTGCAAAACCTTGGAATTTAGAAGAAGAACTGATCCCTATTATCAAACAATCTATTGAATATTATAATTTAACAATAGAAAGAGAAAAAATGAAAGCAGAAATTGAAAGGAAAAATACATTATATACTCAAATACTAAAATCTAGTAATGAAAAATTTTCAAATATGCATAAAGACTATGAAAACATCAGAACACTTGACCAAAACATTTTGAACTATATAAAAAATTCATCTACTCAAGGAAATCCTAATTTATTTCATGCTCATTTAGATTTTATTGAAGAGATACATAAAAAATACATGGATACTTTACCAACTGTAACAACAAACTTTGATTTCAAAAAAATAATCACCGAAATAAGCAACTATATTTCACAAAATTATTCTAAAAACCCTATTGAAATCCAGCTAAAGGATGAAAAAAATATTCAATTTCATGGAAATTATAAATTACTCATGGCCTATTTAACACTTTTTATCAAACATTCTTTGAGACAATATCATACCTTAAAGTTTACCCTTTCTAGCGAGAGTTCTAAAGATACTACTACATTATTTTTTATTATTGAACTCATGAAAAATTCATCTTCTAAAGATAACTTTATGTCCTTCATTCCTTTATGGAATCAATTTTGTCAAATTATAAATGGTCAATTCGAGCTTATTAAAGAAAATCCTGATTATAATATTCTTTCATTAAAAATAAAATTTTAACCATAAAAAATAGTATATCTAATAATTAAGCTCTTGGATTATACCAAGAGCTTGATCATTATTTATGTTCCATAAAAATACCATTATGCAATTTATCCTAAAAAATTAAGGATTAGTGTATTTTCTCAAATCCATATTTTTCAAAAATCCCTTGACCTTCTTTTAATAAAAATTCATAAAACTCCTGAACGTCTTTATTCTCTTTAGAATCCTTTACCACTGCCATCCAATAAGCAGCTTCTACATTATGTTCTACTGGAATTTCTACTATGTTTACCTTATCTTTTATATTTTTTGTAATATCCGATTTGTAAACAATACCAGCATCCCCTTCTCCTAATACGACTTTATTGACTACTTGTTTTACATTGTTTTCATTAGATACAACATTAGCTAATACCTTTTCCTCATATTTTTTTCCAAGTTCACCAGCTAACGAATGAATGATCTGTCTTGCATATTGCCCTGCTGGTACTTCTTCTTGAGCAACAATCAGCTTACAAGTTTTTTCTATATCCTTTAATGTTTTTATTTTCGCTGGATTATTCTTTGGAAACATTACAACCATAGAATTACTTAAAAAATGCTTTCCTTCTAAAACAAAATCTTTATTTTTTAAAGCATCATAATGTTTTTTATTGGCTGATAGAAACAAATCTGCTTTTACACCTTGTTCAATTTGAACTCTCAATTGGCTTGAACCTGCTAAATGAAGGTTCACTTTTACATGAGGATTTTCTTTTTCAAACTGATTAACTATTTCTTCCATACTCTCTGTTAAAGATGCCGCTGCAAAAACAGTGATTTCTTGTTGTTTATTTTCTTCTTCAGATGCTTTTACACTACATCCAGTAAGTACTATAGCTAAAAACATCAAAATACATATTCCAAGAGCCCATCCTTTAATTTTTTTCATTCGTAAAAACCACCTTCATCTCATCTCCGTTTTTTATCATCCCACCCTTTAGAACACGTGCAAAAATTCCTTCTCTTGGCATAATACAATCTCCTACAGTCTCATAAATGCGGCAATGGCTATGACACTCTTTTCCTATTTGTGTCACCTCTAATTCTATATTATTCACCATCAATTTTGTTCCAATAGGTAATTCCTTTAGATCGATTCCTTCAACAATAAGATTTTCTCCAAAGGCTCCATCCTCTACTAAGGCACCTTTCTTTTTAAAAGCTTCTATTTTTTCAAAGGATAGTAAACTCACCTGTCTATGCCAATTTCCTGCATGAGCATCTCCCTTTAGCCCATGATTTTCAACCATTTCAGCTTGTCCTACATTTATTTTAGCTGTTCCTTTTTTTTTACTTATACAAACGGCCACAATTTTCCCCATAAAATACCTTCCTTCCTTAACCCCCAATTTGAAACATTCTCTTAGAATCTTCATCTATACAATCTTTTTTAAATCCATGTTCATTTGGTTTTTTGTAAACTCCTTTTGCAATGATTTTTTTTAGCTGTTTATCTTCCATGCCATCTCGCATCATCTTTCTTAAATCTATTCCATCTTTCCAGTGAAGACACTGTCTTAAAAATCCTTCTGAAGTCAATCTCATTCGATTACATTGACTACAAAAAATGTGACTCATAGGACTAATAAATCCAACCATTCCTTTACTATTAGGTGTTTTAAAATATGCTGCTGGTCCTAAGCTTTTATTTTTTGCTATATATGGAATCAATTCTCTTTCCTTCATGATAATTTCTTTTACTTCATCATTCGATACAGATTTAAATTGTTTTCCTTCTCCAATAGGCATTAACTCAATAAAACGAATATCTATAGGATTTTTTTCTGCTAATTCTACAAAGTCCATTATTTCATCATCATTTTCTTCTTTGATTATAACTATATTCAGCCTTACCCTTTTTATTCCTCCATCTAATGACAGCTTTATGCCTCTTATGACCTCTTCTATATTTCCACCCCTAGTCATTTGTTTATATCTTTCATGCTGTAATGTATCTAAACTTATATTCACCCGGTCTAATCCTGCTTTTATTAATTCATCTATATACTTTTCTAAAAGAATTCCATTGGTTGTAAGACAAACTTCTTCAATTTGAGGTAATGTTTTAATCTTTTGAATCAGTTTAGGAAGACCCTCTCTTGTAAGGGGTTCTCCACCAGTAATACGTACTTTAGAAATTCCTAAACTTGCTCCAATCTTTACAATCCTATAAATCTCATCAAAGCTTAAAAGTTTTTCTTCCTGTAAAAAGTCAATCCCTTTATCTGGCATACAATATATGCATCTTAGATTACATTGATCTGTTACTGAAATTCTAAAATAATTTATATTTCTCCCAAATTGGTCAATCATATACATTACCCCCTTTCTATATCAATCTGTTATGCTAGTTAAATCTATATAGTATTAAAAATATTATACTTAATTTTTAGCTATTAAAGATAATCCTTCTCCAGTCAAACAATTTCAATATAAAAACTTAACTGGCATAACAAGCTATATTCATTACTACATAATGATCCTTTTAAAGACATATTTTAAAATATCTCCTTTTTATGAATCCCTTTTACAATTACCAATACACCAACAGATATAACAACTAAGCATACAGCAATACTCATAGATAAATTTAAATCCTTTTCCATAGCTATATAAATTGCTAAGGGCAACGTCTGTGTTTTTCCTGCTAAATTCCCTGCGAACAAAATGGTTGCACCAAACTCTGCAAGAGACCTCGCCCAAGAAAGAACAGCTCCTACTAACAATGTATTTTTACTTAGAGGAAGAGTAATATATTTAAAAACCTGCCACTCTGAAAGCCCTAATGCAGCTCCTGCATTCTTTAGCTCACAATCAACCTTTTCAAACCCTTCTTTAGATGTTTTTATAAAAATAGGCAATGAAACAAATAATTGGGCCATTACTACAGCTGTAAAGGAAAAAGGAAGTTGAATGCCCAAAACAGCTAAATATCTTCCTATATGTCCATTTCTTCCAAAAGTGATTAAAAGTAAAATTCCTGCTACAGCTGGAGGAAGTACAAGAGGTAACTCTAAAATAATCTCAATAAGTCCTTTTCCTAAAAATGAATAATTAGCCATATAGTAAGCAGTAGGGATTCCCATTATAATTATTATAATTAATGCAATGATGGTACTTTTTAAACTGACTATGATTGCTTGTAAGACAAAACTATCAAAAATCAAAAAAATAGACTTACTAAAACAAAACTTAAAAAGCTCTATGGCTGGACTACATAAAAATAAAACACAAATAGTTGTGATTGTTGCCAAAATCATTTTAAATAAATGCTTATTCATAGGTTCACGTTCCACTTTTTCCTCCTGTTTTTTTCACCAAATGAATATCTCCTATGACCATTTTTTTATCTACTGCTTTACACATATCATAAATGGTTAAACCTATAGCGGAAACCATGGTTAAAGCTTCCATTTCCACGCCTGTTTTTCCAGTGGTCTTTGCCATTGCTTCTATGATAATCTGAGATTTTTCCTGATCAATAAAAAATGCTACTTCACATCCTGTAAGCATTATGGGATGACACATAGGGATCATCTCCCACGTTTTTTTTGCTGCCATAATTCCTGCAACCCTAGCAACCCCTAAGACATCTCCTTTGCCCATTTTTCCTTCTTCAATCAGCTCTAATGTTTTAGGACTCATTTTTACAGTTCCTCTAGCAATAGCCGTTCTTTTGGTAGCTGATTTTTCACTAACATCCACCATAACTGCTTTTCCTTCTTCATCAAAATGTGTCAATTTATGATCCATTCTCTTTTCTCCCTTTTCAAAAGCTTTTTGAGTACTTATTATACACCTTTACCAAAAGTACAATCTGGAAATCTACATATATCACACTCCATGCAAAGACCCCCATGTCCGTATGCAGCAATGTCTTTCATTTCAATTTTATCTTTTATCAATATCCTAGGAAGCATTAAATCAAATACGGTTCTTTTTGCATACATAACACATCCAGGCAATCCTAAAATAGGGATGTCCCCTTTATATGCTAATAAAAACATAGCTCCTGGAAGTACCGGTGCTCCATAACTAATCACATTAGCTCCAGTTTTTTTAATCGCTGTTGGTGTAACGTCATCTGGGTCTACTGACATCCCCCCTGTACAAATAACCATTTCTACTCCTTTTTTTATCCAATCCTCTACTGCATTTTTTATTTTTTCTTCATTATCTGGTAAAATAGTCTGTCCTAAAACTTCACATCCATATTCCTCTACCTTCTTTTGAATCACAGGACCAAAAGCATCTTTAATTCTTCCATGATAAACTTCATTTCCTGTAGTAATAACGCCCACCTTCAGGGGAGTAAAAGGAACAACCTCTATAATTTTTTCTTCTCCAATCAAAGTTTCTGCTTTTTTTATTTTTTCATCCTCAATCACAAGAGGAATCACTCTTGTTCCGGCTACTTTCTTCCCTTTTTTAACAGGAACATTATTATGAAGGGTCACTAAAATCATCTCTCCTAATGCATTCAACTTATATAACCGCTCTGTATCGATCTTAAGGAGTCCATCATACGCTGCAATAAAATTAATTTTTCCTTCCTTTACTTCACTAAAGCTTAATCCCTTTCCTGCCGTAAGCTTTGTAATCCGATCAGCCGCTTCATTTTCATGAATCATTCCTGGATTTTTCTCCCATACATATAAATGATCTTTTCCTAATGAAAGAAGCGCGGGTATATCTTCTTCTGTAATAATATGTCCTTTTTTAAAAGCTCTATCTTTGACCACATTTGGAATAATTTTTGTAATATCATGACATAAAACAGACCCAACTGCATCCTGTACCCTTATTTTTTTCATATGGCTCACCTCTACTTTACTTTTTGGCTGCACATTCACTGGTCTCTCCTAGTAAAATTTCCAATCCATGATGAACGCTTTCTAAGATATATGCTACAATTTCCTTAACAGCTTTAGGACTTCCTGGTAAATTAATGATTAGTGTTTCTCCTCTTATTCCAGATACTCCACGAGAAAGCATTGCCCTTGGTGTAATCTGAAGGCTATAATAACGAATAGCTTCAGCAATACCATTTGCTTCTCTTTCAATAACCTTTTTAGTAGCTTCAGGAGTCACATCTCTTTTACTAAAGCCAGTTCCCCCTGTTGTAAGAATCAAATTTACCTTCAATTCATCACTCATATGAATCATTTCATTTTCTAATAAATTTTGTTCATCTGGTAATATAATATATTTTTCTACCCTATATCCTTTTTCTTCAAGAATCTTTTTCATCAATGTACCACTTTCATCTATTCTCTCACCCTTATAGCCTTGATCACTTGCTGTAATAATTCCTACCTTATGCATAAAAACACTCCCAATTTTAAAAAGATACCTTCCTTACATCCTTCATATGCTCTAGAGAACCTTTATTTTTAAGCAGTAAAATTTCGCTCATAATGCCAAAAGCGATTTCGTTAGGATCTCCAGAAGAAATATTTAATCCAATAGGTGCATAGACTTTTTTAAGTTCCTCTTTAGAAATCCCCTCATTTATAAGACTTTTCATCACGTATTCTGTCTTTTTCTTACTTCCTATCATCCCAATATATTTCGCTTTTCTATTGACTACTTCTCTAAGGGCTTCTGTATCACAACTATGCCCTCTTGTTACAATAACAATATAAGTATTTTCATTGATAGGATACTTTGATAAGTTTTCAGCATATTTTCCAATAATTATCTCATCTGCTCCTTCAAACCTTTTTTCATCGGCAAATTCTTCACGATCTTCAAAGATCACTGTATAAAAATCTAATACTTTCCCCAGCTTAAAAAGTTCAACTCCAATATGGCCTCCACCTATAATCAATAGTCTTGGACTAGGTTTAAATACCTTAATATAAACCTTTGTTTCTCCTCCACACTGCATATCTAAATTTCCATGCTCATTTAACTGAAATAAAAACTCTCCATCCTCTTCAGCTTCTATACATGCTAAAGCTTTTTGTTTAATCTCATATTCTACTCTTCCTCCGCCAACGGTTCCAAAAATCCTTCCATCTTGCCAAACTGCCATCATGGCACCCTTTTTTCCTGGACTTGACCCTTTATTTTTCACGATAGAAGCAAGAGCTACTTGATCCCCTCTATATAAGCTTTCATAAATTTCTTTTAAAATCTTCTCACCCATTTTTGAACCTACCTTTTATTGTTTTTCATATAAAATATTGCTTCTAAAACTCCCCCTGCAATATTTCTCGCTTTATCAGAAATAGTATAACAATTATTATGTTCTGAAATTCTAGGATCTATATCTCCTATTTTAAGACCTTTCTTCACCATACTACCATTTCTAATGATTCCTCTTAAAAGTCCTGAAATAGTTGCTTTTATAGGAGTATTTCCTACATAAGCTATCAATTCATCTTTCTTTACAATATCTCCTATATCTTTCATATTGTCTATATTTCCATCACAAGGAGAATGAATGACTCTCTCCTTTGAATATCCTCCAATAAACCCTGGAATTCCTGTATTTTTCTTTGCTTCTCCTTTTAAAATCAATCTTCCTAAGTCATGTCCTCTAGCTGTTTCAATCACTACATCTACATCTTTCCCTGCTATGAATCCAGGACCTAAGGCTATAGTAATGTCTGCCATGTTCTTTGTTGTTCCCAAATTCTTTTTAGCGATAATAGCATCTACTACTATATTTGGCTTTACTTCTTTTATACATACTCCTTTTGGATCGATCATAAGAGGGATCCTTTTATTTTTCCATGCCTCTTTCACTTCATCTAAACTATGGACATGAACTGCTGTAATTCCCTCTATTTCTATTTTATCATCATAAATAGCTTCACTAAATGAAACCTTTCTTCGTATGGCTGTAGGATTTGGTACTTCTAAAACCAATACACGAAATCCGCACCTGTGCAGTTTATGAATTGTACCCGTAGCTAAATCTCCACCACCCCGTACAACAACCACCTCATCAAGAATCATCTTCTGCACCATCCCACCCTAATAATTTTTCATAATCTTCCTTTGTATCCACATCAAACAAGCTTTTTTCATCATCTATTTCTACAAAACGCACTTGATTCAAGCATTTATTGATAATGATTTTTCCTCCTGTATCTCCCTCTAACCCTAATAAATCTTCCTTGAATTTTTTAGGAAATACTACAGGACTTCCTCTTCTTCCCTTATACTGGGGAACAATGATATCAGATGGATATTGATAAAATACTTCTACTAGCCTATTGATAGTATTTTCATTTAATAAGGGTTGATCTACTGTAAAAAACATATATCCATCACATTCAGCACTAGCCTTTATCCCTAACTTAATAGATTCACTCATTCCTTTATCTGCATGTTTATTTTCAATGGTTATAAATCCATTATTTTTCCCTAATTGTAAAATTTCTTTTTCTCTAGCAACTAAAATTCTCTGGAAAAAATCACTCTTTAAAACTGTATCAAGAGTCCTCTCTATCATGGTTTTCCCTTTATATCCTAAAAGCAATTTATTCCTCTTCATTCTCCTAGAATAACCTGATGCCATTATGATTCCACTAATCATAACACCTCATCTTCTCCTTTTTTATAGGTACATTTCGTATTATTTAACACTTTAGTAAAAATATAAATTGTTTTTAATACTTCCAATAATCATTTTACTTAAAAATTTTGGATAAAATTTATTCATTTCATTCTTTAATTGTTCTGCTTTATCTAAATTATATAACTCATCCGCTTTGTTAATAAATAATATTTTCTCCCCTTTAGCATTTTTAAATAATCCCTCTGGATGGACAATTATCTTTAATAAAGCTTCAAGAGTAATATTTTCTCCTTCTTTTAGCTGAGTCATTTTACAAAAGGCTTCACTTCTATGAACATTTCTTTCACATACCTTAAGCCCTAATGCTTGAATATCTAAAATGCCTATTGTTTTTGTGGTTTTTCCATATACAACAGGCTCCGTCTCATTCCATCCTTTTATTTGCTTTTTTTTAGCTCCATCTGCTTCTATAAAGATATAGTTAAAATCGTTTACTAGAGGATCTAATTGTCCTTCTTTTAGTCCAGTCAATTTATTTTCTGCATTGACTCTTTCTCCGTAAACATAGATTCCTTTTTCATTTTTTTTCGCGACTTTTAAAAATTCATTTTCATCTGTACAAATAAAGTCATACTGATGACTTTGTGGAACATAAATCTTCGTTGTGGTAGTTAATAAAACTTTATGATTTTTTTTTAGTTCCTTTCCTAATTGAAACAAAAGGGATGTTTTTCCCCCTGCCCCTACGATGGATACAATCGCTTTTTCTTTTAAATCCATATAATTTAGTATTCCCATAAAGTCACCTTTTTCTATGAATAAAATTAGGGCTAAAAAGCCCTATTTTATCATTTCGACATTATTCCCTTTAAAACCTTCTCTGGTGTTATAGGTAAAGCTCTTACATTTACCCCTACTGCATTATATACTGCATGGGCAATTGCTGGAGATGGTGTATTGATCACTACTTCTCCTACAGATTTTGCTCCAAATGGTCCTGTTGGCTCATAGCTGCTAACAAAATCTACATTGATTTTCCCAACATCTTTCCTACAAGGAATTTTATACTGCATAAAAGTATTCGTAATCTGCTTTCCTTCTTGACTATATACAACATCTTCATACATAGCCATACCTATTCCTTGTACCAATCCACCTTCTACTTGTATACGGGCAAGATTAGGATTGATAACTGTTCCACAATCTACGGCTGCCACATAATCGATTAATTCTATTTTTCCTGTTTCCTTGTCTACTTCAACTTCTGCAAAACCGGCTATAAATGGAGGAGGACTTGTATCTCCACCAAAAGTACCTGTTCCCATCAATTGATTTTTCCCTTCTCCAGATATGAACCGTTGTGCCATTTCATCAAGAGATAAAGCCGCTTTTTCATCTATGGTTTTTAAACATTCTCCATCGAATATTACTTCCTTTTCATCTACCCCTAAAAGCTTTGCTCCATTTTCTATAATTTTATTTTTTATATCTTCACAGGCCTTGATCACTGCATTTCCTGTAACATAAGTAGTACTAGAAGCATACGAGCCCGTATCATAAGGTGAAATATCCGTATCTGCCGAATGTACAATAATTTTTCCCATACTCGTTTCCAAAATTTCCGCTGCCATTTGAGCAAGGATTGTATCACTTCCTGTACCCATATCCGTAGCCCCTACAAATAAAGTATAGAATCCATCATCATTTAATTTCACAACAGCTGAAGCTGTATCAATCCCTGCAATTCCCGATCCTTGCATAGTAATTGCCATACCTATTCCTCTAACTTTGTTATCACTCATAACTTTTCTAGGATATTTTTCATCCCATCTAATAAGCTCCTTACCTCTTTCTATACACTTATCTAAGGTAGAGCTTGCTAAAACAACTGGTTGTCCTTCTTTCGTGGAACCTAAAACAGGATTAGCTTCTCCTTGTTTGATAATATTCTTTTGACGTAATTCAGTAGGATCTATATTTAACTTAACAGCTAATTCATTCATTGCTGACTCAAGAGCAAATGTACCTTGTGTCGCCCCATATCCTCTTAATGCACCAGCAGGCATTTTATTGGTATAAACAGCATTTCCCATATACCTTACAGCCTTAGCTTGATTGTATAGAGGAAGAGTCTTATATCCTACAACAGCAAATACAGTAGGCGCATGCTCTCCATAAGCACCTGTATCCGATAAGCTCAGTATATCTACAGCCTTTATATTTCCTTCTTTATCAGCTCCAAGTTTCACTTTTATTTTCATGGCATGTCTGCTAGTGGTACAGCCAAAGGTTTCTTTTCTATCATAAATAATCTTTGAAGGTTTCCCTGTTTTTAAAGTAACTAAACCAGTAAAAATCTCTACTGCTGCTGTTTGTTTTCCCCCAAAGCCTCCACCAATTCTTGGCTTAATAACTCTAATTTTGCTCTTTGGAATTTCTAGTGCTCTTGCAACAATTCTTCTCACATGGAAAGGAATTTGGGTAGAGCTTACAATTGTAAGTCTTCCTGTATGATCCATATAGGTAAGAGATCTATAGGTTTCCATCATGGCATGTGCCTGTGCTTGTGTATAGTAAGTCTTTTCTAGTACTATATCACTTTCTTCTAAAGCTTTTTCCATATTTCCATGTTCAATTTTACAAGAAGAAGCTATATTTTTTTCTTTGTTTATACCTATATCAAAATTCACATGTAAATCATCTTCTGGATGAACCATAGACTGATGTCCTTCTGCTTTTTCAAAATCTAAAATAGGGTGTAACACTTCATAATCTACTTTAATTAAATTCATGGCTTTTATAGCTGTTCTTTCATCTTTTGCTGCTACAATTGCCACTTCATCTCCTACATAGCGAACATACTCATCTAAAATTAGTCGATCATAGGGTGAAGGTTCTGGATAAGATTGACCAGCTAAAGTAAATCGAGCCTTTGGTACATCTTTATAGGTAAGTATACACTCAACCCCTGGTACTTTTTGTGCAATACTACTATCAATAGATTTTATCTTCGCAAAAGCATGAGGACTTCTAAGAATCTTTAAAACCAATGCGTTATTATTGATATTCAAGTCATCCGTATAAACAGGTTTCCCTGTTGCAATATCCATACCATCAATTTTTGAAATTGGCTTATTTACAACTTTCATCCTTAGCTCACCCCCATATATTTTTTAACTGCTCTTAATTGTCCAACATATCCTGTACATCTACATAAATTTCCTGTCAAATAATGAACGATCTCTTCTTCTGTAGGATTTTTTAATTCCTTTTTCATAGCAAGTACAGTCATAATAAATCCTGGACTACAAAATCCACATTGTTCTGCTCCTTCTTTTACCAAAAATTCGGCAAAATCTCTTGCCTCTTCTTGTACCCCTTCTATGGTTGTAATATTTTTCCCATTTACAGTAGGGGCTAAGGTTGCACATGAAAGTACTGGTATTTCATCAATCCATACGGTACAAAGTCCACAAGACCCTGTATCACAGCCTTTTTTCACACTTAAAAAACCATATTTTCTTAAAACATCTACTAAAAATTCATCACAACCTACTTCTAATTCCATCTCTTTATGATTAATCTTCACATTTATTTTCATTATAAAACCTCCATGATTGCTCTTTTTACAAGGACTTTACAAATTGCTTGACGGTATTCTTTGCTTCCTCTCATATTACTTCCAAAAGATAATTCTTCGGATGCCATCCATGCTGCTTTTTCAATTTCTTCTATAGATTGATTGCTTTTAGAAAGATAGAGAGATGCCTCTTTGGCAATTTTTCCTCTATTAGGTCTTGCTCCAACTACGATTCGTAAGTCTCCCTCTTTATTGGAAACAGCTACATTTAAAATGGCATAATCACTGCTAGAATTTCTCATCATTTGAAAAGCTGCTTTTCTAGATGTCTTTGGAATAATTACTTTTACTAATAAATCTTTTTTAGATCCCTTTTCTAAATATTCTTCTAAAGAAATTCTTCCTTGATGATATAGTAAAACATCTGCATCAAGAGAAAGAAGTGCTGTAAGAAAATCTGAAAATCCATATCTTGAATAAACTGTTGCCCCTACTGTTACAACATTTCTAAACTGAATTCCTACGATATTTTCTACGGACTTAGGTAATATCCCATTAAAGTATTTCTTTAAAACAGAGCTTGTCTCTATTTCACGAAAAGTAGTCATGGCTCCTATTTCAATCTCTTTTTCGTTTTCGTCAATATATTTTAAACTAAGCTTAGATAAACAAATAGCCGTTTCAATTTTTTTTGATCCCATTCTTAAGAAAGCACAACCACCTAAAATCACATTATTTCTTTTCTCATTTAAAATTTCATAGGCTTCCTCTAATGTATTTGGCAGTGCATAATTTTTTATTGTAATCAAGCGTATTCCTCCCTTTAAATATAGATCCCTAAAAAAAGCCCTAGCCCTTCATCAACAAATTGTATATTCTGAAGGCTTTAAGGGCTTTTTACTTGTTTAAGTATTCTTTTGAAATTATATACTATTTAAGCTGCTTTAGCATTATTTCCTACTACAACCTTTTCTTCATCTGCTGGTAAAATAATATTTAATGCAAGTGCAATGATACCTGTAACAACAATCCCTGAACCTCCGAAAATCATTTTTACTGACTCTGGGAAATAGGCTAATGCTTCTGGTACAGAACCCAGTCCAAACCCTAATCCCATAGCAACAGCAACAATCACACTATTTCTTCCTACAAGTTTTTCTTTTGTAATAAGGTTCATACCACTTACTGCAATCATAGCAAACATAACGATAGCAGCCCCTCCTAATACACTTGCAGGCATTAAAGCAACAACTGTTCCTACCTTTGGAAATAGCCCTGCTAAAATCAAAAATCCTGCTCCTATCCCTACTACAAATCTACTCATAATACCTGTCAATGCAATGATTCCAACATTTTGACTATAAGATGTATTTGGTAAAACATTAAATATTGCCGCTAAAGAACTAGCCAATCCATCTGCCATTACACCTCCAGCAAGTTCTTTATCTGTAGCTTCTCTATTTGCTCCACCCATTGTAACGCCTGAAATATCTCCAACAGTTTCTACTGCTGTAACCAGATACATTAAAAGCATAGCAACAATGGCATCTACATGAAACTCCATTCCATATTTAAAAGGCATAGGAAATTCAAACCATCCTGCTTGAGCTACTGTACTAAAATTAATTTTTCCCATAGGAATTGCAACAATATATCCTACAACAAGTCCAATAAGTATAGAAGACATACTTGTAATTCCTTTTGTAAATTGCTTAAAGAATAAAATAGTCACCAAAACAATTGTTCCTAACAAAAGATTGGAAGGTGATCCAAAATCTTTTGCCCCAACTCCACCTGCAAAATATTTAATCCCTGTTGGTAATAAAGATAATCCAATAGATAATAACACAGTTCCTGTAACAACAGATGGAAAATATTTACGAAGTGGCTTTAAAAACGCCCCTAAAATCATTTCAAAAAATCCGCCCATAAAAGATGCACCTAATACACCAGCAAATCCATATTTTCCCGCTATCGCGATACATGTTGGTAAAAATCCAAAGCTTGTTCCTTGAACAATAGGAAGTCTTGATCCAATTGGACCTGCGCCATAAACTTGTATCAAGGTAGATACCCCTGCTATAAACATAGCACATTGGATTAAAAATGTTTTTTCTTCAATAGGTAATTTAATAGCATTTGCAATGATAATCAACGGTGCTACATTTCCTGCAAACATGGCTAAAATATGCTGCATTCCTAATGGAAGTGCATGTTTTAACGGTGGCATCCCATCTAGCTCGTATACAGACGTATTTTTTTTCATCTTTTTCTCCTCCATTTTATATTTGATTAAATATTCTTTTCTGCGCATATGTATAAATAAGTAATACAACTTTTTACGAGTCATATTATATCATACAAAGAGCATTTTTGTGAATATTTTTTTGATAATTTGTATATTTGTTTCGAGTGATACGAACATTAATTAAACACTTTCTCATTCATCGTTCGTTTTTATTATTTCCAGTGCTCTTTCATAATTATTATTCAGTATCTTACAAAATAGTAAAATATACACAGAACGCATAAATATAGCTCTTGATTCTGTTCTATACAAGTTTTATTTTTTCCATACAAAAACACCTTGTCTGTACAGTTTTAACCATAAGTGAAAACTGCAAAAACAAGATGTTTTTCATATAACAAAAAACACTAACGTTCCTGCTACTATAAACTATTTCACTCATAGTCCTATAATTTACGGTCATAGGGTAGAAACTTCTGAGCCATATCCTCAGCATTATACGAGTTTTCTATTCAATTGATTTAATTTATTTTATATATTCTATACATTTCTATTTACGTTGTCAATAGTTTAAAACATCTACTCCCTAACAAAATAACCGATTCTACATATATATAACATATGCGAATCGGTTATCTAGCAGACTCTAATTCACTTAAAAACTTTACCTCTTCTACCTGTATTACAAACTCATTCCTTTCTTACATAAGACAACTTCATGTTTCTGTACTCCAATAATCTAAATCACTAAAATACTAAAACCTAAGATTCTTACTTCATTCAAATAAATCTGATTCTTAAATTCACTTACTCCATACTTACCAAATATCTACTTAACACTTACTCAACTACAACCAAACAATCTACAAATCTACAAATCTACAAATCTACAAATCTACAAATCTAAAATCTAGCTTTTTTAAAACAACTTCTATGTGAATTAGAATCTGATCAGAAGAAGATTCTCTTCTTGAATATATTATACCATAAACTCATGAAAATGAATAGCTATTTTTCAGAATATTTACTATATTATTATTTTCATACTGCTCTTCCATCAAAATCATAAATTTTATCCTAATCCATAAGAATTTCTACAGAATATAACTCATCAAATCTTCTTTCCAATTTGTTCTCTCCGATACAAATATCAATAGCACCCTTCTTTTCTTTCGCATCTTTTAACATTTCTAGCAACTTTTCACCATTCTCTGCATTACTATTTCCAGCCCCAACAACTTGCTCAATATCCATTCCATCTTTAAATTTAAAAAATACTTGCATAATATGTCTCCTTTCTATGTAGAAATTCTATACTTGTACTAAAGATTCTACATAGAGCGTTATTCCCCTTTATAAATCATTAGCAAATTCCGACATTTTTAGAAACTTCCCATTTATTTCTAAATTTATACTCAGTTTCTTTTCCTATCCACTTCTGTACTTGAACGATCAAATTTTCTTCTTTATGAAAATGCTAAAAAGGATTTTATCACAATTTGTCGAATAAATTCAATATAAACAAAACCTTCTAAAAATTTTAAAAATACATCAAGGAGAGATGCATATATGGATTTCACAAAAATAATGAGAACAAAAAAAATTTTTATAAAATATTTACTAGTCCTATTTCTTGGAATTTCTCTATTGTATAGCGCTCTCTTTACATTGATACATTTCAATACGATTAACATTGAAAAAAATAAGATGGAGTTAAATGAAAAGCGGATTATAACATTAGAAAAAAATATACTTGGAAAAGAATTTATGAACATTATTTCAGACGTACTCTATTTAGCAGATTCTATTGAAGAACATACAGGAATAGAAGAAAGCGTCAATTATAACTATTTGGCAAAGGAATGGTTAAGATTTTCTGATCGAAAAAAAATATATGATCAAATAAGATTTATAGATATTTCTGGAAATGAACAAATAAGGGTGAATTACTATAATAAAAGTGCACATTTAGTAAGTGCCTCAGATCTTCAAAATAAAAAGCAACGCTATTATTTTCAAGATACAATAAAATTAGAAAGAGAGCAGATTTACATTTCTAAGATGGATTTAAACATAGAAAATGGAAAAATTGAAGAACCCCTCAAACCAATGATTAGATTTTCAACCCCTGTATTTTCAAAAAGTGGCGAGCAAAAAGGAATTGTAATCCTTAATTATTATGCAAAATATTTATTAGAGGATTTCAAAAATATTTATAAAACAAGTGATGGAGAAGTATTTTTGTTAGATTCAAATGGATATTGGATTTCAAATAAAGATCCCTCTAAAGAATGGGCTTTTATGTATCCCGATAAAAAGGATATAAATTTTAAAAACGAATTTCCAAATGAATGGAACATCCTTCAACAAAATAATGAAGGAATGAAGTATACAGACAATGGCTTATTTGTATTTTCAAATGTTGTAAATCGTAATAATCTACCAATACAAGAGGATCATTCCAAGATTGTATTAGGAGAAGGAAATTGGAAAGTAGTTTCTTTTATCTCTAAAGAAAGTAAAAATGGTAATTTGGTAGAGACTAATAACTTTAAAATATTATGGACGTTATTTTTAAAATATAAGTCGTATTTTTTACTTATATTTATTCTCTCCATATTTATATCTTTTTTGATGAGCCAAAATAAGATCAATAAAGAAGAAATAAAATATTTTTCTGAATATGATGCTATGACTAATGTCTTAAACAGAAGAGCAGGAATGGCTTTTTTAAGTGATCGTATTCATCAAGCAATTAAAGACACAAGTAAAGTGAGTGTATGCTTTATTGACATTAATGGACTAAAAGAGGTCAATGATATTTTAGGACATGAAGCTGGAGATGAATTAATACTTACAGCTGTAAATGTAATTAAATCTTGTATCCGAGAATTAGATTTTGTCATACGTTTAGGCGGAGACGAGTTTTTAATCGTTTTTCATAATGCTCCTGCTGAACAAGCTGAAAAAGTATGGGAAAGAATCAATAATGAATACCAAAGAATTAATAAAAATGAAAATAGAAAATACCTCATAAGTATAAGTCATGGTATAGCAGAAGTTGAAGGAAATGATATTCAATATATAGATAAGATTATTAATCTAGCTGATGAAAGAATGTACATTGAAAAAAGAGAGTTAAAGAAAAACATAAAAATTATCAGATAAGGAAATATAAAAGAAGCTAATCTAAAGTACTACTGGGTTAGGAACAAGCCCCTCCACTTCAAAGCTGTTAGGCGAAAGTGGAGGGTAGTTGATTTTCATTCTATCTTTTCAAATTCTTCTTGCACTTGATTCATCAATTCTTCATTCTTAAACAATTCTAAAGCTGAATATGCAAATGCTCTTACAACCATCCTTATTTTTTCTTTAGCCTCTTTACTATTTGCATATTGTAAGAATTCTTCTTCATGAACTTTTGCTTTACCATCTGCAATACCAATATTGCCATACATAGTAGGGGCAGCATAGCTAACATTTCCAATATCTGTTGATCCAGGGATCTCATCTCTTTCACTAAAATTTTTAAATCCTACATTCTCAAGATTCTTTCTCGTTATTTCAAGAAGAGCTTTATTAACTACAAGATCATCATATGAATTTTCAAACTGATTTATTTTTAATTTTGCTCCAGTCATCAAAGCAGCTCCTCTAGCACAATTTTTTACTTTCTCTGATACAATATCTAAGTAGCTTCTTTTTTCTGCTCGAACATAAAATTTGCAACTACAATAATCAGGTATAATATTTGCTGCTTCTCCACCTTTTGTTATAATTCCATGAATTCTAACATCTGGCTTTAATTGTTGTCTTAATGCACTGATTCCAGCAAAAGTTAAATTTACTGCATCTAATGCATTGATTCCATCAAAAGGATAGGATGCTGCATGACTTGCTTTTCCAACAAACTCAAATTCCCACGAATCCATGGCTAAAGCTTTTGCTCTAAGATTATTTTCTTCATATAAATGCATTTGGAATACTGCATTGATATCTTTAAAAGCACCTCTATTAACTAAATCAACTTTACTGCCAACAGTTTCTTCTGCAGGTGTTCCAACTACTACTATTTTACCTTTAAATGCATCTTTTATTTTTGAGAGAACGATACCTGCTCCTACCGTAGTGGCTGCGATCCAATTATGTCCACATGCATGGGCTGGCTTTTTTTCTTCTCCATAACCAGGTAAAGCATCATATTCTGCCAAAAAAGCTATAACAGGTCCTTCTTCATCTCCAAATTCTGCTCTAAAAGAAGTATCTATTTCTAAATAAGGATATTCAATTTTAAAATTATGTTTTTTCAATACATCTACCATAAATTTAGAAGACTTATATTCTTGACAACCAAGTTCTGGATGATTGAAAATATAATCACTTATACTTTCAATTTCAGTTTGATACATCTTAACTAATTGATCTATTTTTTCTTGAATCATTTTTTCTCCCATATCCCCACCCCTTTGATCTTTTATATTTATCTAAAATCCTTCATGATTTATCTTTGTTAAATATTTTCAATATCCCTAAGTAAAAATCCTTTCATATTAGTAAATTTATTTCGTGCTATTTCGGATCCTTTAAACTTTAAAAATCAAAGTTCATTTCAAAAAATTAGAGTTTATATTTAAATCTTTTTTACTTAGATTTAAATATAAACTCTATGCTTATTTCTAATTAAAATATATCTTTTATTTGTATCTTCTTCACTTTCAACAATTTTGAGATACTCATCATATGAATAACCCTTATCTTCAATTGCTATACCCATAAAATCACATCCCATTGAATTATTATTCATGCTATTCTTACTATTATTTCATCAAAACTAATGACTTTATTCTACATTGAGAAATAAATAATTCTTCTACTTAAATTTTACTCAACATAAAAATAAAAACCGTTGAATTTCCAACGGTCTTGTTTATGGCACGCCCTGAGGGACTCGAACCCCCGACGAACTGATTCGAAGTCAGCCACTCTATCCAACTGAGCTAAGGGCGCATGTCAATCTATACTATTATATGTTAAGAAAGTTAGCATATTCATGCTAACTTGAAAATTGGAGCGGATGATGGGAATCGAACCCACGCTATCAGCTTGGAAGGCTGAAGTTCTACCATTGAACTACATCCGCGTATTGATGGTGACCCATCCGCGGCTCGAACGCGGGACACCTTGATTAAAAGTCAAGTGCTCTACCAACTGAGCTAATGGGTCTTATATGGGGTGGATGATGGGATTTGAACCCACGCATGCAGGAGCCACAATCCTGTGTCTTAACCACTTGACTACACCCACCATGGCGGGTCCACAGGGATTCGAACCCCGGACACACGGCTTAGAAGGCCGTTGCTCTATCCAACTGAGCTATGAACCCAAGTTTTGAAAAATTGGAGCGGATGATGGGAATCGAACCCACGCTATCAGCTTGGAAGGCTGAAGTTCTACCATTGAACTACATCCGCATATCTTAGAATACTTTGTGACCATTTCTTTACTTTACTCACTTTTGCAACTCATGACTAAGTGATTCACACAAAATCAAAGATTTTGGTTCTCTACTTATACCATTGAACTGCATCCGCATGCTTTATCTAAGAATTATTTGTCCTGACAAGATAATATATTATCATACTTGTTTTGTTCTGTCAAGACTTTTTATTTATTCATCATTTAAACTTTCAACTTTAATGTTTATAAATAAAGTTGGTCGAGGTGGCAGGATTTGAACCCGCGGCCCTCTGGTCCCAAACCAGATGCGCTACCAAACTGCGCTACACCTCGTAATCAATACAATTGTCATTGAACTTTAGCTTAAATGTTTATAAATAAAATGGTCGAGGTGGCAGGATTTGAACCCGCGGCCCTCTGGTCCCAAACCAGATGCGCTACCAAACTGCGCTACACCTCGTTCCAACTGACAAGCTATAGTATACTGTATATGAAAACTAAAGTCAAAATCAAAATTATGGTTTTAACAATTATTTAACATGTTTTTGATTGATTTTCTTTTTTTTTTGACGTTTTCCTCGTTATAGCAACAGTTTTTATCCTTTTTATTTTTGATTATTAACTAACTCTATGAAAATTATACTTCAACAATATGACTTTTCATATTTTTTCCATCCATCTCAATGATTCCATAGGAAGCCTTAGATCCTCCCCGAGGACTGGTCAGGCTTCCTGGATTCATGATTAATACATCTTCATGCTTTATATTTACGGGCATATGGGTATGTCCAAATAATACAATATTACATCCCTCTTCTAATCCTTTGTAATAAATTCTTGATAAATTAGATTTTACCCCATATTGGTGACCATGTGTTAAGAATAATTTATATTCTCCAAGGTCTAATACTTTCTCATTTTCTATTTCTGCTCTATCACAATTTCCTTTTACCCCTACTACCTTTAGGTTCATATTCTTACCAAGTGCTAAAGCATCTGGATAATAATCTCCTAAATGAATCAGTAAATCTATTTCCTCTATTTTGGCGATAATATATTCAGCTAACTCAATCTTTCCATGGGTATCACTCATTACTACGATTTTCAAGTATAATACCTCCTAGAACAGTTCTTCTAAGGCTATCTCTAATTTTTTAAGGGCGTGTGCTCTATGGCTAATTTTATTTTTTACAACTGATCCTAGTTCTGCAAAGGTTTTATCATACTCAGGCACAATAAATAGTGGGTCATAACCGAATCCACTTTCACCTTTTTTTTCAAATCCTATCATTCCTTTGCATTCTCCTCTTACACTAATTTTTTTGCCATCAGGAAATGCTACAGAAATGACAGATACAAATCTTGCATCTCTTTTTTCCATAGGTACATCTTTTAGCATATTTAATAACTTTTCATTGTTTTTTTCATCTGTTGCTCCTTCTCCTGAAAACCTTGCAGAATAGACCCCTGGTTGGTTATGAATAGCATCCACTTCAAGACCTGAATCATCTGCAATAGCAATAGCTCCTGTTTCTTTCATAACCTCTACTGCCTTTTTCATAGAATTTTCTTCAAAGGTTTCTCCATCCTCTATGATTTCTAAATTTGCCAGACCAACTTCATCCATGCTTTTTATGGTTAAAGGAAAGTCTTTTAAAATAGCTTTGATTTCTTCTAATTTATGTTTATTTTTAGATGCAATCACTACTTGATTCATTTTATTTCTCTCCTATTCTTTATTCATTAGCTTCTTTGATTAATTGGTCTATCGAGCCTAAAGCTTCTTTTTGCATTTGTATTAGCTCCATATTCCCTTTTTCTGCCAGCTCTAAAAGAGCATTGAGTTCTTGTCTACTAAAAGGTGCTTCTTCTCCTGTCCCTTGTACCTCTACAAACTCTTTTTTGTCCGTCATGATTACATTCATATCCACTTTTGCATTTGAATCTTCTTGATAACATAAATCTAGCACTGGTATATCATTTACTACTCCTACACTTATTGCTGCTACATAGTTCTTTACAGGAAATGATTTTATTTTATTTTCTTCATAAAGCTTATGTAGTCCTTGTGCTAAAGCAATAAAGGCACCTGTTATAGATGCTGTCCTAGTACCTCCATCTGCTTGCACCACATCACAGTCTATCCAGATGGTTCTTTCTCCTAAAACATCTAAGTCCACTACAGAACGTAATGCTCTTCCAATGAGTCTTTGGATTTCTTGTGTTCTTCCATCAACTTTTCCTCTACTAGATTCTCTTATTTTTCTTGTTTGAGTAGACCTTGGAAGCATCCCATATTCTGCAGTTACCCAACCTTTCCCCTTTCCTTTTAGGAATGGTGGTACTCTATCTTCTATAGACGCTGTACATATTACTTTCGTATTTCCCATCTCTATGAGTACTGAGCCTTCTGCATAGGCTAAATAATCTTTTGTAATTTTAACTTTTCTTAATTCATTTTCTTTTCTACCATCAAATCTCATTGTTCCATCTCCTATCTTGAGTGCTTATCATCATAAATTATTGTACCATATAAACCCATCTATTACATCTTTCTTTAGTGTATCCTTTCCATTGTTCATTTATTTGTTCACAACAAAAAACCAGTGGAATTCCACTGGTCCTTATTCATATTGATTAGCAAATGTAGGTACTACCACAGGATCTTCCTTATTTTCTTTTCCTAATTTTAATTCCTTTCCATTTACAAGTAGTTTCACTCCAGCAATTAGTGGATTCTGCTCTTTTACAGTAAGTCCAAAGGATTTTGCTACGCTTTGTGCTGCCGCTTCATTATCTGTCACTTCTAATATTTCTTCAGAAAGATTGATGCAAGCTACACTTTCATTCATATCTACACTTACTACACGAGTCCCTTTTGGAATCTCACTATATAAGCCTCGTCCTTCTGGTGGTCCTTCAACCAAAGCATCTAGTGCATCTAGTACATTTGTACTTGCTTGATCATTCTTTTCAATCCCCTTTGTAACAGGTACAAAATATGATTCTAATCCATTTGTTGTTCCTTCATAGTATACAACTACTTTATTGTCGCTCTTCTTTGCACTTACATAATTAATATTATCTCTACTAAGAGCTTGTGCTGTTTTTGTTCCATATTCAAGATTATTAGGAACTTTTCCATCAATCATCACCTGAACACGATCAATTGTTGGAAATTCAGTCAATGTATAAGTTACGGCTTTTACTAGTGCTGTTTCTTCTTCTTTACTGAAATAATTTAGAAAATCACTACTAAAATCCACCTTGCAAAGTCCTTCACAAATATTCATTCCTCTTATTTCTGTATTTGCTGGAATAGTTGGAATTAATCCAATTTCTTCAATATCCTTTCTATTTGCAGGATTGTCAATCATTGCTCTTAATGCTTCTTTCGCTATTCCTCTCCCTTGTGTCCAAGGAATTTTTCTCATGACAGGAATCAAAAATCCTTTGTCATCTTTATAGTAAAGCACCGTATTTCTTAACCCCTCATCCTTTTGTGCATCATCACCACTCTCAACAATATTCGAAGCAGATTGTTCTTCATCTTCAAATAATCCTTTAACCATGTGAATTGGATTTGCACATCCAGCAAGACTGATCATCATGCATAGTATTAAACTTATCGCAACTACTTTTTTTACTTTCATCTTCTTACCTCCTTAACAAATGTCTCTATAAAATTATATTAAGGAGGGGGGCATACTATGTCTAAAACTATAAATTTGTATTATTTTCTTTAAATAGCTGCCTTGAATATACTTTGTATCTACAAAAGAAGAGATGCATTTGCATCTCTTTCTACTCCTCATCAAAATATCTTTTTATTCCATTAAATAAGGCTTGGGCAGCTTTTTGTCTATATTCTGGTGTACTGATCAACATTCCTTCTCTTTGATTTGAAATGAATCCAACTTCTGCAATGACAGAAGGCATATTTGTTTCTCTTATAACAACAAATTCCGGCTCATTTTTAATACCTCTATCTTTGACTTTCAATTCTTTTATCATTTCTTCTTGTATAGTCTTTGCAAACCTCTTACAATCCCTTGTTGGATCATCTACGTAAAGCATTTCAATACCTGATACACCTTTGTTTTCAGCATAGTTATAATGTATACTTACAAATGCTGCTCCACCTAATCCATTTGCTACCTCTGGTCTTCCGTATAAATTAAGGGTTGTATCATCTGTTCTTGTCATATAGGTTGTAAACCCTGATTTTTTCAATAAGTCATTTAGTCGTTTTGCCGTATCTAATGTCAGCTCTTTTTCTACTAAATTTAATGCTTTATTGCTTGCACCTGGATCTTTCCCACCATGGCCTGGGTCAATGATTACTAGTTTGCCACTATAGTTAGAAGTCTTTATTCTTCTATTTTCAAATTTTATGATGATTCTATCTGTAAATTTCTCTGTAGTTTGTATTCTATAATCTGTTATGTCTTTTAATTGTACACCAATATAGTAATCATCATCATTTCCACTAACACGAATGCTTTTGATCATGTTATCCTCTATATCTAATATTTCTTCTTTTAGTTCAATTTTATTTTTAGGTACTTTTATAATAAGCTCATTGGTAATAGTAGCATAGTCTATAGCATACTCTCCTAATTCTTTTAATGTTAACTTTAAGAAAGATCCATTCATATCTTCTCTTTGATAATCAAGATAATCAAACTTTTGATTATAGGATTGATCAAGAGGCTCTTTATTAGTATATATCAAAATATCTGTTCCTTCATGATCAACAAATATATTTTCAAGACTTTGTCCTTCTTCAAGATCTAAAACAACACGAACAATTTTTTCATTCTTATCATAATTGTCATCAGGGGCAAACTGTGCTGTTCTGATTCTCTTGATGCTTCCTTGTGCAATAGGAATTTCATTCTGATTAAAAGCTAATTTAGCATTTAATACATCTACCACTACTTTATTTCCAAAATCCATCACATTATATTGAGGCTCTTCTTCTGTTTGAATAACAATTGCATCTAGATTATTTCTTTTTTCTAAACCTATATTTTTTACAGCATTTAAATCTTCTGCTTGTGAATTTTCACCCTTTGAAAATTTAACCTGAATAGCACAAAGTTCTTCATTAAATACAACCTGATACTCTTTTTTCATAGATAAATCAATAACAATCCTACTAACATTTCTAGGGTTTGTTTCAAAAATAGAACCTCTAATACCTATCACACCATCCACATTTACATTTTTATTGATGATACCACCATTTTTTGTGAGATTCGGATTATTTATATTCAATTTGGTATTTGGAATATCTATAATTAAACGATCATTTCCTCCGAATCTACTTCCTGGCAAATACATGGTATTAAAATCTACTTGTCCTGTAGTTTTAATAAGTATTTGAGGGGTAGGCCCATTATTTTCATATGTAATACCATTTATAGTTTGCTCTGGATAGTCTACTGTGGCTGTAACAATCTCTGGTATCCAGTTTACTTCCATTCCAAATTGCTCTCCTATAAATTTCAAAGGTACCATAGTGTTGGTATTTCCTTCATAACTTAATAGCTTTGCAGGAACCCCATCTGGAAGATTAACCCCTTTTCCGTTCACCCTGGCCACATTACTATCAATTTTTAATGTAATAACCTTATCTTTTACAATCATTGTTGCTTCATATTTTTCTTGATTCCACTGAATCTTTGCACCTAAATGCTCCTCTACTAATCTTATAGGTACTAAAATCTTACTTTTATTATTCACTGTATAAAGAACTGGTGGTACATCTGTATATACATCTTTTCCGCCCATCATAACATTTACTCTTCTTACTTGTTGGGTCTTTCCAGTCATTTCATCTGTCATATTTATGAAGCTTTGTTCTAATTTTGCTCCAAAAGAAATCGTACTCATCCCTAAAACAATAGTGAATATAAGAAATATGGATACTAAACGTTTCATCAAAATTCCCCCTAATCCTATGTCAATTTTCTTTATTCGTCCATTTTTATGTATATTTATAATTTTCGACAGCTCTATTCTGCTGATTACAGTTATATCATTTAAATGAAACTTATGTCAATTTTCTTTTAATAATTGTCATTGAGATTTAATATTTCCCCTAAAGAAAAAAGATACGCAGTAACTGCGCATCTTTTTTGTTTAGGAAATATTAGCTTTAAAAACTGTTAATAACTTATGATTGAAAAGTTAAATGATTAATCACTTTGAGCAACGGAAATTTCAAAAGAAAGTTTTGAAATTTCGTTGGCGACATGAGCATATGCGAGAGCATAATGCGAATTTTTTTATTTTAGTAATACTTCATCAAAATATCTTGTCACACCATTAAATAATGATTGTGCTGCTTTTTGCCTATAGTTTTCAGTTGCAGCTTTTGACGCTTCTGTAGTATTAGACATGAATCCCATTTCTGCAAGTATTGCAGGCATCTTGGTTTCTCTTATAACTACTAATTTAGGTCTATGAACTACTCCTCTATCTACAGCCTTTAATTCCTTTACCATTTCATTCTTTACGATCTTAGCAAAGGTTTTATTATCTCTATATGGGTCGTTGCCATTGTAAAGTACTTCTACCCCTGTTATTCCTTTTTTAGGATGCCAATTGTAGTGAACACTTACAAATACATCTGCATGGAGTCCATTGGCTATTTCTGCTCTTTTGTATAATCCTACATAAGTATCATCGTCTCTTGTCATGTAAGTATTAAATCCTGCTTCTTCTAACAGCTTATTCAATCTTTGTGCTGTATCTAATGCTAAATATTTTTCTTGTAATCCGTTATCACAAGCACCAGGATCTTTTCCCCCATGACCTGCATCAATAACAACCATTTTTCCACTATATTTTGAATTTGCTATTTTAGTATTCTTAAATTCCACTTGAATATTGTATTTTTTACTATCTTCTGTTTTGATTGTATAGGATGTTCCTTCTTTAAGCTTTATGGTTATATCATAATATTTATTATCTGCATCATCAATATCTATTGATTTTATCATACTATCATCAATATTTAGAGTCGTGTCTGTAAGGCCTATTTGATTCTTTGGAATTTTTAATCTTAATTCCTTTTTAGAATCGTTATATTCTTCATTATACGTATCTCTTTCTTCTAAAGACAGATTCAAGATGGATTTATTTACAGCTTCTTTCTTATAGTTAAATCCTTGAAGGGGTTTACTATTCACATAAACCAATATATCCATCCCTTCATCTTCAACATATACATTTTCAAAACTTTGTCCCTTTTCAAGGTCTAATACCACCCGGACAATTTTATCATCTTTATCATAGTTATCATCAGGCTTAAACTCCGCTATTCTTATTTTTTTGATACCATTTTTTGAAACCAGCATTTCATTTTTATTAAACTTCAATTTTGCATTTATAACATCTACAACTACTCGATCCCCTAAGTCAATTACATTATATGCTGGAATCTCATCTGTATGGATAATTACTGCATCTGCATTATTCCTTTTTTCCATCTTTATATTTTTTACCGTATTTAAAAAATCTACCTTTATTTCATTATTTTCTTTATCAAAAGTAACATCATATCCTCTTGGTAAAGCTAAATCAATAACAATCCTCGTTACTTCCCTAGGGCTCTTTTCAAATAAAGAAGCTCTAATAGTCATAACACCCATATCATATACTTTTTTCTTAATCTCATTTCCTTCTTTCATGAAATCCGAGTCATTTATATTCAGGTTTGCATTGGGAATATCTAAAATTAAACGATCTGTTCCTCCAAATTTGCTTCCTGGTAAATAAATAGGGGATACCTCTACATCTCCTGTGGTTTTAATGGTTACCCGAGGAATATCTTTATGCTTTTCAACCGCAATTCCTGTAATAGATTGCTTTGGTAAATCTACTGTTGCTGTAGTCGTTTCTTGTATCCAATTTACATCCATTCCAAGCTGCTCTGCTACAAATCGTAAGGGTACCATGGTTCGATATTTCCCTTGATATCCTAATAATTTTGCAGGAACACCATTAGGAAGTACATACTCTTTTCCATTAACCGTAGCTTTAGCACTATCAATTTTTAGTACAATGGTCTTTTCTTCTGTTTTAATGGTAGCTTCTTTATTTTGTTGATTCCATTCAATTTTGGCACCTAAATTTTCAACAACAAATCGAACAGGAACCAACGTACGACTTTTCCCTTTAATTGTGTAAAGAAGGGATGGAACATCTGTATAAATATCTTGTCCGCCCATCAAGAGGTTTACACCATATACTTCCTCTGTTTTTTGATTCATTCCATCTGTAATCTCTACAACGGTTCTTTCTAACTTGGCACCAAAAGCAGTAATACTCATTCCTAAAATCATGGTGAGCACCAGTAATACTGACAACAATCGCTTCATTTTTTTGTCCCCCTAGCATTATTTTTTCCTCTTCTTTATGAAATAATAAAGACATTATTTATGTATTTTCAAAATTACTTATAATTATATTTATTTCGACACTTTATCCCTACATACCAGTTATATCATCTTGTTAAAACTTATGTCAACCGCCTTAACACAATTGTAATTGAGTTTTAATATTGACCATAAAATACCACAAAATAAACCTTTGACTTTTTGCTTTTTATCTTTTAAAATGAATTAGGAAAAATAAATATAGGTGAATGAAGATTATTAGAGATATCCTTTTGGATAACCGAAGGAGCAAGGAATAAACTAAGCTATAGATTTATTTTGAAACTTTCAGGTCTAAATATAATAATCAGACACAACCCTGGAGAGACTGCTGATACAAGTATCATCGACGAAGAAACTTACATTTTTATGTAGGGAAACTTTCAGATAAAAGGACAGGGGTAAGATAGCATAAATTTTCTATGCTATTTTACCCTTGTCTTTTTCTTTTTGATCATTACATAAAATAGGAGGTGTTTTTTATGAAAAAAATATTAAGAAAAGAATTTTTAGGGACAGTCATCATCTCTGCTTTTGCTCTATTTGTAAGTATTCAATCAATGTTTTAAAAGCTGCGTTTTAATGAAACGCAGCTTTTTTCCTCTAAACTAGTTTTGGCAAAATATCTTTTTCCAATCTTCTACGCTAAGCATCCTATGATCAGAAACAATATACTTCAATTGAATATCTTTTGGCTCTATCGTATGCATGACAAGAACCTCTGCATCATATCCCTCTTTTTTATCTACTCTAGCTTTTAAATTTTCTTTAAAACTCAATGAGGTCTCCCAATATTCTCTTAACAGCTCTTTCCCTTTTGTATCTAAGTACCCTTTGCATTTTTGAAGTTTTTGGATATTCTGTAGTATGTACGGTTCATAAATCTGATTTGCACAGTTTTCATTTGCAATCCAACACCGATCTTCATTAATTTTAATAGCAAGAACAGCACTATGGGAATGAAATTTATGATTTTTAGGATAATTCATACTTGCAAAAATGGATTTGGTTCTTATAACCCAATGAGGTATACACTCAGGTTTTTGTTCATCAATCAATTGATGAAAACCATCATATTTTGTTTTATAAGTCACTTTATCATCAAAAACGATCCCTAATTTTAATGTTTTCTTTAAATCCATAAGACTTATAATATGATAAATCACACCTTTTTCTTTATAATCTGGAAAAATCATGACGTACCCTCCCAAAAGATTTTAAAATCTAATTTTATGGTGTGATTTTTTTATTATTTCTATTCGAATATACATTTTTTTCAATGCATGAATTTCAAGTTTCATCCAGATACTATCATTAGGAGGTTGATCGGATGATTAACATAAACTGCTCTCTACCTTGTTTTTTTGAAAATGACGGTAAATGCACGTTGACCCATGTCATCTCTTTATCTTCAACGCCTCATCCTAAATGCATATATTTTACACCTAAGGATTCTTCTCCTAGCAAACATCCATCACTAGATACTATGTATAACAAAACCGAAGATTAATCTTTCGGTTTTGTTTTTTTCTAAATAATAAACATTGCTATAATAGTTGTAACCACTAATCCTACAACAACAGGAATAAAATTTCTTCGAGCTAAATCCATAGGCGTTACTCTACAAATAGCAGCAGCAGGAATCAAGCCCCAAGGAACAAGAGTTCCTCCACCTACCCAAATTGCACCGATTTGACCAAGAGCTGCAAGTTTTGGAATACTTGCACCTACTGCGGTTCCAAAAACCTTTGCTAAGGATCCTGCTAAAGACATTCCTGAAAATCCTGAACCATCTAATCCTGTTATTGCACCTACCATCATTTCCATAGTAGCTACTACTGGTCGATTCATAGGTGCTATAGAGGCTAATGCACTTCCCATATCTGATAAAATCCCTTGAGAGCCTACGGGTAAAGCTGCATCTCCTAAAACAGCTTGTATAGGTGATACTTCCCCCATATAGAAGAAAGCAGCAATAGGAAGGATTGGTCCAAATATTTCCATACCAAAGACGAATCCTCCACGAATAAATTCCGTTATTTTATCTAATGCTTCTCCTTTGTATTCTACAATAGAAATAATCATCAAAATAAGTATTGCAGTTCCACCAATTAGTGCAGTAGCATCTCCGCCTCTTAATTCAAACAGAAACATAGCAACAATATCCATAGCAAAGGCAAAAGGAACAAGCACTGCTGCAAATTTTGCAACGGGTCTTGCTTTAT
Organism: Crassaminicella profunda; assembly: GCF_019884785.1. GTDB lineage: Bacteria > Bacillota > Clostridia > Peptostreptococcales > Thermotaleaceae > Crassaminicella > Crassaminicella profunda. The sequence goes on from NZ_CP082326.1 coordinate 2,857,901, forward strand.
TTCCTTCTTCTACAGCTAATTCATCTATCAATGGTTTTTCCACTTTCCCATTTTTCATATCCCTCTTCAAAAGAATGAATGCTGTAATAATCGTAACAATCCCCATCACCCAAAATAATGGAGTTCCTTTACTTATAACAGCTTCAACTGGAACACCTGCAGCTGTTGCTGTGATTGTTGGTGCCCCTTGTATAACATAGTCAGTAGATAAAGCTAATCCATGGCCAAATAGATTGATTGCCATGGCAACCCCTATAGCAGGAAGCCCCACTCGCAGTGCCACTGGTAATAATACTGCTCCCACTAAAGCAGTAGCAGGGGATGGCCAAAAGAACCACGATACAATAAGCATGACTATTCCTGTAAACCAAAAGGCAATATCAGGTGTCTTAATAAATTTTCTAAAGGGCTCTACCATCAATCGATTGGCACCAATTTCTTCTAAAATCTTAGACATTGCCACTATACATGAAATAACAATGATAATCCCTAATAACTCCATTCCAGCCACAATTAGTCCATCAAATACAGCTTTTGTTGCTCCAAGCAATGTTTTTTTCACTACAAATCCCATCAAAAATACACCTAGAATACATGGGATAATCGTATCTTTTCTTAAAATCATAACGATCAACACAACCAATACCATGATCACATATACCCAGTGCAGTAGTGTTAATTCTACCATTTTACAACCTCCCTTTTGATAGCTTATATTCATAATATTCAAAGATGGAGGTCTAGGTTACATGGAAAAAAGATGGTGAAATTAATCACCATCTTTTTTTTATTATTCTATGGATGCATTTCCAAAGAACCAATGTCCCATTTTTGTTTTTTCCCAATTCTTTACACGTTCATTGACCATTTGTGGTCTTGTGTAATAGTAAATTGGCATAACAATCATTTTCTCCATCATCAAATCTTGCGCTTCATAAAGGAGCTTGAACCTTTCTTGTCCTGTTAATAATTTTGAACCTTCAATAAGTTTATCATATTCAGCACTATCCCATTGTGCATCGTTATTTCCTGAATAGGATAACCACAAATCAAGCATTGTCATGGGATCAGCATAATCTCCTAACCAACCTGCTCTTGCAATAGAAAAGTTCCCTTGATGTCTTGTGTCTTGGAATACTGCCCACTCTTGGTTTGCAAGTTTCACGTTAATTCCAAGGTTTTCCTTCCACATAGCTTGAACAGCCTCTGCAACTGCTTTATGAGATTCATTTGTATTATAGATTACTTCAAGCTCTGGGAATCCTTCTCCATTAGGATATCCAGCTTCTGCTAATAATTTTTTTGCTTCTTCTACATTTGCAGCATTTGGATCAATCCCATAATCTCCTGCAACCTTTTGGAATTCTTTTCCTTCTGCATCTAATAATCCTGGCGGTGTAAATCCAGTAGCAGGAATTTGTCCACCTTTTGTTACTTTTTCAACAATTGCTTTTCTATCGATAGCTAATGTTAACGCTTTTCTAACTCTCACATCATCTGTAGGTGCTTTTGTAACATTAAAGATATAGTAATACGTTCCTACTTCTGGCCATATCATAAATCTATCGTCTTCTGCTTGAAGTCTTGGGATTTCTTGTGTTGGCACTTCATCAATTACATCGATTTCACCCGCTTCAAAAGCAGTTAAAGCTGTTGAATGCTCTACAATCATTAAAGCTTCTATTTTATCGATCTTAACACTATCTGCCTTCCAGTAGTTTTCATTTTTCTCAAGGATAATACGATCTCCCATGAGATAATCTGTCACTTTAAAGGGTCCATTACAAACAGCTGTTTCTGGATTTCTAGCCCATCCTTCTGGATCTTTTTCTACCATATCTTCTCTTACAGGAGCATAAGTATAAAAGGTAGTTAAATCAAGGAAATACGGAGTTGGTGCATTAAGTATTACTTCTAATGTCTTATCATCTGTAGCTTTTATCGCTACATCATCTAACGATCCTTTTCCTTCATAAGCATCTTGTGCACCTTTGATGTAGAACATTTGGAATGCATACTCAGATGGTTCTGGAACTAGATTTGGATCTAATGCTCTTTTCCAAGCATATTCAAAATCTTGCGCTTTTACAAATTGTCCATCAGACCACTTGGCATCTCTTATTTTAAAAGTATAAGTAAGACCATCATCAGATACTTCATAGCTTTCTGCCATAGCCCCTTCAAGCTTTCCATCCTTTGTTTCTCTCATGAGTCCCTCAAAAGTATTATTGATAATATATCCGCCATCAGCAGCACTATTTAGCTGGGGATCTATCGTCTTAGGCTCTGAACGTATATTCCATTTTAATACTGTACCTTCTTCACCTGGCTCTGTTGGCTCCTTCCCTGCGCATCCAGATAAAGCTGTAACAAATAACATAATTACTAATATAAAAGCTAAATTTTTCTTAAACAATCATATCCCTCCCATATTTTATAATTTTTAACTTGTTTCCTTGAATCTTATTTCTATAAGTAGACGGTTTCTTTTTTATTCACCTCCTTGAAAATAACTATCTTAAAAGTATTTTTGATAAAACCTTAAAAAAATATTCAAAAGGTTATTACAAGTTCTTAATAAGATGAAATAGTCTGAACTCTTATCCTAAAAAAAATATTATAGTAAATGGCATGCAGCCATATGTCCTCCACCTACATCTTTCATGATAGGTTCAATTTCAGAACATTTTTTCATTGCCTGAGGACATCTTGTACAAAATCTACAACCACTCGGAGGATTCAGAGGACTTGGAACATCTCCTTTTAATAAAATTCTGTTTCTTACTTTTGATACATCTGGATCTGGAATTGGAATAGCTGATAACAAAGCCTGTGTATAAGGATGAGCAGGATTTTGAAAAATTTCATCACTATTTGCAATTTCAACTAATTTTCCAAGATACATAACGCCTATTCGATCGGATATATATCGAACCATTGAAAGATCATGGGCAATGAATAAATAGGTAAGACCTAATTCATCTTGCAAATCTCCCAGCATGTTTACTACTTGCGCCTGTATAGAAACATCAAGTGCAGATATAGGCTCATCACATATGATAAACTCTGGCTTTACGGCTAAAGCACGGGCAATTCCAATCCGCTGTCTTTGTCCTCCACTAAATTCATGAGGATATCTTATAGCATGATCAGGATTGAGTCCCACTCTTGACAATAAATCATGAATCATCTCGGTTCTCATCTTTCCTGATGCTATTTTATGAATATCTAATGCTTCTCCTATAATATCGCCTACAGTCATACGAGTATTTAATGATGCATATGGATCTTGGAAAATCATCTGCATTTTTTTTCTTAAAGGATGTAGTTCTCTTTCATTCATCATGCCTATTTCTACACCACCAAAGACAATTTCCCCTGCTGTAGGCTCGTACAAACGAATAAGCGTCCTTCCTGTTGTTGATTTTCCACAGCCCGATTCTCCCACAAGACCTAATGTTTCTCCTTTTTTTATATGAAAACTTACATCATCTACTGCCTTTACATACTGTATATTTTTTCCGAAAAACCCCTTCCTTATAGGAAAGTATTTTTTCAAATTCTTTACTTCTAATAAAATATCATCATTTTTTTTCATTATATTTTCCCCCTCTTTACACCCGTATCTACTTGAACTTGAGGAGCATCTTTATGAAGCAACCAACACATAGAGCGATGATTTTTTTCTGTCTCAAAGTAAGGTGGCTTCATCTCTTGACATATTTTCATTGCATAGGGACATCTGGCCGCAAAAGGACAGCCCTTTGGTGGATTTAGTAAATCTGGTGGTGTTCCTTCTATTGGAACAAGTCGCTGTTTTTCCCCTAAATCTAATCTTGGAATAGATTTTAATAACCCACAGGTATAAGGATGCTTTGGATTATAGAAAATCTGCTCCTTTGTTCCTTCTTCCATAATGAGTCCACCATACATAACAATGATTCTTGTACATACATCTGCTACAACACCTAAATCATGAGTAATCAAAATAATAGATGTATTTATTTTTTCCTTTAAATCCTTCATAAGCTCTAGGATTTGCGCCTGAATAGTAACATCGAGTGCTGTAGTTGGCTCATCTGCTATGAGTAAACTTGGTTCACAAGACAGCGCTATAGCAATCATAGCCCTTTGTCTCATTCCTCCACTAAATTCATGAGGATAATTATCTACACGTTTTTCAGGAGATGGAATGCCAACAAGCTTTAACATTTCTATAGCCTTTTCTCTGGCTTGTTTCTTATTTAAACCCTGATGGTGTCTTATAGCTTCCATAATCTGATTTCCTACAGTATATACAGGATTTAATGAAGTCATAGGATCTTGAAAAATCATAGCCATTTCGTTTCCTCGAATACGCTGCATTTCTTTTTCAGGCATATTGACAATATCTTTTCCTTTGAAAGTTATTTCTCCACCTACAATCTTCCCTGGATACTGAAGAAGCTTCATGGTGGACATGGACGTAACACTCTTTCCACTTCCAGATTCTCCAACGATTCCAATAGCTTCACCTTTATCTAAATGAAAACTTACACCTCTTATGGCTTTTACCTCCCCTACATGGGTAAAGAAAGAGGTATAAAGATCTTTTACTTCTAATATTTTTTCATTTTTCATGATTTTCACCCCTTTTCTATTTACGAAGACGTGGATCTAGGGCATCTCTTAAACCGTCGCCTAGGAAGTTAAACGCAAGCATGGTAATACAAATAGCTGCTGATGGGAAGAAAAGCTGATAAGGGTACGACCTTAGTCCTCCTAATGCATCACTCGCCAATGATCCCCATGAAGACATAGGTGCTGATACACCAAGTCCTATAAAGCTTAAGAATGACTCTGTAAAGATGGCACTTGGTATCTGCATGGTCATGGTTACAATAATAACCCCCATAGCATTTGGAATTAAATGTCTTAATAAGATTCTCCATGTACTTGCACCCAATGTTTTTGCTGCCATTACATATTCTTGTTCTTTTAAGCTTAATACTTGTCCACGAACAATCCTTGCCATTTTTACCCAATATATTGTTCCCAGTGTAATGATAATACTCTTTAAACCCGAACCAATTACAACCATCAAGATAATGGCATATAGTACCAAAGGAATGGTGGAAATAACATCTACAATCCTCATCATCACATTGTCAACTTTTCCACCCATATATCCTGAAATCCCTCCATAAACAACTCCTATACAGAAGTTGACCAAGGTTGCAATAACTGCAACTGCTAATGATATTCGTGCTCCATATAAAACCCTTACAAATAAATCTCTACCATGAGCATCTGTCCCAAACCAATGATCTGCACTTGGACCTTCATTTCCTCTTAAAAGATTTTGCTCAGAATAAGTGTGTGCAGAAAACAATGGTCCTACAATAGCTAAAGCAAAAATAATCACAATCATGAAAAGTCCTAGCATAGCCAATTTATTTTTTTTAAGCCTTCTCCAAGCATCTTGCCAATAGGTCATACTTGGACGAGCAATTTTTTCTTTTTCCCGATCATTCTCTCCAATTGACTGCCACATTTCCTGCGGAATCTTATTTATTTCCATCCCTTCATCTCCTTCCTATTCATCTATTTTAATTCTTGGGTCAATGAATCCGTATGCAACATCTACGACCAATACCATGATGACTAAAAATATTGCATAAAATATTGTCATACCCATTAGTACTGTATAATCACGATTTCCAACACTCTCCACGAAATGTTTCCCCATACCAGGAATAGCAAAAATTCTCTCTACTACAAAAGATCCCGTAAGTATTGCTGCAACAAGTGGTCCTACATAAGTGACCACAGGAATTAATGCATTTTTTAATGCATGTTTTCCGATTACTACAAATTCTGGAAGCCCCTTAGCTCTTGCTGTTCGAATATAATCTTGCTGAAGTACCTCAAGCATACTAGAACGTGTTAGTCTTGCAACAAAAGAAAGGGAAAATCCACTTAAAGCAATGACCGGTCCTATATAATGCTTCCAACTCTTTAATCCAAAGGAAGGAAGAACACCGAGTTTTGAACTAAATACATAAATAATTAATGTTCCTAATACAAAGCTCGGGATCGTCACCCCTAAAGTGGCAAAAAACATGGCCAATTGATCCTGCCATTGATTTTGTTTTAATGCAGAAATAATTCCAATGGGTACACCTACTAAGAGAACAAAGAGTACTGCTAATCCACCAATTTTAGCAGAAACAGGAAATCCCTTTTCAATCAATTCATTTACGGTTACACCAGTACGTTGAAAGGATGGTCCTAAATCTCCTTTAATTACGCCTCCTAAATAATCTAAATATTGTTTATACAGTGGTTGATCAAGATTATATTTTGCTTCTAATGCTTTAATAACAGCAGGTGGTAATGCCTTCTCTCTCGTAAAAGGTCCTCCTGGTATAGCATGCATTAAGAAAAAAGTAATAGTAATCACTAATAATAGCGTAATAATCATTGAAAATGCTCTATTTAGAATAAATCTGCCCACATTTTTCACACTCCTTTAAAAATTTAAATTTCATATTTGATATTTGTTTTTATAGTGCTTTCCTTCTTACACCTCCTGTTTATAATTTTCGTACCAAAATGTCTTATATTACCATTTGAAATATTAAATGTTTTATTATTCATTTTTTAGATAAAATGTTTTTGTCGTATTTTGTCGAATGCATTATTAATAATATCTTAATTTTTTAGACAATTCAACAAATTGAACGAAATCTATTTCTTAACTATTTGTAACATTTTCTACAAGTATTAGTTTCACTTCATTTCATTTGTGTTTCATCATTCCTTCCCCAATACTACGGTTGCTATTTATTATTTAAAATTCTGTATATTTATTAATTTGTTTTAATATTATCAATCATCATTTTGCCACCATTAATTTTTCATGCATGCTTACACATTCTTTCTTTCATTTTTTTACATAATATACACTTCTTAATAATCACTATAATTTTTTCAAACTATTGTTTTCTTTATATTTTCCCCTTACTTTTTTTGAATATGTGCTTATTGACAATAAAAAAAGAGAATTCTTTTTAATAAAAGAATTCTCTTTTTATCTCTATTATTTTTATTGTTCTATTTCTGCATTTCCAAAGAACCAATGACCCATTTTTGTTTTTTGCCAATCCTTTACATATTCCTTAACCATTTGTGGTCTTGTGTAATAATAAATAGGTAATACAATATTTGTATCCATCATTAAGTCTTGTGCTTTATAAAGAAGTTTAAATCGTTCTTCTCCCGTTGTTAATTTTGAGTCTTCAATCAATTTATCATACTCAGGATTGTTCCATTGACAATCATTATTTCCTGAATAAGATAACCACAAATCAAGCATCGTCATAGGATCAGCATAATCTCCTAACCAACCAGCTCTAGCAATTTGGAAATTTCCATGATGTCTTGCATCTTGGAATACTGCCCACTCTTGATTTTGAAGTTTTACTTCTATTCCAAGATTTTGCTTCCACATTTCTTGGATGGCTTCACAAATAGCTTTATGTCTTTCTAATGTATTATAAATAACTGTCACTTCAGGGAATCCTTTTCCATCAGGATATCCAGCTTCTGCTAATAATTTTTTTGCTTCTTCTATATTTGCACCATTAGGATCGATACCATAATCTCCTGCATTTTTTTGGAATTCTTCGCCCTTTGCATCTAATAATCCTGGTGGTGTAAATCCTGTGGCAGGTACTTCTCCACCCTTTGTAATTTTCTCACAAATAGCTTTTCTATCAATTGCAAGTGTCAATGCACGTCTCACGTTTATATCATTTACTGGTGCTTTTTCTACATTAAATATAAAATAGTAAGTTCCTACTTCTGGCCATATAGTGAAGGTAGGATCATTTTCTTGTAATCTTGGTATTTCTTGTACTGGAATATGATCATCTACCTCTAATTCTCCTGCTTCATAGGCAGTTAGAGCAGTAGACTCTTCTACAATCATTAATCCTTCAATTTTATCGATTTTTACCTTGTCTTTATTCCAATAGTTTTCATTTTTCTTAAAAACAATTCTATCTCCCATAATATAATCTTCTACAACAAAAGGACCATTAGAAACTGCATATTCAGGATTTCTAGCCCAGTTTTCTGGATCTTTTTCTACCATATCAGCTCTTACAGGCATATAAGTATAAAAGGCAGTCAAACTAAGAAAATAAGGTGTTGGTGCATTAAGCGTTACTTCAAGTGTTTTTTCATCTTTACAGAAAATAGCTACATCCTCAAGCTTTCCTTTTCCTTCATAAGCATCTTGTGCACCCTTTATATAAAATAATTGGAATGCATACTCAGCTGGCTCTGGAACTAGATTAGGGTCTAGTGCCCTTTTCCAAGCATATTCAAAATCTTGAGCTCGTACTGGCTTTCCATCTGACCATTTTGCATCTCTTATATGGAAAGTATATGTAAGTCCATCTTCAGATACATCATAGCTTTCTGCCATAGCAGGAATAAGCTTTCCATCAAGCTCTCTCATTAATCCTTCAAAAGTATTGTTGATCACATGCCCTCCATCAGCAGCACTATTAAGCTGTGGATCAATTGTTTTAGGTTCTGAAGCTATATTCCATCTAAGCACGGATACATCTTTTACTTCTTCTTGTACTTCTTTAGGTTCCTCTGTTTGCTCCTCTTGATTACTACCTCCACAACCTGTAAAAACCGTAACAATCAATATAGTTACTAAAAATAAAGCAAAAAATTTTTTTGACATCTTTATTCCCTCCCCATTTTTATAAACTCTAGCAAAATATATCTTTTAATAGCCTTTATATCACCTCCAATAATTAACTGTGTTCCTTAATCCTTTATTGACTTTTTATATTGATATATTTTGAAAATAAATAACTTACAATAGATGACAAGCAGCCCTATGTCCACTTCCTATATCTTTCATAATAGGTTCTATTTCAGCACATTTTTTCATAGCATAAGTACATCTTGTGCAAAATCTACATCCAGTAGGTGGATTAATCGGACTAGGCACATCTCCTTCTAGTAAAATTCTTTTTCGTGTCTTTGATTGATCTGGATCTGGAATAGGAATAGCCGATAATAAAGCTTTCGTATAGGGATGAGCTGGATTTTCAAAAATTTCATCACTTTTTGCTATTTCTACTAGCTGCCCTAGATACATAACCCCTATACGATCAGATATGTATCGAACCATAGAAAGATCATGAGCAATAAACAAATAGGTAAGTCCTAGTTCTTCTTGCAAATCTCCTAACATATTCACTACTTGTGCCTGTATGGAAACATCTAGGGCTGATATAGGTTCATCACATATGATAAACTCTGGTTTTACAGCTAAAGCACGGGCAATACCTATACGCTGTCTTTGTCCCCCACTAAATTCATGAGGATATCTTATGGCATGATCAGGGTTGAGTCCTACTCTTGACAATAAATCATGAATGATTTCTGTTCTTTGTTTTCCTAATGCTAAATGATGAATATCTAAAGCTTCTCCAATAATATCGCCTACCGTCATACGGGTATTTAGAGATGCATAAGGATCTTGAAAAATCATCTGTATTTTTTTTCGAATAGGCTGAAGCTCCTTTTCTGATAGGTCACTAATATCCACCCCAGCAAAAATAATTTTACCTTCTGTAGGCTCATATAACCGGATAATGGTTCTTCCTGTAGTAGATTTCCCACAGCCTGATTCTCCTACAAGACCTAAGGTTTCTCCTCTTTTTATATGAAAGCTTATATTATCTACTGCTTTTACATACTGTGTTTTTTTTCTAAAAAAGCCCTTTTCAATAGAAAAATATTTCTTCAAATTTTTTATTTCTAACAAGTTCTTCTGATTTTCATAAAACTTTATAGGTTCTTTCTTCATGATTCACTCCCCCTCATAACACCCGTATCTACTTTAATAGGAGGCGCATCATCATGTAGTAGCCAACACATACAGGGATGATTCTCTTCTGCATTAAAGTAAGGGGGCTTTACTTCTTCACATATTTTCATGGTATAAGGACATCGATCTGCAAAAGGGCACCCTTTAGGTGGCTTTAGTAAATCTGGTGGCGTTCCTTCTATGGGAACCAACCTCTGTTTTTCCCCTAAATCAAGTCTTGGAATGGATTTTAATAACCCCATTGTATAGGGATGCTTTGGATTGTAAAAAATCTGCTCCGTGGTTCCTTCTTCCATAATAAGTCCTCCATACATAACAAGGATTCTACTACATACATCTGCTACTACTCCTAAATCATGAGTAATCAAAATAATCGATGTATTTATTTTTTCCTTCAAATCCTTCATAAGCTCTAAAATTTGTGCCTGTATGGTAACATCTAGTGCAGTAGTTGGTTCATCTGCAATCAATAAACTTGGCTCACAAGAAAGTGCCATAGCAATCATAGCCCTTTGTCTCATTCCTCCACTGAATTCATGAGGATAGTTGTCTATCCGTTTTTCAGGAGATGGAATGCCAACAATCTTTAGCATGTCTATTGCCTTTTCTCTCGCTTCTTTTTTTGATAATTTTTGATGCTTTTGAATGGCTTCTATGATCTGATTGCCTACTGTATATACAGGATTGAGTGAAGTCATTGGATCTTGAAAGATCATAGCTATTTCATTTCCTCTAATACTTTGCATTTCTCTTTCTGAAAGTTTTCTAATACTTTTATCTTTAAAAATGATTTCACCATCTATGATTCTTCCTGGATACTGAAGGAGTCTCATAATAGACATGGAAGTAACACTTTTTCCACTTCCGGATTCTCCAACGAGCCCAATCGCTTCTCCTTTATCTAAATGAAAACTCACACCTCTTATGGCCTTCACTTCTCCTACGTGTGTAAAGAAAGAGGTATAAAGATTCTTTACTTCCAATATTCTTTTGCTCATTACCTTTCCCCCTTTCTATTTACGAAGCCTTGGATCTAATGCATCTCTTAATCCATCTCCTAAGAAATTAAATGCAAGCATAGTAATACAAATAGCTGCCGATGGAAAGAAAAGCTGATAAGGGTAAGATCGTAGCCCCCCTAATGCATCACTAGCCAGGGACCCCCACGAAGACATGGGTGCTGATACACCAAGACCTATAAAGCTTAAAAAGGATTCTGTAAAAATAGCACTTGGTATCTGCATAGTCATAGTAACAATGATGACCCCCATGGCATTAGGAATCAAATGCCTGTAAAGAATTCTCCATGTACTTGCCCCTAAAGTTTTGGCAGCTAGTACATATTCCTGTTCTTTTAAGCTTAGGATTTGTCCACGAACAATCCTTGCCATCTTTACCCAATAAATGGTTCCTAAGGTAATAATGATACTCTTCAAACCTGAACCTACTACAACCATCAAGATAATGGCATATAATACTAAAGGGATGGTTGAAATAATATCTACAATCCGCATCATAATATTATCAACTTTTCCACCCATGTATCCTGAAATACCTCCATAAAGTACTCCAATAATGAAGTTCACTAAAGTTGCAATAACAGCAACCGCCAAAGATATCCTAGCCCCATACAAAACCCTTACATAAAGATCCCTTCCATGAGCATCTGTTCCAAACCAATGGTCCTTACTTGGTCCTTCATTTCCTCTTAAGAGATTTTGATCCGAATAGCTATAGGAAGAACATAGAGGCCCCACAATAGCTAAAGCAAAAATCAAAATAATCATTATAAGACCTAGCATAGCTAATTTATTTTTTTTAAGTCTTCTCCAAGCATCCTGCCAATAAGTCATACTTGGACGAACCATTTTTTCTTTTTCTCTATCATTTTTACTAATTGGCTGCCACATAATTTGTGCGATTTTCACTAGTACACCTCCCTACTTATCCATTTTTATTCTTGGGTCAATGAAGCCATAAGTAATATCTACAACCAAAACCATTATGACTAAAAATATGGCATAAAATATGGTCATTCCCATAAGTACTGTGTAATCTCGATTTCCAACACTTTCAACAAAATGTTTCCCCATTCCAGGGATGGCAAATATTCTTTCTACTACAAAAGAACCAGTAAGTATAGCTGCAACTAAAGGACCTACATAAGTTACTACAGGAATCAATGCATTCTTTAGTGCATGTTTTCCTACTACAACAAATTCTGAAAGTCCCTTTGCTCTTGCCGTCCTTATATAATCCTGTTGCATCACCTCAAGCATACTAGACCGAGTAAGTCTTGCCACAAAAGAAAGAGAAAATCCACTTAACGCAATAACAGGTCCTATAAAATGCTTAGGGGTTTTTAGTCCATAAGAAGGAAGCACCCCCAGTTTTGAACTGAAAATATAAATGATGAGTGTTCCTAAAACAAAGCTTGGGATGGTTACCCCTAGAGTTGCGAAAAACATAGCCAATCGATCTTGCCATTTATTTTGCTTCAATGCTGAGATCATTCCTATTGGAACACCTAATAACAAAACCAAGAGTACAGACAATCCTCCAATTTTTGCTGAAACTGGAAATCCTTCTTCAATCAATCTATTTACAGTAACTCCTGTACGTTGAAAAGAAGGCCCTAAATCTCCCTTCATAATCCCTCCCAAATAATCTAAATATTGCTTGTATAATGGTTGATCAAGGTTATATTTAGCTTCTAAAGCTTTCATAACAGCAGGTGGTAATGCCTTCTCTCTCGTAAACGGTCCTCCTGGTATAGCATGCATCAAAACAAAGGTAATAGTAATAACTAATAACAAAGTAATGATCATAGAAAAAACTCTATTTACAATAAATCTCCCCAAGTCTTCAAACCCCCTTTATCTTTTTTATTACCTTGTTACATTCTATGCAATCTTGTCCCATTCATGATAACTTTTTGACTACAAAAAACGGTACCTCACCAACAAATGATGCAGTACCGTGTTAAAATTCTTAAATTATCAAATATTCTGTTTTTTCATCTTGATCTTATACAAATTTTTCACATAAATTTCTTACACATAAATACTATTTTAAATAGTCTTCTGTAGGTTCTGTTATTTCCATAAACTCAACTAAAATTCCATGGGTATGTTTTGGTCTAACAAAATTAATTTTCATGGTAGGACTAGCTTGTGGACAATTTCTTTCCAGCATCTCATAACCTTTTGAAATAAACTCGTCACACGCTGCCTTAACATCATCTACTTCATAGCAGATATGGTGAATTCCGCCCTTGCCTTTGTTGTATTCAGCAAGAACACCTTCTGTAGGTACAAGGAATTCGATTGGACTTTCGCTTTCATTTTCATTCATTTTTGTAAATATATAATGTGCATGATAAGGTGCTACATAGCCCTTATGATCTACTTCAAGACCAAACTTCTCCATGAAATCTTCAACATCCTCCAAAGATGGCATAATAATACCAATGTGATGTAATCTTTTGTGTATCATAAAATATCAATCCTTCCCAATAATTATATTTTCAATAATCGTTGCCATAGCAGGCCCTCCACCTACACAAAGGGAGGCACAGCCATATTGACCATTTCTTCTTTTTAATTCACTTAATAAAGAAACAATAATTCTAATACCCGTACATCCTACAGGATGTCCAAGAGAAATACCTGAACCATTAGCATTTACTTTCTCCATAGGTAACTTTAATTCTCTATTTACTGCAATGAACTGCGCCGCAAAAGCTTCATTTATTTCAAAATAATCCATGTTCTCTAATTTCAAATCAGCATATGCCAAAGCCTTTGGTATTGCTTCTACAGGACCAATCCCCATAATAGAAGGTTCCACACCAACTGTTGCAGTAGAAACAACCCTAGCTAAAGGTTGAATTTTTAGTTCTTTCGCCTTTTGAGCTGACATTAATACGATCGCCGCTGAACCGTCATTAATACTAGATGCATTTCCAGCAGTTACAGATCCTTCTCTAATAAATGCTGGCTTTAATTTTGAAAGAACCTCTGTTGTTGTATTTACATTTGGACATTCATCCTGACTGATGACAGTTGTTCCTTTTCTATTTTTGATTGCTACGGGAATAATTTCACTGTCAAACTTTCCTGCATTTTGAGCAGCAACAGCTCTTTGGTGACTTAATTCCGCTAATTCATCTTGTTCTTCTCTAGTTATATGATACATCTCAGCTAATTTTTCTGCAGTCAATCCCATATGTTTTCCGCTAAAAGCATCTAATAAAGCATCATAGAGAAGTCCATCTTCAAGCATTCCGCCCCCAAGTTTATATCCTGTTCTAGCATTGAGTAATAAATGAGGTACATTTGACATACTTTCAATACCAAAAGCAACACTAATATCAGATTTTCCTAACATAATCTGAGAAACTGCAACTTCAAAAGCACGCATAGCAGAGGCACACTGCTGATCTATGGTTGTAGCTCCAACATGAACAGGAATTCCGACCTTAATTTGAACCTGTCGGGCAGGATTTCCCTTTGCCCCCGCTTTATAGACCATACCCGCTACTACATCCTCAACCTGTTCCGGGCGAATTCCTGCTTTCTCCAAAGCACCATTGACTGCAATTGTCCCCAGATCAACAGCTGATAAGCTTTTTAAATTTCCCAAGAATTTTCCAATTGGTGTTCTTACTGCACTTACAATCACTACTTCTCGCAAATTGAATCCCCCCATTTTCTTGAATTTTTTGCTAAATATTATTCTATAATTGTTTATTCATCATTTTCATTAAATCTTCTACATTATCCAATCCCTCTATTAACATAGGAATTACATCATAAACATCTCCAACAATTCCATAGTCAGCAATATCAAAAATTGGAGCATTTGAATTTTTGTTAATTGCAATGATAAAATCAGAAGACTGCATACCAGCTATATGCTGAATTGCACCAGAAATACCACACGCTATATAAAGGTTTGGTTTTACTGTTGTTCCTGTCTGTCCCACCTGATGTGCATGATCAATCCAACCTGCATCTACTGCCGCACGGGAAGCACCAACTACACCACCTAATTTATCTGCAAGCTTACTTAACATTTCAAAGCCTTCTGCATTTCCAAGGCCTAATCCCCCAGATACAATTATATTTGCATCTGTTAGAGAAACCATTTCTTTTTGAGATTTTATAATTTTAATTACCTTTGTTCTTATATCATCCTCTTTCAATTTAAAATTCAATTTTATAATTTCACCTTTTCTTACATCATCTTTCACAGCCTTATCCATAACCCCAGGTCTCACTGTAGCCATCTGAGGTCTGTTGTTCGGACAAATAATTGTTGCCATGATGTTTCCTCCAAAAGCAGGACGTGTTTGTTTGATTTTTTTGTCTTCAGGGTCAATTTCAAGTTTTGTACAGTCTGCTGTCAATCCTGTATCTACTCTAGATGAAATCCTAGGTGCTAAATCTCTTCCTATATGCGTTGCGCCAAGCAGCATAATTTCAGGTTTAATTTCATTAATTGCATCTGTAATTACCTTTGTGTATGCATCTGTTGTAAAAGTTTCTAAAAGCTCACTGTCAGCAATATACACCTTTTCTGCTCCATAAGAAATTAATTCCTCTGCCATGCCATTTACATCTTTTCCTAATAAAATCGCACATAATTCTACACCGATTTCATCAGCAAGCTTTCTTCCCTCTCCTAAGAGTTCAATAACTACAGGAGTGATTTTCCCTTGTCTTTGTTCTGCAAATACCCAAACATTTTTGTATAAACTTAAATTTTTATCCATAATTCCCTCCAACTTATATAATGTGTTTTTGTCTCAAATCTACAATTAATTTTTTAACAATTTCCTTCGTTGTTCCTTCTAGCATTATACCCTTACCACGCGGAGCAGGAGTAAAGGATCTAAACACCTTAGTAGGAGAAGCCTTTAACCCAACCTGTTCTGCATCAATATCTAAATCTGCCATAGTCCATGTTGGAATTTCTTTTTCATAAGCAGCAAAGATTTTGTCAACTGCCATGTATCTTGGTTCATTTAGTTCTTTTACTGCAGTTAATAATACAGGTGTATTTACCTTAATTATTTCATACCCATCCTCTAATTGTCTTTGCACAGTTACTTCATTTTCATTCAATTCAAATTCCTGTACATAAGTAACCTGAGGAATTCCTAATTTTTCAGCAATCTGAGGACCAACCTGAGCAGTATCTCCGTCAATTGCCTATCTTCCAGCAAAAATAATATCATACTCCCCAATTTTTCTTATACCTGCCGCAATTGTATTCGAGGTAGCCCAAGTGTCTGCACCACCAAATGCTCTGTCACTTAAAAGAATAGCATCATCAGCCCCCATAGCTAAACATTCTCTTAGCATAACATCTGCCTGAGGTGGGCCCATGGTTATTACAGTCACAGTAACATCGTTATATTGTTCTTTTAATTGCAAGGCTTCCTCTAAGGCATTTGCATCATCAGGATTTAAAATACTGGGAACACCAGCTCTAATAAGAGTTCCCGTTTCTTTATCAATCCTAACTTCTGTTGTATCTGGCACCTGTTTTACACAAACTAATATTTTCAAAATATATACCTCCAAGTTCTCAATTTTATGATTCTATATTTTTTTATTTTTGTTTCTTCTTTACTGTAATCCTAATTCTTACTTCAAAATCCCTGCTGCGATTACCATTTGCTGAACTTGTGATGTCCCCTCATAGATAGATAAAATTCTAGCATCCCTATAAATTCTTTCAATTGGATAATCCTTGATATAACCATATCCACCATGAATCTGTAATGCTTTATAAGCAACCTCATTGGCAATTTCTGCCGCATAATATTTTGCCATAGAACCTTCATGGTCAATTTTCTTTCCTGCATCTTTTTTTAGAGCAGAATCATATACTAATAATCTTGCTGCATTTACCTTTGTTTCCATATCTGCAAGTGTAAACTTTGTATTCTGAAATTTTGATAAAGTTTTTCCAAACTGAACTCTTTCTTTTGAATATTTTATAGCTTCGTCCAAAGCGCTTTGAGCAACGCCTACAGCCTGTGCAGCAACACCGATTCTTCCTGCTTCTAGCGTATTCATGGCTATCTTAAAGCCCATACCCTCTTTACCAATTAAGTTTTCCTTTGGCACTCTAACATTTTCAAATACTAAATCTGATGTTTGTGTACCTCTAATCCCCATTTTATCTTCATGTGCTCCGTGAGAGAATCCTTCCCATTTACTTTCCACAATAAATGCCGAGGTACCCTTTAAGCCCTTGGATTTGTCTGTCATTGCAATTACAATGGCAAAATCACAGAATGGCGCATTAGTAATAAAACATTTTCTTCCATTTAGTATATAATAATCACCCTCTAAAATAGCTTCTGTCTGCTGTGCTCCTGCATCAGATCCTGCCCCAGGTTCAGTTAATCCAAAGCATCCTACCATCTCACCTAAAGCTAATGGCTTTAAATATTTTTGTTTTTGTTTTTCAATTCCAAAGTTTAGAATTGGTAATGCAACCAAAGAAGATCCTGCGGTCACATAAGTTCCAGTAGAACAACATTTTCTACTTATTTCCTCCATTACAATTGCATAGGAAAGATAATCTGCACCTGCTCCACCATATTCTTTGGGAACAACAGTACTAGAGTATTTGTATTTTGCTAGCTTGTATAACAATTCTCTAGGCATCTCACCTGTTTTGTCCATTTCTGCTGGTAAAGTATCTAATTCTGTATTTACAAAATCTCTAATTGCTTTTTGTAAAAGTTCATGTTCTTTTTTGAATAACATAATATCCTCCATTTCAATTTTAAATTTATTTTATTGGGGGAAGTATAGTTGCCTTCCCATCCAAAATTAATTTTCCATCTTGATTAGTACAGTAGGTTCTTAAAATTACACGGTTTTTTCCCTCATTTTTTTCTAAAACCTCAACCTTAGCTATTACTGTGTCTCCAAATCTTACAGGTGCTAAAAACTTCATCTCTTGCCCTAGATAAATGGAGCCAGGCCCTGGAAGTTTCATAGCCAATACAGCTGTGGCATAGCTTGCTGCAATCATACCGTGGGCAATTCTTCCTTTAAATAGTGTTTTCCTTGCATATTCCTCATCAAAGTGAGCAGGATTAAAGTCACCACTTACACCGCCAAATAGAATCACATCAGCCTCAGTGACCGTTCTTGACATAGATGCCTCATCACCAATATTCAATTCCTTTATACTTTTCCCCATCATTGATGTTCCTCCCCCTTGATTAAAGTCTAATACCACCATCTACATTGAGTACATGAGCAGTTACATAAGAAGAATCATCACTAGCTAAGAATACCGCTACTTTTGCGATTTCTTCTGGCTCAGCCAGTCTTCTCAGCATGATTTTTTTCTTATATTCTTCAATCACCTTTTCTGGTACAGCCTTAAACATATCTGTGTTAACAGTGCCGGGAGATATAGCATTGACTCTTACCTGAGCACCTTTTCTTGCAAATTCCTTAGCCCATGTTTTTGTCAAACCAATGACACCAGCCTTAGTTGCCGCATAATTTGATTGCCCTAAATTGCCATAAATACCTGCAATAGAAGAAAGATTAATGATTGACCCTCTGCCTAGGTTTTGCATTTGTGGTCCTACCAGCTGTGTCAAATTGAAAACACCTTTTAAATTTACATCTATTACAAAATCCCACATCTGCTCTGTCATTTTTTCAGTCAATGCATCTTTGGTTACACCTGCATTGTTGACCAAAATATCCACTTTTTCATATTTCGCTATAACTGTATTATAGAAATTTTTCAAACCCTCTCTATCAGTTACACTAACCTCATACCCTTCCACATTTTCCATTTTATAGGGTAACTTGTTTAAGTCCACACCAATAACCTGCGCTCCTTCTGCTACAAAGCTTTCTACAATTGTTTTTCCAATTCCCTGTGATGCTCCTGTTACAATTGCAACTTTACCTTCTAATTTATTCATGACAACCTCCTCAAAATTTCACACAATCATTTGCATTTTCTAAGGTATTTTATGAACTTAGTATTTCGGCAAATGTCTGAATTCTTGTTCTTGCCTGCTCGTTATTTTCCATCTGCTGGTCAATTTCTAGATACAAGGTCGGTATACCAGCATCTTCAATTTCCTTTTTTACTAAAGGATAATCATATTCCTCAGGATCACAGAATTTCATCATGCAAAATACCACACCATCAATTCCTTTATTCTTGATTTCATCTACAATAATAGAACCTCGTTTTTTCTCAGGATCATACACTAAAGAACATCCCTCAAAAATTGACCAGTGTCTTGCTAATCTATCTAATGCATCCTCACCTTCTGGAACATCACAACGAAATTGTCTTGTTTCTTGTGCTAAATCATCCGCAATAACCGCCATATTATTCTCCTCTAAAATACTTAATAATTCTTTAGAATCAGCTAAAATTCCTGATAGCAAAACTTTTTTTCCATTCCATTTTCCAACAGGTTTTTTTACAATTTCATCCATTAATTCTTTTACTAAAGCTGTATGTTTTCCTTTTTCCATAAAGTAACCACTTTTGATTACTATATTTCTCTTTAAAGGAGTAATCACATTTGGATAATTTGCAGCAACTTCAACAAACTCTCTCATTGTTTTTCTATGCTCATTGTAAATAGCAATACTATTATTTATGGCTTCATTGGAAATCTCAATTCCTCCGATTTCTTCTAGTTTCTTTTTCACATTGGCATACTCACTCTTCAAATAAGTAATACCTGCTTGAATTTTTCTGTTTTGAGGGTGTACAAGTGCAATATATTCTACCTGTGGCACTCCAACTTTCCAGTTCTGCCCCATACAAATTAAAGTATCACACATTCCTGGAATAATAACTGCTGCTAAATCATCGTAAGTTCCTTTTAATCCATATTCTAGACAAGATTGCATAATAGAGCATGCAAATGCGGGGAAATATTGTTTTGCCAGTTCAAGGTCAGTCTGCCCTCCCCAAATACCTACAGGAAGCATGCCTGCAGCATGAATAATTTCCTCAGGACAATATACAGGAAAACATCCGATTGCCTTTTTTCCCGTTTCTTCTTTGTATTTTTTCACAACCCACCCGGGATTACTAATAACTTCATTCATTTGTTCAAAGATAACTTCTATCGTACTCATTATTTTTCACCCCTTGCTTTTTTTCTTTCCTCCATTACCTCAATCAAACCCTGAATTCTAGTTTCAAACTGTGCCTGTGTAAAACATCTTGGATCAGCTTGGTCTCCATCAAAACCTGCAAATGGTAATCCTGTTGCCTCTGCTACTTTTCTTTCCATTTCATACTGAATTAAGCTCATTAATTTACAACTTCTGTTCATATGATAGAATGCACCGTCACATTTTCCTAAATTTAAAGAATCAATTCTGTATTGTGACATTCTGTCTAAATTTACGTTATTGAACATACTGCTATATGCTCTTGCCATACCATCTAAATCATTGACCTCGTAGTCTAAAGCCCATGCATCAGGGTAAACACTCCCTGTCATGTTCACACCATATTTTGCTAAGGTTTTCATTTTAAATCCTATATAAGGCCAGCAAGGAATCCCTTCCATCATAATTCTGTATTTTTCTTCCCCTCTAAAGGTTGTTTCCTTATTTTTAATTCTCTCTTCCAGCTCAGCAATTAATAATTCGAAGGCATCTGTTGTTTCCTGCTTTCCTCTGGCACAAACAATCACAGCCATATAGTTGAATAAATCAAAACCATTCATAGGAGAAGGTTCTGCACTTGGCAAACTCATAGAATATTTCCACAGTTTTCCGTTTTTTGCGGATATCTTCATTACCTCTTCAAACTTTTTAGGGTCAAACTTTTTACCCGAAATCACCTCAAGCTGTTTAATCGCCTCTTCAAACTGACCTTTTAAATAATCAATTCTCTCCTGACTCACCTCATATTCGTTATTAAAGGTAGTATCAATCATAATTAAAGGAATGTTTAATTCCTTTGAAATATTTTCATACCATTTGATCACTTGGTTACAAATATTATTACAGCATAAAAGGAAATCAGGTCTTGGCATATTTAAACTTTCGCATCCCCCGTTTTCAAGAAAACCAAAATTGGTTCTTGCATAAGCACATAAATCAATAGAATATCCCTTGTCTTCTGCAATATTACATAGCTTTAAAGATTCTCTTTTTGCTGCAATTCCAGCCGCTTGATTTTCAGGATAACAAATATTGAGTCCAAAACATTCAGCAAGTTCCTGCGGAAATACAGAAGTAGACCACCCAACTGGTTCTCCTTTTTCCTTTGCTTTAAATGCATTTGCATATTGATCAGCCAATAATTTGGCAATCACATCTTTAGATGTTAATTTATTGCTCATTTTTATCCACCTCTTAAATTCCCTTATTTTTTTCCTTCCTCAAAAGCATACAAAGCTGCTCCCAAAGCTCCTGTTAACTGCGCTAGTTCAGGAACGATAATACTCTTTCCAATTGATTTTTCCATAGCTCTTACAACACCACTATTTCGAGCTACACCACCAACCATTACTACATCATCTTCAATTCCCACCCGTTTAGCAAGAGATGACACTCTTTTAGCAACAGAATCATGGATTCCTGCAATAATATTCTCTACAGGAATATCATTTGACAAATGCGAAATCACCTCAGATTCTGCAAATACAGTACATGTACTACTAATTTGAATTTCTTGTGTAGATTTTGCAGATAATTCTCCAAGGTCAGAAACTTGAACCTCTAGTATCTTAGCCATAACATCCAGAAACCGCCCTGTTCCAGCAGCACATTTATCATTCATAACAAAATTAAACAGTTTTCCTTGTTTATCTAGCTTTAATGCCTTGGCATCTTGACCACCAATATCAATGATCGTTTTCGCCGTGGGTATAAGAAAATGTACACCCTTTGCGTGACAGCTAAGCTCACTGATTTGTTTATCAGCATCTGTATATTTCATTCTTCCATAACCTGTTACAATTACTTTTTCAATATCCCTACGTTCAATTGACAACTGATTAAACAACTCATTTACTGCCCTTGTTGGTCCTGTTGTTCCAGTGCCAAAAGGAATAATTGCAATAGCTACAATATTTTTGCCATCCTCTACAATCACACCCTTAGAGGCTGTAGAACCTATATCTAATCCCATTGTATACATATCATTTATCCTTTCTTGAATGTTCTAAAGAATTGAATTCTTCAGAAAAATCACAGTGCAAATAATCTCTATCCTTACGTTATCTTACTGCTTTACTTTCTTTCATATTTTTAATTTCTTCCTGTGAATAGCCCACAGAACTTAAAATTTCGTCTGTTTTTTCTCCAATTTTAGGTGCCGAAGTCATTTTTCTAATTCCCATTTCTCCAAACTTTACTGGTGTATTGATTAAAACACCCTCATTACCAGAATCATAGATTTTCTTCACCAGATAATCATTCGCCCAAGCCTGTTCATCCTTAACAATATCTTCACAACGTTGAACTTTTTCAAAAGGTACATCATACTGAAGAAGAGTTTCTTCCCACTCGTCTAAAGTTTTCTCAAGCATAGCCTCTGCTACAACACTAACCATTTCTTCTACATTTTGAATCATTGCTGCATGCGTATTATATCTATCATCATTCATCAATTCTTCTCTATTGATAGCTTTAAAGAATCTTTCAATCCACTGATCATACTGAATTAACGCTAATTGAATCCATCTTCCATCCTTACACTGGTAGGAGTTACATACTGCCGAATTAGGACTTAATCTTGTCATAGGCATTTTATTTCCATATTGATCTGATAAAATCATACAACCTAAGCCATAGATCCCCATATGATAAAGACTTACGGTAACCTTTTCCCCTTTGCCTGTTCTTGTCTTATTCACAAGTGCTGCACAAGTTCCTGCTGCCAACGCAACGCCTGTATAATGATCCCCAAAACCTGCTGCACCATTTAAAGGAGACGTATCCTTTTCCATAAGGGATGCCATTACACCACCTCTTGCAAAGTAAGCTGTGTAATCAAAACCTGGTTTATCTTTTAACGGACCCTTTTCTCCATAACCTAAAACCTGAGCAAATACAAGTCTAGGATATTTTTCCTTTAACTGGTCATAAGATAATCCAATTTTCTTCAAAGCTTCTACTCTTATGTTGGTTACAAAAACATCTGCTTCAGAAAGCAAACGTTCCATAACTTCTTTTCCCTCAAGACTTTTTATATTCACACAAATACTTTTTTTATTGAAGTTTTCATTTTCAAACCAAGGATTTTCATCCTCTTTTGCTGGTGATGAGAAGGATAAACCAATTTTTCTCTGACCTTCTCCTGAAATAGGTTCTACTTTAATAACATCAGCACCCCAATCAGCTAACATTTTTGCACAGCTCGGTGCTGCTACAAATGTTGCAAATTCTACTACTTTAACACCTTTCAATAGCCATTTATCACTCATATTCTCATTCTCCTTTGCAAATATATTTTTTATCTTGCACCTACTACATTATTAATCAGCAATAACTATGCCAACTTCATTTATTTATAAAAAATCTCGTGAAATCAAAAGATTTCATTTCACGCTGTTGTATTTTTCATTCAAGCCACTTGCGATTTGCAATTCTCTCACTTGCATCTTGCAATTTTTACTTATCTTTAGCGAAAAGTTATGCTCTTTTTTCTTATATAACTCTACTATGCATGATTAAATACTTTTTAAAATCCAGTTACATTCCAAAAGTCGGGAATAATACATGTGCAAAAAGCAACCCTGCAACACCGTAAATGACTACAAGTACCAGCCAACTAGGAATACATTTCTTCATAATTTCTCCCTCTTGCCCTAAAGTATCAACAGTTGCCGCTGCTGCAACAATATTATTAGGACAAATCATGTTACCAATAGCCCCTCCTACGTTTTGAGCAGAGAATAGCACAACCTTGTTTAAGCTTAATAATTCTGCTGCCTGCATGTGCATTGGTCCAAACATTACATTAGATCCCAGTCCAGTTCCTGCTATGAATGTACCAAGAGAACCAATTAATACTGCAACTACCGGGTATCCACTTCCAGCTATATCTGCTAAACCTTGTGCAATAATATTAAGCATTCCTGTAGACTTCATAATATTTGCTACAGATAACAATGCTCCCATTGAAATAAATGCTGGTATTACCTTTATTAAGCCTTCTTTTAAATAAGAAACGTAACCTTTCACATTATTTAATATAATCGATCCAATGAAAACAATAATAAACATTACAACTGCAATCCAAACAACATATCCATATTTAGCCAATACCGCAAGTGGAAAAGAAAATCTAATGACAGGTAATGCAATGATTAAAATCAAGTAAGGTGCAAACGATTTCATCGTACTCGGAATTAAATCTTTCTCCTCTGGCGATAACTTTTCAGGAACGTATTTATATTCTTCCGGTGTCTGATGCTTTGATACCTTTACATAAATAAGGCTTGCAATAATACCAATGGCTCCACATCCTAAACTTACAATTTCTGTTCCTATAAAATTTGAAATAACGAAGAAAGAAGCACCTAATACTGCTCCTATATATAACAAATAACCCCATAAGCCTTTGAAACCTTTTTTCCCAATTAATGCATAAATCATAATAATAGGAACTACAAATGCACCAAGCATAGCAAGTCTACCTGAAATAGCTGTAACATCCTGCAATGCAATATGCTCTGCCACTACTGAATGACCAACAATAGTGGTTGCGCCTGCACCACCCCAAGAAGGTGCAATACCTGCTCCAAGCATACCTGCAATTGCTGCTGATAGTGGAGTAAATCCAATACCCACTAAAAATGGTGCACAAATTGCAGTTGGTGTACCTGCTCCTGCCGCTCCCTCAAGAAAAATACTAAAACAAAAACCAATCATAATTAAAAGAATTCTTTTATCGTCTGTTATACTTGCAAGTGCAATTTTGATTCCATCCATTGCCCTTGTTTTCTGAAGCATTACTAACATAGCGAAAGCAGCCCAAACAAGGAAAATTATTTTCCCCCCTGACATAACACCTTTCCATGTTTGAGTTACCAATTCACCTGTAACTGCATTGAAGCTAATAATACTTAAAATAATAGTAAATATAAGTGTAAAGGGGGATACGATTACTGCAGATTTTTTTAATACTATCATCCCTACTAAAACTACTACGATTGGTAATATTGCTAACAGCATCATCATTTTCTCTCCTCCAATTAATAAGATTTGTAGTCAATTCCAACCTACTCTCCAGTAAATAAATTGACTACATACGACATAAATCTACTGAAAATCCACACCACTTTTCGCTATAATCATATTAGAGCAAATATCGTGCCAAGTTTTTCTCAATGTGCACCCCCTTTGAAATCAACCTTTTTAAAATAGACTGTGCCCCCCCTTGCAAAAACCACTTGCAAAATGCATGAATATTATGCATTTTGCAAGTGGTTTTTGTAACTAGACTATTTTTGCCAATTGTTATAATTTACATTCTAAAAATTATAGTAATCTATCATAAACTATGTTATTATTTGTTATAATTAGATATAGATAGGCAAAAATTATCTTCACTTGAAAAGCAAGTAGCTCCTCATAACCTAAAAGTTATACTTGCTTATATTTTTAATTCACCTCATATAGACAACATTTTTTTTTATGTTGTCTATGATTATTTGAGAAAGGCTGGGTGTTAAATGAATAATATTTGCAATGATTTCTTAGATAAGCTATATAATCCTGCAATTGTCTGCAATCATTCAGGCAAAATATTATATACAAATATCATACTAGACAATATCTTTAAATATATCCGTGTCAAAAAACCTAAAAACATTCAAAGTCTTGATCCTGATTTTGATTTTCAAAAGATAAAAAAGCACAAACCATTTATCCACACTCTTAAAATCAAGCATTTGAACTCTCGTGTAACTATTTATTCCTTTAAAGATAATAATAATGAAACAAACATACTTTATCTCTTTGATAAATCTATTCTAGATAACCCAACTATTGATCAAGTAATTGAGCATATTGATGAGGTTGTTGTGATTTTTAATGAATATGGGGTAATCGAAAAAATGAATCCACTCTGTGATGATATCCTTCCCTTTAGCCGCTCTGAAGTAATTGGAACCAGTATCTATGAAATTGCTAAAAAAGGTCTTGTAACTAACCCTATAATAATTGATATGTTAGAATCTAAGAAAAAACTATATAGAAATGTAACATATCCAAATGGTAAAGTAATTGCCTACACTGCTGTACCATTTTTTCGTTCTGACGGAGATTTAAAGGGAGGTGTATTAACAGGCAGAGATATTACCCGACTGATCAAGCTAGAAAACCAAATGAAATTCGATACTCCACAGCCAGAAACTACTGAATACATCAGCAAAAGTACAGTCATGGAAAATATTAAAAGAATTGTTATTCGAGCTGCTTCTTCTGATTCTTCTATTTTTATTAACGGTGAATCCGGTGTGGGAAAGGAAATTATTGCAAAAACAATTTATCGTTACAGTCAGAGAAGAGGAAAACCTTTTGTCGCCATTAACTGCGGCGCAATCCCTACTGAACTTATGGAATCTAAATTTTTTGGTTATGAAGAAGGTGCTTTTACTGGTGCTAAAAAAGGTGGTAAAAAAGGCTTACTAGAGGAAGCAAATGTCGGAACCGTATTTCTAGATGAAATTGGTGAATTACCTATGGAAATGCAAAAGAAACTTCTGCGTGTAATACAAGAAAATACCCTTACAAGAGTAGGATCCCATACACCAATGCGTGTAGATATCAGATATATTAGTGCCACCAATATTCCCTATGACGAATTACATGCCAATAAAAAATTTAGACAAGATTTATACTACCGACTCAGCGTCATTCCTGTAAAAATCCCTCCACTTAGAGATAGAAAAGAGGATATTCTACCGTTAATTGAATATTTTCTCAGATTTTATAACGAGAAGTATAATCGAGAATTGAAAATTTCTCCCACCGTCATGAATCTTCTTCACGAATATAATTGGCCGGGAAATATCCGAGAATTAAAAAATATGATAGAACGATTTGTAGTTCTCTCTACAAAAGATATAATTAGGGAGGATGAATTTAATATGCTCATTAATCTTGATACTATCAATGAGTCACCCTCAGCTAATCAATCTTCAGTAATAATTAACGGCTATACAAATCTAAATGAGGTATACCGTGTAGTAGATCAAATTATGATTTCAAAAGCTGTCCATAAATATGGTTCTATCAATAGAGCATCAAAAGAACTTGGAATAAACCAATCCACAATTCATAGAAAAATAAAAAACGGTCACATTCAACTGTAAAAAATACATAAGGGCCATTGAATTTCTTCAATCTGCCCTTTTCTTATCATATATTTTCTCTACTGTATTTGTTAGATTATAAATATATCTCATGGATTTTTCTGTGATATATTTACTGTTCTAATTTTGTCCAAAATTTATAATTACATTTTCTACTTTTTTCTATTATCATCCATCCTAATATATTCTTAATTAAAAGAAAAAAGAAAGATGCATTTTATACATCCTTCTTACTAAACCATCTGTTCAAATTCTTCTTCACTAATGACTTTTACACCAAGTTGATTAGCCTTTTCAAGCTTCGAGCCAGCCTCAGCTCCTGCTAATACATAGCTGGTCTTTTTACTTACACTTCCTGAAACCCTTCCTCCTAAGTTTTCTATTATTTTTTTTGCTTCGCTTCTCTTGTATTTTTCAAGGGTTCCCGTTAATACAAAGGTCAATCCTTCAAATTTCTTTTCTATATTTTCATCTTCTTCATCATTTTCCTTAAGAGACTGCATATTTACACCAACATCTCTTAGCTTTTCTACAATTTCAAGGTTTCTATCTTCTTTAAAAAAGGCTACAACACTCTCTGCCATTTTGTGTCCAATCTCAGGAACCGCCGTGATTTCTTCATCACTTGCTTTTATCAATCCATCTAGGCTTTTAAATTCATCTGCTAAAAGCTTTGCAGCTCTTGCTCCTACGAGTTTGATTCCTAAACCAAAAATAACTCGTTCTAAATCATTCTTTTTAGATTTTTCGATAGCATCTATTAAATTTTGAGCAGATTTTTCTCCCATCCTCTCTAAGGGAAGAAGATCTTCTTTTTTTAGATAATATAAATCTGCTGCATCCTTAATTAATTCATTTTCTAAAAGCAATGTAACGATAGACTCTCCAAGTCCATCAATATTCATGGCATCTCTAGATACAAAGTGAATCAGTCCCCTTCTCAATTGTGCAGGACAAGCAGCATTCATACATCTTGTAACAGCTTCCCCTTCTAATCGGAATGTTTCTTCTTTGCAAATAGGGCAAATGGTTGGCATTTCAAAAGGTTCTTCTTTTCCTGTTCGTTCATCAAATATTACTCTTACTACTGCTGGAATCACGTCTCCTGCCTTTTCAATGATCACCGTATCTCCAATACGAATATCCTTCTCTTTTATATAATCTTCATTATGTAATGTTGCTCGACTGATGACAGAACCTGCTACTCTTACAGGGTCAAGTTCTGCTGTTGGCGTTAAAGCTCCAGTCCTTCCTACCTGAACAACTATATTCTTCACCTTAGTCTTTTGCTGCTCTGCTGGGAATTTATAAGCAATAGCCCATCTTGGACTTTTAGATCTTGTTCCAAGCTTTTCTCTTTGCGTTAAATCATTTACTTTAATCACAAGACCATCTATTTCAAACCCTAGGCTACTTCTTTTTTCTGACCATTTTTCACATTGGTCTACAACTTCTTCTATACTTTTACAGACTTCATATATAGAAGTTTTAAAACCTAAGCTTTTCAGGTATTCAAAACCTTCTATATGCTTACTAATATTCATATTCTCCATTCTTTGAATGTTAAAAACAAATATATCTAAGTTTCTTTTCGCTGTTACTTTGGAATCAAGCTGTCTTAAAGAACCTGCTGCTGCATTTCTAGGATTTGCAAAAATAGTTCCTCCATTTTCTTCTTGTTTTCGATTTAATTTTACAAATGTTTCCCGGGAAATATAAACTTCTCCTCTTACTTCTATATCAATTTCTTCTTTTAGTTTCAATGGAATGGTCTTTACCGTACGCAAATTTTTCGTAATATCTTCTCCCACAATACCATTTCCACGAGTAGCTCCTTGTATGAATTTACCCTTTTCATATTTTAAATTTACAGACAATCCATCAATTTTAGGTTCTACAACATATTCTATTTTTTCTCCAATGCTTTTCCGAATACTTCGATCAAAATCTATTAGATCCTCTTTATTATAGGAATTGCTAAGACTTAACATAGGTACATTATGCTGTACCTGAGTAAATGATGACAAAGGCTCTCCTCCAACCCTCTGGGTTGGTGAATCCTCACGAGTCAACTCTGGAAACTGTTTTTCTAAATTGATTAGCTCATTAATCATCATATCATATTCATAATCTGTAATTTCAGGATGATCCAGTACATAGTACTTATAGTTGTGTTCATTAAGCAAATCCGTTAATTCATCAATTTTTTTGCGTGCTTCCTCCTTGTTCACGTGTATCCTCCTTCCACTATAATACCATAATAGGTGCATACTCCTTAACTAGTTTTTTAATCCCAGCGTTATTAAAAGCAATAGTAAGCTCTGTATCCCTTCCTTTTTGCTTCACTGAAATAATCGTACCTATTCCAAATTTATCATGTTTTATTTTACTACCAGGTTTTGCTTCCTTTGAGCCTGTAGCATTCGTACTCTTTTGCATAGTATTAGGAGTACTACTCATACTTACTCCTCTATAAATTCCTTGTGCTGGTGCTAAAGCCATTCGATCTCTTTTCATCATTTCTTCCTTATCTCGATCAATCAACTCGTCTGCTATTTCATCAATAAATCTAGACATAGGGTTATAATTCGTTCTTCCATATAGCATTCTCATTTTTGCATGAGTTAAATACAATATTTCTTCCGCTCTTGTAATCCCCACATAGCAAAGTCTTCTTTCTTCTTCTAAACCACTATCATCTTCTAAAGATCTTCCACTAGGGAAAATTCGCTCTTCCATTCCTACAAGGAATACAACAGGAAACTCTAGTCCCTTTGCACTATGTAGCGTCATAAGCACTACAGCATTATCTTCATCTTCCATTTTATCCAGATCTGATACCAATGAGATATTAGATAAAAATTCTTCTAAAGTTTTCACTTCACTTGATTTTTCAAAATCCATAGCAACAGATAAAAATTCTTGTAAGTTTTCAATTCTTGACTGAGCTTCTACCGTATCTTCTTTTTTCAGTTCATCCATATATCCTGATTCTTCTAATACATTCTTGATTAATTCCGTTACACTGATGGTTTCCTTCTCAAGTCCATATCTTGTAATCAGCATAACAAAATCTCTAATGCCTTTCTTTACTCTTCTTGAAAAACCATCTATCAATTCATCATCTAATAAAACACTAAACATACTCTCGCCTGTTTCATTGGCAGGTTCTTGTATTTTTTCAATGGTTCTAGCCCCTATTCCTCTTTTAGGAACATTCAAAACTCTTTTTAGACTTACATCATCTACAGGATTTTGAATCAAACGAAGATAAGCAACAAGGTCTTTGATTTCCTTTCGATCATAGAACTTTAACCCTCCATAAATACGATAAGGAATTCCTGCTTTCATGAGCATATCCTCAAGTACTCGAGATTGAGCATTGGTTCTATAAAGCATAGCAAATTCTGAGTAATTTCTTCCATCTGTATCCACCATATCTCTTATTTGCTTCACGACAAATTGAGCTTCATCGTGTTCATTGTTTGCACGATAATATCTTAATACATCTCCACTATTTTGTGATGTCCAAAGCTTTTTGCTCTTTCTTCCTCTATTATTTTTAATGACACAGTTTGCAGCATCTAATATATTTTGGGTAGAACGGTAATTTTGTTCTAGCTTGATGACTGTAGAATTTTTAAACTCTTTTTCAAAGTTTAAGATATTTCTTATGTCTGCCCCTCTCCAGCTGTAAATCGAATTATGAACAACAATTCCTTCACATATATATTGTCTTAAATGAGGAACTGATAAATCATATACATACCCCTCATAATCTTCAAAAACAACTTCTTCTATAAAATCTTCTACAATTTTTCCGTCTTCATATACAGCTACACTCATAGTAGGTTTCATGTGAGCTAAAGGCATATAATAAAAGCTCTTTCCCTCTGTTAATCTTGCTTTCTTTACAATTTCAATTGAATCATCTAATCCAGCTAAATCTCTTGCATAAAGATAAGCTTCATCGTATTCCTTTCTTTCCGTTTCTACTCTCCATGTATTTCTTTGTCCATCTCTTACAGGAAAATCTTTACTTATCTTTTCTTTTAAATCTTCCCCTGATGTATTAAAACCTATTCTGTGAGCATACCAACCTGCATCTGCTCCTGTTTTTCTTCCTCCAAAGGAAGTAACATTCACGATTCTTCTTATGGATTGACCACGAATCACTGCATTACATAAATGATGTGGATATTCTTCAAAAATACATAAATCATTCATCAATCCCACAGCAGCTTTTTCTGTATCAATTTCCTTAAAAATCTTATCTATATGCTCTTGAAATAGTGCCATTCTTCTTCCATTTCCATGAAATACAGTTGTTGGAATACCATATTTAAAAGCATATAATTGTTCATAATAAGAAGCTTCTTCTTTACTAAAGCATACCTTTAAAATCCACATCTTATCTGCATGCTCTTGATTCAGTCTTACAGCTAAGCCATTTGTAATCTCGCCTTTTCTACTTCGTACTCCTTGGGTTTGACCAATACGATATCCATATCCCTTCTTATACATTAAATAAACATAATGCACTCCTGGCTGTGGATTGAGTCTAGCAAATCCTATATGATTCGGTGTTCCTTTTATTTCTTTTCCTAACTTTGTTCTAATTTTTACAATAGCCCCTTTGTATTCCTTTTTCATTTTTTTCTCTACAGTACCAATCATAGTTTCAGCTTGTCCTGATGCACAAAGTACTTTATCATTCTCTTTCATTTCCTCTATAGAAACTTTTCCTGATTTTGTCTCTACTTTACAACCTTCTACAATACACTGATCATCATCCCCTACCACACAAAGGTTTCCATGCTTTGCCGCAAGCATAGAAATTAATTTATATTGTAATTGATTAGTATCCTGATACTCATCCACCATAATATATTGGAACTTGTTTTGATAATAGCCTAAAGTCACCTTATCCTTTTCAAATAATTCCACCGTCTTAAAAATCAAATCATCAAAATCTAACGCATTATTCTTCTTTAATTTTTTCTGATAAAGTCGATAGATTTTCCCAATAGTCTCCATTTGAAAATCCCCTGCATACTCTTTATCAAATTCTCTTGGTGTAAACATTTTGTCCTTCGCTTCACTAATACGGCTTAGTACCATAGGAATAGGATACAATTTATCATTAATATTTAACTCTTTATAACATTCCTTTATTACAACCTTTTGATCCGTTCCATCATAAATGACAAAATCACTTGTATAATCTATCTTATCAATATCTCTTCTTAAAATTCTTACACAAGATGAGTGAAAAGTACTCACCCATATATCCGTAAATCGTCCTAATAAATCCTCTACCCTATATTTCATCTCTTTAGCTGCTTTATTCGTAAAAGTGATAGCTAAAATATTTCCTGGGTAAACCCCTAGTTCTTCTATTAAGTATGCAATTCTATGAGTCAACACCCTTGTTTTTCCTGATCCGGCCCCTGCTAGTATCAGTAATGGTCCTTCTGTTTTTAAAACCGCCTCCCTTTGTGGAGGATTGAGCATGGATAAATCCATAAAAACTCTCCTTTCATTTGTATATATTTCTTAAGTTTTTTTATCTATTTGTAGCTTCTATAGTGTCTATCTTAAAACTTCCATAACAAACAGTATATCATATTTTTTGTTCTTTCTGTAGGGGAAGTCGAACGTTTGTTTTGCATAAAAATAACGCTAGGTTCTGTATATGAAATATACATTCTAGCGTTTCATCTTTATATGTTAAATTCCTAAGAAATCTTTTTATAATCAGCACGAAATTACCTCTTCAAACCTATACTATTTCATAGCTTGAGGGGTTTCTTTGTTCTTTCTCGTCACATACAATCCTATAAAAATAGTTATAGCTCCTATTAGCTGAACCCATCCAAAGGGTTCTTCTAAAACGATATATCCTGTAATAATAGCAAAAACAGGCTGAATATTGTTATATAAAGCTGTTTTCGTACTCCCTATTTTTTGTACTGCTAACACCCACAAAACATTACAAATACATACAGCAATGATCCCTGAATAAGCATTGCTAAGCCATCCTGCTAGAGGAATACTTATCCAATCCATAGCCATAATCTGAGGAGCTGAAACCATTGTAAATAGAATGGCTGTAATGGTTACAATATAAGCCATTATCAAGGAATTATTATACTTTTGAGCCATGTCCTTTGAAAAAACTGTAAAATATCCATATGCAATTTGGGCTATAAGTATCAACATGCCACCCTTCATATGATTTATAGTAAATCCAAAGGTTTTATTAGACCCCATAATAATTAAAACAACTCCTACTACAGAAAGAATAATCCCCATGACCATTTTATGATTGATTTTTTCTATTCCTAGTAAACGATTGATCAAGGCTACCGTTATGGGTAATGTTCCCAAAATCAAGGATGCATTTCCAGCAGTAGTCATATTTACACCGATTGTAAAGCATAGCTGAAAAATAAAAAATCCAAATAAACTTATTGTAAAGAGTCTTTTAAAATCCTTTGCTTCAATTTTCTCGTAAGAACCTGTGAATTTAACAATCATCCACGATGTTGCAACTGCAAAAAACATTCTTAAAGCATTATAAGGAACAGGTGGAATATGCACTAATCCTATTTTCATTATGGTAGGATTGATTCCCCAAAAAAATATTACTAATAGTAAAAGCCCTCTCATTTCCTACCCATCCTTTCTAATATTTTTTCAGCTATTGGTTTTTGATCTTCATTCATCATCTTATGATTTGTTTCATTGTATACTATAGCTTCGTAGTTTGCAACAAACATCTATACCTACTTCTATTCCCATTCAATAACATTTTTTTATATAAAAATAACGCTAGCTTTTGTATGTGTTGAATACATATATCTAGCGTTTTAATTCATTCTTTTGATTCCCAAAGGGAATTATATCTTTTTCTAATAATTCTATTGCAAACTTAAGATTAGGTGTTGATATTTTATTGTTTCAATTCCCAAAGGGAATTATATCTTTTTCTAATCTACCGTTTCGTTCCAGCAACCGCCATCAGCTTCCTTCAGTTTCAATTCCCAAAGGGAATTATATCTTTTTCTAATAAAGTTGAATTTTCTTTAAATGATTATCGAATAAGTCAGTTTCAATTCCCAAAGGGAATTATATCTTTTTCTAATGGCATAAGAAATACAATAGTGATAAATCCAAAATCAGAATGTTTCAATTCCCAAAGGGAATTATTTCTTCTTCTAATAGCACCCCTCTACACCTATTGATTTTACTAGCCTAAACTCTCAGTTTGCGAGGGTCTACTTTTTTTGTTGTTTTTCACATACTCATCTTACCAGAAAAACCACATACAATCAAGTATTTTCAACAATCGAGCGTCTCCCGTGTTTTTGACTACGCAAAGACCCTCGCAAAATGTATTATTTTATAGCTTCTATTTCTTCCTTACTTAGTCCTGTTGCTTTTGATATGATTTCTATTTCTACGTTCATTGCCAGTAAGTTTTTTGCTGTATTTATAATTCCTTCATTTATTCCTTCTTCACGTCCTTTATTTTCTGCTGTTTTGATTTCTGCTTTTCTTATTCTCATGGCTTTTAGTTCGTTTTCATACATTTCTCTTTCTTCATTATTTAGACTCATAACATCTAATTTTTCTGTTGCTTTCTTAACCGCCATATCCTGTGCTAGTTCTTTTGGTATAGTGTCTTTGTCAAATTCATAAGCTTTACTCAAGAAAGCTGTCCAGCGATCTAGTGCTGTTTTGATTTCTCCATAGTCTTTTTTGAATTTTGATATCTCTATGAAATGAATTTGAAGTAGATCTGTTAGTTTTTCTTTGCTTTTTTCATTATAGATTCTATATATATTGTGATAATCTTCTTCTTTTAGAAAATCAAAATCTAGTATATTAATCCCTATTGTCTTTTTTAATAAATCAAAATCTTCTCCACTCTCTATCTGATCTGAATATACCTTAGCCCAATAATATAATGCTCGTTTGTCATAAAAGCTTTGTTCTGCAATTTGCATTTCTATATCGTACCATATGTTTTTTTCATCTACTGCTTTTATGTCTAATATACTCATCTTTCCATTTCTATAGTTGGCTAGATTATATGGATTTTTCAGTTCTATATCTACAATTTGTTCATCTTTTGATAATACAGAATTGATAAAAGCAATCAGTATATCTTTGTTTTCTTCACTTCCAAATAATTTTTTGAAAACGAAATCTACTTTTGGGTTAAGTCTGCCCATAGTATTTTTCTCCTTTTAAAAAAATTTATTGTAATCATTTTATTAATCAGCCTATAAACAAATACTGTGGTTTACAAATATCTATAGTTGAAGATTTTTCATTTTCTAATATATTTAAATACTCATTGTACGTATAATCAATAGAATTTAATATTTCCCCTATGGTTAAATATGGATTTTTATTCTTATAATACACAATTACACCAAGTAAACTATTGTTATAATTATATAATCTTAAAGATTTATAATCCATATTTGCCATAGTTCTCTTTCCAGAATGTATTAAAACATTCCTTGCCCTATAAATTCTCACCAAATCATAGTATACTTCATCATGTTTGTTTTTAATATATTTCTTCCTGTATTTAACATCAGTTAGCAACTTTCCTATTTCACCTATATTTCTTTTAAGCACATCATTGAATTCAAATTCATCCAATAATGATTTACCTTTTTTTAGAATAAACTGAACAAGATTATTCAAATCATAATAATAATCATCATCTACTCTTTTACATTCTTTTATAAATTCTTCCACAATATCGATTTCATTACCTTTATAACAAAACAATCTACTCCAAAATACATTTAACTTATCTTTTATTGCATATAAACAAATTATTTTAGGAACTACCTCTTTTACTTTAGATATAATACTTACACCCTCATGAAATGTTAAAGAATATTCTAAAACTGACCACAAATTTATGAGTCTATTTTCCTTAAGTTGATCTTTTTGACCTTTTACTATGTTTATAGCTCTTTGAATATTAGCTATTTCATCTGATTTTATCAAAGTATTATATGCACTATCTCTATGCATTATAAAATCTTCTATATCTTGTCGTTCTCTATTTTCTATATTTGAAAATAATATTTTATTATCATATGACTGTATGCGTAATTTAGTATAATTACCCTCAGTCAACTTAACAATGCACTTATCTTTCAAAATTATTTTATCATTTGCTAATAAATAATTTATCATTTGAAAATATGAATCAAAAGCATTGACAATCACTTCTAATCCT
Source organism: Crassaminicella profunda (assembly GCF_019884785.1). Lineage (GTDB taxonomy): Bacteria > Bacillota > Clostridia > Peptostreptococcales > Thermotaleaceae > Crassaminicella > Crassaminicella profunda. Next base: position 2,894,435 of record NZ_CP082326.1, read on the forward strand.
TTATATATATCCATTGCATTCATTTCAATTCTAAAAATATCATCTTCCTTAGTATGTTGAATGTAATTTTTAACGTTTTTGTCATTTTCTTTATTTATTAATACTAATTTTCCATATTCTTCTTTAACTAACTTTATATTATAATCAATAAGCTGTTCTTCTTTAATCTTCTTATTTTTATCAAATACGCTCAAATAATATATATATCTATCTTTTCCCTTTTTTAATTTTTGAAATTCACCAATAATATTATCTATATTTTTATCATTAATTTCTTGACGCCCAACATTTTCATTATACCAAACATCAAGGTATTTTAACGAATATCCATCATATAATAATTCACTAATTAAAGCTTCTATCACTTTATCAATTTCAATATATTTATCTGACTGCATAGCTATATTAATTAGATGAGCATATATATTGTCTTTATTGAATTTTTTGACTAGCGATTTGCAGATTTTGTATATTTTTGTATATTTCAGAATCTTGTTTTGATCTCCTTTATCACTTAAATGTTCAATTTGATCAGTCAAAATTTTAATTTCTATTTTATAAATACCTTTTTCGAAAAAAATACTATTTTCACAAAAAAACTTTAATGCTTTTAACAAATCATTTCTAGCTCTCTCTAATTTTTCTTGTCCACTATTGTTATTGATTTCTTTATAAATTTCTATGTAATCGCATAAAATTTCTCTTATGCTTGGCATATAGTTTTGAGCTAATATTTTATTATCATTCATAACATATTTTTTGAACCCAAATATAAAATATTTTTTCGCCGAAAATTTTTTATCCATATCATACCTCACAATCTCATCTGTTTCTCTCTTGACATAATCATAACATATGTTATAATTAGTTTAAAGTATATGAATATGCATGAATATCAATGAAAAAACATATTTATTGTATATTATATATATAATTGCATATATTATTATAGAAAATAGTGAGTGCCTCTCTCTTCGAAATGGGTTACTATGGTAATTCCCCCGAAGATGATAGCACTCTTAATTTTTGTCAGTTACTTCATCACCAATACATTTTTCCCTTCAAAGGCTATTCCAAGCTCTATTATTTCTTTGATTCCTCTATCCTCTAGCTCTTTTTTATATTCCTTATCTCTTATTTGCTTTAATGCGTTTTTTGCTGCTATTTCTAGTGTTTCTTGATCATCATGATCTACCTTTTTAAACTCTATGATTATACCTATTTTATTTTGATCCTTTGGAATTAAAGCCACATCATATCTTCCGTAGCCACTTTCTCTATTTGATTTCACTTCATAATTATCCCAAAGGGCTATAAGCATTCCTAGTACAAAAGCATGATATACTTTTTCGCTTTCATGTCCACCTGTATCAAAATAGCTAACACTACTTAGTACAAATTCCTTTAGAATCTTTCCAAATGTTTTTATATCTCCCTTTACTAAGCTTTTTAGCATATAATCAAATTTTTCCGTGTTTACACTTTCACTAAACCAAGACATAACTATTTCTTCGTATAAGTATTTTACTTCTAAATTTGGAATTCTTAAATGACAATAGGTTTTTCCTCGTTTAAACTCCTCATGAACCACCTTTAAGTATCCACTAAAAAGTAAAAAGCTCCATACATTTTCTGAATCCTTATTTACATCCTTCATGACTATATCTTCATTGATAGGTTTTACGATATCTTTTCCTTTGATTAAATCCTCAAGCTCTATTTTTACCGTTTGACCACCCTTAGAATTCCCGTAAGCACTCCTTAATATTTTAGCAATAAAGTCAAAGTCTAAACCATTATTTACACACATCCACCCATATACCTTTTGTTACCTCTTCTAATTGTTCAATAGTTGTCTTCACTGCTGAATTGGGTGATCCTCCAGCAGGATAAACATAGTCAAATTCTTTTAAAGATTCATCCAAATAAATAGCTAAGGGATTTTCAAGACCAAAAGGGCATACCCCTCCTACTGGATGTCCAGTAATCTCTAATACTTCATCCGCTTTTAGCATTTTTGCTTTTGCATTGAAATAGTCTTTATATTTTCTATTATCAATCCTCGCATTTCCTTTTGAAATAATTAATATCTCATGATCCTTTACTCTAAAAGCCATCGTTTTTGCTATTCTATTAGGTTCTACACCAATTGCCTCAGCAGCAAGCTCTACTGTTGCACTACTATGATTTAGCTCAAGTACCTCTAGATTTAATTTTTGTTCTTGAAATTGCTTTCTCACACTTTCAATACTCATTTTAAAACCTCCTTTTAATCATATTTTCATCTGTATTGGTCAATTCATTATTTTCTTTATGTCTCTTTGTCATATATAATCCTATAAAGATGGTTATCGCTCCTATGAACTGAATAAATCCAAAGGGTTCACCAAGAACAATATATCCTGTTATAATAGCAAAAATAGGCTGTATATTATTGTACAAAGATGTTTTTGTACTCCCTATTTTCTGCACAGCAAATACCCACAAAACATTCCCTATGCATATAGCAAATATACCTGAATATGCATTACTTAACCATCCAGCAATAGGAATGTTTATCCAATTCGTAGAAATAATACTTTTAAAAGATACTACTGTAAATAAAATTGCTGTAATACTTACAATAATAGCTGTCACTAAAGAGTTAGAATACTTTTTTGCTACTTCCTTTGAAAATACTGTGAAGTACCCATATGCAATCTGTGCAATCAATAATAACATGCCACCCTTTATATGATTTTTCGATAATCCAAATGCTTTATTTGAACCCATGATAATTAAGACTACACCAAAGACTGAAAGAATAATCCCTAAGACCATTTTATAGTTGATCTTCTCTGTTCCCAAAAACTTATTAATCAAAGCTACCGTTATAGGTAATGTTCCTAAAATTAAAGATGCATTCCCTGCGGTAGTCATATTCACTCCCATAGTAAAACACAGCTGAAAGATAAAAAATCCAAATAAACTTATAAAAAATAGCTTTTTAAAATCTTCCCTTTCAATTTTTTCATAAGAACCACACACCATAACAATGATCCATGATGTAATTACTGCAAAGAACATCCTCAGAGCATTATAAGGAACTGGTGGTATATGTACTAATCCTATTTTCATAATTGTAGGATTTATTCCCCAAAGGAATGTAACAAATAATAGGATAGCATCCATATAAATCGCCTCCTCTCTTCAGTGCCCGTCAATTTAGTTGTTTAGTTTTTATATTCTTCTTTCACTTATGCTTTTCCATTCCAATCAATATTGTAATTGCTTCCATTGTATATTGTAATTTCTTTATTTGCAATAATCATTAACGCCTGTTTGTTTAATTATTTAATTCTATAACTAAACAAACAGGCACTTTTAAAAATCATTTTAAGATATCTTTCATCTCATCAAATGATACTTCAAGAAAAAGTGGCCCTATTGCATGAGGTGTATATACTCCTTCTTGATAATATACAACTAAACGATTCTCTGTCAGATAAAATCCCTGATTTTCTTCTATTCCTTTGTACTCGTCAAAAAGTTTAAAATCTAATTCATTTACTTTTTCATTTAATACATTATTTAATCTATTTTTATAATCAATATCTTGTCTAAACAAATGCTTTATGCCTAATAATTCTCCAGTTTTCAAATCAAATGTCACAGCATCTATATGGCTAGTAGGATGAGTGGCTCCTTCCATGTATGCAATATTTGAAAATTTTATACTTAATTGTCTTTTTGTTTTTCTAGTTATTTCATAATCTCCTTGTAACGTTTCCTTAAATGCTTCATCATCTGTTTCAATAGGTTCATCATAAACGCCCATTCTTTCTACTATCATCTTATTACTCTTATTCTCTACTTCTTTGTTTGCCATATTTATGATAACAGGATATTTTATTGTTACTTCCATATTTTTAGTTTTTTCAGTATATGTTTTTGTTACTAGATCATATCCAATATCTTTATCCTTTAATTCTTTATGTTTATTATCACCAAATGTACTCTTTTCAAAGGTATTATGAACCTCTTCTTGTTCATCATTTGCTTCTTGTTCTTTTCTACATCCTGTAAACATACTACTTATAATCATTATACTTAAAACTAGAGTTACTATCTTTCTACACATTTTAAACCTCCTAATAGTACCTTTCCATTCAGTTGTTTAGTTTTTATATCGTTCCTTCAAATTATACACTCCTGTTTTTTTCATAGAAATACGTAATCCAATTTGTTCCATTGTCTATTATAATATTGTTGCAAAAAAATTACCTCTTATCATTATAATAATAAGAGGTTGATTTTATTCATAACTGAATAACTAAACTAACGGCATCTTTATTTGCCTTCATCATCTCCTACACCTTTTAATGTAGGTCTATCTGATCCTGCTTTCATTTCCCAAGTGTATGTAAAATCCCAACCATGACTACTTGCTTTGAAATCATTCACCGTAATATCGGAACCATCTAATTTATTACTCCCTTTGTCAAGAGTTTCTTTAGGATTTTCTCCTATCTGGATTAACATGTTGACATTAGCATAATTGTTAATAAGTTTGCCATTATTTTGATCTGTAATTCTACCTACATAGCTATTCCCATTGACACCAGAATTAAAAGCAATTGCATTTTCTATTGTAGCCCACTCATTAAATCCCAACAAGCCTCCTACATGCTTATTTCCTGTTACGTCTCCTGTGGCATAGCTGTTTTTTATTATACTATCAAAACTAAGACCACCTGCTAAACCTCCTACATTCGTTTCTCCTTTAACAGTGCCTATTGCATAGGTATTTTCTATTGTACCGATATAACTATTCCCTACTAAACCACCTACATCAGATTTTCCTGTAACATTTACTGTTGCATAGCTATTTTTTATAGTGCCAAGATAGTTACGCCCGATTAAACCTCCTACAGAACCACTTTTTCCTGTAACTACCCCTGTTACATAACTATTTTCTACTATACTTTCTTTTTCTTTATTATATCCTACTAAACCCCCTACATTACCGCGTCCTGAAACATTTACATTTACTAAACCTAATTTACATATTTTTGAAGGTTTCTGTGTAGCACTAAATAATCCTATAGAACTCATATCGTTTCTATTGATATACAAATTCTTAATAGTATGACCATCCCCATCAAAGGTTCCTTTAAAATATCCTCCTATAGGCTTAAACCCTTTTCCAGTATCACTATCATCCGCTTTTGTTAATGCATCTTTTAGCTTTTCATCTGTTTTTCCATTCTCATCTATATCAAACAAATCTTTACCATCTGGATTTTTATAGCTAGAATCTTTTGTGAAGTCAAGGTCTCTCTCTAACCTATAATACTTATCTAATCCATAATCTTTAATACCATCAACACCCGTTCCTCTACCTATGGCTATTATATCCTCAATGCTTTGAACTATAAATGGATCACTTTTTATTCCAAAACCTTGTATTTGTGGTTGTTTGACTGTTATAGTAAATTTATTACTTACACTACTTATACTTATTGTAACCTCTTTATCATCTAAGCTCAAAATTTTACCATTCACTGGTACAGTTGTTATGCCTTTTTCTTCAAATTTATCAAAAGATACATCTTCAGTACTATGATCACTCTTGCTAATTGTCACTACAATACTGCTAAGGTCAAGGCTATTCCCTACTCCATAAACGGTTTTCGGCTCTGTTTTAACTTCTATTTTAGTAATGGTTAATGTACTTGTCTCTATTGATTTATATACTGACTTATTTCCTTCTTCGTCTTCTACAATTGCATTAAAGTAATAAGTCGTACCTGATTCTAATCCTGTTATAAGTTTTGTATTTATATTCGATTCATACTCTCCTACTGGTGTTGCTTTTTCTATATTTTCTATACTATCTAAATTATTTTCTTTAGAATAATATACAAGATACTTAAGTGCTGAAGCTTCCGTTTTATTATCACTCGCTTTGTCCCAGCTTAATGTTATGCTGTTTTCTTTTGCATCGCTTGCTATTAATATTTTATTACTTATAGTTGGCTTCGTAGTATCCTTCACCGGTACGATAACTATGCCATCATCATCTCCCACATTTTTTATAGTTGGTCTATTTGCACCTTCTTTGATTTCCCAAATATTTTCAAAATCCCAATTAGATAAAGGTTGACGGTTTTGATCTTTAATTAAATCAATATCTTCTCCCCAAAGTTTCGTATCTGTTCCTGCTGTCTTTATTACTCCATTTTCTTTCACTATCATATTTTCATAAGCATAATTTTTTCCATAATTTTCATAATTCACACCTTCATATTTAAAGCCTATAATACGATTTACAGATCCTTCAGTTCCTTGAACACCATTAATATTAAAAGCTATACTATTAACAATACTAATTGTATTCGTCTCTCCATAATCCCCATCTACATAGCCTACCAAACCACCTACTTTTCTTTTACCCGCTACTGCACCTAAAGCATAGGCATTTTCGATGACTGCATAATTTCTTATACATCCTACCAATCCACCTACACAATCTGCCATATTATTCACATTTCCTACTGCATAACAGTTCGTCATATTCACATAAAATAATTCTCCTGCAAAACCACCTACGTTTATTTTATTATATACTTCACTATTAACATCAGTATTTTCAAGTACCTCTACATCAGCATAGCAACTGTCAAATCTGGTTATCTTATTAGAATTATTATCTGTTGCCATTCCTATGAAACCACCTACAAACTTACTCCCCTTCACTTCTCCAGTAACATAGTTCCTCATAAAATATGTTGGATGAGCTCCATCATATAGATTACTCTCGCCCACAAAACCACCTACATTTTCTCTACCAATAACAGTTACATTTTCTGCAGCACAATCACTAATGACATAATCATCAAATAACTGCCCTATAAATCCACCTATGCTATAACCTGTAGTAGCTTTTACAACAATATCTTTCACCCTACTATTTGTTACATTACCTACACTACAACCTACAAGACCACCAATACGGTTTTTTATCCCTTCTATACTTGAATTTTCTGTAACCATACACTTCTCTATTGACCCTTTATTCTCACCTACAAGACCACCAATATATGAATCTCCTAATAGCTTTACATTCTTTACAATACAATCCCTTATAGTTGAGTCCTCATTGTCTCCTACAAGACCTCCTACATGCTTGATCTTTTCATTTAATATACTTATATTTTCTATTGTACAATCTTCTATTTTACTATTTTTTGCTATACCACTGATTCCACCTATATAACTTGTTCTGCTTCCTTCCATTGCCAAAGGTGTAATACTTGCATTTTTAATGATACAATTTTTAACTTGAGTATCTGTCATTCTTCCTGCTAATATCCCTGAAATTGAAGAACATTTTATGTCTGCATATTCTATGGTTATATCCTTTATACAAGCTCCTTCTTCAAGAATTAAAAACAAACCTTGCATTTCACTATCTCTATCTATATATAAGTTTTTTATCGCAAAATTATTTCCATCAAAGCCACCTGATAAACCACTACTAAAATCTATTCCCAGCTCTAAACTTACCATATTTATTACTCGTTCATCAGACCATCCAGATATATCTATATTCTCTGACAATAGCTTCTTTAATATAGTTATAACTTCTTCATCTGTAGACTCCTCAGTAATTAAACCATCAAATCCTCCAAATTCTTCTATACAGCATTTTTTTATTTTATTTACCTTTTCACTTTCACTTTGAGTAGCTACCTTCTTAATAGGATTCCAGCCATTACTTGTTATTAATTCTACCTTTAATCCTTCAGTCTTTCCATCTCCATTGATGTCTCCAAAATATTTTGTATTTGGATCATTATAACTAGCATCATCATTAAAATCCAAACGATTCATCAATATATAATGCTTATCTACTCCCCATTCTTCACTAGTTTGAGGATTGATTCGTCCAATACTTGCTAGATCTTCAATCTTATATATTGTATATGGATTTTCTTTTGTTCCTAATCCTAAATTTGGTTTTGTTTCTATGCTTATTTTAGATACTTCATCAGTTACATTTCCTACTTCATCCTCTGCTGCTAAATAAATATTATATGTCTTTCCTTCTTCAAGACCAATAATTGCTTCATCCTTTACAATTGCTTTATTGTTACTTGCTATCACTGTAATATTGTTATAATCTACTCCAGCCTTTACTTGTTCTACAGTTGGTTTGGCACTTTTATCTTCTACTACTATATAATAAATAGTTGAAGGTTCATTAGTCTCTATATTAAGCTTTAATTCTCCTTTATTGTCTCCTAAATTTACTTCTTTTTTTGTAAATACAGGTGCTGTTGTATCTATTTCTGATACTTTTATTGTTTTTACACTATTTTGTTTGTTATTATAATAATCTACTGCTGTTAAGTATATATTATAAGTTTTTCCTGATTGTATTCCACTATTGTATACTTTTTTTACTACTGTATTTTCTTCTATATCATAGCTATTTCCTATGCTTATTAAATCATCTACTGTAAAATCCTTATCATATACCTCTTGGTATACAGTATAATATACTGTTGATTTTTCATTTACTTTTGTAAATAGTTCTATTTCTAATTCGCTACTTTTCATTGTTGCAAAAGGATAACCCGTTGCCCATTCTGGTGCTTTTGTATCAGTTTCTATTTTTTCTTTTGCTGTTGCTTTTTTACTTACTATACTTGATAAATTTCCTTTATGATCTTCTACTACTAAATAAATTGTATAGTTTTGTCCTTCTTCTAAGTTTTCTATTACTTTTTCAAATTCATCATCTATTTTTGTTACTTCTATCTTATTATTTTTATTCTTTATCTCTATTGAATTTTTTGGTGCTACATCCCCTTCTTTTACTACTATGTAGTATACAGTTCCCACTTCGTCTAACTTTATTGTTACTTTTATCTCTCCATCATGATTTCCTGTTTCTGCTATTGCCTTTATAAATTTTGGTGCTGTTGTATCTTTATTGCTATTGTCATGACTACTACCACTACTGCTATGATTTTTATGATGTCTACTTTGTTTATTTGTATCATCATCTTCATGACTCATATCTTTATCATCTATTTTTACTGTACCTGCATTATTATCTACTTCTACATAATTTGGTCTTTTTTCTATATTTACATTTTTACTTTTAATTTCTGCTTTATTGATCGTTCCTTGCCCTTTTATTTCTAGCTTTTCTTTTGCTTCTAGATTTTTTATTTGACTTCCCTTTTCTGTATGTACTTTTGTATCTTTTTCTATGATTAATTTTTCTACCTTTGTTCCTTTTCCTAAATCTAAATTTGTTTTTCCTTTTGTATCAATTTCTTTTATTTTTGTATCTCCTGATACTTTTATACTTGTATCTGCTTGTGTTTTTATTTTTTCTATATTTGTTTTTCCTTCTATTATTACCTTTGCTTTTGATTTTGTTTTTATTTCTCCTACATTGCTATGTCCTGTTATATCCACTTCTGGTTCATTCTTTACTTTTGTAATGATTATCTTTTCTACTTCTACATCTTCTAGCTTTATAGGATTTTTAACCGTTCCTCCTGATACATCTATTTGTCCTTTTATCTTAGTATTTTTAATAGTGACATTGCCACGAACCCCTGGTGCTATGTAAATATCTCCATTTATTTGTTTGTTTTCTATAATAATATTTGGGTTTATGATTGTAACTTTTGTAACACTCGGTGGCATATTGTCTATATCTTCTTGACTAGTTACAATATAACCCAACATATTTTCTACGATGGTCATGATTTCTGCTCTGTTGATTATACCCTTTGGTTTAAAGGTTTCATCTTCATATCCACTCACAAATCCCATTTGTGAAAAACTCTCTATTTTTTCTTTTTCCTCTTCATCCACATTTTCTAAATCTTTGAATCCTTTCTTCTCTATTACGTTTCTTTCTTCTTCCACATCTAATATAAGACTCATCATATTTACTACATCTTCTCTACTAGCTAATTCTTCTGGTCTAGCTTCTAAGTCTTTTATGTATCCATAATATTTTGCTTTTGCTGTTTCCTTTGCATACCATTCTTTTCCTACTACATCTTCAAAATTTTTATTAGCTCCTGTCTTTAGTCCAAAATATTTATTAACTAAAGTAATAAGTTCTGACCTTTTCATTTGTTGATCTGGCTTAAAAGTCCCATCTGGATAACCACTAAGCATCCCCATTTTGTGATGCTTTTTTATAGTTTTTTCTGCCCAGTGATTCTCTATATCACTAAACTCTTGATAATTTGTGTTTTCATTAGCATAACCCATAAACGTCGTTGGCAAAATTAAGCTAATGATTAAAAGAATTGATAATAATTTTTTCATTTTTTCCTCCTCCTAGCTGCAAAAAAAAAATAAATTACTGTTTCTTTTTTGATAATTTTATCATAATTTACCATATTCTAATCTAAAGAAATCTTAAAGATTAAAAAAATAATAAAAAGGCTATCCCATTATTTTGAGACAACCCTTTACCTTTCATTATTTTATAATTTTCACCCCATCTTCACCTGGAAACCACATAACTGTTGCTCCAAGCTTTTCAGATACATATCTTAGAGGTACTAATGTTCTATTATTGCTAATAGTTGCAGAGGTATCAAAGCCTTCTATAGGCTTACCAATTACCATACTGAATATTTTTCCTTCATAGTTGATGACAATAGTTTTTGATTTTTCTATCCACTTGACATCTGCTCCTAAATTCTCTGCTACAAATCTTATTGGTATCATTGTTCTATTGTTAATAATTTTTGGCTCTACGTCATTCATCTTTGATCTATGATTTATAGCCCCTTCTAATTTATCAATCATTAAATCGATTTCTAGTAAATTTCTTGCTTTGACAACACTACATAAATCAGGTCGATCTGTATAATACGTAAAAGTTTTTGTATTTTTATCATAAATACCACCTAATTTTACTGGTATCACATTTCCTTTTTCATCCTTTTCGTATCGAACTCCTGTTAAATTCTTAAAATCATCTTCCGTTAAATCTTGATTAGATAAATCTATAGTTACTTTTACTGGTTCAAAGAAATAATTGATTTCTTTGTTTTTATTCGTTTTTGTATTTTTCATTTGTGCTGCTACATCAAATATACCACTTCCTATAGACTCTAATCCTTTTTCTTTTAATACTTTATTATTTTCTATCTTTTCTATTTCTTGCTTTGATAAAGCACCTACTTTTAAGATTAGTTTTTCATCTTTATTTTCTAGTGATTTTTGCAAAGCATTTGTTTGTAATGTCTTTGGTGCAAAATCTAATTGAATTCCTCTATTTTCTATTGTCCACCCTTTCTTTTCTTTCTCTAATGCTTTTATAATAGCTAGTGTAATTTCAACTTTACCCTCTTTTTCATTTTCAAGAAAAATAATAGCCTTTTTATTAGATATCATAGATTTGTCTAATGCCTGATCTCCTATTGTTTTAATATCATCTTTTTTGAAATATGTTTTTTCAGACTCCTGCTCTTGATTATTGTTATTACTTGAATGTTTATTATTAGAACTACTTCCACTGTCTTTAGGCTTTTCATCTTTTTTGATAGTTACAATAAACTCTTTTATCTCCTCTAAATTTCCCTTTTTTATAGTAGCTACTAATGTTATAGTTACATCTCCTATATTATATGCAGGCCTTGTTACTTCTCCTGTTTTTATATTTATATATTCTGTAGAATCTGTACTCCAAGTAATATTTGTGTTATTAACACCATTTTTAGGAAGTACTAAGTTCTTTGTAATATTTTTTGAATTATTATTCTCTCCTAAAATACTATTTTCCTTTAAAGCTTCCTTAGCTTGAATAATCATTTCTTTATCTGTTACTGGCAATTTTAGTACTTTTATCTTAAATGTTTTTTGATCTTTTGTATCATTTTTATAAACACTAGCTATGACTGTAACATCTACATCTCCTATTGTAAAGCTTGGTCTATAAACTACTCCTGTAACTGTTACATAGTCTGTATTGCTACTTGTCCAAGAAATAAAGGTTTCATTACTTCCTTTTTTAATGAATTTCATGTCTTTTGTTACTGATTCTTTATTGTCTCCATCTGCATATATAATTTGAATTCCTTCTTTTGCCTGTGATACAGCTTCTTCATCTGTTGCTGGTAGGCTTAATATTTTCAGTTCAAAAGTCTTTACATCTTTTTCATCATTTTTATAAACATTTGCTGTAACTGTAACATCTACATTTCCTTTAGTAAAGCTCGGTCTATAAACTGCTCCTGTTACGCTTACATAGTCTTCATTGCTACTCTCCCAAGAAATAAAGGTTTTATTGCTTCCTTTTGCAGAAAAAATCATATCTTTTGTTACTGATTCTTTATGATCTCCATCTGCATAAATAATCTGAAGTTCTTCTTTCGCCTCTGCAACAGCTTCTTGATCTGTTGCTGATAGCTTTAATATTTTCAGTTCAAAGGTCTTTGTAGTTTTAACACCATTTTTATCAATAGTTGCTGTAACTGTAATATTAACATCTCCAGTTGTGAATGATGGTCTTTTTACAACTCCATTTTCACTTACATAATCTACGTCACTAGATTTCCAAGAAATATTTGTTCCATTATCTCCATTAGTAGGTAATGTAATATTTTTTGTTACATGCTCTTTATCATTTTCTACTCCAAAACCAATATCTAATACATTTTTGTCTATTTCTATAGAATCTTCATCTGACATAGCATTAAGAATTATATTATTTGAAGTTAGATCTGTATTTCCTAAAGACTCTATATATTCATCAGATGTACAAGTTACTGTTAAATTTATATTATTTTCAAAATTATTTGTCCTGTTTCCTTTAAGTGTAATCTTTGCTTGGGTCTCATTCACTCTATTTATACTATCTATGCTAACCCCTTCTGGTAAATTATTTATTTTCCAATTATTCTTTGTTAAAGAATTTACAAAATTTCCACCTGTTATATTTACTGTAATAATTTCTCCATCTTCCCTTCCTTCTGTGATCTTTCCATCATCTGTAATGATTATACTTTCTATATCATTATTCGCTGTTATAGTCATATTTTCTGTTGTTAATGAAGTATCTCCAGCTAATTGATTTGCATCTACAGTTATATTGAAATTTGTGATATTACTATCAAAATCCTTATGATCATAATCAAGAACTATCTTTGCGTGAGTATTATCTTCTTTTGTGATATTGCTAATAATTAATCCTATTGGTGCATTATTTAAAGTAAACTTTTCTTCATCTAATATAGGTGCAAATACATCCCCTGAGAGGGTTAACGTTATGTTTTTTCCTTTTAGATTTTCTTCTATTAAACCTTCATCTACTACTGCTGTTGCTTTTCTCTCAATAGTTGTAAAGCTTACTTGAGCTCCATAACTCATCCCTACTGCATTTTTAGCATATGCTCTTACATAATATGTAGTATTTTTAGTTAGTCCAGTAAGGTTTGTTGTAAAAGTTCCTGTACCAGCTCCTACGGCTACTTTTGTATCAGCTATAGTTGGATTTGTATGAGTTGCATATACAACCCCTCTATCTACTACCTCTACTCCTCCATGATCTATAACATTTCCTCCTACTTTTGATGTTGTTGGAGTAATATCTGTAGCAGTATCTGTAATCACTGTTGGTGAATTTGCTTTAACAACCTTTCTAATCCTGTAATTATAAGTATCTGCTGTATAAATATTTCCATCATTATCTACATCTATTCCATATGTACCATTAAACTTAGCTTCTGTTGCAGCCCCTCCATCTCCTGAATATCCATATTCACCATTTCCCGCTACTGTAGTAATAATGCCACTCGTATCAACCTTTCTTATACGTCTTGCACCATTATCAGAAATATAAATATTCCCATTATGATCTACTGCTAAATCCAAAATAAAATTTAATTTAGCTCCTGTAGCAGCTTCTCCATCTCCTGAATATCCTACTTCACCAGTTCCTGCTACTGTAGTAATAATGCCACTCGTATTAACCTTTCTAATACGGCGATTTATACTATCCGCTATATAAATAATATTCCCATCATTATCTACTGCCACTCCATATGGTCTATTCAATGTAGCTTCTGTAGCTAAACCATTATCTCCTAAATCTCCATAGCTGCTCCCTTTTCCTGCTACTGTGCTTATTTTTCCATTTTTATCAATTTTTCTAATACGATGGTTAGATGAATCTGCTATATAAATATTACTATGACTATCTACTGCTATTCCACTAGGACTGTTGAATTTGGCTTCTGTTGCATTTCCTCCATCTCCTAGATATCCGCTTTCACCAGTTCCTGCTATTGTAGTAATTATTCCACTCGTATTAATCTTTCTAATACAATTATTCCCTCTATCAGATATATAGACATTTCCATCATAATCTATAGCTACTGCATAAGGACTATTTAATTTAGCTTCTGTTGCAAGTCCATTATCTCCTGAATATCCACTTTCACCAGTTCCTGCTACTGTAGTGATTATTCCACTCGTATTAACCTTTCTAATACAATTCGAATCTATATCAACAATGTAAATATTTCCATAACTATCTACTGCCACTCCAATAGGCTCATCTAATTTGGCAGCTGTAGCTAAACCCCCATCTCCTGAATATCCACTCCAACCCGTTCCTGCTACTGTATCAATAATACTCATACCTTCTGCATATGCAGTTGTATCTTCATTCATATAGAAGTTTGGTACACCTCCTATCATTACTAATACAAGTAAAAATGTCATTGTTTTTTTCAATATTTTATACATTCTTTTTCCTCCCTTTTGTTATTTATTTCTCTATCTGTCTAAAAAATAGGTTCATGTTTCTTTCTTGAAAATCTTATCATAATTTACCATTTTCTAATCTAAAGAAATCTTAAAGATTTTAAAACAAATGAAAATGTTCATAAAAAAACTAGACCCTAAAATAAATGGTCTAGCATCTGAGTAATCTATATTTTCTCTTTTAAATAAAAAACATCGTTCATTAATTCCAATAAGTCAGCTTCAAAAACATATTTGTTATTTTTATTTGCTCATTTAATTCTTCTTTTGTCAATATTCCATAATATGCTCCTTTAATCCCTCTTGATTCTAAACTCCATAAAAATGATTTGAAATTAGGATAGAAATGAATAGAATTTTTCACAAAATAAATAAAATCTTCCAATTTTTTATAGTTAACAGTCTGTTCTCTTTTTTCTTTTTTGTACATATCTAAATTCACTAACAAGCTAAATGGTAACATAAGTTCATAACGGTAATGATCCTTTTCATTAAAATCTTTCATATAATTTAAATAACTTTCGCAAACTATTCTATACATGATACCGCTCCTTAAATAAATCTAATTTTTCTATAAATCCTTTCTTTTTTGAATCAAATAAATCATTTCTACCAAGGACCTCATCTATAATCTGATTAATCAACATTTTATCTGCTTTTTCAATCAAAACATCTATATCCTCTAAATCCTTTTCTTCTAATCTTATAATTTTACTAACAATGATATCTTCTATCGATAAAATATATATACTTAAATATTTAAATTGATTCAATTTAATTGCTCTTTCTTTATACTTAGGTGATATTAACGTACTATTGTATTCTAGCATATCGAAGTCTCTAAGATGTACAAATACTTTACCTAATTTTGCAGAATAGTTTAAATCTATAAAATCAAAGTCCCTTGTTGCTCGATCATTGTATTCACCTAATATACATGCTGACCCTCCCAAAAAATATATATTAAAAGATTCTACATGAAATAATTGAGCTACTTTTTCCATCTCATATATTCGTTCTTCTAATTCTTTTCTTATTTGCATTCGTATCACCATTACTTTCATTTTATGAGTCTGATATAATTATATTCTAACACACATGCAAACAAATATCCTAAAAAAATAATCTTCTTTACACCGTCACTTCTTGGTGAAAACATCTTATGATATTTTTATAATTATACATCATTTTATATCAATTTGACCTATCTTAAAAATTTTAAAAATAGTGAATTTACACATCCCTAAATTACTGAAAAAACGCTAGATTATGAAGAAACAATAATCTAGCGTTTAAATGATATAATTTTATATTCGGTTTTCATAAAAATACATAACCAAATAACGGAACTGACAGACGCATCTTTAATATATCTTTAAATTTCACCTCTTGCCTTTAATAAACTATAAATTAGTATTGCCGCTTCTCCTCTCAATGTTTCACTAGTAGGGGCAAATATTTCTTTACTTCTTCCTCGTACAAATTTTAGATGTTTTGCTGTATATACATCTTTCTTCGCCCAATCTGCTATTTGATTGTTATCTTTGAATTTCTTTATAGTATCTATATCTACTTTTACATCTTCAATGTTTTTATAGGCTCTAACTACCATAGCTGTCATTTCTTGTCTTGTTACGATTCTATTTGGTTCATACTTTGTATCACTTACTCCTGATACAATTCCAGCACTTCTTGCAGATGCAATATAGGGTGCATACCAATCATTTATCTTTATGTCTTCAAATCCTGTTTCTTTTGTTCCTATTTCAAGATTTAGCATCTTAGTGATCAAAGTAGCAAATTCTGCTCTTGTGATTCCCATATTTGGTCTAAACTTTCCTTCTTCATCTCCACTGATCATCTGTCTTGATGCTAATATTTCTATTGTTTCTTTTGCCCAGTGTCCATCTAAGTCTGTAAATTTCTTGTTGTATTCCATGATGGTTATTTTTGCTGCTTTCTTTATCGTTACTGCTATTTCATTCTTTTCTTTGTCTACAATACCACCTAGACTTTTCCACTCTTTGATTTTCTCATTGTATTTGTATACAGCTATATGATCTTCGTTGATTACTTCATCTTCATCGTATTTGATTTTTAGTAATCCTTCTTTATTTTCTTTTAATGTTATTTCGTATATTTTTCCTCTAATATGCATATCCTTGTCTTTTGGTTCTAATAAATGTGAAGATCCATCTTTTATTTTTGTATTCTCTTTTCCTTTAATAATTGTTATATTTTCTATAGATTGATCACTTTCTTTACTACTATTCTTACTTGATGAATGATTTTTTGAAGAACTGCTTTCTGAGTCATTGTTGCTATTATATATTTCAATTATAATACTATTGATTTCTTTTTCTAATGCATCATAATTTTCATACCCTTTACTTGGTCTATTGTCTATGATTTTTTTTGCTGTCTCTTCTTTTTGAATTTGCTTAAATGCATTATATTTTTCTTTTTCTTTAAAATTCATATCTTCATCTTCTAGGATATTTAGTACTTCTTTTATAGTGATATCTTTGTCATTAATAAGCTTTGTTAACATTTCTCTTTTTTCTTCTGGTGTTAGCGTCATTACTGAGTATATGCTTAAGTGGTTTGTCAAAATCTTGATTGAACCATTTTCATAGCTACCCCTTACATATTCCCATTCCTTTGTAGCTGGGTTATAGTAATAAGCCATCAATGCTGTATTTTGATTTACTTTTCCTATTAGGATTCTAAGTGTTATGTCTTCTTTTGATGCAAAGTTTTTGATTTCTTCTTCTTTTAATGTATGTCCTTCTTTATCTTCTTCTATTACCTTCATTTTGAAGTCAAATACTTTGTTTTCATATATTTCCATAGAAGCATTTGCATTTTTAACTGCTTCTACCATTTCTTTATTGTTTTCATCTTTAGTATCTACATTTTCACATACTAGCTCAAGTCTTGAATTACTTCCCATTAAACTTGTATCTATTGCTTTCATAGGTACTTTTATGGCTGTGTTGTTTGTTTCAAATATTAAATCAACCTCATCTTTTTTTGCTTTTTCTACTTCTTTTTTACTGATACTTACCTTTACATCGTTTGTTGTTGTTACTTCTTTTTCTACCTTAATAGTTATATCTTTTTTATTTTGTTCCTTTGCCGTATCTATTGCATCTTCTATTTTTTTATCTTCTATTTTTTCTTCATCATCTGCTTTTATCGTAGTATCTTTTGATGTTTCTTTTTCTATTACTTTGATAGTCCTTGTTATTTCCGCTTTATTTCCTGAACGATCCTTTACTATATAAGTTAAAATATATGTTCCTACTTTATCTGTATTGACTAATCCTGTTACTTCTACGTTGCCCGTTAAATCTTTATCTATATTATCTGTTACTATGTAACCTTGTTCTATATATGGATTTCCTTGTTCTATCGTGATTATATTCTCTCCTTTTAGTTTTATTATAGGAGGAATATTATCTACTTTTTCTGGTTTTGTTGGATCTAATGGATAAGGATCTTTAGTATCTTCTATGCCATCATTATCATCATCTAAATCTAGCGCATCATCTTTTCCATCTTTATCTGTATCTCTTCCTGAATTCGTTGGATCTAGTGGATACTTATCTTCTTCGTTTGGAACACCATCATTATCTTCATCTGATTTACTAAAGATATAAATTGTTTTTGTTACTTCATCGCTAACATTCCCAAAATCATCTGTTATTTTTGCTTTTATAGTTGTTTGTCCTTTTTTAATTATAGTAAATGGTTTTTCATATACTTTAAAGTCTTCATTATCTATCTTATAGTATACATTTGCATAAACTGAATCTTGAACAGTATCTTTAAATTCTGTTATTAAAGTTATTGTATAATCTTCACTACTATAATCTGTATCTGGGTCTGTTTTAATCGTTAAGAATGTATCTAAATCTTTATTAATAGACACTGATGTATCTACAGTATCACTTTCATTTCCTGCTTTGTCTATTGTCTTTGCAAAAACTTTTGTTATTCCTTCTTGAGAAATGGTAAATGGTTTCTCATATGTTTTCCATTTCGAATAAACTTCTCCATATACTGTTTTGTATACAGTTCTTTCTATTCCCGATTCAAAATCTTCTCCTGAAATGAGTGTAATCATATAATCATCATTGTATAAATCTTTGTCTGGATTTCTTTTAATTGTTGGTTCACCTGGTTTTTTTGTATCTAATAAGATTTTATCACTAATAGCTTCTGTTTCATTTCCTAATCTATCTTTGAATTGAATATAGATAGTCTTAGTTCCCTCTTCATCCCTTAAAGTAAGCTCTTTTGTTTCTTTATACGATTCCCAAGATAATCCTTCAAAAATCTCACTCTGACTAATCATCATTTTTTCTGCTTCCGCTGCATGGATGGTTAGATGAATTTTTCTTTTATTTGTATAATCACCTTCATCTATACTCATCCTTGTCCCTGTCGGTCCTTGAGTATCTAAAATAATACTATCACTTATGACTGCTGTTTCATTCCCTACTTCATCTTTGAATTTAATGTATATTGTTTTTGTTCCATCTCCATCACTTAACGTAAATTCTTTGCTTGTTGCATATTCTTCCCAGGTTGCTCCCGTGAAGCTACTATCTTCACTGATCATCATTTGTGCTACATGAGTTGCTGATAGTTTTAATGTGATATTCTTTGTTGCTATATGTGTAGCCCCTTCATTGATGCCTATGCTATCTGCCGTAGGAGTTGGTCTTATATCTTCATTTTGAAGCTGTTTTTGATAAAATCCAACGATCTTTCCATTTGTATCTACACTATAGACCTGCATGTATCGATCTATTGCTACTCCCTTTATAACATCATCACCAGATGTATAATTATCTATTAAATACGCTCCACTAACTGGTACACGATCACCCTCTCTTGGTGTAGATACAGTGGTATCCGTAATATTCACTATAAATTTTGCTGCTGCACTTTCTGTTATAGATGCCTTAGTTGAACCCACAGAAGTTCCTAGAGCTACTGTCACTGTTAATTCAGGTACAGGAGGTATTTTTAGGACTTTTATAGTATATTCCTCATTTTTTTGTGCTGGTAAGCCATACTGATCGAGTATTTCTCCTTCAACCTTTAGTTTATCCCCATCAATTAAAGGATCCTCATCAGCTAAAAGGCTCTCTCCACGATATACATCCATCGTTCCACCATCCATAAGAATAATATTTGACTTCAATTTCCCAACAGTAGTTTTTTCAGTAATTTTCTTAGAATTTGATTGAACTAATGTTGTATCATAGTCAATATTATATTGAACAGAATATATGAGATGGTCATAAGTTAATATGATAACATACTCCTTTGTCCCAGCTGTTCCAGTTACAGCTAGAATATCTTTGTTTTGTAGTAAGTCTTCGTCTGCTTTTGGATCCCCATCCTTATTTCTAACAACCCAAGTAGCTTCAGGAGCTTTAACAAGATAAGCTTTTAATTCTTTAACTGTTGTCAATGGTGTAATTTCCTTGCGATTATCGTTGAAAATATCATCATCTGATTTTATTGCATCAACCCATTTAAAAAGTTCTTTGTCCATAATCTGACTTATATCTAATTCCTCAGAAGTTACCTCATTAGAAATAGGTTCTTTTAAAATAATATTGTATACATCATAAGCAGTAGGTGTATAAATACTGTCTTTACAAACCCATAACCGGTCACAGTGTTCACTTTTATCTTCTGTATAGGTAAGAGTGTCATCATTATTTTTGATGGTACCATAGCAATCTTTCACACACCATTTAGCATTAGGATCTTTATTAAGATGTTCTAATAATTCCCCTACAGTTGTTACATCTTTAAACAATTTAAATTCCCCTGATTCAATAACGGAGTTATCATCTTGTTTTATCGTTACTTTTAAAGCATTCCCTATGGATGCTACGTCTGTAGATACCTCTACCGCAAAGGCTGTATTTGGCAATGCTGTTCCTATCATTAGCATAATTAATAATAATGATAGGAGTCTTTTCATTGATACCATAACTTAAAACTCCTTTCATAACAAAATTGCATATTTAATCGACTAAAAAATACACTTGTCCCTCCCTTAATCTGTTAAATTAATATAAAAAAAATCATTTTACTTTTATATATTAGTAATTTTATCATAATTTACCATATTCCAATTTAAAGAAATCTTAAAGATTTTTAAATAAACACTTTCATCTATTGACTTTCTAAAAGTTATATTGTATAAATGCAAATAATACAACTACAAAACCTTCTGAAGAGTTATAATTTAATTTAGAAAAGAAGAAGTATAAAAAAACTTTCATAAAACAGCTATATTATTACTTAAAGGAGAATTAATCATTTAACATTAGAGGAGGTATCCCATGGATCACTTAACAAAACTTGAAAACAAATCTATTCACATACTACGTGAAGCCTATAGTCAATTTAACAATTTATGCATGCTTTGGAGCATTGGTAAAGATAGTACAGTTATGTTGTGGCTTGCAAGGAAAGCTTTTTTTGGACATATTCCTTTCCCACTTGTTCACGTAGATACACATTATAAAATTCCTGAAATGATTACTTATAGAGATCGGTTAGCCAAGGAATATAAACTTGATATGATCTATAGTGAAAATAGTCACGCTCTTAAAGAAAAAAATACCTTTCCAGATGGAAATGTAACTAGACTCGCATGTTGTAAAAATCTAAAAACAGAAGCCCTTCACAATGCATTAAATGGTACTTTTACTAGATATAGGATGAATCATGATACAGGTAAATATGAAATTGATAAAAATAAAGAACCATTTACTGGTGTAATCGTTGGAGTTCGTTCTGATGAGGAAGGTAGTCGTTCTAAAGAAAGATATTTTTCTCCAAGAGATAAAAATAACGACTGGGATGTAGGTGATCAACCTCCAGAATTTTGGAATCAATACAAAACTGATTTTAAACCTGGCACCCATGTTCGCATTCATCCTCTTTTAGATTGGACAGAGCTAAATATTTGGGAGTATATAGAAAAAGAAAATATTCCTACTGTTTCTCTTTATTACAATAAAGGAGATGGTAAGCGTTATCGTTCTCTTGGGTGTGCTCCTTGTACAAGCCCTATTGATTCTGAAGCAAGAAATGTGAAAGAAATTATAGAAGAGTTAAAAACAGGTAGACTATCAAATATTGCCGAACGATCTGGAAGAGCACAAGATAAAGAAGATGGCGGTGGATTAGAAGCATTACGACGTAATGGATACATGTAGAAATAATTAATGATTAACATTTACTCATGGTAAATAAAATGATAAAAAATAGGACAAGTCTAATTGTTTACAAATAGATATCACTAAGATCATAAAACTACCTAATTTGAATACAAAAATAAATCAAAATATCTTTTGAAAGAAAGTGAGGAACATGATGACTTCTTATAAAAATAAATCAAATATTAGAGAAGATATGAATATAGTCATCGTTGGACATGTAGATCATGGTAAATCTACTATTATAGGAAGACTACTCTCAGATACAAATTCATTACCAAAAGGAAAATTATCTCAAGTCCAAGAAATGTGTCGTAGAAATGCTCGCCCTTTTGAATACGCATTTTTATTAGATGCACTAAAGGATGAACAATCCCAAGGAATTACAATAGATGCTGCAAGAGTATTTTTTAAAACAAATAAAAGAGACTATATGATTATAGATGCACCAGGACATATAGAATTTCTAAAAAATATGGTAAGTGGTGCCGCAAGAGCTGAGGCTGCATTATTAGTAATAGATGCTAATGAAGGAATCAAGGAAAATTCTAGGCGTCATGGATATTTGTTGTCTATGCTTGGAATCAAGCAAATATGTGTTCTTGTTAATAAAATGGATCTTGTCTATTATAGTGAAGATCGCTTCAATGAAATTAAAAATGAGTATAGCACATTCTTAAATGAAATAAATATTAAACCTAATGCCTTTATTCCTGTATCAGGTATAATGGGTGATAATATTGCTTCATCTATTACTAATATGAATTGGTATGATGGAAATACAGTTTTAGATATGTTAGATCATTTCAAATCACTAAAGCAAAAAGAAAGTCTACCCTTTCGACTGTTTGTGCAAGATATCTACAAATTCACACAAAATAATGATCATAGGCGTATTGTAGCAGGAACTATTGATTCTGGAAAAATTTCAGTAGGTGATAAATTAATATTTTATCCATCTGGAAAGAAAAGTACTGTTAAAAGTATAGAAGTCTTTAATGCCATAAAACCCAAATCAGTTTCAGCAGGAAATGCAGTAGGATTTACATTAGATGAACAAATATATATTAAACGTGGAGATGTCGCTTGCATAGTAGCACAAAAAAAGCCAAAGATTAGTACAAGATTTAGCGCAAATATTTTTTGGCTAGGAAAAGAACCCCTTATCATAAATAAAAAATATATATTAAAAATCGGTACATCTAAAGTAATTGTTCGATTAAAAGAAATCGTAAGAGTCATAGATGCTTCGTCTTTATCAAATCAAAATAAAAAGCAAATAGACCGTCATGATGTATCAGAAATAATTCTTGAAACTGAAAAAGCAATAGCTTTTGATTTAGCTTCTGAAATTGATAAAACTAGTCGTTTTGTCCTTGTAGATGAATACGAAATTGCTGGTGGAGGTATCATCACAAGTTCTTTATCTGATGAAGTTCCTTTACCTAAAAGAAATATTCTCTGGCAAGATGTTAAAGTCACCTATGATCATCGTTGCAAAAATCTAAAGCAAAGAGGGGTGGTCATATGGTTTACAGGACTTTCCGCTTCAGGAAAATCTACCATTGCTATTGAAGTTGAAAAAAAACTTTATGAAAGAGGTTTCTCTACATACTTATTAGATGGAGATAATGTAAGACATGGACTTAGTAGCGATTTAGCCTTTAGTATAAAAGACAGAGAAGAAAACTTAAGAAGAATTACAGAAGTTTCTGCACTTTTTAAGGATGCTGGATTAATCACTTTGGTTTCATTTATCTCCCCCTTTGAAAAAGCAAGACAATCTGCTAAAGAAAAAATAGGCGATAAAAATTTCATCGAAGTATATGTCAAAGCTGATATAGAAACTTGTTCTATGAGAGACCCAAAAGGACTTTATGAAAAAGCAAAGAAAGGGCTTATAAAGGATTTTACTGGAATTTCATCCCCCTATGAAGAACCAAAGAATCCTGATGTTTTGATTGATACAACAGTATTATCCGTTGAACAATGCACACAAAAAATTTTAGATATTATTTTATATAAACAAAATATATAAAATAATATTATAATCTCCATCTTCATATTAGATAATGGCTATTCCCTATTCTCTTATAAGAAGCAATAGATTCCCGTAAAATAAAAAATAACTCTTCAAAAAAAAGAGAAAAGGACAAGTCTTATAAAAAGAGCTTTCCTTTTTTCTTTACATCATTAAATTCAACTAAGAAAATTCAATATTATTTCATAACTAAACAATTTAGCTAGTAGTAACTTTTTTTATTTTTAACTAATGTCTCCGCCACCTTTTCTACTCAAGCTTTTTTCTCCTGTGGTCTGGGACGAGTCCATTGCATTTCCTGATTGATCGAATATTGAATTACTTTGAGGCTTTATTTCTATCTTTTCTGAACCATTTGGTAACCCTGTTATCTTTAAAAATACCCTAATGGTCGTTTCTCCTCCAGTTAATGCGGATGCACTCTTCTCTTCTATATGATCTGCTTTTTTAACAGATAATATCTCTACATTTGTTTTATTCCAATCAGATTTATTTAATGTTAGCTCCAAATCATTCACATCAATAGCTGTTTCTCCCTCTTCATCTCCATATATAGGCTCACTCAAAGTAATATCCATATAAGGGTCGGCTAAAGCTTTTACTGTAATGCTAGCTGTATCTGTTACTTCACTAAATGCTGTTTCTCCACCATCTACTCTCGTATCTACTTTACTGCCTGTACGCTCACTTGTTTGATCCCATGCTTTGAAGGTAAAGGTCCCTCTTGTTTCTTCATTTGTATTTTTAGGGATAAATCTTATATAATTGTTCCCTGCAAGTAATAATGCACTCTGTTCTGAAACATTACCTATATTTGACCAATTAGAACCTGTTGTAGCATATTGCCATGTTCCATTTCCTGAATCTATACTAGTTATTGCTATTCCTCTAAGGAAATCCACATCCTTATCCTTTATTGAGTCCCAAGAAATATTACTCACTCGCTCTCCTCTAGGGTCTATTTCATAACGATAAACAAAATCCATCTCAGGTGATTTTGGTGTAATAGTAGGTGCATCATTGATTGAAGTAATTTTTATTTTTGTTGTACCATCACGATCTATATCTTTTGTTCCATCATTTAATAAAATCTCAAATGTTGTTGTTACACTTTCCCCTACTTCTTGTTCATTTTCTTTTGGTGTAAATATTATTTCTTGTAATTTTGAAGTGATATTTTCTGGTGTATCTAAGTTAAGTGTATAATTTCCATAACCATTTTTAGTAAGCCCTCCTGTTGGACTTGAGATCGTTCCATTTGTTTCAGAGAATGTTATATTTATTTTCACAGAATCTCCTTCAGCATCACTTATAATTAAATTCTCAAAAGGTTTTATAGTTTCATTATCTCCTATTTCACCATTTGTAGTAAAACTTCCTTCAAATACTGGTTCTCGATTAAACTTTACAACTATATCTGCACTATTTCCTATTTTTAAGTTGGTACCAGAACTATCTTCATCATTTGCTATAAGCTTTATAGTTTCTTCCTTATCATGTTTTATCGTAAGTCCTGTAAAGGTAGCTACCCCATTTACAGCTGATACCTCATTATTTGTAAATACTGCATTCCCAGTTCCATTTTCACTAATAGTAACTGTTTCTCTAAAACCTGTATCTACAATTTCCTCTTCATCTACTGCTTTTACTACTGGATCAGTTGTGAAATCATGAACCTGCCCTATCATAATATTTGTAGGACTTGGTTGTGTATCAAATATCAACTTAGTTGCCACTACATCACTTGTTACATTAAATGAATCTACTGTATTTAAATCACTTCCTACACTATCTTCATCATTTGCTGTAACTTTAAAGATTTCGTTATCAGTAGTTGCATAATAAACAATATCTGTAAACTTAGCAATTCCATCTATTGCTGCTACATCTATATCTCCACCAAGACTTCCTGCTCCATTTTCTGTTAATGTAATGATTTCAGTAAAATCCTTATCTATATTGTTAAAAGCATCTACAGCTTTCACTTCTGGCTGATTATCTAACTTAATTCCACTTGTACTATAATCTGGATATGTTTTGAATTTTAACTCTGTGGCTATAACACTCGCTTTAGCATTTCCGCTATTTGTAACAGCATCTTGACTACTTGCCATTTGTGTTCCACTTCCATCAACTGTAATGTCCGAATCCCCATCTATACTCACCGTAACAGATGCATTATCTGTTATTCCATTGTTATCAAAAAAATAAGCTTTTATTACATATGTTTCACTTAAACCATTATCTACTACAATGTTGTTACTACTTAAATCAAATGTCACCTTTCCAGCCCAAGGAATTTTATCAATTCCTTCAATAGGTAAATCTCCCCCACCACTTGAATTACTTAGAACATATTTAAGTTGACTAGCATTTGTACCACTTACATTTATATCTAAAGAAGTCACTGTTAAACTTTTGCCATCAGCACTACCACCATCATTTATTTTGAAATCAAATATTTTCACTGCTTTTTCTAGTGAATTAGCTGTTGTTGGTATATCTATAGCTATACTTTCATTCACTTCATCTCCTTGTGTGATTGTTCCATCAGAATCTGCTTCAAATATATCATTCAAATTAATAGTTATAGTAGCTGTATCATCGGCAGTAAGATCTGAATCTTCATCATCAACAGCAATTGTTAATGTATAAGAAGGACTTGTTTCATAGTCAAGTTTACTCACATCATTTACAGTAATCTCACCTGTTGAGCTATCAATAGCAAAAGTATTTCCTGTATTACCTCCAGTAATAGAATACGTTAACCCATTTGTATCTTCAGTAGCAGAAACAGTTGTAACACTTGTTCCATTAGTAGTATTTTCATCTATTGAAACTGTTTTATCATCAATAACTGGATTTACATCATTAATATTTACATTCACAGTTAAAGAATCCGTATCTTTACCATCCGTTACATTTACAGTAAAACTATCTGCACCAATCGTACTTGTATTTGGTGTAAAGGTAGCTGTAGTAGGCACTTGACTTCCACTACCATTACCTGAACCATTTACATTAAACGTTCCTTTAGATGGAGCACTATTTTGTGACCAATTTAAACTCTCTCCATCTGCATCTGTAGCAGATAAGTGGTTTTTTATATCTTGTGCACTATCATTTTCGTTTATATTTATTACAATTGTCTTGTCTACATCATCAAATATAGGAGCGTTATTTGAAGGCATTGGAGTATAAAGCATACAAGGCGATTGACAGCATTCATCACAATATGCACCAGAATAAGAATGAGGAAGTATATGTTTAAATTCATTTATTAATTTACCTTCTAAAACATTATTTTTTTCTATATTCCCAACAATACTTTCTAACTTCCAATCTCCACCTTTACTCTCAGCACCAGTAGGATTAATAGAAGCTGCCACATCTGCACCTGTCATATTTGCTAGTTTTTCTATAAATGCTTTTCCACTTTCTCCCTTTGCTACATTACAACCAAATAATTGTACATCTCCATCTTTGCTTAAATACTCTCCAAGTCTTTCCCATTTTTCTTTATTTTTTTCTAACGTTTCACTAGATATGATTTTACCTTCAAAATACAATTTTCCACTTGAACCATGAGAAATGATGTTTAATTGATCTACATCCTTCATTTCTTCTAGTTTAGCAATAATGGTATCTAATGGATCATAATCACTCTCTAAAAGTAATATTTCCCCTTCTTTTACACTATCTCTTAATATTTCCCAGTCATCAATAGATGTATCAATCACTGTTAAAGCTTTTGTTTCTTGTTTTTGATGATTATGAATATCCGAGTCATCATCTAAAAACACACTATTTTCTTTAAGAGGCATTTCTTCATTTTTAACATCTTTATTTACCACTAAATGAATAGAAGTATTTTTTACTTCCTTTTGATTCATGACCATATTTTTATTTAAGAAGCTATCTTCATCCATTATGATATTATCATCTTTTGCTGCCATCTCTGATATTTTTGTTACTTCTACCTTTGGTTGAAAGCTTGATACAGCTTGTGCCATTACTGGAGTTGTTTGCAATGTCATCATAAGGGCTGCAATAGTCATACAAGAAGCAATTTTTTTGTGTAACTCCGTCCCTCTAAAAGCATTGATCACTTTTTTCATTATTTTTTTCTCATTAAAATTTCTATTTTCATCTATTTTTTCAATTAGTTCTAAACAAGCTCTTCTTTGTTTTCTTGTTTGCAAATAACTTTCATCTACTTCATATTTATTAAACAATGATTGTTGATAAGTTGTAAAACTACTATTATTCTTTCGAATCACTAGTATTTTCCTCCTTTTTTTCTTCATCTTTTTCCTTTGCATCCCTATTTTCTATCCAAGAACAACCATATGGTGTAATGAGTGCTCTATGATCTAATGATTGTTGATAGTTTAGTATATTCGCTCTTTTGATTCCATCTAATACGTGTACATCATACAGTTCATCTACACTGTTTTCGTATTTTATTTCTCCAAGTATTTTTCCTGTTTTTATATTTACAATAACTACACCTGCGTGGATATCTTTTTCTGCTATTTCTAAGTCTGAAAATGTATGGGTTTTTCTTAGTTTACTTACACCGATAAAGGCATAGTCATCTTTAAAGCTAAGGCCTCTAATAAATCCGTCCATCTTTGCTATAACTTTGTATGTTTTATTCTTTATATCTACTTTTATAAGTTCTTCTGTAGCTGATAAAAGTAGATATACTTCTCCCTTATAAACTCTAGGGGAATGAGGCATAGGAAGACTCTCTAGAATAATTTCATTTGTTTTCGTATCTATTAATACTCCACCTGTAAGTTTATTTTTTCTCCAGCCTTCTCTTGATGAAGTCTTTGCAAAGGCTGTTACATATCTGATATTTGATTTTTCATCAACTGCCATGCCATTTAGATGACACAAATCTTCTGGTACAAATTCTTTAATGAACTTAGGTTTCCATATAGGCTCAAAGGAATATCTTCCATCTAACCTTGATAAACAGCTAAAAGAAGTATTTACCCCTACTAGTCCCATATTTGTAAAAGCGATATCATGAATATCTACATAATCAGTTCTAAAGAGTGTTGTTGGAAAATAAAAAGCATCATAAGTATCTTGTTTGTTTGGGTAAGTTTTGGCTAAATGCTCATCTGTTTTAAATACAGTCACATTTAATGCTCCTGCTAATGCCATCATATCTTCCTTTAAAGCAATCCCCATAGGTCTTGCAAAATCTCTTACAAGCTGGAACATATTTTTTCCATCACTAGATAAGATAATCACTTTTCCTGCTTGATATGTAGAAAGAATCAATGATATATTTAACCCATCTAATATTTCAATTACATCTTTCGTATATGTACATGAAAATGGTCTTTTCGCTGTTATTCTATTATTATTATCCAATTTTTTATACCTCCTGCATAGAATCATGCTTAATAGGCTAATTTTTAAATCTTACCAAGGAAGAACTTCTTCATCCTCTCCATCTACTAAAATTGCTTTAATAATTGTTGGAGGTGTATGATCAATTTCTATATTTGCATAAGATATTTTTTGTATAGTACTTACATTTTTATTTTTATCTTCTGCTATTAGATAAATATCGTATGTTTTTCCATCTTCAAGACCTTCAATTAATTCGTTAGCAAATATTTCTTTATTCCCACTATGAATTACCTGCACACTATCATAATCTACTCCAGCCTTGATCTGTTCTACTGTTGGCGAAGTACTGTCTTTTTCTACTACTACATAGTAAATATTTGCTGATTCATTAGTCTCTGCCGTTAACTTCATTTTTCCTAAAACATCTCCAGCTTTGACTTCTTTTTTTGTGAATACTGGTTTTGTCGTATCTATTGCTGAAACTTTTATAGTTTTTACACTACTTTGTTTATTGTTATATTCATCTACTGCTGTTAAATATATATTGTATGTTTTTTCAGATGATAAACCACCATTATATACTTCTTTTGTTACTGTATTTTCCTCTACTCCATAGCTATTTCCATCGCTAATCAATTCAGCTACTGTAAATGTTATATCTTCTCCGTATACGGCTTCATATACAGTATAATATACAGTTCCTTTTTCATTTAACTTTGTAGATAGCTCAATCTTTAATTCACTGCTTTTCATTGTTGCAAAAGGATATCCTGTTGCCCATTCTGGTGGTGTTGTATCTTTTTCGTTATCATTGTCATTGTCGTTGTCATTATCATTGTTATTATTATTACTACTACCACCGCTATTATTGTTGTTCTCATTTTCTTTATCATCATCATTTTTTGAATCCATCTTATCTTGTCCTATTTGAGCATCATCTACTTGATCATCCACTTTTACATAGCCTGGTCTTTTTTCGATAGATACATCTTCACTTTCAATTTCTGCTTTATCAATTTTTCCTTCACCTTTTATTTCTGTTTTTTCCTTTGCTTCTAAATTTACTATTTCACTTCCCTTTTCTGTCTCTACCTTTGTTTTACCTTCTGTAATCAGTTTTTCTACCTTTGTTCCTTCTTCTAACTTTATTTCAGTTTTTTCTTGAGTTTGGATTGTTTTTACCTTTGTTTCACCTTTTATCTCTATCTTTGTTACTGATTTTGTTTTGATTTCTCCTATATTACTTTTTCCTGTAATTTCTACTTTAGGCTCATCTTTTACTTTTGTTATAACTATTTTTTCTACATCTACATTTTCTAGTTTTATAGGGTTTTTTGTAGTTCCCCCTGATACATCTATTTGTCCTTTTATTTTTGTATTTTTGATTGTTAATCTTCCATTTACTCCTGGAGCTATGTATATATCACCTTTTATTTCTTTGTTTTCTATTACAATATCTGGATTGATAATTGTAACTTTAGTAACACCTTCTGGCATATTGTCTATATCTTCTTGACTAGTTACAATGTATCCTAGCATATTTTCTACAATACTCATGATTTCTGCTCTATTGATAATTCCCTTTGGTTTGAAAGTTCCATCTTCATAACCACTAACATATCCCATTTGTGAAAAGCTCTCTATTTTTTCTTGTTCTTCTTTATTCATTCCTTCTAAATCTTTGAAATCTTTCTTTTCACTTTTTTGTTTTTGCTCTTCTACATCTATTATAAGACTCATCATATTTACTACATCTTCTCTACTAGCTAATTCTTCTGGTCTAGCTTCTAAGTCCTTTATATATCCATAATATTTTGCTTTTGCTGTTTCATTTGCATACCATTCTTTTCCTTCTACATCTTCAAAATTTTGATTATCCTCTTCTTTAAGTCCAAAATATTTGTTGACTAAAGTAATCAATTCTGACCTCTTCATTTGTTGATCTGGCTTGAATGTCCCATCTGGATAGCCACTTAACATCCCCATTTTGTGATGCTTTTTAAGGATTTTCTCTGCCCAGTGACCCTTTATGTCACTAAATTCTTGATAATCTTCATCTGCATAGCCCATAAGAGCTGTTGGAATAATAAGACTCATGATTAAAATAATTGCTAATATTTTTTTCATTTTCTCTCTCCTTTCTAATTTCTCAAAAACAAGAAATTTATACTTGTTTTTAGGAAAACATTACAATTTTCGACGAATTCTGTCACTTTTGATTATACCATAATTCACCTTATTCTAATCTAAAGAAATCTTAAAGATTTTAAAAAGGATGGGTTTCCCCATCCCTAAATCAATATATAAAAGACCGTTCCTTTATTTAATATACTTTCAACCCATATTTTTCCATCATGTTTATCAATAATTTCCTTTGTAATATATAATCCTAGTCCTATAGATTCTTTATTTGCATTTTTTCCTTTGTAGTACCTATCAAAAATATATGGCAACTCTTCTTGATGGATCCCCATGCCATTATCCTTTATAGCTATTTTTATTTTTTCATCTTTTATACCTTCCGTAATAATCTTTATAAAACCTTCTTCTTTACTATATTTAATTGCATTTATCATTATATTTTCAATAGCTCTATAAAATTTTAATCTATCTACTTTTTTATTCATATTTGCTTTTTCATCTAATTCTAATAGCAGTTGAATATTTTTATCTTGAGCTTTCAATTCTATATTCTCCACTATATTTTTAATAAGACCATTGATATTCACATCTTCTCGTTCCAAAATAAATTTACGATCTTTCAATCTAGCTACTAAAAAAAAGTCATTGATCAGATCATTTAAATATTTTGTTCTTTCATGAATTCTTTTTATATACCTATCTTTATCTTCTTTTCTTGCTTCTCCATCTATAATCGCCTGTGTATACCCAATGATTACTGTAATAGGTGTTCTTAAATCATGGGATATATTGGTCATCAGCTGCGTTTTATCTTTATTAGCTTCTTCTGCTTCTTTTTTTGCTTTGATTAAATTTCTAAAGGTTTTGTATAAATAATAAATTACCCATAACAATATAGTACTAAGCAGTACTATCATAAATATAAGCTTTTCTTCTCTATCACTATTTTTAGGCATAACCAATGCTTTCTCATAAAGCTCCTGATCATCTATATTTTTGATAACTTTATTAATGATAGGAATCAATTCACCAAAATCTTTTCTTACACCAATATATATTTTATTTTTTTGCTTTAGCTCTCCAATGATTTTTATATCATTATAGTCACCCTTCTCTTTATAATAGGTAAATACAGGAATATCGCTTATAGTATACTCAGCTTTTTTACTTGAAATATATGATAGAGCCTTTTCCATACTTTTAACTCCAATAATTTTAGCATCAGAATTTTGTTTTGCAACAATATCTAAAAACCAATAGCCCTTAGGACCAACAAACATTTTCCCTTTAACTTGTGTAATATCATTAAACAACTTTGGATTATCTTTATGTCCAAGGATTACTTGGGTCATTTCTATATACGCAGTTGAATAATCTAAATACTTATTTCTTTCTTTTGTAAAAGATACTGCTGGCAAAATATCTATTCTTTTTTCAGAAGTACTTTGTAATATTTCCTCCCACGTTTCTTTTTGACTGTTTTTATAAACTTTGAATTTTAATCCAGTTAATTGATTAAGTGTCTTAATAATTTCTATCCCTATCCCCTTTGGATTACCATTTTTATCTATATATTCTATAGGCGTATAATCCTCTGCTATCCCTACATAGATATCTTTATTTTGATACTTTTCTATCCATTTTAATTCTTTATCTGTAAAAATTTCTTTTTTAATATTACTTTTATCGCTTTTTATGTAGACATCTTTCGCCTCTTTATTTTTATCCATTGAAAATCCCATTACTATTAGTAATACTACAATTACGATTATACAACTTTTTTTCATATTTACCCCCTTGATTCAACCTTTTCATTTCTTTTTATTTTGTAAATAATTCACTTTTCTTAATATATATTTATTATACAGTATTAAATTTAGTGTTTTTTAGACATTTTCCCTTTTTATTCTATATTTTTTCTTTTTTCTTAACTTAACAAATGATAAAATATAATATATACAGATTTTTATGAGAGAAAGGTAGGCGTAAAGTTACGCTTTGGTAACGAATATAAATGAGCAAATATAATATACTAGTTGTTGATGACGACCCCGATATCGTTGAAGTGATAACACTTTATCTTAGAAATTCAGGATATAATGTAGATACTGCCAGCAATTGCAATGCGGCATTAGAAAAGATTAAAAATAAATGCTTTCATTTAATACTATTAGATATTATGCTACCAGACTTTGATGGAACGATTCTTTGTCAAAAAATCAGACAATATCTATTTTGCCCTATTATCTTTATCAGCTGTATTGATGATGAGGATCATATACTTAATGCATTAAATTTGGGTGGAGATGATTATATAAGAAAACCCTTTAATCCCAAAGAGTTAGTGGCACGTGTCAAATCTAATTTAAGAAGAGTAGCCTATGAACAAAATAAAAATACACTTAACAATAAAAAATTAACCATTAAAGATTTAACTATTGATATAGAAAAATGTACCGTTCTTAATAAAAATAAAGAAATACCTTTATCCCCTATAGAATTTGATATTCTCCTATTTATGATTAATTACCCTAACAAGATCTTAAGCTACTCTGAAATATATGAACATGTATGGAAGTGTAAAAGTTTAGGAGATATAAGAACAGTAATGGTTCATGTCAGTAATCTAAGAAAAAAAATAGAGGCTAGTGGTTGTATAAAATATATAAAAACCATAAAAAGAAAAGGGTATATGTTTTTATCCTAAACCTTATAACTGAACAACTACACAGCCACCCCCCTTTGTATTTTTTCTGTTTTTCAGGGGAAGTTTTCGAATGTTTTTTATTATTCATATTGACAAAACAAAAAAACAAATATATAATAATTTTCAACATCATAAACACAAATCGTTGAATAAGAAGAGTAAGTATATTGAAAAATCTTAGAGAGTCGGTGCTGGTGGAAATCCGATATTTGTAGGTATACTGAATGGACTTATGAGTTGGAGCTGAAATTTTTAGTAGGCAACACGGGCATCTCCCGTTATAGAGATAGGATATCGGAAATTTTCCCGTATCTGAAAAAGTGGGTTATTATTTTAATAACCAATTGAGGTGGCACCACGTAAATAGCGTCCTCTATATGTTTTTATAAACATGTAGAGGATTTTTTAATTTCCGGAATAATTATTAAATGCTATATGCATACTTTAAAACGTAAACTTTTTTGTTTAAGTTCAAAATAAATTTTTATAAACATTTTGCACTTATTATTTCAAGAAAATTCAAACTATAGGAGGCTTTTCACATGATAAAAAACAACAATGGCTATTTTGGAGAATTTGGAGGAAGTTATGTACCTGAACCATTAAAAGAAGTTTTAAAAGAGGTAGAAGAAAAATTTTATCAATTTATTAACGATCCTGAATTTCTTAAAGAGTT
The DNA here is from genome assembly GCF_019884785.1 of Crassaminicella profunda. Lineage (GTDB taxonomy): Bacteria > Bacillota > Clostridia > Peptostreptococcales > Thermotaleaceae > Crassaminicella > Crassaminicella profunda. The sequence continues at coordinate 2,929,426 of NZ_CP082326.1, forward strand.
AGCTTATTATCAAAAGCAATATATAGGTCGCGAAAATCCCCTTTATTTTGCTGAAAGATTAACACAAAAAATAGGTGGCGCTAAAATTTATCTTAAAAGAGAAGATTTAAATCATACAGGTGCCCATAAAATTAACAACGCTATTGGCCAAGCCCTTTTAGCAAAAAAAATGGGTAAAAAAAGAATTATCGCTGAAACAGGAGCTGGACAGCATGGTGTTGCTACAGCAACAGTTTGCGCTTTATTTGGAATGGATTGCACTATTTATATGGGAGAAATTGATATCAAAAGACAAGCACTAAATGTTTTCAAAATGGAGCTTCTTGGTGCAAAAGTTGTTCCTGTAACTAGGGGAACTGCTACCTTAAAGGATGCTGTAGATGCGGCACTCGAAGATTTTGTTGAAAATGCTCATAATACTTTCTATCTTTTAGGTTCTGCTGTAGGACCTCACCCTTATCCTTCTATGGTAAGAGAATTTCAAAGTATTATTGGAAAAGAAGCAAGAAAACAAATATTAGATCTAGAAGGAAAACTTCCTGACTATATCATTGCAGCAGTAGGTGGCGGTAGTAATGCTATAGGACTTTTTCATCCATTTGTAGATGATAAGGATGTAAAAATCATTGGTGTAGAACCTGCTGGTAAAGGTCTTGATACACCTGATCATGCTGCATCTATCGTAAAGGGAAGTGTTGGAATTATTCATGGATTTAAATGCTATACCCTTCAAGATGAAAAGGGTGAACCCCTTCCTGTTCACTCTGTAGCAGCAGGACTTGATTATCCTGGAGTTGGTCCTGAACATAGTTATTATAAATCTATAGGTCGTGCTGATTATGTAGGGATTACTGATAAAGAAGCACTAGATACTTTCTTTGAGTTATCTAAAATAGAAGGGATTATCCCCGCTATTGAAAGTGCCCATGCTGTTGCTTATGGAATAAAGCTTGCAAAAGATTTAGAGAAAGATAAAATCATCATTATTAATCTTTCTGGTAGGGGAGATAAAGACATAACACAGGTAAAAGAAATGCTGTAGTAATTATGGCGAGATCACTAAATCTCGCCATATATTCCTTATTCCTCAATATGTTTTTTTAGGTAATCTATTCTTTACTTTTATAGAATGCATCTAGTTGTTTTCTTTCTTCCTGTGTAAGATCTTTAGATTTATAAAAGAATTTTACTTTTTTATCTCGTAAATCCACCTTCACATTTACATCATATTGGTCATATGTAAATTCTAAATGAGTAGATGTTTTTGTAGAATAACCCTTATGTACCTTTACAAACTTTAGTTTTGCTACATCTTCTATAATTTGTTTACTCTTTAAGAAGTTCATAGCAATCTTTTTCTTTTCTTCAAGCGAAAGTTTTTGAATTTTCTTAGCCTTCATTGTAGCATCTTCTATTTGACATTGACTGGTAATAACTTCCGCTGTATTTGCATTGATCGCAACTTCATAGATTTTCTTTTCTTTTTTTTCTTTATTCATATAAAACCATACTGCATACCACTCTGGTTCATAAACTGAATAGCCTCCACTAATATGTATCCCTAATTCTGTATTTTTTTCATCTACTTCTGTTTGAAAATATTTATTTATTGCCTCTTTTGCAAGCTCTTTTGCTTTTTCCTTAGATACCTTCACTTGAATCACTTCTTCATACTGATTCATAGCAGAATAAGTTTTTTCCTCTTCTATCGCTGTTGTTTTCACTACTTTTTTTTCAACTGTTTTTTCTATAGGAGCTTGGTTTTGCATTGCTTGTGAAGAACTACAACCGCTTAATAGCATAGTTCCCATAACAACTGCACAAATCCCTTTTTTCCATTGTTTTTTCATTTTATAATTCCCTCCCTTTCTTTATATATTTAGTATAAAGAAGGATTATATAAAAACTATATAGGTTTTGTAAACAATTTGTAAATAAATTTTCATATGATACTACCTCATACTCGTATATTCATCTTTCTTACAAAATTTCCAAAAATATTTTTTCTATAGTTATACACAATTTTAAAATGAAGCTACCTATTCTGATAGCTTCATTTTTTATCTATTTTTATTCATTTAAATAAGTAGTAATCTTATTCTCAAGATTCTGAATCAATTCTTCCTGTGCTATTTCTCCTTTTACATATTTTCCAAAGGAATCCTTTACAACGCTTCTGATTTGAGGATCTAGTGAAACATCTACCTTCATATTTTCTAAAGCATTTTTAACCTGCTTCACTTCCTCTTCTGTAAGGGGATAAGAGTATATGATATAATCTTCACTAATATATGCCCTTGGCTCTTTTTCTTTCTTTTTGCACTTTTCTAATCTATCTAGATTATTTTTCTTTTTCACTGAAAATTTACTATAAAAATCATCTCCACGATAATTATTCGCCATGAATTTAAGAAAATCCCAAGCAATTTCTTTATTTTTTGACTGTCTATTTAATCCATATCCAAAGGGTTCATAGGTGAATTCCCCATTTCCTTTGTCTGTAGGATAAGGATAAAGTTGATAATTTTCTATATCATTTTTTATCTGATCGAATCCATCAACTCCAATAATTTCAAGATTTTTTTTATTAAAAAATGCTACTTCTCCCATTCTTTTTTGTTCCCCTATATCCATCATTCTCTCTATTTCATTATGATAAAGTTTTTCATCATAAATAGCTTCTACATCTTTTAATAAATCTTTAAAAGCTTCACTATTGAAATTTGTTTTTTTGTTTTCATAATCAATCCATTTATCTATTTCTCCTAAGAAAAACATCTCTATTAGCTCTTGCTTATCCATTTTCACGAGCCCATAAATCCCATTATTTTTAGAAATTTCTCTTAGAGCTTTCATAAAACTTTCTCTATTCCAATTTTCTTTATTTATAATAATATTTTTTTCATTTATCAGCTTTTGATCTGCAATTAATCCTCCTATAGTAAAATTTATAGGAAGTGCATAATAATTATTTTGATATTGATAACTATCAAGAACAGTCTTATAATACTCATTTATATCAAAATCTTTATCTTTTTCCATATAAGCAGTTAAATTTTCAAATATCTCATTTTTCATGAATTTTTTCATGGGTAAATGCTCTGTTGGAATCAAATCTTCCCCTTCTCCTGCTAACATTTCTGTATTTATCTTTTTTAAATAATCAGAAATATAATCTTCTTTGTAATCATATTGATTTACTTTTACAACTACATCTGGATTTTTTTTCATATACTTTATAGCTAATTCTTTGATTTCTTCTTGTTGATATTTTGTATTAACTCCTACTTTAATAATTTTTTTATTGCTTTTTGGTGGAATTCCTTTTTTCTTTTTCATCATAACGATCTTAGAACAGTCTTTTTCTAACTCATAAGTAATAAAATTCATAAATAACGTTCCTTGATTATTAACAGCAAATCCATTGATCTGCGTATTTGTTAATAAAAGAATAGGTACATTTTCTCCATCTATAACAGTTCCTAATAAATTTCCTTCCATATCAAAAGACTCTATTATCATCTTGTCTGAAAAATACAACAATTTCTTTTCTTGTAAATCAAAATCTAATTTTGTTATATTGCTTGATTCTCCTATTTTTTTCTTAAAAACAAAATTATTTCCATCTATTTCTTTTTTTGCTAAAAATAGTCCTTCCTCATCTTTAATTAATGCATAAATACTATTGTCTATTTTTACAAAATCTTTTACATTTGCTTTAATAAGCGTCTTTACGATATTTCCTTTTTCATCTATTTGTAAAAGTATATTGCTATCATTCTTATAAATAAAATTCTTATTTTTAGTAATATACATTCTTCCAAAATCACTATTTTCCCATCCACCCATATCATTTGGTGCAATAGAAATTTTCTTGATTACTTTTCCTTTTTCATCTAATTTCCATATTTCATGGACAAGTTCTTTCCCTGGCTTTTTAGGTCCCACTTCTCTTATGTCCATATATATTTTTTTTTCTTCATCTTGTCCAATGGCAAAAGGTATTTTATAAGAATCTTTAGGTATTTCTACTTTAATTTCTTTTGTAACCTTTCCAGTTTCATCATATTTTCTAATTTTATTGTCTTCTAATAATGCATACATATTTTTATACTCATCATTAGTAAATCCTATAATACGTTCCTTACTATTATTAAAAGCTTCTTCTTCATAATAAAATTTACTTTTCTCTCCACAACCTACTAAAGAAAAGATGATTACTACCATACAAAAGAAAATCATATTTCTTTTCATTCTCATTTCCCTCCTTTTTTGTATTCCTTATATAATTCATATTTTTATTTATTTATTTCAGTGAATTCTATTTTTTCTAGCATCTCTTTAGCAGAATCAAATACTAGTGATTTACCCATTTTTTCGTCCTCTGTATCCTCTGGAAATTTACTCTTATCTGGAACAGCAATTACATATACAAATCCATTCGCTTCATGGGTTTCTACTTGAACTTGCTCTCCTAAAAATATAGTATTTTCTTTTGTTAAAAAATCTTCTATCTTATAATTATTTTCTTTCATTTTCTCCCATTGCTCTTTTTTAATAAGATAAATTCCAGCTAACTGAGTTTCTAAATCTTTATAACCCCATTCTATACTACTATATATATCAACACTATATTCTGACTTGTTTTTAATCTGATAATTTCCATTTACCATACCTAAAATATCATCATAATTATCTACCCAGGCTTTTGAATATGAAAATTTAATCCCCATTTGGCTATCTTCATAAGCTTGAGGTGCAGAATCCTCTTGTCCTTGTGTACTTTTCCCACACCCTACAATAGAAATACTTAGTATTACCGCCATTATCATTGCTACTATTTTCTTATTCATACTAAAACATCCTCTCTTCTACTCATTTTTTAATTTTATTTAAAAACTTATAATACAATCATAAATTTCAATTGTATAGAAAGTTTATGATTTTTGTAAAGAATATGTAAAAAGGAATAGAGAATCTATTAAAATTCTCTACTCCTCTAATTCCATTTTCATATAATCAATACTCGCTACAACCCCTCTACTAAACTCCTCCACTCTTTTTGTATTTGTATTGACTCTTATAAATACTTTATTGGTAGCTTCCTTTGGATCCTCATATAAAAAATAATACATCCACACATTTTTTTTATTCAATTCTTTTACTAATTTCATTTTATCAGTTTTGAAAATTTTATTTTTTCTGATAAAGTCACCTACAATCTGTTTTGCTTCTTCTAAAGTAATATTTTCATTTGTTTTTTCTTTTTTCGAATCATATTCATTGTAACTTATATTTAAGATTTCTCCTGTTTCACCATCTACTCTAGTAATATACATGAAATATTTTCTTTTTTTGAAAGTTTCTGATTTTCTACTTGTATGCCAATATAACACATAAAATCCTTTTTTTAAAATATCTTTATAGTCCATCTTTATTTGTAAATACTTTTCGATTTCCATCTCTTCTAAACTTTCTTTTACTTCATCAAAAGTGACATAATTCATAGTGTAGATAAGATCCTCTTCATTAATCTCTAAATTATAATACTTCTTAAAGGCCTTTAATGTTTTTTCTTTTAATTCTTCTTCTGTAAATTTTTCTAGAGGTTTCTTTAAGGTTAATTTCTCTTCTTTTTCTATTTGATCAATCATCAATTGATCCTTTTTTATTTCAGAAAAATTTTCACAGCCTGCAAGGAGGATCATACTAATCAATAGTAGCAGCATTATTTTCTGATTCATCTATCTCAACCTCCTTCTTATTGAATATGATTTTTATAGAAGTTCCTTCATTAACTATACTATTGATTTTTAGGGTGGCTCCATGTACCTCTACAATTCTTTTACAAATAGATAAACCTAATCCTGCTCCATGGTTTGCTCTTGTTCTCGCTTTATCTACCATATAAAAGGGTTCTAAGATTTTATCCAGATGTTCTTTAGGAATACCGATTCCCCCATCCTTTACCTCAAGAATCATTTTTTCTTTTTCCTTTGACAAATTCAGATAAATTTTCGTATCCCTTTCTGAAGCTTTATAAGCATTATCGATTAAATTAGAAAGGAGTATTTGAATCAAATTTTTTTCAACTCTCCATTCACTAGGCTCTGCATCAATCAAAATTTCTATATTTTTTTCCTTCATCTTTGGTTGCATAACCTTTTTTACTTGAATAAGCAATTCTTTTATATTTACCTTTTCTTTCTTAAAATCTTCTTTTCTCAGTACAAGCAAATCCATCAAATTAAAGGATAATTCCTCTAATCTTTTCCCTTCTTCATAGATAAAATTTAATGCTTCATAAAAGGTTTCTTCATCACATTTCGTAGTTCTTAAAAGATTAGCATAGCCAATGATAGAAGTTAAAGGAGTCTTTAATTCATGGGTAAAATTATCAATAAATCTTTCTTTTTCAAGATTATTTTTTTCTAATTGGTGAATATTTTCTTCTACAGCTTCTGCCATTAGATTGAAGTTTTGTGCCAATATACCTAATTCATCTTTTGTATTTAAATTTACTCTTTCATGATAATTTCCCTCTGCAATTCTTTTTGTAACTCGCATCAGCTCTTTGACAGGTTTTGAAATCCATCGACTAATAAAAAACATAAAAATAGAAAAAACAACTAGGGCAATTCCTTCTAGTCGAAAGAAAAAATCATATTGTTCCTTCTTTTGTTCATAAATACTAGAAATATCTCTCATATAAGTAAGCTTAAAGATACTTCCATTTATTTCTATCAAGTTTGTTATGAATATATACGTATTTTTTCCTACCTCTCTGATGATGGTTCTTCTTTCATTCATTTTTTGTATATTTATTTCCTCACGATATTTGGGTAATAAAAAATCTACATTGCTATAGATTTCTTGATTTTTTTTATCTAATATTTCTAAATAAATCCCATTAGATTTTTTTGCATAATCATCTGCAAATTTATAAATAATTCTTCGATTAAAATCTAATAAATCAATATATCGATCTAATGTTCTAAAGGCTGGTAAACTCGTATCTACCCCTGAATTAATAGTCAATGCTTCATTAAAGCATCGATTCACTTCTCTTTTTAATGAAGCATTGTGATTTTTTTCAATAAATATAACCCCTGCCAAATTAAAAATCAAGATAAACAGAATAAGAGTAAAAATATATAACTTTTGCCAAAGCTTCATATTAGTCCTCCAATCGATAACCAATCTTGTAGATGGTTTTGATATGATTCCCAAGATCTAACTTTTGTCTAAGAGCTTTTATATGCATATCTACTGTTCTAGTCCCACCATAATAACTCATATCCCATACTCTTCCTAATATTTGTTCTCTGGATAAAGCAATATTTTTATTTTGAATGAGTAAACATAATAATTCGTATTCCTTTGGAGATAATTCAACTGTATTACCATCATTTTTTACGATTCTCTCTTCTAGATATACTTTGATATCCTTAAAGTTAAGAACTTTTTCATTTTTTCCATATCTTCTTAATACTACTTCAATCCTTGCTAAAAGCTCTATGGCTTCAAAAGGCTTGACCATATAATCCTCAGCACCTAATTTTAGCCCATTGACTTTATCAAATACAGATTTCTTTGCTGTTAAGAATATGACTGGAATATTTCTATGCTTAATTTTTTCCATGACCTCAAAACCGTCTGCCTGAGGTAACATCACATCTAGAATAATCAAGTCAAAATTCTCTTCATCTATGATTTCTAAAGCCTTCAATCCATCCATAACCTTTTTTGTTTCATAGTTTGCTATATTTAAATTAATTTCTATTAATTTAGCTATGGCCAAATCATCCTCTACAATTAAAATTTTTTTCTTCAAAATTTTCTCCCACCTTATCTTTATCTTTTAAATTTTTTAGTTTGCGACTTCCTATATGTATTAACAATAATCATCTTATCTATAAACCCAAGCAATAAAATGAAACTATACTATGATAGCTTCATTTTATCATTTTTTAATTGCATAAAATGTATTCTTGCTATTTATATCAATTTCTCATTTTAAAGAAATTTATTATTCGTTCAAGTAGGTTGAGATTTTATTATCTAATGTTTTTATTAACTCCTCTTGTGCCATTTCCTTAGCAAAATATTTTTTTATAGCTTCCTTTAAAATTTTATTGATTTGTGGGTCTATACTTGTATTAATCGTCGTATTCTCAATAGCATCCTTTATATTTTTAATATTTTCCTCTGTTAATGATGATGAACTCAATTCCCCACCTTCAGTCGCAATGATTATTCCAGTATTTTCACCGTTTTTCATTTCGTCTAATTGCTTTTCTAAAGATTTTTTATTCATTTCAATACCAGTATAGAAAGCACCCTTATCTTTTTTTTCTCCACTTAAATATTTTAGAACCTCCCAAGCAAGTTCTTTGTTTTTTGAGTTAACATTAATTCCATATGCATTAGCTGTAAATGCATGCCCACCTTTCCCATGACTACTTGGATATGGATAAAGCTTAAAATTTCCAATCATATTTTTCAATAGTGGCATAAACATAAGAGATATTTTTGATTGATTCATGAAAACAATTTTTCCATTTGTTCCTTGATACATATTCATTCCCTCTATATCCATTCCTGTTACATTTTCATCTATCAGCTTTTCATCATAAATGGTTTGTACATCTTTTAATAAAGCTTTAAAGCTTTCACTATTGAAATTTGTCTTTTTATTTTCATAATCAATAAAGTGCTCTTGGTCCCCTACAAAAAACATTTCAAATATTTCCTCTTTCTCCATATTCGGTAATCCATAAATCCCATTTTCCTGTGAAAGCTCTCTTAATACATTAATAAAGCTTTCTCTATTCCAATTTTCTTTTTTGACCTGCATATTCTTTTCATCTAATAAATCTTGATTTGCCATTAAGCTTCCTAATTTAAAACCAATAGGAAATGAATAATAATTTCCCTGTATTTTTAGATTCTCGAATACATTTTGGTGGTAATCTTCCATATTGAATTCTTTATCTTTTTTCATATAATCACTTAAATTTTCAAAAACACCACTTTTTACATATTTACTCATAGGTAAATAAGCCGTTGGAATTAAATCATCTCCCTTTCCTGAAATAATGTTTGTATTCATCTTTTTCAGATAATCAGAAAGATATTCTTCTTTATAGTCATACTGATTGATTTTTATAATCGTATCTGGATGGGCCTTCATATAACCACTGATTTTTCCTCTTAATTCCATAGCTTCCATTTCTGTATTCACGCCAATAGTAATCACCTTTTTCTTACTCTTTGGCTTAACCCCTTCCTTTTTAACGAACACAGTAATGTCCGTGATAGCTTCTTCCCCACTTCCCATTTCACTATAGCTCATATAAACATTTCCGTCATTATTCACAGCAAAACCATTTGTAAATATATTTTTTGTAAACACTTGAGCATCCTCAACACTTATTACTGTCTTTAAAAAATTTCCCTCTAAATCAAAAGCTTTAATCTCTTCGGATCCTGTTGTATATAATAAACTTCCCTCTTTAGGATCATATCCTAAAAATCCTATAAATTGTTCACCATCTATTTTTTTCTTATAACTATAATCCTGTGAACCCATTTCTTTTTTTGCTAGATAGGTTTCTCTATTTTCATCTAAGATGATTGCATACAAAGTATTTTTTATCTTTACAAAATCCTTTACCATTTCACTTACTAAAGTATTCACCAATTCTCCCTTTTGGTCGACCTCTATAATTTGATTGGTATCGTTTTTATAGATAAAATTGTTATTTTCATTTATGTATAGCTTTGATCCACTATCATACGCAAATTCACCCTGATCATTTTTAGCAACATCAATCTTTTCTGTTACTTTTCCTTTTTCATCAAACTTCCAAATCTCATGAATCCTATTTGTCTGTGATTTTTCAAACATTATTGAGGATTTTACTTCTATATATAGATTCTTTTTTTGATCTATGCCTATGCTCATAAGGCTAATATCTGCATCTTTTGGTATTTCTAATTCAAATTTTCTTATAAGTTTTCCTTTTGAGTCATATTGCTGAACTGTATTTTGATTTACTATAGCATATATATTTCCTTCTTCATCATTGGTTACTCTCATAATATTCCCATCCACTTTTTCAAAAGCTCCTTCTTCATAATAGAATTCTTCTGTTGAAATATTATTATTTCCACAACCTACTAATGAAAAAAGCATCGTACATATTAATAAAAAACAAATTCTTTTCTTCATCCTATTCATCCTTTCTCCTCTTTTGTTATAATGATTGAGCAAATTATTATTTCATCTGTTAAAGCAATTATACTTTAGAGCTTTGTAGAAAGTTTATGCTTTTTGTAAAGAAATTGTAAACAAAAAAAATAAAATGAAAATGTGTAAGATTACATTTCCATTTTATTCATTTCACTTTAGATATAAATTTCTGTGTATTTTTTTATAGCAGTATATATATTCTCATCAGGTCTTTGATCTCCTAATCCTCCAGAATAATGAATAAAACCATATGCAGGAAAGCTTTTATTCGTTAATAAATTGGATGGAATAGGTATAGAAATCATTCCCATATGCTGAGCAAACGTATTTATTGCTTGCAAGCAAAGATCTCCACCGCCTTCTGAATTACTCGAAGAAGTAAAAGCAGTTAATTTCTTTCCAACTAATTTTCCTTCTATCCAAAATATAGATGCTCCATCCATATAAGCTTTCATTTCACTTGATACATTACCAAAATAAGTAGGACTTCCTATAATAATATGCTCACTTTCAAGCATTACCTCAGGTCCTGCAACTGGAATATTATTGATTTCATCAAAATATTCTTTCGCTACGGGGAATATATTCATCCATTTTTCTAAATCATCATCTTTTACCCGATATAAAGATACTTCTTTTCCTTGTTTCTTTAAACAATCATAAAAATCCTTTGCCATCAAATAAGTATTTCCACACACACTATGAAATATAATCGATATTTTCATTCTCTTTTCCGCCACCCTATCCTAATCAATTTATAAAATTATATCATGTAATTTAAAGTTTTAATTTAAATAATCGTACAAATTTTATAGAGAAAAGCTTAAAATTCACAAAATGGTTATCCCTATTCCACTTTCATATCAATCTTTTACTCATTTAAATAAGTTGCAATTTTACTATCTAATGTCTTAATTACCTCCTCCTCTGTCATTTCTTTAGCAAAATATTTCATTGTAAATTCTTTTACAATCTTATTAATTTGTGGATCAAGTGTTCTATTAATAGTCATGTTTTTTAGAGCATCCTGAGTGTTTTTAACTTCTTCATCCGTCAACGGGAATGAATACCATACCGTATCTTCAAGGTAGATAGACTCTTGCTTTTCTATTTTCTTTATTTTATCTAGTGATTTTGTCATCAGCTTTTTGTTCATTCCCATTGAGAAAAAATATTCTTCTTTATTTCCGTTATCACTATTTAAATATTTTAGAAAATCCCAAGCAAGCTCTTTACTTTTTGAGTTGGCATTGATCCCATAAGCATTAGCTGTAAATGCATATCCCCCTTGTTCATTACTATTTGGATACGGGTAAAGCTTAAAGTTTTCAATCATATTTTTCATCTCTGTCAAATTCAGAAGGGCTATGTTTTGTTGATGAATAAACCCAATTTTCCCCTTTGTTCCTTTACTAATTGTCATCATATCCATATTTTCATCTAATAGCTTTTCTTCATAAATAACTTGTATATCTTTTAATAAGGATTTAAAACCTTCGCTATCAAAATTAGTCTTTTTATTCTCATAATCAATAAATTGATTTATATCTCCATCAAAGAATATATTAAATAACTCTCCTTTGCTCATCTTAGGTAATCCATAAACTCCATTTTCCTTTGAAATCGCTCTTAATAAATTGATAAAACTTTCTCTATTCCAATTATTTTTTTCTATATTTATATTTTTATTATCTAATAAAGCTTGATCTGCTACTAAAGCTGCCATTCTAAATTTGAACGGAAATGCATAATAGTTTCCATCTACTTTTAGACTCTTGAATATATTTTCATAATAATCTTTTATATTAAAATCTTTATCTTTTTTCATGTATTCATTTAAATTTTCAAACACACCATTTTTTACATATTTACTCATTGGAAGATAATCTGTCGGAATCAAATCATCTCCTTTTCCCGAAATAATATCTGTATTCATCTTTTTTAAATAATCAGAAAGAAATTCTTCTTTATAATTATATTGATTCACTTTTACAATCACATCTGGATGTTCTTTCATATATTCCGCGATTTTCCCTTTTAATTCCATTGCATCTATTTCTGTATTTACACCAATTGTAAGGGTCTTTTTATTACTCTTTGGTCTAGTTCCTTCTTTTTTATAGAATACTGCAATATTGGTAATAAGTCTTTGTTGTTCCTCGCTACCCCTTTCCATGTAACTCATATAAATAGTTCCTTCATTGTTTACAGTAAATCCAGTTGCATGCATATTTTTTGCAAATACAGGAGCATTCTCAACATCTATTGCTGTTTCTAAGTAATTTCCTTCTACATCAAAAGCTTTAATCTCATTAGCTCCTGTTGTATATAATAATCGTCCCACTTTAGGGTCATATCCTAAAAATCCATAGAACTGTTCTCCATCTATTTTTTGGTTATATACAAAATCTTGTGAGCCTATTTCTTTTTTAGCTAAATAAGTTTCTCTATTTTCATTTTCTATAAGCATATATAGGCTATTTTTGACCTTTACAAAGTCTTTTACATTTTCACTTACTAAAGTATTTACTAATTCTCCCGTTTTGTCTACTTGAATGATTTGATTTTTATCATTTTTATAAATAAAATCATCCTTTTCATTTATGTAAAGCTTTGAAAGACCATTTCTACCCCATCCATCCTGATCATTTTTAGTAATGTCAATCTTTTCTACTACTTTTCCATTCTCATCAAGCTTCCAAATATCATGAATAAGTTTTTTCCCTGGTTCTCCAAACTCTTTTACCTCTACATAAAGATTTTTTCCCTGATCTATTCCTAAACTTAAAATCATCATTGCTTTTTCTATTTCTAATTCAAATGTTTTTACAAACTTTCCACTTGAATCATATTTTCGAAGGGTATTTCGATTCACCAATGCATAAATGTTCCCCTCTTCATCATTAATTACCCCCAAAATATCTCCCTTTATTTCTCCTCCATCCATTTTTTCAAAGGCTATTTCTTCGTAATAAAAGCCTCCTTTTGAATCATTATTTTTTCCACACCCTACTAATGAAAAAAGTATGGTACACATTAATAGGAAACAAATTCCCTTTTTCATCTTCTTCATCCTTTCTGTTTTTTTTACTTATCTTCATTTTACAGAAAGGACTCTTATATAACCATTGATTTACCTTACAAATACATCTATAAACCTTACATTTCTGTCACATACCTAATTGATCCAAGGTTTATCATATTTCATTAAGAGTTCATTATAATCCATTATTTTATCTTTTAAGTTCTTTTTCTCTCTTTCTAAATCTAATGTTTTTCTTTTAAATTCTATAGGCGTCATACTCCCTATTTCTAAATCTATTTTTGCTTTTTTTAAATCATCCTTTGCTTTTTCATAGGATAGAATACTATTATTATATTCATCTTTATATCTTTTCAAAATTTTATAAGTATTTCTTAATTTTTCACCATAAGCTTTCTTTTTATCTCCTAAATCCATATTAGCTTCCTTTAGATCCATTTTCTTTGATCCATAAGAAGGTCCTCCTGCATTGAAAGTATAGAGTTTTACCCCTAAATCTTTCATTCTTACACTTTGCTCTGATCCCCAAATTTCAGGACTAATACTAATCATTCTTGCAATATGGTATTCCACATCTTCATCATCCATTACATCAAAGCTAATACGATCTTCCAAACTATATCTTTCTTCCTTTTTGAATCCTACCATATCATTTAACTTTTCATAATCTTTATCCAAATCCTCTAGAGCCATTTCATAATCTTTCTTAGCCTGATCTTCATCCCTTTTAGCTTGTATTTTTTCATTTTCACTAACACTACCATATTCATATTTGATCCTCATTTGTTTCATATTTTCATTGGCAATCTCTAATTCTAGCTTTTTTATTTTCATATGATCTTCTTGCTTCAATATATTGTCATAAGCTTTTTTAAAATCATAAGCAAGCTGATCCTTTTTCATATCTATGTTGTTTTCTGCCTTTTTTAATTCAATTCTATTTTGCTCAAGTTCTAAATAATCAGAAGTCCTCGCTGCATCATCCTCTCCATTTCCTGTCCCTATAGGAGTTGATTTTACACGATCCTTTGCTTCATCCTTATTCATTTCAGCACGATCTACATTCATATCTAACCTTTTTAAGTCTCTACTATACTTATATACCCGCTCTAATAATTCTTCATAGGTGTAATCCCCTTTTTTCAATACTTCTTTCTTTTCTTTTTGTATAGAAAAGGTTACAGTCTTAGTTAGACTATTATACGTATATTTTGTATCCCATACTTTTGTAGCCATACTTAAAGGAACCATCACCACACCATCCTTTAATTCTACTTGTGTTTTCATCTCTATTGATCTACCATCTATCCTCCACTGACTTTTCCCTATGGCCATTTGAATAATATTATCCCCTTTAAATAAACGAATCACATTTGTCCCTTGATCCCAAGTCATATTCTCTTGCTTCATCCCCATCATATCTAAAAGAAATTCTAATGGAAGCATGAAGCTATCTTCTTTTATATAAGGGGCTACCTTTAATAACATAACTTTCTCCCCTACCTGATAATTTTTTTCATTTGCTATTAACTTCACATCCATTATATTTGCATCTGCAAAATCTGTTGGCAATTGAATCAATTCCTCTGCAAAAGCATTTCCTACGAACATACTACACATAAAAATCATTATAACAATACAACCCATCATTCTATTTTTCATTAGGTTAGTTTTCATAATCCTTCTAATTCCACCTATTAAAATTTTTTCTTTTATTTTATCCTTCATTTAACCTCCTCCTTTTCTAAATAAACTTTCATATTTTGAGTAAATATAAATGTACTCAATACAATAAATAGTTCTTTATTCAACATAAATACAAATGAAGCTTTTATATTTACAAAAATCAATAAAAAAACAATGCTAATCAAACTCAAACTTTCTTTTAAAAAAGAATTTTCTATCACCTTGTATTTTCTATAAATATACAAAGGAATTAAACTAATCACAAAAGATATAACTATCATCTGATAAATTCCCTTAAGTATATATCCTAAAGGTGTTATATAAGCATTTCTATTTGTAAAACTTTCACTAAAAGCTTCCTTTATATTATTTAAATAATAAGTAAGGGTAATAACTTCCTCCTTCATGATTCCTTTAACTGGTAAATAAACGATAGGAATTCTATAAAATAGATATATAAGTAGCCCGACACTCATAAGTCCGATCATAACTTCTTTTAAGAGCGTATACATATTTTCTTTTGTAAACATCCCTTTATCTGTTAGTCTTATTGCTTCATTTAACTTACAATAAAGCTTTTTCCATCTTCTTTGAAGGATTTTCATTATATCCTTTGTCATGACTAAAACTAAAAACAACAGCATACAGGCTTGTATAGTTCTTATACTGTCAATCTTCTTAGTTCCTTTTGTAATCACTACATCGTTTATTCCATATTGGGCTAAAGCACTCTCTACATTCCCTTCACTAATTTCTTTATTCTCATGATCTTTACTCCCTATATAGATACTCGTAATAGGTACTTTCAACTTCTTATCCTTTAATGCATCTAATGGCATATATACTACATTTCTCTCAGGTATAAATAGTGAAAATAAACTTTTTTCTAAAATTCCTACAATCTCATAAACCTTATTCCCTTCTGAAAAATTTAATCCTATGGTATCCTTATTTTTAAAAATTTTTTGAGAAAGCTTTTGTTCTATCACCATAGGTTTTTTCGTATCTAAACTTATATCTGTTACAAAGCTTCCTTTTTTTAATCTAACAGGAAAAAAACTTTTATAATCTCCAAAAACACCCTTTGCTAAAACATTATATTCTTTTCCCTCAACACTCATCTGCGTATTCTTCTCTCCCATAACAAGGATCTCTGTTTTAAGGGTTTCTTTTAATTTATTTAAATCATCTATTTTCATAGAGCTATTTCCATTTTGGCTTACTACTTCATAAAAGGCTTCTTCTGTATCCATGATCATAGCTATATTTTGAAAGAGCAAATCATTTCCAATCATCAAGAGGATAAAAGCTACCAATGCTCCCATAGAAAATCTTCTAAAAAACACATTTTTCATTTTTCTCCTCCTTTCTATTTTTTTAATACTCTTCCATTTTCCTTTAAGTCTACACCTGTAGCATCTTGTACAAATTCTTCATATTTATCTAATCCACTCTTAATAGCTGTTTTGTCTAAATCTGATTCTCCTGTAGTCACATACCTCTTATTTACATAATATTCTTTTCCTAAAGGCTTATCTTCTTTTCTTACTAACCACACAAATTTCCTTCCATTTTGTTCACTTCCTATAGCAC
This sequence comes from Crassaminicella profunda, assembly GCF_019884785.1. Lineage (GTDB taxonomy): Bacteria > Bacillota > Clostridia > Peptostreptococcales > Thermotaleaceae > Crassaminicella > Crassaminicella profunda. The sequence goes on from NZ_CP082326.1 coordinate 2,946,003, forward strand.
TATTTGGAACAACCACATCATATTTAGTGGTGGATTTTGTCTCACGAATAGTTGCAAATTCATCTCCTTTTAACCTCTCATTTTCAAAAGATAAGGTAATGTCCTTTATTTTACTTGGTTCTTCTTTGTTATTTGAAATATCCGTGATTTTGCTTTCTACTTTCAAATCATCTAATCCTTTAAATGTAATATTTAAACGTTCTCCTATTTTTAAGTATTTTGCAATATCCTTCTTGATAGAAATTTTTAATTCATATCCAGATGAAGGATCTGTTAATGCTAGGATGGTTTCATCTTTATTTATTCTTTCTCCTTCTTTTTTAGTAATATTTTTCACAACTCCATCAATAGGTGCTGTGATAATTCCTTTGTTTGCTACAATTTTTTGCATTTCTTTAAATGCAATCTCCTTTAATTTGTATTCCATTTCACTTTCAACTAAACTATTTTGAGCTTTCATGTCTTCAATGGGTTGATTTTTTTTCTTTGTATTATAAGTATCTTCTACATCCTTTAATGTATCTTTTGCTTTTTCAAATTCTTCTTTAGAGATAATATTATTTTCATAATATACTTCTTTCTTTTCAAACTCTTTTCTAGCTTTTTCAACAGCTGCTAATTCTTTTTCTAATCCCTCTTGATTTTCATATTGCCCCTTTGCGATTTTATAATTTAATTTGGATTTTTTATAATTTCCCTCTTCTTGAATAAATTTTTCATTCAATTCCTTTTCATCAAGCTTTACAAGAGGATCTCCCTTTTTTACGATTTTATTGGTTTGAACAAATATCTTATCAATGATCCCTGAAAAGGTTCCATAAATTTGTTCACTTTTTCTAGCTGTAATCGTTCCTTCCTTTTGAATATTCATCTGTAAAGAAGTACTTTTCCCATTACCCACAGCTACCCTTGGTAAAGCTAGATTATTAAGACTTTGCGAAAATATAGTAAATAGTAAAATAACTCCAAAATATTGTATAATCATTTTTCTTATTTTTTTCTTTCTATCCACAGCTTTCCCTCCTATCCTTTTAATCCACTGTTTTTGATGCCTTCAACAAAATAATTTTCTGCATATAAGTAAACAAGTAATACTGGAATCATATATATAGTAGCAGCTGCAAAAGCTACACCAATCTCATCTTTATTCACCTGAGCTAAATAAAGCGATAAGGGATGCATACTTACATCCTTTAAGAAAATCAATGGCTGTTCTACCATATTCCAATAATCAATCATAAGAAGTACCCCAAGGGACGCAATATAATTTTTTGAAAGGGGCAAAATGATTTTGAAAAATATTTGAAAATGATTTGCACCATCTATTTTTGCCGCTTCTAAATATGCATCAGGAATTTTTTGCATAAATTGTCTTAATAAAAAAACACCAAATACACTAAAAACCCCTGGAAAAATAATAGATGCAAATTTATCTAATATGCCTAAATAATTGGCAATCAAATAATTAGGTACTACTGTTACCTGAAAGGGCATAAGCATTAGTAAAATATATAGATAAAATAATTGTTCTCTAAAGGGAAACTTTAGCTTTGCAAAAGCATAGGCTGCAAAGGTTGATACGATAATTTGTCCTAAAATAATAGGAACTACCATGAAAGATGCATTCCAAAACATCTTTAGAAAATTTGTTTTCAAAATAAGAACTTGATAATATTGCTTTAAGCTAATCCAATCAGGGATAAATTTTAGTCCTGAAAATTCTGATCCTTTGTTTTGGAAAATATTTTCGTATTGATTTTGTACTTGACTCGGTTCCATAAAGGAATTCGACACTGTCAGAAAAAGAGGAATAATAAATAAAAGTGCTAATAGACCTACCAATATACTTAAAACAATCTTTTTTTTCAAAATAACTCCGCCCTTCTAAAAATCTAATTTTTTCTCTACTTTTCTCCATAAAAGGACTATCATAAAAATGAATATTGCCATATAGATTGCACTAACAGATAGCTTTTGATAATCTAATACATTAAATAAATTGTTAATATAATGTTGTAGCATATAAAGATCTTCGTAAGGATACTCTCCTCCTAACAAGTAGACCTCTCTAAATATTTTGAAAGAATTCGTAATTGAAATAATAAATACAAAAAAGAAGGTTGGCAAAATGTGAATAAGAGTAATATGATAAAACTTTTGCCACTTATTAGCACCATCTATGCTAGCTGCTTCATATTGCTCTTTAGGAATGTTTTGAAGAGCTGCTAAGAATAACACCATATCATATCCTATATTTTTCCATACATAGAAAAGTACCACAATCCATCTAGCATAAGCTGAATTCATCCAATCTATCGGATCAAAACCAAAACTCGTTACAATATTATTTAAAGTTCCATTAAAATTAAAGAATACTTGCCAAATCATCAGAATCGATGCAGAGGGTACAATAAGCGGAACCATAAAGCAGGATCTAAAAATATTTCTTAAAAACAAAGGCTTATTTAAAAGCATGGCCATTCCTAAGGATAAAACCATAATAAGGCTCACGCTAATTCCTGTAAAAATAAAGGTATTTTTCATAGCTCGTATAAAGATTGTATTGTCCCATATAGTGATAAAATTTGTAAATCCCACAAATTCTTTGCTCATAGGATTATTGATCATAGCATAGTAAATGGTCATCATAATAGGAATAAAAAAGAAAATGAGCTGTCCAATCAAACTTGGTGTAATAAAACCAAAGCCTATCCATCTTTCTTTTTTATTGATCTTTGATTTCAAAGAAACTCCCCCTTTCATTGTGAAATTTTATTGTATATATTGCAATCTCATTATTTTAATAGAATTATGTTTCTCTATGGATCTGTGCAACAAGTTATTTTTATAAAATTCTTTCTTTTACCTCTTTATCAAATAAATGAATCTTCTCTATATCCATATAACTATCTATCATTTCTCCCCTTTTTATAGCTATTTCATTAGTTTTTCCAATGATATTTCCATTTGTTGTCTCTATGTATACATAGGTTTCAGAACCAATATACTCTATAAGCTCTACCTTCCCATTTATAGGAATCATGCCTTTTTCTTTTTCAAAGTAAATATGTTCTGGACGTATTCCTAAAATCATATTTTTTCCTATATATCCATTTTTTCTTAATTCTTTCCCCTTTTCATTTTCAAGGAAGAATGCTAATTCCTTTAATTGGATCAATACTTGCCCATTTTCTTCAATGATCGTTACAGGTATAAAATTCATTTGGGGAGATCCAATAAATCCTGCTACAAATAAATTTTTAGGCTCTTCGTAAATCCTTTTAGGTGTATCCACCTGCTGAACGATGCCATCTTTCATAATCACTATTTTCGTTCCCATAGTCATGGCTTCTGTTTGATCATGGGTTACATAGATAAAAGTTGTATTGAGCTGTTTATGTAGCTTACATATTTCTGTACGCATTTGTACTCTAAGCTTTGCATCTAGATTAGACAATGGCTCATCCATTAAAAAAACTTGAGCTTCTCTGACAATGGCTCGTCCTAAAGCAACCCTTTGTCTTTGTCCTCCTGAAAGCTGCTTTGGCTTTCTCTTTAAAAGATCTTCAATTCCTAAGGTTTTTGCAGCATTTACTACTTTTTCATTAATATCCTTTTTAGGTGCTTTCCTAAGCTTTAATCCAAATGCCATATTATCAAAAACAGTCATATGAGGATATAATGCATAATTTTGAAATACCATAGCTATATCTCGATCCTTCGGCTCCATATGATTCACCTGCTTTTCTCCTATACAAAGCTCACCATTTGATATTTCTTCAAGTCCTGCAATCATTCGGAGAGTTGTAGACTTTCCACAACCAGATGGACCTACAAATACAACAAATTCTTTATCTTCAATTTCTAGATTTAAATTTTTCACTGCATGAAATCCATTTTCGTATATCTTTTCTATATTTTTTAATAATAAAGCAGCCATATACCTCCACTCCCATCTATCCACTTTTATTTTGTTAAACTACATTTTAGGTTAAATACTTTATTTCACTTATTCCAATTTAAATGATTGATTTCTCATCTTAAATCTACATCTTCATTCTGTATATATTCTTTATTTATATTCATTCTATAAAAAGAGGCTATAGATCACCATTCATTTACCTTACAAAATTCCATATTCACCTTACATTTTTGTCACATAAAAATAAAAATTCCTTTTAAAAATAAATCCTTGTCTTTTGACTTTATAATCAATTGATTTAACAAATTATACTTTAAAGATTTATGTAAAGTTTATGTTTTTTGTAAAGAAATTGTAAAGGCTATGGATTGAATCCATAGCCTTTACAATTTCTTTCTAAAAAATATGTAATTTTTTTATTCTGTTTTTTAGTACAAACCAATAAAATAACACTAACCCCTTTTCAAAAGATCATGTACTAACAAAGAAAATATCTTTGCTGCTCCTTTTAAATCCTTTTCATCAAAGTCAAATTTGGAATTATGATGATCATCCTTTATATCACTTCCAAATAACATATATATAGCTTTTCCACCTTGAGATTGGACCTTTTTCATCATATAGGCGAAATCTTCACTTCCACCTAAATCTATTTTTTCATCTGTCACCATTTGGAATGCATCTAGTTTTTCTGCTAGTCCTTTAGCTCTTACAATCAGTTCTTCATCACTTTCTCCACTTTCAGCAGCACCCATAAATTGAAGATCTAAATCTACATCATACATCTCTGCAGCATTTTTTAATATTCGCTTTGCAGATTCTCTCATGTATTCATTAAGCTCTGAATTTTCTCCCCTTGTTTCTATAAGCATATGAGCATTTGAAGGAATTACATTTCTTCCTGTTCCTGCAACAAGTTTTCCTACATTTATTCTCGTAAATCCTTCACTATGTCTTGGTATAGCATGTAGATTCATAGCTGCTGATGCAGCTGCTAACAATGCATTTTTTCCTTTTTCAGGAGTTGCTCCCGCATGGGTTGAAATTCCTTTAAAATATGCATCAAATTTTGAAGTTGCTAAAAATCCACTAGTTCCACAAAATAACATTCCTGAGCCCTTTGCTTTGATTCCTATATGACCACCCATAATTATATCCACATCATCTAATATTCCCGATGTAGTCATTGATTTTGCTCCTCTTACCCCTTCTTCTGCTGGTTGAAAAATAAGCTTTATCTTACCCTTTAATTGATCCTTTATTCCCATCAATGCCTTGGCAACAGCTAAACCTATTGTAGTATGTCCATCATGTCCGCAAGCATGCATCACATTTTCATTGACAGAAGCAAAGCCCTCTTTGTATGGGAAATGCGCTCTTTCCTTACATTCTCCCACTTCAACAGCATCCATATCGAATCTCAACGCAACAATAGGTCCATCTCCACAATCTAATAACCCTACTACCCCTGTAAATCCGCCTTTAAGTTTTTCTACAAATTCCCGATCTGCACCTTGATCTAATGCACGTTTATAATGTTTTTCTAATTGCTCCTCATGAGGAACTCCCATTCGATCCTTTTCATTCATTACTTCTTTTCCTAGTTTGATACTATACCCCATATCCTTTAGCTTCCTAGCTACCATTGATGCTGTTCTAAATTCAGTCCATGCGGATTCTGGATATTGATGAAAATCCCTTCTGATAGCTATCATTTCTTCTTCTATTTCATCTATTATCTCATTTATTTTTTCAACCATTTCTTAGGACCTCCCCAAATTTAGAGCTGTTTTAATAAGTACTTTTGCTCCGATTCCTAGAACTTTTTCATTAAAATCAAACCTTGGATTATGAGGTGCATACAATTCTTTTCCTTCTTCTGCATATCCTAAAAACATATAAACAGATGGTACCTCTTTTGCAAAATATGCAAAATCTTCTCCTCCAGGCTCTGGTCTATTGACTCTTACAAAGTTTTCTTCTCCTAATAATTCTTCAATAGATTTTTTTGCTATATTTACTGCCTTTTCATCATTCATAAGAGGCGGGTAGGAGAATTTATAATGAAGGTTCGCATTTCCACCTAATGCTACAGCTGTTTCTTCCACTACACTTTTGAGTCTATCATGAATTTTTTCCCTAACACCTTCACTAAATGAACGTACTGTTCCCTCTAATTTGACTTCTTCTGGAATCACATTATATCTAGTACCTCCATTAAATACACCTATAGATACAACTGCTGGTTCAAAAGGATCAATATTTCTACTGATGATTGTATTTATATTTGTAACGATTTGAGATCCAATGAGAATAGGATCCACTCCCATGTTCGGTAGAGATGCATGTATCCCTTTTCCCTTAATATCAATGGTAAATGGATCAGAAGCTGCCATAAGTACTCCAGATTTTGTTCCTACTTGACCAAGCTTTAGCTTTGGCCATATGTGAGCCCCTACCATATAATCTACCTTTGGCTCTTCTAATGCGCCATCCTTAATCATATGTTGAGCACCCCCTCCATTAGGCGCATCTTCTTCCGCTGGTTGAAATACAAGTTTAATATTCCCATGAATCTCATCCTTCATCTGTATTAGTACCTTTGCAATACCAAGACCTATAGCTGTATGTCCATCATGACCACAAGAGTGCATAACGCCTTCATTTTGTGATTTAAAAGGAATATCGTTCATTTCTTCCATTTCAAGAGCATCCATATCAAATCTAAGTCCTATAGTTTTCCCTTCTTTATCTCCTTTTATAATCCCTACAACACCCGTATTGTAATATCCTTTTTTAACTTCTACACCTAATTCTTCTAATAACCTTGCTACTCTTTCTGATGTTCTGATTTCTTTCCGACTTGGCTCAGGATGCATATGAAAATCTCTTCTTTGATCTATGATCCAGTCTTCTATTTCATCAACTAATCCATGTATCTTTTCATTAAGCATATTTATCCCCCTAATGTCAAATTACTTATCGTCACTATCTCAATCCTTACATAAATACATTTGCTCCAGGACCTAATGGTAATCCGAAAAAGAAGCATACAGCCATCATGACAATCCAAAGAACTCCAAAGCCTATTGCATAAGGTAATGTATAAGAGATGGCTGTTCCCATTCCTGCATTCTCATCATATCTTTTAAGGAATCCTAAAAGAATTGGGAAATATGGGAATAATGGGCTGATTGCATTTGTAGTTGAATCTCCTACTCTATAAGCTACTTGTGCAAAAGCTGGTGAATAATCAAGCATCATAAACATTGGTACAAACACTGGTGCAAGTAATGCCCATTTTGCTGAACCACTACCTATAAATAAATTTATAAACATGGTAAATACAGTAACTAAAATAATCATTGGAAAACCTGTGAAATTTAAAGTTTTCAATATATTTCCAAGGGTTACTGCAACAATTAATCCTAAATTTGTCCAATTGAAATAGCTTACAAATTGGGCAATTACAAATACCAATACAATATATCCAGCCATTCCTCTCATGGCTTCTGTCATAAGTTTAGGAATATCAGACTCTGACTTTATAACCCCTACTTTTCTACCATAGGCAATACCAATAGCTACAAACCAAAATAGAATAAAAGGTACCAGTCCCTTTAAGAATGGAGAAGGAATTAATCCTCCCTCAGGATTTCTTAACAGCGAATCCTGTGGAATTAAAGCAATAATAACGATTGCCCAATAAATCAAACTTACAATTCCTGCACTCTTTAGTCCTTGTATCTCTTCTTTTGTTACCTCAAAGTCAACATCATCTAAAGATATTTCACCCTTTGGTGTATAAGGACCTGCTTGCTTTTCAACATATTTAGTGGTAATCCATGCCCCTAAAAGTGTTAGAAAAATAGTTGAAGCAACCATAAAATAATAATTTACTGCTGGAGATACAGATATACTTGGATCAATTATATGGGCTGCTTCTTCAGTAATCCCAGCAAGCAATACATCCGTTCCTGCTAAAAGTAAATTGGCTGTAAATCCTGCACAGGCAGCTGCATATCCTGCTGCAACACCTACAAGTGGATTTTTCTTAGCCCCATAGAATATAGCTCCTGCTAAAGGTGGAATAATAATAGCTGCTGCATCAGAAGCTAAATTTCCACATATACCTATTAAAAATATGGCCATTACTAAAAGCTTTTCTGGTGCTCCAAGGATAAACTTTTTCATAAAAGCTGACATAAGTCCTGTTTGTTCTGCTAGTCCTATACCAATCATCATAGTTAACACGAGTCCTAAAGGTTTAAATCCAGCAAAATTCTTTGTTAAGTTAAGAAGCATATATTGTATCCCTTCTTTACTTAGAAGGTTTTTGGCTACAACATACTCATCTTTTACAGGGTGTTTTACTTGAACACCTGCTTTAGCTACTATAAAAGAAAGAACGATTACACCTAATGTTAAAAATACAAACAATGTAAAGGGATGAGGCAATTTATTCCCAGTTTGTTCTACCCAATCCAAAAAACGATAAAATAATGACTTTTTTTCTCTTTTTACATTTTCCATTCTACGACCTCCTGTTTGAAATATTTCGAATCTAAAGAACCTAAAGAACCTTTATTCAATTGCTTTCATCCCCCCCTAACTCCTTAGCTTTAAAAGCTGATTCTATAATTTCTTTTTCGGACACATTTTTGACATGTCCTTTATTATTTTTTATATTCTCCATCTTTCGTTAAAATCCTTCCAATTTTTCGAAATTTCTACTAAATTTTTATAAAAATTCGCATGTAGCTAATCGCATATGCTCATCTCGCAAGTTTTTTTACAAAACCACCCTTTTGTAATAAAACTTACTCAAAGTGGTTGAACGCTTGATTTTTCAATCATAAGTTATCCACAAATTTTAAATTTTATAATTTCCTAGAAAATAAAAAAAATAATGACATGAATTTTATTAAACTCACGTCATTATTTTTACATGAAAATTTCATAAATCTGCTTAGGTCTACCAGATTTTGTCTTGCTTTCTTTTCCTATTATTTTTCCAAAACCTGTATCTACGATTTTTTTGAGAATCCTTCTTCCACTTCTAGAGCTAATTTCAAGATAATTAGACAATTCTTCTGAATCAAAGGTGTTTTTATTGGTTTTTTCTATTATAGCCATTATTTTAGATACATAAGAAGCACTAATATCTAATTTTGAAGCAATAGATTGAATCCTTTCATCAGAAACTGTAATATTGTATGTCAAGGTATTCTCGTTCTCACTAGATATAGGACCTGTAATACTCCCATCTTCATCAACCATATATATACAAGAATATTCTTTTCCCATAGCACGATTCAAAGCAACTCTTGCATTATATTCTGCATTATATACTGTATTCCCATAGCCAATGCCAGAAGCAAATACAATATTAGATTTTCTATCTGTCTTAAAATATTTTTTAAATTCTTGTGTATTATATTCATTATCAAGAGCACCTCTAGTTGTAAATATTAAATATTCATCTCGACCAAAGGGAAATATGGAACCAAAACTATTTTTTGTAAAATTAATAAGCATTTCCTCTAATTTATTCTTTATTTTTAAAAATTCATATTCTGAAGACATATTATTATTTTCATTTTTAATTTTTACAATAGCAATTGCAATTTGAGTTGCCTTTATTTTTTTTACACTGGCCTTATAGATAGCTTTATTTAAGTATTCCCTCATTAAAAATGTAGTAGGGCTTAATTTATGCACAGTTACCCCCAACTCTTTAAGCTTTATATAGGTCTTACTTAGTCCAGTTACAGCAACATTGATCCTTTTATTTTTCCACAGATTATAGTGGTATTTTACCAATTCATCATAGCTTATATTTTCTTCATAAGGTATAACATTCATTTCATCGAACTTTATTTCCAATTCATCAGCTATTTCTTTTACAGATTTTTCTTTTACAGAATCAATGCTCATTTTTGTATAGTCGATCCCTCGACATTTAATCTCCCATAATGCTTTTAATATACTAGTTCCAACCCTTGGTATATAAACAGCAGGCTTTGTTAGTGCATTAGAAAACTTAGCTATATTGTATGGAACATGTCCTGAAAAAAGGATTCCATCTACTTTTTTCTGACATTCATTGATTAATTCTAAAGTTTCTTCTTTATTTTCATATACATAGGGAAAAATAATTACCTTTTCTTCAACTTCCTTAGCTATTTTACAAATCTTTTCTATTGAATCACTAGGACCAATAACTCCTAACTTAATTTTCATACTTTCTCACCTTTTCTACATAAAAATATTCTATTTATATCATATCATATATTGTTTTTTTCTATAGTATGAAAGATTCGTTGATCTATCAATTATTTTTAACTTTATAAAGAACCTAGAATTCTTTTACTCTATGAACTCTAAGTTCTTTTATATCTTTAGATCATAAATTTATCTATATCTTCCTGCAATGCTATTGCAACACTATTCAAACTTTGCGCATGAGAACTAATTTCTTCCACAGAAGCCAATTGCTCTTCTGTTGATGCAGAGACTTCTTCTGTACTTGCAGATGTTTCTTCTGTTACAGCAGATATATTGGTAATGGCATTGATGATTTCTTCCTTGCTCTTCTTCATGTTTTCTGCATGATCTGCTACTTGATTGATTTTTTCGATTAAATTTTTCATAGCATCTATTGTAACTTGGAATATATGATCCGTCTCTTGAATAGATACATTTTGTTCATGAACAATCTCTTTTACTTCATCCATTGTAGTAACGGCTCTACCAGAATTTTGCTGAATATTGTGCATTAAATCCTTTATATGATCTGTTGCTTTTGTTGTCTCTTCTGATAATTTTCTTATTTCATCAGCAACAACAGCAAATCCCTTTCCTGCTTCTCCTGCCCGAGCAGCTTCAATACTTGCATTGAGTGCTAATAGATTGGTCTGATTAGATATATTCTCAATTAATGCAATAATTGATTCTGCATTATTAGCAAATTCATTAATACTTCCTATAATTTGATTGACTTCATTTGCTTTTTCTGTATTATTGACAATTTTATGATCTAATATTTTAAGAATACTAATTCCTTTTTCTCCTAAGGAATTAGCTTCTTGCGAAATATCATACACATCATAAGTCAATTGATTACTTTCATTGATTTTTTCTCCTAGTTCAGTTGCCATGACAGCTATTGTTTCTGTATCCTTTGCTTGATCATTTGTGCTTAATGCAATTTGTTCTATGGCCTGTGCTATTTCTCCTGTAGCTTGAGCAGATTGCTGAGATATTTCTGATAAATTATTGGCAGATGTAGTAACTAACCCAGATGAATCTTTTACCTTTTTAATAATATTTTTCATATCCTCCTGCATGGTATTTACAGCATTTGCCAATACCCCAGTTTCATCCTTTCGTCTAGCAAATTCATCTGGCATTTTTTTTGTAAAATTCCCTGTAGCTACAAATTTTAAATGCTCTGCTATAAAGACAATTGGCTTTGAGAATTTATTAGCAAAGATCCAAGTCATAATTGTCCCAAATAAGATAAAAATAGCAGATAAAATGATAATAATCGATCTGATTTTATTTGCACTAGCCATTAGTTCTTCTTTTGTAATCATGGCAACAAATTTCCATCCCGTTTCAGGAGATGTATAAACATTAGCTATGTAACTTTCATTATTCACATTCGTTTCAAAGTAATCTGAATCCATCTGTACTATGTTTTTAAATCCATCAATACCTATATTTTGTATATTCTTAAAATTATTCTCTTCATTTTTAGGATCAGCTATGATTGTCCCTTGAGCATCTATTAACATGACATAGCCTGTATCTCCCATTTTTATACTTTTGAAAATTTTTGTTATGCCTTTTAAACTCATGTCTACCCCTATAACCCCTATTAATTCTCCAGCTTCATTTTCTACAGTTTTTACCGTACTAACCACCATTGAATTATCTGGTTCATAATAATAAGGATTTGTTCTTGAGGTATGTCCTTTATTTTCCATAGCCTTTTGGTAATAAGGTCTTTTTCTAGAATCATAATTCTTACTAACACTTCCTTCTGGCAATTGAATATATCCACCAAATTCTGTACCCATATATACATAAGCTGTTTGAGGATGAGTTTGTGCAAATTGTTCAAAATTTTCATAAATGGTTTGTTCAATCCCTCCATTTTTAGAAGGAGTCATTTTTAAATCGTCTTCTGCTACTTTGTCCATATAATTTGTTATGGTATAATCAGCTTTTTTAACATATCCATTCTCTGCTAAATAGTTAACATTCTCCTCAATATCTTTAAACAATATATTGATGGCATTGTTAATTTGGACAATTTGTCCTGTAGAAGAATGTATGTAATTCTCCATAATCTCCCCTTTAACCTTTGCATTTACAATCATACTTACAGGGATAGTGGTCATTAAAAGAATAAACAAAAACATAATGATTAATTTGCTTTTCATTGAGTGAAAAATATTCTTATTTTTTTTCATCTTCCCAACTCCTCCTTTAAATGATTAACATACATTTTTTCTAAATTTAAAGTAATAAGATACTTTAATACCCTTTTTAAATTGGCATAAATTTCTTTATTTTTCAAAAAATCTACCATTACTTTATTCGACATTTTTCTTGTTCTTTCCTTTGTTTTTTTTATTTATTTTTTTGTAAATTTTACTAAAAAAAGAATGACTTTCATCATTCTTTTACTCATTTTTGTTGAATTCCCAAGAAAAATCATAATATCCTTTTGTATGAACTCCCTTTGCTATCAACTTATATATTCTATGTTTCTCTAATGGTATATTGATTACTCCTTCTTCATCCGTTTCAAAGATCTCTATGGGTTCATTATTATATTCATAAATTCCTATTGTCAAATCACCATTTTTCACCTGAGAATCATAATGAAGCTCTAAAATGCCATCCTCCCCAAACCATATTTCTTTTACTTCACTTCCCGTAAAATCTTTATATTCGTCCTTGAAAAGCTTTTGTGACTTTACTACTGTAGGTCCTTCTACTTCTTTAGGTTTTAATTTTTCTCGATCAACAATATAAATAGCTCCAACCAATACAACAATCATCAAACATACACTTAGCACTTTATAAACAAATTTTTTATTTATGGTTTTACTCTCATTTGTCTTATTTTTAAAAGGCTCCTGTGATACAAAATGATTATTATGCACTCCTCCTTTAATGGTTGTTACAATCAAATATGTCATAAACCCCATATACTTTGGAACAAATAGAACAACAGCTACCCATAAGAACTTATTCATATTATATTTTGGCGCATTTTCATATACATAAAAAATAACAAAAATGAAAAATGCCAAACTAGCTAATGCAATAATAGTATTCACCATCATAACAGAATTAAAAATAGTAGAAAAATTACTCCTGTCCAATAATGTTTGTAGCAATGTCTGTAAAAAATCTTGTGTCTCCATAAATACTCTCCTTTTTATTCACGTTTCTTTCTTTGAATTTTTTCAAATACATGAATAATCCTATCATAAATTGTATAATATGGAAACCTTTCTTTAAATAACCTACTAAAAAACATATAATATCTAATTTTTAGTCTTTACAATCTACTTTTTCTAAACTTGATAAATGAGGAAAAGGCGTAGGATTTTCTTCTTTATAGGTAGCATGTGTTACTAAAATTAAAGCAAGCCCACATAGTATTGACCCCGGAAGAGCAGCCCCTACCCCAAAAGGTGAACCTACTAATTTCCACACAATACTCGTTACAAACCCCACTATAATCCCTGCTGTAATTCCTTCTTTAGTTGCTTTTTTCCAGTACAATGCAGCAAAGGCAGGTAAACCAAGAGACGCTGCATAAAATGTCCAAGCAAACATTAATGCTTTATAAGCCTGTCTGATATAAAGGGCAATAATTAACGCACCAAATCCTAATAAGACAGTAACTACCCTTGAATAAAAAAGCTCTTTTTTATCTTCAATATTAGGCCATAAAGGTTTTAAAATATCTCTTAAAAGAGTTTGAACAGAAATGAGTAAATATGTATCTGCTGAAGACATTAAAACTGCAAATAATGATGCTATCGTTAATCCTGTAATCCCTACTGGTAATAAATGAATCACCAATGCTGGAATAGCCGCATCTGCTGCACCATAATCATTTACCACATTTGGAAGCAATATGTAAGCACTGAGTCCAATGACTAATGTTATAATAATCGTATAAGCATATACTGTATTTCCTAATATCATTCCTCGTTTAGCATCCTTTGGACTTTTAGCAGCAAAAGCTCTTTGCCACATTTCTGCTCCTGCTAATGTAAATACCAAATTGGTAAAAATCCAACCAATAATCTCAGAAGATGGCTTGATAGAAAGCATTTCATTAGGAACTGATTGAATCATGGTACTGACGCCACCTACTTTAACTAATGCAATAATTGGTAATAATATATACATAAAAAGCATTAATATAATAAATTGAGCTACATCCGTATAAACAACACCAAATAGTCCAGAAACAGCCGTATAGGAAACAAAAATGATTACTGCTATCCAAGCACCCGTTTCATAAGAAAAACCACCAATTGTTTTTATAAGGGTAGCTGTTGCCGTAATCTGTGTTCCTACAGTAGCCATCATAGTGAATGCTATTAAGAAAGCTGTAAGATACTTCACCTTAGTCCCAAATCGATATTCCATCAAATCAGGAATAGAAGTAATATCGTTTAATACTCCAATTTTTTGTATTCTACCTGAAATTCCAGAAAAAACATACATTCCAATAAGATAAGGTAATCCCAACATTATAGCAACTGCTCCTTGGCTATAAGTAACCCCTCCACGTCCAATCATTGCTCCCCCACCAATGATTGAAGCACATACAGTAGCCATAATAACAAAATAGTTTAAACTTCTTCCTGCTAAATAATAATCCGTAGTTTTTGTTACTTTTTTCTTAAAATAGAAACCGATCCATACCATACCAAGCAAATAGAGTCCAATCAAAATCAAATCAAAAATAGTCATATTGTTCAAATCTTTCCCCCCTTGTAAAAAGATAATAAAAATCCAATGCTATGTAGTATTTTATATACCATTAGCACAAAAAATAATTATTCAATTGAAAAAACATGCTTAAAGTTGACTTTTTCGAAAAATACAAAGAAAATTATAAAACAATCTGTAGATTTTAAAGAGTTATAATTTCCTATTAGATGATCAAGAAGAGTAAAAAAAACTTTCATAAAGGATAGTGAAAAGCCTCGTTTTCATAAGCTTATAAGAGGAATCTTCGTTTATTTAGCGCTATAATCAAATTATACCATATTTTTCATTATTTTTCAAAAATTTAGAATATTGTTTGTTTTAAGATTTTATATGAGTAATCATTAAGTTTATTTTCCTTTATTATATAGGTTTTATTTCCAAATTTAATATATAAAAAAGTGAGTTGTTTAAGCTTAAACAACTCACTTTTTTATATTTTCCTGCCCTTATGCTCTTGGATTAAAATTTGAAATTTCCTTTAATCTTTCATATAATTCTCTCTCTTCTTCTTTGAAAACAGATGGATTGATTATTCGTACTCTAATATACAAATCTCCTATATTTCCTTTCATATCTTTATATCCTTTTTTCCCAATCTTAATTTTGCCATCTGTCTGTATCCCTGCTGGTATTTTTACCTTGATTTTTCCTGTCAATGTCTTTACAATGACCTCTGTTCCCAAAGCTGCTTCCCAAGGAGTTAAATCAATGGTTGTATTTAAATTCACCCCATCTAATGTGAAATCTTTATGGGATTTGAATTTTACCTTAAGATATAAATCACCACCATCTCTTCCATGCTTTGCAATTTTTATCTTCTTATCTTGTAGTATACCAGCTGGAATCTTTACAGATATAGTTTTTGTATCATTTCCTTTTCGAGAAGACAACTTTTTTTGTATGCCTTCATATCCTTCTTCTAGAGTAATATGAATTTCCGACTCTACATCTTGTCCCATTTTTCTTGAAGAGCATCCACCACATCCTCCTCTTTTTGAAAAACCCCCAAATTGATCTCCCATATTAAAACCACTATTTCCAAAAATCATATCAAAAAAGTCACTATAATCTCCATTGCCACTTCTATGGGTACCAAATCCTCCAAATCCATATTGAGATGGGTCAAAGTCTGCTCCATTTTGAAAATCATAACCACTTCCAAATTGATCATATTTTTTTCTTTTTTCCTCATCTCCTAATACTTCATAGGCTTCGTTAATGGACTTGAATTTTTCTTCTGCTGATTTATTATTTGGATTTGCATCAGGATGATATTTTTTTGCAAGCTTTCGATAAGCTCTTTTCATTTCATCTTGAGATGCATTTTTATCTACTCCTAATATGTCATAGTAATCCTTATATTCCATGGTATATCCTCCCTTATTTCCTAATGAATCTAAAATGCGAAAAATCTTCTATTCATAATATATCATAAAAAAATTTTTATAGGAAAGATTTGATATGGAAAAAATAGAAAGCTAGCAAAAATGCTAGCTCTTCATTTATTTTATTATAAATATTGTTTTCCTAATGCATCTGCTGTTAAAATAGCTGCATAAACACTTTCAGGAGTAACTTCAAAAGGCATATTGTAAATAGTTTCTCCTTCAGCACAAGAAGCTTTTGCAACCTCCATCATTTTCTCAGGATTAATTTCTTTAATCCCCATTTCACCTAAAGTTACTGGAAGTCCAATGCTCATACAGAAAAGAATTACTTCCTCTATTTCTTCCATTGGGCAATTTTCCATTACTAACTGTACTAAAGTTCCAAATGCTACCTTTTCTCCATGATATAGGTGATGGCACTCACTAAGTACTGTAAATCCATTATGGATGGCATGTGCGCCAGCAAGTCCTCCACTTTCAAATCCTATGCCGCTTAAATATGTATTCGCTTCTATAATGTTTTCAACAGCAGGGGTTACCACTTTATTTTCAACAGCTAATTTTGCTTTTAGACCATCTTCTAACAACGTTTCATAGCAAAGTTCTGCTAATGCATAAGCGGATTTTGAAGGAAGAAGTCCCGCCATATTTGTAGCTTTGGAAATATCACAAGCTCTTGCTTCAAAGTAAGTTGCTAAAGCATCCCCCATACCTGATACCAATAATCTTGCAGGTGCATTGGCAATAATATTTGTATCCATCAATACTAAATTAGGGTTTTGAGGAAGCACTAAATATTCATCAAAAACACCTTCTGGCGTGTATAAAACAGATAATGCACTACATGGCGCATCCGTAGATGCAATAGTTGGCACAATTACTACTGATGTTTTTTGATAATATGAAACTGCTTTTGCAGTATCTAATAATTTTCCTCCCCCAATGCCAATAACGCCGTCACAACCATTTGCTTTACATATTTCAATTAATCGATTAATTTCTTCTTTTGAACATTCCTTATTGAATGTTTCAAAAACTAAGTTTTTATCTTGATTTTTAAAACTTTCTTCTATAATATGCTTTGTTCTTTTCATTCCACCTTCAGTGGCTAAAATAAGAAAAGTTGACCCTAAATTAGCAGTATGTTCATAAAGTTTTTTGAGTTCACCATTCCCTTGAATATACTTGCTTGGAGACATAATAATCTTTGCCATAAAAAATTCCTCCTTCTCATTTTCATATGTTTTTATAGTTTATTTAAATAGCATTTAGTTAATTCTACCATGTTTTCAGTATAATTTTTCATTTTATATTATTTATAAAAGTTTAGGAATCAACTCTTCATTTGGAGATGCTATAACAACCGTACTAATAATATCTCCAGTTTCTTTTAATTGATTTTCACAGGCCTTTACTGCTGATTTAACAGCACCTACTTCTCCTGTAAGTAATATAAAACCTTTCCCACCAAGACCTCTAGCTATTCTTACTTCTATCAGCTGTACATTGGCAGCTTTTGCAGCAATATCTCCTGCCATAATAGATGTAATGGCAGACATTGTTTCAACAATTCCTAAAGAAGAAATTTTTTCAATATCCGTAGTAGCAGTAAGTGCAGGAAATATATCTTCATGTACATTAGATATAACATGACTATCAATGATAAAGGGTCCTCCAATATGCTCTCCTGTTTTCACAGCATTTTTTACTGCTCCAACATCCCCACACAACAATGTAACATATTTTCCAGGACATAATGGAGATGATAATATTAATTTAACATTTGCAGATTTTAACATCTGATCAGTTGCTTCTATTCCCTTTGCAATACTTTTAAATTCCAACAGTCCAATTGATTTTTTCATAACTCTCTACCTCTTTCACAATGTACGAAATTTACATAAATATAAATATAATAAAGCTACATAAGCATATGGTTGTTGCTGGAGGATCAATATGTGTATCACAACAACTATTCAATGTTCTTCCGACTATTTCACCAATAATACATGCTATTACCGCAAATACTGCACCTATAAATATATTTCCTGTAGCAATTGTTGCATATCCTGCGATTAAAGTGACATGATGAGTTGTAGGGAAATCAAATCCCATTTGTACAAATATTAGTGAAGCTGCACTTATACAAAATCCTATTATATTTATTTGTGTAAGATCAACGATATAAGAAATGACTAATCCTAAACCTACTGACCAAACAATATTAAATGCCAAGGTTTTAGCATCTGGAAGAAAACTTCTCTTTTCTAATTCTGATGTAGCTGCAATTTCAGTTTTTCCAAAGAGACCTGTACTACCAAATACAATTCTTGTAATTGCGCATGATATAAAAACAGTACATCCAGGAGTATCCGTTGGTAATCCAATAGATACAAATAAAGAATTGATTAAATATCCCAATATTCCAAACATTCCACCTACAAGTAAAACCATACTATCTTTTGTCTTTAAAAGCGGTGTAAGGATATCCATTCCACTATCTAAATAATGTTTTTTATTTGCTGCATAAGCAGCTGCAGCTACACCTCCTGCAAATGCAATATGAGGTCCAAATAATGTGCCAAAAGCAACATTTCCAACAATATCTATATTTCCTCCACAAGCCATCACTGCAATCCCAATCAGTCCCATAACTCCTGTAAAAATAAATGCTGGTAATGCACCAATTAGTGCACCAAATACTCCCCCTCCAAAAGCAGCTAAAATAGCCTCTATAGTAATCACATAATCTCCCCCTTAATTAGTTTTCATTATTATGATTAAAAATTACTATGCTTTTTTCAGTAATATCTTTAATAATCCCATTTATACTTGCATGGATTTTTGCCCCTAGTTTATTTTCTGGAATATCTGCAATTAATTGTCCTTTACTCACTTGATCTCCTACACATACTACGGGCTCTGCTTTTGCACCTATATGCTGTTGTAAATCTATAACAACCCACTTAAAGGATTTATTATCTTCTTCTACAATAGGTGCCTCCACATCATATTTTTCTATTCCTAATCTTGACTTTAGCTTATTGACTGGAAATTTTCTGTATTCTCTAAAAAGATTTGTATCCTTTGGTGTGTTTTTATTGGGATTTTTTATTCCCTTCCCACTCAATTGTGCTTTTAAAAATTTATTTAACTTCCAAGGTTGAAGACCCATAATACATACTCTTTCACAAAGCCCGCATTCACTACACAAAAATGCATCTGTTGCTTTTGTATTCACATCACAAGTACTACTATAGCTTGCTAGTCTCATTAATTTATCTGGATATAATTTATGTCCCAATAGATTTCGTGGACATACATCTGTACACAATGAACAATGACAACAAGCACTTCTTGCTTGTCTTAACATACTCTCTATACTTCTATCCTTTGATAGTAATAAGGGATGATTTTTAGGAAGAACAATTAATCCCTTTGTATTTTTTTTGATGGGCTGCTGGATATCTTCAATAACTTTTCCCATCATGGGTCCACCATCGATTACTCCAAATTCATCAATTGTAGTTCCACCAGCTAATTCAATGGCTTCTTTTACTAAAATTCCAATGGGAACTTTCTCAGTAATAGGATTTTCTACAGCACCCGTAATCGTTAAATATTTATCTGTAACTACAATATTATTCATAGCATTATATACATTGAGTAACGTTTCTACATTTATTACAATCACACCCACATTTAAAGGAATACCGCCTTCAGGCACAATCCTCTTTAATACTTCATATACGGTAACTTGTTCATCTCCTGCAGGATAAAAATTATCTAATGTAAACAATTCTAAGTTTTCATATTTAACCACTTTTTTATTTAAGTTTTCTAATGCTTTTTTATATTTTCCCTTTAGTGCAATGATTCCTTTTTTTGCACCTGTCTCCTCAACAATCTTATTTAAGGCTAAAAGTATTTCTTCACTTTTTTGAGCCATTAGTTGCTGATCTACTTGAAGGAGAGGTTCACATTCAGCCCCATTTACAATTATATATTCAGCTTGTGCATTTAATTTTACATGAGTTGGGAAACCAGCGCCCCCGGCACCGACAATCCCAGCCTCTTTGATTAAATCAATAAATTTTTCTTCCATATTCTATCCCTCAATTCTATCTGATTGAAAATCCTTCAGATAATACACATCTTCTCTTCCTTGTAAAAGTTTTTGCAGAAGTTAATCCTTCTCCAGTAGGCCCTGCAATTGTAAAGGTTGCATGTCCTTCTGCACCAAACCCTATTCCCGCATAGGAAGGAGCATTTTTAACAAAAATAGTCGTTTGAACAGCTCTTGCAAATCTAGTTAGATGATCTACATTTTTAGAATGCATAATGGCTGTATGTCTATTTCCATGCTCTACTTTCACTCCTAATTCAATTGCTTCATCTATGTTTTTCACTCTTACTATAGGAAGAATTGGCATCATCAATTCTTCAATAACAAATGGATGATCTTTATCTACCTCTGCAAAAATAACTTTTACATCCTTGTCAATAGGAATGCCAATTTGATTCATGATATAATCTGCATTTTTCCCAACAAAGGCTTTGTTAATTGTACCTTTTTCAGTTAAAACTAATTTTTGTAATTGATCTAATGTTTCTTGATCCTTTATTTCAAAAGTATGATATTGTCTCATACACTCTATTAATTCATCTGCAACACAATCTACTACAATAACTTCTTTTTCGGCTGTACATGGTAGGTTATTATCAAAGCTGCATCCATCAATAATATCTTTTGCAGCTTTTTTAATATCTGCTGTTTCATCAACTACAACTGGTGGATTTCCCGCTCCAGCACCAATTGCTTTCTTTCCAGAAGATAATGCAATTTTTACAATACCAGGTCCCCCTGTAGCGCAAATCATATTAATCTTTTCATGTTTTAGCATAATATTGGTACTTTCAATACTTGGTTCTTTTACTGTAACTAGCAAATTTTTAGGTCCATTTACCGCCTCTATTGCCTTATTGATAATTTCTACTGCTAAAACAGAAACTTTTTTCCCTCCTGGATGTGGAGAAAATACAACAGAATTTCCTGCTGCAATCATCCCTATACCATTACATATAATGGTTTCTGTTGGATTCGTAGAAGGAGCTATAGCACCAATAACTCCAAAAGGTGACATTTCATATAATGTCATTCCACCATCACCTGTATTTACTTCTGATTTTAAATCTTCAACACCAGGGCTTTTGTCTATGGCAAGCTTATGCTTTAAAACTTTATCTTCAACTCTACCCATTCCAGTTTCTTCTACACCCATTTCTGCAAAAATTTCAACATTCTTACTTAACGCTTCTCTCATGGAAGAAATAATTTCACTTCTTCTGGCTAAACTGTATCTTGCAAATTCCTTTTGCGCTATCCATGCTGCTTCTACAGCATCATCCATATGTTCAAACACGCCAAATTTATTTTCATTGCTAGGATGATTATTTTTCCTTAACATTTCTTCCATCACATTTCTCACGATTTTTTCTATCATTGAAGCATCTATATCCATTCAAAATCCTCCCCTTTCTAGTTCATTTGTTCATTACTATTTCTTGTATATCTATAAGTAAATTATTTTTCCATCTCAAATACTCTTAATGCATGAGAGGCAATCATCATATCTTCTTCAACACTTCCTCCGCTTACGCCCATCCCTCCAACAAATATCTTTCCAATTTTTAAGGGATAACCTCCACCAAATACAATCATTCTATCCATATTCTGTATACCATACAGCATTTCTCCAGGTTGAGATATTTTTGCAACCTCATGAGTAGGAAGCTTTAAGGAACTCGCAGTATATGCTTTATTCATAGAAATATCTATACTCGCTAAAAGAGAATCTTCCATTCTATGAATAAGTATTAAATTCCCACCTTCATCCACAACGGAAAAGACAATAGGAACACCCATGGATTTTGCTTTGGCTTCTGCTGCCTCTGCCATTTTCTTTGCTATACAAAGATTTAAACCCCCGTACCTATCATGACCTTTTAACTTTTTCACGACTCGATCCTTCACTTCCTGTATTAAAGCATTAGTTTCTTCTACTCTTGCTAATACAAATAGCATATCTGATAAACGATTTATATACTGCTGTACTTCTTCTCTTATTTTCTTTTCTTTATATAACTGAATAACCAGTCGCTCCCCACGCCTAACAATGGTTCTAGCTACGTGCAATGTAGCAGAAGCTGTGGTTTTTCCTGGTATAACAAATTCCTTTTGCGGCCCTATTTTCTTTGTATAATGATCTATTATTTCTTCTAGATTTTGAATGTGTTTTTTTTCAATCTTTTCCTTTATGTACTTCTTTCCGTGTTCATCAGAAGCCAATTCTGCCCCTAAAACAAAAATTTCTTTTTGTATATCTTTTAATATTTTCTTGATCTCTTCATTTCTACAAATAGAATATGCAACACCCATCATAGAATTTGCTTCATCTAAAGTTCCATAGCACTGGACTCTAAGATGATCCTTCCATACTCTACTTCCACCTACTAATCCAGTTTCTCCCTTATCTCCTGTTTTGGTATAAACATTCGCCATAAGCTTCACTTCCTTAGCCAGTAACTTCCACATAATCTACAATACCAACGATGGCAGCATCTATTGGTGCATTGGGATTTTGAAAAGCTTTTCTTGCAGAACTTCCCGTTGCAACTAATACCATCTCACCAGCACCTGCTCCTGCTGAATCTATTACAACCTGAGAGTTTCCTGTAGGATCTTCATTTGTATCAATTGGTTGCACTAATAATATTTTTTCGCCTCTTAAGGTTTCATCTTTTTGTGTGGCTACAACCACACCGATTACCTTTGCTAAATACATATCTTCCCCACCTTATCCTTCTTAAATACTAATCTTTACGCCTAAACTTCTTGCTGTATCCTTTGCAGCATCTGTAATAATGGTATCAGTTGACACAATCAAGTTTTTGTTTATATTAAAGGCAGATACAACCTCTGCTCTCGTCAATACCCGCCTTTTATACACAACCTGTTTTTTCACAGAATTATTCTTTTTAGGGATTATTTGTTTTATCTTTTCTACCATCACACCATAAAGCTCATTTGCAGGCACTAGCTTTATCCCATAACTCTCAAGGATTCTCAAATGATTCTTCATAGTATTGACGTATTCTACCGGTCCTTTTCCCATCCCCATACTCATTCTTTCTTGATTTAAAGGATCACAAGCATTTTTTGCTGCAATAATAGGAATATTTTTCATTACACTACGAGCTACAATATTGGTAACCAAATTATCTGCTAACCCTAAAGCAATCTTAGCTGCTGTATTCATTGTAAGTACAGGAAATATTACCTTATCTATATCTAAATAACCATTTATTTTTTTATTATTACTTTCACCATATATTTCTAACATTTCAGATCCAATCATATTTTTAATAAGTTCTTTTGTATAAATTCGTTCTGCACTCTGAGATAAAAGTACTTTAAGCTTCCATCCATCTGTTTTTAGTTTCTTTAATTGCTCTATACTTTCGTGAAAGCCTATAGACCCTCCAGTAAATATGACTAAAGCTTTTTTAGGTACTTTTTCTAATCTATATAAAACCTCTTTCGCAATTTCCTTTATAATTACATCTATTATTGTTTCTTCAACAATCTCTCTAAAATTCAAACAGATCACCTCACTAGCTGCTATATAGTGCTATCCCTAAAGGGGTAACTAATAGAGGTTCTACAGGCTTTATGGTTTCAATGCCCAATTCTTTTTCAAACACACTTTCAAAATCATCAAAGCAACAAGCGCCTCCTACTACATATACCTTTTCTACAAAATAACCATTTATATTTCTTTTTACAATAGAAGCCATTTTTTCTACTACTGGCTTAATAATTTGAAATACTTCTTTTTGTTTTTTAGAATCTTTCTTTATTTTTTCAGCATCTTCAAAAGAAATCTTATGAAACCCAGCTAATACCAAACTCATATGTGTTCCTCCTGTAGCTTCATCTGCTGTATAGATGACTTTGCCTTTTTTTAAAATGCTTATTCCAGTAGTTCCTCCTCCTACATCTACTACAGCACCCTCTTTGATTCCTAATACCCTTGCAGCCGCAGTAGGCTCATCTACTATATTGATTACATCCATTTCAGCAGATTCTACTACATTTCCTATGGCTTTTATATTTCCACTTAAGATTCCAGGTGGAATGGCTGTAGCTGCTTTGGTAAGAGTTGTTCCTATTATACTTTCTACCTGACTTTTTAACTCATTCACAATCCTAACAGCTCCTACATAATCTACTACAATCCCATCCTTTACTACAGAAGCACCATAAGATGCTCCTGCAACTGGATTTCCTTTTTCATCAACAACTGATAAAACAATATTAGCCGTTCCCAAATCCACCCCAACTTTTAAATCTCCTTCATAAGGATTAAATGTTTTTTCTTTGATCAATCTAGCAAATTCTTTCATATTCTTATTAGCTCTTTTTAAATCCATAGGTGGCTACTCCTTATTTTTTAGAATTTTTACCTTATCTCCATTTTTTAGGCCACTGGAATTTGCTTCATCCACATCTATATGCATTTCTAAGCTATACTTTGGGGATACTCGTACTAATACATTTCCAAAAACAGTTCTTCTAATTCCTTTTGTTTCTACATCCACCATTTCCTTATCCCTTACACCATATGCTTTCGCTATTTCAGGAGTCATATGTATATGTCTTAGTGCTGCAATAACCCCACAGTTTTTTGCCACACTTCCCTTTGGTCCTTTTATAAGAATCCCTGAGGTATTTTCGATTTTTCCTGATTCTCTTATAAGTGGCTTGATCCCTAATTGATATCCATCTGATAAAGACACTTCTACTTGAGTAGCATCTCTTACAGGTCCTAGTATTCGTACTTTTTTAAAACTTCCTTTTGGTCCAATAATCTCTACCGTTTCATTTGCAGCAAATTGTCCAGGCTGACCTAAATCCTTTATCTTAGTCAATTCATATCCTTTTCCAAATAAAAAATCAAGATCTTCCCTACGTAAATGCACATGCCTATTCGAAACACCTATAGGAACTAATCTTTCTTTATATTCCTTTAAAATGTTTTCTACTGCTCTTGTAATAACCCCTATCATCACATCTTTATTCTTTAAAGCCATAGCAAAGCTCACCTCAATTCTTCTATTGCATTAACGAATATTTATTCCTGCTCATCATATTCTATCTGAGGCAATATCTTTTCTACATCTGTATGCGGCCTTGGAATCACATGCACAGATACAAGTTCTCCAACTTTATCTGCTGCCGCAGCCCCTGCATCTGTAGCTGCTTTTACTGCACCAACATCTCCTCTAACCATTACCGTTACAAGTCCCGAACCTATTTTTTCATATCCAATCAAAACTACATTGGCTGACTTTGTCATAGCATCTGCCGCTTCAATAGAACCTACTAATCCTTTTGTTTCAATCATCCCTAAAGCTTGATTCATTTATTAAATCTCCCTTCTTTTTTTAATTCTTCATAATGAATACACATTTTTCTAAGATCCCCTTTTTTTCTAGGGCATTTTGGATCTTTACAAATATTACATATATCTGATTCTAAAATTTCATTTTCATATATTTCAAGTTCTTCATAATCTTCTTCAATATTTCCATTGTCCTCTTCAAGTTCTTCTAATATTAATTCCTTATGATCCTCTATATGTTCTATTTCAGTATTTTCAAGATCCTCATCTTCCTTATTAGAAACCATGACATTTTCTGGTTCAGCTTCAACATTTATATCTTCTTTTTTATCTTCATATCTTTCTAATCCAACGGTTTCATCATTACAAATAAGTATCTTTAATCCATCACTGGGTCTTGGAATAACAAGATTTCCCCATACTTGATTGACTTTACTGGCACGAATAACCGCTGCATGTATTGCAGCTTTTACAGCACCAACAGTTCCCTCAATTTTAACAGTAGTCATTCCATTCCCTTTTGTTAACTCATATCCAATTATTTTAATATTTGCAGACTTAACTGCCGTATCAGCCGCTTCTATGGCAGCTGCCAATCCTACTGTTTCTATAATTCCTAAGGCGAGCTTTGACAAAGTTACACCTCCCTAAAGCTACCCTAACTTCATTCTTGCAATAATCCGTTTTACGATAGTCCTTATCTCTTCCTCTAGGTTCTCTTTACTCAAACAAATATTATCTTCAACCTCATGATCTTCAATATTTTTAAAGGGAATTCTTTTTACCAGTCTAGCTGCATTTACACCTAAAGTTCTCATCAAAAAATCATTCGAACTCGTACTAATCTCATATAGGGGTTTATCTTTTTTTAGCTTGATATAATGAATTATAATACTTTCACAATCAACACCAATCCCGACACCTAATACTGATTGTTCACAAGCTGCATATGCAAGCTGTACTGCATCCCTATGTTCTTTTAGTTGTATTTCATAAGGAATCCCTTCTTCTTCTATTCCCCAAAAAATTTCCTTGAAGTCTGATATATTGTTTAAACTTTCATTGTAGTAAATATGGATAGAAGGCTTTTGTTGGTTATAACTTAATCTCATACTTTCTCACCTTCTTTTAATGCAAGAATCAAACCTGTAGCCACTGCATTTCTAGGTCCCTCACATCCACGTATAT
The DNA here is from genome assembly GCF_019884785.1 of Crassaminicella profunda. Taxonomy (GTDB): domain Bacteria; phylum Bacillota; class Clostridia; order Peptostreptococcales; family Thermotaleaceae; genus Crassaminicella; species Crassaminicella profunda. The sequence continues at coordinate 2,972,999 of NZ_CP082326.1, forward strand.
TGCCTCTTCCTGCAACAATACTATATTTTGATAATGCATCTGTGACCAATTGAGGAACCTCAAAATCTAACGCTGACCCTCCTACTAATACAACAAACTCTATATCTCTAACATTGCCAGTAGGACTTACCATACTTAATGCTCTAATAGCATTTGTAACAAATACCTTTTCTTTTGCGGACTTTCTAACTGTTTGTATTCTTTCTAAAGAGTTTTGTCCTGATATAGGAACCATCACTGATTCTTTTAATATGACTACCTTTGCAAAAGTCTTAGGATCAAGGGGATCTTCAAAAAACTGAACCGTTCCATCTTCATGCCTTATATGAAAAAGACTTTCTACTTTTGCAAGGGGATATTTTTTTATATCCTCTGCTAAGTCAAAATCATTCAATCCCAATTCTGAATTAATGAGCATAGTCACCATATTTCCTGCCCCGGCAAGATGAATGGAGGTTATTTTATTTCCTTTATCTATAATAGATGCATCTGTAGATCCTGCTCCCATATCAAGTATTGCCAGAGGTTTATTGCTACCGGGAGTAGTCAGTGCTCCTCTTATAGCCATGTCTGCTTCTACTCCTCCAACCTCTACAGCTACATGCATATCCTTTTCTAAAATTTCTGCAATCATGTTCATTTGAAGCCGATCAGCTTTCACCATAGCAGCTATCCCCACTGCATTTTCAAGGGAAAACTCCTTTGCAATTCCGCCTCTTATTTTCTGCGGTATAAATGTATCTACTGCTAAAAGATCTTGGATCTTAATAGAAGTAAAATTCTGTCCTGTAAGCTCTGACATTACCTGTCTTACTCTTTCTAGCATACCTCCTGCATTTGTTCCAGCCTGCCCCTTTACATCCTCTATAGGAGATGCTTGTTTTAATACTTCCATTATTTTTTCTGCCCCATCATCTACATTCACTTCTAATTTCTTTTGTTTACCAATTACATAGATAATACCAGCAGCAATTCTTTTTTCTTTTACATCTCCCTTAGGTGTTTTAATAACAACTGCAGATCTATTTCCAATGAGTGCTCTTGATATGGGCACAATCTGCTTCGTTTCTTCAGAACTTAACTCAAATACCGTAGCAATACCATATGGATTAGATAAAACCTCCACTACGCCTCCTGTAGGCGCTACCTCTATGGCAGCTTTCATAGCATTTGGCACCTTGTTAATGAGGGATACCTCATCAACAATAGGTATTTTTTTGTTGAGTCTATTATTGATAAGTACCCCATCATCCCTTTGTACAATAGCTCCTTTGATCTGCCCACCCATTTTTACATAATCATTTATGGTTTTAGCAGCATCTTCAAAGTCTACATCCTTAGAGATGATTACAATCAATGCTTCAGATTCATTGATTCTCCCTAAATCTTTTATATTGACGGTCATTCCTACTCCTATACCTACTCCACCTGGTGTGGATGGATTGTGACCAATCATGGTTGATTCTGTAATAATCGTTTCCGTAATGGTTTCCATGGCCACATCTCCAATAACAGGTGCAGCTTCATTAATTCTTATCAAATCTAAATCATTGGTTTTAAGTTCTACTTGATCTAATGCTTTTTTCAAGGAAGCAACAACACCATGAATATTTTGCTTAGTTCCTTTTATTCCTGTGGTATCTACAATAGCACTAGATAAAAATTCTACCTCACCATTTTCATATATCCTTGATAATGCAACCTCCGTTGTTGCATTTCCAATATCCACTCCAGCAACAATTTTCATGGTTCTTCCTCCATTCCTTTGATTTACATATTCTCTTTAAGTCTCTTTCTTTCTTGATATACATGGGCTGCCTCTCTTACAAAATCTCCATTTATTTTAGCACCATACTTACTCTCTAGTTCCTCTGCTATATGAAGAAGGTCTTCCTTTGTAGAACGATAAGGTCTTAAGGCATTATAGATCTCAAGAATCCTATCATCCGGTATTTTTGTAAGCTCAGCTGCTCTTCTTAAATTCCTTGCAAAAGCATCTCTTCCTACAGATTCAGCTACTTGAGCTTGATACTCTAAAACTTCAGCTGAAATTCTCACATCATCTGATTGAATCTGTCCGTTCATGGCTTTCTCTATAGTAATCTCATCTAAACTTTTACCGGTAGGACTTTTTACAAGTTCTGGTCTTTTTGTTCCAAGAGGATAATCCTCTTTGGAAACTTTTGAAATAGTCTGATTGGACTTTGTTTGTTTTGGAACTTCCCCCATAGAAGCCATTACTTCCTTTACAATTTGTTCAATCAATTTAGTATCCATCATTACGATTCACCCCCATTTATTTAAAATTCACTTTAAGTTCTATTGGTTTTGCGCCTAATTTTACATATTGTGTTTCTTTTATATGTAAGAGTGCCGCTTTTGCTTGATATTTAGGTCTAGCCATTTGATCATTTCTCACTGGCACTGGTGTTGGAGACTGACCTTTAGCATACTGAGCAGCATTCTTACCAATTTGTCTAAAAGTTTCTTCATCAAGAAGTGGTGCTTGTGGAAATAGCTCTAAATTATTCAGTGGTAATAAATCTTTTTGATGTATAACCGTAGTTCCTTTAGATTGAATACCAATACCTATTCCTGAACCACTAATCTTTGCAGCATCATTAGCAGCAAAAGAAACATCTGATGTTCTAAGAATTCTAACGATCCTTGCAGTGAGTCCCTCTTCTTCTATTCCTGCTATAATTTCTCTAAGCACACTATAATGTGGTAACTCTACGATGGTTTTCGTTTGATGTACTCCAAAAGCTGGACAAACCCCTATCACAACTTCATCACTTCTTGTTCCAACTTTTGCTTCTCCTATTTCTTCTAAGACTAATTCTTTCGTATTTTCAGGAGAAAAAACTTTAATGTTTGTTTTTTCTTCCACATGATTATTTAAAGTTACTTCTTTTTTTTCTTCCATTCCAAAATCCTTTAAAACTTCCTCTATTACACTTCTAACTAAACTTTCACTAATAGCCACTTCATACACCCCTTTCTAAATAAAATCTTTTAATAATCTTCTGAACTTACTGCATTAGCTATGTTTTTAATTTCATCCCATCTCTCAGGAGATAATCGATATCCTGTTCCAGGTCCCATATAATCATTACAGTTATTGACTGCACTAATTACATTAAACTCCTTATCAATGATTGCAGATGTATGTAAATAATCTCCTGCAATTCTTTGCTTAAGCATATTAAAGACGTTTTGTGCAACATCTTTGTATCCTCTATTATTTAAAGCTTTCACAACATCAATACCTGTGATGCCTTTGTTCATCATTTCTTCTGCTGCTTTAAGATCCTCTACTACATTTCTATTTGGCATATCTTTACTTCCATGAGCATAGGTAGCAGCTTCCACTTCTTCATCTGTAATAGCAGGAAGTCCAAGCTCATCAAATACAGTTTGAAGTGCTCTAGCAGCTTTGTTTCTAATTTTTATGACTTCATCTTCAGATACAGGTCGCAAGCCCCCATCTACCATAAGATCTCTTTGTAAGATATTGTAATCATCAAAATCTTCAGCATCGAAATTTGATCCTGCAAACATATTGTCGTAATTCGGTACAGCACTATATCCAGAGAAAATAAAATCCGTTCCAGGAAGCATTTGCATCAGCGTTCTTGCTGTTTTTCTAATGTCTGAATGGGTAAATGTTTGATCATTCCCAGAGGCAACTTCTAAATCAAGCATTGTAGTAATCAAATTTTCTGCAAGGACAGCTCTAATACCTGATGGTACCCCACCTGGAACTCCTATACAGCTAATAGATCCATTTTGAAGTCCCTGAACGCCTGCTCCTTTTGTTACATAGATACATCTAGCCTCTAGATATAACATGGATTTTCCTTCTGCATATCCCATTAAAACTTCTGAACCTGTTCCAGAGGTGAATCTCATTTTAAGCCCTCTTGATGCATATGCAGATGCTAAGAAAGATTTAGACCAAGGAGTATCATCTCCATCTATAAATACAGGCTCAGTTCCATAAACAGAAACCGTTTCAGCATAATTCGTAAGACCTCTCATACCAATTAAAAGTTCTGTAGCTTCCTCTACTGCACATTGTGTAAGAATTCCACCTCTCCCCGTTTGTGCTCCTACCATTAAGGATAAAGCATTAAAAGGAGCATAACGAACAATCCCTACTGTTGTTTCCAGCTCATCAAATCCTCTTAATGCTGCTTCAGCCGCATCTGCAGCGATTTGAACTGGATGATCCTTAACATTTGTTACATGAGCTTGATTAGAAGGCGTTTTTCTAGCTCTCATCTTTTGAAGGGACATCATCATTTCAACTACATTCATACTTCCTACAACTTCAACGATTTTAGCAGGTGTCATTCCGGTAGTAAGCTTTATAATTTCATCCCTAGATACATTTACATCCACAAGCATCTTTGAAAGCTTAAGTGAATCTATTTTCATAACTTCTTCAGCCTTTTCTAAATTCATTGCATAATCTGCAATAAATCTATCAAGCATATCAAATTCGTCTCTTTTCTTTCCATCTAGCTCTACTACACGTCCATTTTCCATCTTTATACTTGGTTTTGGATCATTTGGACTATCCATAGCAATCAGACCAACTTCTGCCCACTCTTTCACAAAACCATCTTGATTAACAGGACGATTTGCCAATATTTCAAAACGTTTAGACTTCATATCTTTCCCTCCCTATGATTTCAAAATCTTATATATATGGGGTTGTGGTAGACTTAGCTTCTCCTCCCAAAGCTTGTAATGCCTGAAGACCTACTTCTTTCGCTGCAATAAGGGCTTGCCTTACTGCTCCAGAATCTCCACAAATCTGTAAAATAGCCTCATTTGAATAACTTGTTCCTCCATTTCCAGGGGAACCATATCCTAAAACTTCAACATTCGCAGCTTTAACTGCCGTATCAGATATCAAAACACCAATAGCTGCTGGCGCACCTACAATTAAGCCAAACGCTTTCCCGACAGGTGCATTAAAAGCCTTATTACAAGCAAAACTTGCTCTAGCAGTATATTGAAACTCTAAATGTCCTGCATCATTTCCATAAACATCTCCAAAGGTTCTGTCTAATTCTTTCAATGTTACTTCTACTGCACGTCTTGCATCAGATACATCTTCTGCTCCAAATATAATTAATGATCCGTGCCCTGCGCCCCCTTTAGTATCCCTTGGAAGTTCTATGCTGATAATTTCTGTATTGGTAGCCTTTACAGCCTCATCTGCTGCCATAATTTGAGGACCAGCACCTGTACGTCCTCCTATAATTCCTATAGAACGATACTTCTTTTCAAACTTCATAGCCTCAAGAAGCTGTGCGTCCACATTTGCAATAACAAATCCTATGGTCTCTCCTATTGCTGTACCTACAAATTCAGTTAAACTACAGTATGATGGTTGACATTCTTCAGCTTTGCATTCCTCAACCACTTCTTGGTTAAAATTTGAATCCCCTGTTCCTACCTTCTTCATCACTTCTTCCATAATCTTTTCCATTAATTGTTCTTTCACAATTTGCACCTCCATATTTTTTTGAGATAAAATCATTCATTCTATTTATTCGGTAATATTTTCTCAACATCTGTATGAGGTCTTGGAATTACATGAATAGAAATCACTTGACCTACTTTTTGAGCCGCTGCTGCTCCTGCATCTGTAGCCGCTTTTACTGCCCCTACATCCCCTCTTACCATAACCGTAACAAGTCCTGATCCAATTTTTTCATAACCTACTAGCCCTACATTTGCTGCTTTTACCATAGCATCAGCAGCTTCAATAGCTCCAACTAGTCCCTTTGTTTCTACCATTCCCAAAGCTTCTCTTGTCATCATTTCTCCTCCTTTTAAAGTGAATTTTAAAATTACATTTACAAATTTGAAAATTCTTAAATCTATATTTTCATTATAGTTGATCCTTTTCACAATAATAATTGAATATATTGCCCATGTTCTGTAACAAATTGCCCTCATCTAACGGGTATTTTTTTGTTCTTTACTGATAATTTTTTGCATAAAAAAAGATCTTTCTAAATAAATTAAAAAGATCTTTTGGAAAAGCTTATATACTCCATTTTCCATTTATTACAAACGTATTTTTTTTAAGAATATTTTCTTCTATTATATTTTTTTCTGAATTTCTATATTCTGTAGGTGTAACCCCTGTAATCTTCTTAAAAACCTTACTAAAATAATTTGGTTCATTATATGAAAGTTCTAATGCAATATTGATGATTGGCATATCCGTATTTTCTAATAATTCTTTAGCCATTTCCATTTTTTTATTAACAATATACGTACTAAAATTAATCCCTACCTTCTTTTTAAACAATTTACTTAAATAATAAGGACTAATAGATCCGAATTCAGCCACCTCCTCTAACGTAATATTTTTTTTACAATTTTTTTCAATATAATCTAGAATCCTCTTGATATCATTTTGGTAAATATTTTTTTTAGAACGAAGTAATTCATTAAAAATCAAATCTAAAATTTCTATCAAATTTCCTTGTGCTTTATATTGATTGCAAAACACATCAAAATTATTTTTATATTGTCCCTTGTATACTTCAATGTTCTTATGATTGTATATTCCTAAGTCTAACGCCATATGTAGCAAATGATCTATTACTTCTTTTAAATTTTTAACTATACTTTGTGTATCATTTTCATATGTATCAAATATGTGCTTGATCATTCCTTTTAGCATATATTTTGAATTTTTATAATCTACCTTCTGAATAGTTATTTTTAATTCATTCATCATGCTCACTATATCTACATCATCCGTTTTCATTTGCTTCATTTGATTACGAATAGACTCTATAATCCTACTAGGTCTAGCTGGCTTTAATATATAATCATCTACATGAGCTTTAATGGCTTTATGAGCCAAATCGAATTCATCATATGCTGTCAAAATAAGAATCGCTATATTGGGATTTCTTTTTTTTATTCTTTCACTAGCTTCTATTCCATTCATCCCATAAACCTTAATATCCATCAATATGAAGTGTGGCTTTAACTTCTCAGCTAATTCCACAGCTTCTAAACCAGAGCCTGTTTCTCCAACAATTTCTATAGTATCTTGTAGGTCTTTTTCTATAATCATTTTTAAAGCTTTTCTTTCCAGCTCTTCATCTTCAACAATAAGTAATCTATGCATTACAACCACCTACACCCTTATTGATTGGTATTTGCATTTTCACCGTTGTTCCTTTTTGGAAATCGCTATAAATATCAAATACAGCATTTCCCTCAAAATAATACGCAAGTCTCTTCTTTAAATTCTTTATGCCAATGCCCGTAGAAAGTATATTTTTATCATCCTGCTTATTTTCATGAAAAAGATTATTTAACTTTTCTTTTGACATGCCAACCCCATCATCCTTTATTTTAATTACTACTGCATTATTTATCTTATAAAGAGAAAGTTCTATCATTCCTCCCTCTTTCTTTTTTTCTATACCATGGTTAATGGCATTTTCTACAATAGGCTGCAAAAGCATAAAAGGAATCCTGGCATTCTTGATTTCATCCTCTACCTCAATCTTATACTTTAGTCGATCTCCAAGTCTCATAGATTGAATCTTTAAATAGTTTTGTATATATTGTATTTCATCTTGAAGACATACAAGGTGGGTTGAATTTTTTTTAAGGGTATATCTCAGTAATTCTGCAAAGGAAAAAACAATTTCTTGAGTAGAAAAAGCATTTTCAAGTAATGCCAGTCTTGCAATGGTATTGAGTACATTAAATAAAAAATGTGGGTTCATTTGAGATTGAAGAGATTTGATCTCTGAAACTTTTAAAGAACTTTCAAGTTCAGACCTTATTTTCATTTCTTTCATAAGCGCTACATTTTTTTTGTTTAATTCTTCTTGTATTAAATTCACCAAACCCTTTTCTACAAAATAATTTGAAATAACAAACATCATATCTGCAGCCGCTACTAGTTTATTATAGGGGATAGGTTTGATAGCTTCATGATGTTTTAAAAGTTCCTCATCTTCTTTCCATGATAATGTATTCTGTGCAGTAAGATGATTTAAATGTACTTCTTCATCATCCTCTACTTTAACTTGTCCTGCTAAAATAGCTCCCAAATATTGTCCTTTTATAATAATAGGTATGGCAAAATCAATGAGTCCTGCATGACATTTATAGATATAAGGTTTTCCACTTCTAGCAGCCTCAATTCCTCCATGTGCATCCGATCGAAGGCACGCTTCATTACATCCTGAATTTTTTCTAAAAAGCGTACAGAATCGAGAAAAATTGCTATACTTAGTGATAGGTCGTCCCATATAGTCTACTGTCACAGCCGCAAAACCAGTAGCTTCTGAAAACTTATCTTGTATTTCTTGAAGTACATCCACATCTATACATTCGTTAATAATTGGAAAATTATCCATAATTTATCTCCCCTAAATATTTTAGTGAGAAATCATATTGTTTAAATATTTCTAATGAATTAGAAAAAGGATCCCCAAAAGAACCATATTAACTATAAACAGTCCTAGACTTATAAAAAAACATTTTGATTTCACAACACATGTGCGAGAATTTTGATGAATCATTTTACTCAAATCCCTATGGGCTAACTTAAATTGATAGTCTTTATTAATGTTAATTGGATATTCTTCTTTTTCATTTCGTTTTAATAACTTTTGATAAACTAATAACAATAAAGTTTCCTCATCAATCTCCGCCATATCTTCATAATTATAAATATTCTTAGAAGTATATTGGGCTAAATCTTGTTTTTCTAATACATGATTTCTTTTATTATCTGTATTTCTTCTGATTACTACCCGAGAGTCCGTAAATAAGGCATCTTTCTTTTCTTGTTTTTCTTCCTCATCTTCACTGTTATTTGTTAATTTCTCTAGATCATTCTTTTTTTCCTCCTTTTTTCTATTTGATTTTTGAAAAAAGAATATCAGTAATTTCTTTCCAATAAAAGAATATGCAGAAATCATTATAGAAATAACACATAAAATGAGTAATATTTTCTTTCCTGATAACAGGGAATCAAAAACAAATGATATTAATCCTAAGTTTAAAGCAATTAACCCGCTGTTTCTTGCCTCTTCGAATACAATCCAATTGTTTGTTCTATCCAATATATTATTTAATTCTTCTAACATATTTTTGTTTTCCTCCTATCTTAATCATTTTTAATTGATGGAATAATAATCCTATTAAAAATCACACTGACTTTATCTATACTCTAATCATAACGTTATTTTTACAAAAAACTTTGATACTAATTTGTTCCTTTTCTATAACTATTTGTCTAATCCTTTTCTAAATTTTTATGGTTTTGAATATAGCAGTAATTTCTTGTTCCCTAGCAGTAATTTTTTGCCCTATTCTCCATTATAAAATAATCATTATTCTTCAAAACAAAAGGAACCTATAGATTTTGTAGAAACATCTATAAGCTCCATCCCTCGCTTTTATTCACAATTCATATTTTTTTCCCTATACACTCTCCCATATTTACCTTTGTTTCTATTCCTTTTTCTGTGTTCTTTAAAATGTCTTCATCAATCTTTACTTGCCCTTCCTTTAAAAATAAAACAACTGTTGATCCTCCAAATTTAAAATATCCTTTTTCATCTCCTTTATGAACATAACTTTTCAGATCATATGTCTGTATGATAGATCCTACACAAGTTGCACCAACCTCAACCAATGCCATCTTACCAAAATTATCAGATTCAAAGCTGGTTATTTCTCTTTTATTTTGACAATACACTTTGGCTATTTTTTCAAGGGCTATGGGATTCACCGAATAATACAACCCTTTTATCTTTTTGGCTTCATCAGGCACGCCACTATCTGGAAAATGAAATCTATGATAATCTGCTGGGCATAGTCTCACTACAATACATACTCCCTGATCATAAACTTGTGCCATACTCTTATCATGAAAAAATTCTTCTAAAGTATAAAAAGAACCTTTCACTTGGATTACCTGATCTTTACGAATATTTTCATAGGCAAATACACGTCCATCTGCTGGAGAAATTAAATGATTTTTTTCTATGGGGATAGGTCTTGATTCCTTTTTTAATTTTCTTGCAAAAAAATCATTAAAGTTTTTATATTCCCCAATATTTTCTCTTTCCGCTTCGCCCATATCAATAGCAAGATTTTCTACAAATTGGGCTATCTTTTTTTTGCTAAAGACAGTATCCTGAAGTTTTCCGTATATGGATGAAAACATCTTTTTCTTAACAAAAGTTTCAAGAATCGTATTTCCCATACTCGTATCATAAATCCATCTTAAAAATTGATCTCCTGCTACAATTTCTTTTATCTTTTCGCCACTTTTTCTTTCTATATAATAAATATCCATCTATCATCATCCTTATCCATTTTATAATTCTATTTGATTGTATCATATCTTCATCCATAGGTTAATAAATTATTCATTTTCAATTCCTCATGTATAGATTATGTAGTTCTTTGGAAATTCTATATTTAGATATAAATATCTAACTTACTCATTTAAATTTTATGATTGGATAACTATACTAAAAATTTTATTCCCCTACACTAAAAAACTTATCATTCATAAATATTCAATTTAACAAGCAAATATCTATCTAAAGGAGATGTAGATATGCCTTATGTACAAGAAATCTTAGAAAAAGTAAAAAAAAGAAATCCTGGTGAAGCAGAATTTCATCAAGCAGTAGAAGAAGTTCTACACTCATTAAAACCTGTTATTGAAAAACATCCTGAGTACAAAAAAATAGGATTAATCGAAAGATTTGTTGAGCCTGAAAGAGTAGTTATGTTTAGAGTTCCATGGTTAGATGATCAAGGACAGGTCCATGTAAATAGAGGTTTTAGAGTACAATTTAGCAGTGCCATTGGTCCTTATAAAGGAGGTCTCAGATTTCATCCATCTGTATACTTAGGAATTATAAAATTCTTAGGCTTCGAACAAATCTTAAAAAATTCATTAACAGGTCTTCCCATCGGTGGCGGTAAAGGTGGCTCAGACTTTGATCCTAAAGGAAAATCTGATACAGAAGTTATGAAGTTCTGTCAAAGTTTTATGAATGAATTGTATAGACATATTGGTCAAGATTTAGACGTACCTGCTGGAGATATTGGTGTGGGTGCTAGGGAAGTAGGATATCTTTTTGGTCAATATAAGAAAATTAAAAATCAATATGAAGCTGGTGTACTTACAGGTAAGGGACTTACATATGGTGGTTCTTTAGCTAGAAAAGAAGCTACAGGCTTTGGCCTCATTTACTTTGTAAGAGAAATGCTAGCCGCTCATGGAATGGATTATAAGAATAAAACCGTTGTCATCTCAGGTGCTGGTAACGTTGCTATATATGCTTGTCAAAAAGCTCAAGAATATGGTGCAAAAGTAATTGCCATGTGTGATTCTTCTGGCTACATTATTGATGAAGAAGGAATTAAATTAGATACAGTGAAACAACTCAAAGAAGTAGAACGAAAGAGAATTAAAGAATATGTAAATATTCACAAAAACGCAAAATATTTTGAAGGTCAGCAAGGAATTTGGAGTATTCCATGTGATATTGCTCTTCCTTGTGCTACTCAAAATGATATTCATATTGAAAATGCTAAAAAACTAGTAGACAATGGTGTTAAAGCAATTGGTGAAGGTGCCAATATGCCTTGTACAAATGAAGCTGTAGAGTATTTCTTAGAAAATCAGGTATTATTAGCTCCTGCAAAAGCTGCAAATGCTGGTGGTGTTGCAACTTCAGCCCTTGAAATGTCCCAAAACAGCATGAGACTCCATTGGTCCTTTGAAGAGGTTAATGAAAAATTGGATCATATCATGGTAAATATTTTTAAAGCTTCCCAATCTGCTGCAAAAGAATATGGTTTGTCTGGTAATTATGTAGCTGGTGCAAATATTGCAGGTTTCTTAAAAGTAGCTGATGCCATGATGGCACAAGGGATTGTGTAAAAAAGGCTGTAGGGAAAATGCACATTTTTTGAATTAAAATGTATTTTTAATAAAAAGACATTTTATCAAAACATTGAAATTACTTAGTTTTGATAAAATGTCTTTAAGTATTTTGAATACTTATTTTATATTTCTCCACAACCTCATTCTATAACACTTTTAAAAGAATTTTTCTCTCCCATTTTACGAGGAACATTTACATTAGGTACTTCATAGATTAATTCTTCAATAACCACATTCTTTTCTTTCATCAAATCAACTGTCTTCATTTCTACTGTAACAGCCCTTTGTTTTACGACTTTCACTTTAGGTCTTAATGGAAACTCTGATTGTATTTCTTCTACTACCCCAATCTCTCCATTACTTAATTTTACCATGCTTCCTACTGGATATGGAATTACTTTCTTTGCAAAAAGTTTTACCATCTGAAAATCAAAATATCTGCCTGCACTGCCCATAATAAATTCTAATGCTTCATTTGGAGCCACTGCTGGTTTATATGGCGTATCAGAAACCATGGCATCATAAGCATCTGTAATTGCAACAATTTTTGCTAATTTATTTATTTTATCCTCTTTGTATCCATTGGGATATCCTGTTCCATCTACTTTTTCATGATGTTGATAGGCAATCAATTTAATATTTGCATTTAATTCATAATTTTCTTTTAAATAATCATAGCCCTTCTTTGAATGTTGCTTAATGATTTTAAATTCTTCCGCTGTTAACATTCCTCTTTTCAAAAGAATTTCTTTCGGTATAAAGGCTTTGCCAACATCATGCAACATTGCTCCTATACATAAATCATATAATTCATTTTTATTAAGTCCAATTTCTATTCCTAAAATCAAAGATAATACAGCAACATTTACAGAATGTTGATAAGTATAATTATCCAAACTCTTAATATCCACTAAATTGATTAATACATTACCGCTATCAAAAACTTCTTCTGTTATTTCTTTAGAAATTTTATTTAAAGATTGAATATTTTTTTCTCCTGTATCCTTAAGCCTTTTCGCTGCTATCGTATTATTGTTCTGATTCATATACTTATTTAAATGATTAAATGTGTCCTTAATAGTTTTGATTGCTGTATTTCTTAGTCTAGGACTAATGATATCTTCAATCTCATTATCACTATATTCATCATTAATATATATACTGTATATTCCATTTCCTTCTATTTTCTTTACAAGATTTTGGCTCAATTCAACACCTTTTTGAAGCAATACTCTATTATTCATGTCATTTAAAGTTTGTGCTAAATACATCCCATCTTTTACAAAACGAGTTGGTATAAGTCTCATAATCATTACTCCTTGTTTGGATATTAGATAGTTCTTTATTTTTCTACCTAACGATAGTTATCATTATAACAAATTTTGTCGGTATTTGTTAAGTAGATAAAACAATTATTTTTCTAAACCTATTATTCATCCTTTGTATTTAGAACATGAAAATTCCTTAAAATGACTTTTTTTCCTCTCCAGCTAAAGGATCTATCTCCATATTTCCTTTTAAATGCTTTATTAGATAGCTCTTCCACATCCTTTTCCTTAAGGGTATACACTAAATTCTCCTGAAATTCTTTTATATTGGTATGCGCAATGTTTTGATTGTGTGGACACACATCTTGACAAATATCACATCCAAATATCATTTTATTTTTCCTTAAAATATTTATTTCTTCCTCCGTCAAAGCTTCTTTTTTTTGTGTAATAAAAGATATACACTTTCTTGGATCTACTTCAAAGTTTCCTAGGATCGCATTTCCTGGACATTTTTTTATACATTCGCCACATTGAATACAAGTTTGATTTAAAGGCCTATCCACTTCAAAAGGATAGTTATTGATCATATATCCAATAAACACATAAGAGCCATATTGATCTGTTAGGATATGATTATTTATACCAAAATACCCTAATCCTGCTGAATAGGCTAAATATCGATCCACAAGAGGTCCTGTATCTACAAATGGTTCATAATCAAAGCCTTGCATATGACTTTTTAAAAATTCTCCTATTTTTTGAAGTTTTTCTTTGATAATAATATGATAGTCCAAACCATAGGTATATTTAGCAATATTAGCTTCCTTCCGATTTCCTGTAAAATAAGGAAATAAACATACTATTATGGATGCTGCATCTTTCATCGTTTCTTTCGGATCAACTCTCTTTTTTAAATCTTTTTCCTCCATCCCTGTAATATATCCTTTTTCTATTCTGTGCTTTAATATTTTTTCTAAATCTTTATAAGGAACTACTGGTGCAATTCCTACATTATCTATATGCAATTTTTTACAAAATGTCTCTAGTTTTTTTTTCACCTTTACTACTCCGTCTCTTTAACATATTTTAAATTTGACAAAATATCTTTATATTTTTACTTCTTCATTCAAATGGAATAGATAAAGATAACTTTCTTTCACTGTTTTTTTTGTTATTTTTTCCAAAGCTTGCTTATAAAGTTCCACTTGAATCTTATATTTCTCTACAATTTCTTCCTTTTGTTCAGTTGTTACATAATCTGATTTATAATCTACTAAAACATATCCATCCCCTTCTTCAAAATAGCAGTCTATTACCCCTTGAATCAAAAGGCTTTCCTCACAGCTTTCTGTATCTAATATTACCTCATTTGCTTTTTTTACAAAGTTAAAAGGAACTTCTCGAAAAACATGATTGGCTGCATGCATCCTTTTTCCAATACTACTTTCAAAAAATCGAATGATTCTTAAAACATCTACTTCAGCTGCTTCTTCAGGTTTTAACAGCTCATCTCTTACCATTTTTTTTATTTGTTCTTCTATTTTTTCCTTATTCTCTATATTCTTAATATCAAGATGCTGCATAACAAAATGAATGATTGTTCCTTTCTCTGCCCCTGTAAGCTGTTTTTTCCCTTCTATAAACTTAGGCCTTTTGATAAGAGCCGGAATATTCATCCCTATACCATCCAGTTTACTAGTTGATATTCTTTTGATCTCTGTTACAGAAAGTTTCGAAGGAATTTTAGTTGCTATATGGTTTGGATAATGCCAATTTAATCGCTTCGCTACAAAATCATCATCTTCTATTTTTTTATTTTCAAAGTCCTCTAAAAATTTTTTAAATGCTAATTTATTAATTCTTTTTTCCATTTCTTCCAATTGAATATGTTTTTTATCTATTTTTTCTATATTCCATCTTGAATGATCTTCATAAAGCATTTCTTCATTCCAATAAACACCTGCCAAATCTCTTAAGGTTTGTCCATCTTCATGACGAATGAGAGCAGTTCCTATCCAATCTAGATAGCTTTTTCCACGAGATAAGTAAAATGGATTCATCCTTTTTGTCCATTTTTTTGCTGATTTTTCTATATTTCTTATGGATCCTACTAATATAAGTTTATCCTTTGCCCTAGTTAATGCAACATATAAAATACGCATTTCTTCTGATAAACTTTCTATCTTAATTTTGTTTTTCATGGCAATTTTTGCAATTGTATCTGTATATTGTCTCCTATTAGGATCTACATATCTCGGTCCAATCCCTAAATCCTTGTGGAATAATACTTGAGCGTTTACATCCATTAAATTAAATTGTTTTCCAAGTCCTGCTACAATCACTGCTGGAAACTCTAAACCTTTGCTTTTATGGATACTCATAATCCGAACAACTTCATCATTTTCTCCTAATGTTTTGGCTGTTCCCATGTCTCCACTACTATTTTTTAATTTATCAATAAATTTTATAAAATTAAATAATCCCTTTATAGATGTATTCTCAAACTGCCTTGCTCTATCTACCAAAATTTTCAAATTAGCTTGTCTTTGTATTCCTCCAGGCATAGCCCCTACATAGTCATAATACCCGGTTTCTTTTAAAAGCTTCCAAATCAATTCATCTATATGAATATATCTAGCTAACGTTTTATATTTCTTAATTTTTTCTAAAAACTTCATACATTTATTTACAAGAATGTCATCCTCTTTACTGATATATTCTTCTATTGCTTCAAAATAAGAATTCGCATTACTTTCGATTCGAATTTTTATAAGTTCTTCTGTATCAAATCCCCCTACGGAAGAACGCATCACACTAAGGAGTGGAATATCTTGTCTTTTATTATCGATAACCTTTAATAAGTTCATAAAAATATTTACTTCTATGGCTTCAAAATACCCCGTATTTACATCGGCATAAGCTGGAATCCCTTCTTCTATAAAAACTTCTAAAAATGTTTGTGCCCAGTTTTTTGTCGTTCGAAGTAGCACCACCATATCCTTATACGTGATTTTCCTGTAACTCTCAAGCTTTTGATCGTAAATTTCTTTCTTTAGTAATTCTTTGATTCTTTTTGCAACAATTCTTGCCTCAACTTCTATATCTTCCATTTCCTCTAATATTTCATCTACTTCATGACTTTCTTCATTCTTTTCTATTATATTTAGTTCAATAGCTGCATCTTCTATTGGCTTATGTTCTACTCCTTTATAAAGATGCGCTCTTTCATCATAGTCAATTTCACCAAATTCCTTGGTCATGATATTTTTAAAAATAAAGTTTACGCCATCAATCACTTCTGATCGACTTCTAAAGTTTTTGCTCAAATCGATTCTTCGATTTAAAGATTCGGACTTACTTTCAAAGGTTTCATATTTTCCTATAAAAAGAGAAGGATCTGCTAATCTAAATCGATAAATACTTTGTTTTACATCTCCTACCATAAATAGATTATTGTCTCTTTTAATAAAATCTAGTATAGTTTCTTGTACAATGTTACTATCCTGATACTCATCTACAAAAATATACTCATATCTTCTTTCATATTCTTTGGCTGCTTGTTCATTTTCTAAAATGGCTAACGCATAATGCTCAAGGTCATTAAAATCTACAATTCCTCGCTCTACTTTTTTCTCATGATAACCAGCATCAAATTCACATACTAATTGATATAAGTATTGCATAAAAGGATATAATTCATTCAAATCCCTTATATATTCTTTAGGACTCTTTGTAAGAAGTTCCTCACGAATGTTTTTTATAATGTCTTTTCCTTGTTCCCTTAATCCTTTTACTTCTTCCTTTAAATCTTCATCAACCTCTTTTGAGACTCTTCCTAATCTTTTATGCTTTACATCTTTTAATTCCTGATAAAAGGCATCCAGTCCTATTCCTAATGCATTCCTTAATTCATCTGTTAAAGCTATATCCTCAAGAATTGCATCCATATATCCTTCAGGTCCATTAGGCTTTTGGCATAAAGATTTTGCTTCAATAAATAATTCATTGGCTCCTATGAGTGATATTTGAATCTGTTTTAAAATAATCTTATGCCAGTTGGTTTCTTTAAACCCATCTATATCTAAATGAAATTCTTCTACCCTTTCTTGAAGCCATTCTTTTGGATAGGGCTGACTCTGAATAAACCCATATAATTTTAAAGTTAAATCCTGCAGAGGAGTATCTTCTTTATTTCCTCCAAATCGCTCAACGAGTCCTAAAAAATTTTTATCTTCTTTTTCATATTCTTTTTCAAATAACTCCTCTAACATTTCCATCTTCATAATGCTGGTTTCTGTACTATCTCCTATACGAAAATTAGGATCTATATCAATCAAATGGAAATATTTTCTTACTACATCAATACAAAATGAATGGAGGGTACTTATAGATGCTCTATTTAATAGATTTATTTGTCTTCTTAAATGTTCTTCATTTTCATCCTTCTTTTCTAATTGTTGTAAAATAGCCGCTCCTATTCTTTCTCTCATCTCTCCTGCTGCTGCATTTGTAAAAGTTACAATGAGTAATTTATCTATATCTATTTGATCTTTTATAATCATTTGTATAATTCTTTCAACCAATACAGCAGTCTTCCCAGAACCGGCTGCTGCTGCAACCAAAAGATTGCTGCCTCTCGCATCAATAGCACTTTTTTGATCATCCGTCCACATAACCATTTATGTACCCCTCCCTTTTGTTCATAAAACTATCTATCCACTAAGCTTTTTTAAATCCATGTTCTTTCTATATTTATTAGAAAATATATTTTCCTTTATGATTATAAACCTAAAACATATATAAAATTATATCATAATGAAGAAAGCCCCTCTATCTATTACGATAAAAGAGCCTCTTTCCATCTATTTCCCATGATGAATAACATTATTTGCTTTGTGTACATCATCTTTCTTAACCAAAATTTTATAAGTAACAAGTCTTCCGCCCATTCTACCACCTTGATTCATCATTTTTGTTTTAACTTTTATATTATTGTTGATAAGCTTTCCGCTTACCTTTGCATATTCCCCTGCATCCTGTGTAAAATAAACAATCTCCCACTTCTTAAATAAATTATTCAAGATTTCATTAAGCATATTCATTCACAGCCTTTTTAACTATTAACATCCTAATTTTCTCATAAAGTATAACATTTCTTTTTCACTAAATCCAAAGGCTCTATATAACTTATGGGCTTTTTCATTATCCATTTCTGCATGTAATTGTACTCTTTTATAATCATTATTCTTTGCATATTCAAATAAATACTCTATTATTTTTTTACCAATTCCATTGTTTCTACAAGAAGAGCTTACATATAAATCATCAACAGTCAACGCCTTACCTCTAGACCAAATACTATATACACTCCACACATTAGCATATGCCACTACTTCATTATTCACCTCAGCAACAATAATCATAATACGTTCAGACCCTAAAGCTTCTCTAAATGTTTTTTTAAACTCTTCTTCTGATGGCGTTTTTAAACTTTCCCAATAGGGATGTTCCTCCTTAACAATTTTCATAAAATCCAAGTTTAATTTTACATATGAATCTTCATCCTTTGATTGACATTCTCTAACAATTAAATTTTCAATCATATTTTTCATCCCCCATTTAATTTTTTGAACTTTTTACAATCAAATTTTTTGTTTTTTATAAAATTTTTTCTCCATTCTTATCTATATATCCCCATCTCCCATTGATTTTCACAGGAGCAAGACCTTCTGAAAAAGATCTTACTTTATCATATTCTGCCTTTATGATTAATTTACCTTCTTTATTGATAAATCCATATTTATCATCTAATTTTATAATTCCATATTGTCTTTTATCTCTTTAAGTATATTTTACATTTATTCTATTTTTTTACAATCATTCCTTTAAAAAAACACACTCCTACCGAACGAGGAGTGTTAAATAAATTCATCTCGATATAAATCTACATACAAATTCCCATTTGTAGCTAATGCTGCAAATGCTACTTCCTTTATATCTTCAATACCTCTTTTCTTTAGTTCATTATCAATCCAATCTTTTGTTATATTATTTAACCTAATATTATTTTCTATTAATTTTCCATCTAAAATAATCTCTGTAGCAATCCCTTCATAACTGGTATGTATATTAAGATCCTTTGGTGTAACTGGTCGATTTTGAGACTTTAACTGAATACTTAATTCACCATTCGATTCAAGAATTGCAAATTCAACATGGCTAATATCAAAAACTTTTTCTTGTCGAAGTTGTTGAATCAAATAGTCATAAGAATATTTTAATTTAGACATATTATTTTCTAAAATCTTCCCATTCTTAATTAAAATAGTCGGCTCTCCAGCCAAATATTTACGTAATGATTTAGATTTCAAAGAAATATAAGATGCTAAATAAACCATTAGCGTAACTACTGTCATGGAAATAATAAAATCTATAATCTTTACTTTCACATTAAATGCTAAATTACCAGCTAAAGTTCCTAGCGTTGCCATAGCAAGATAATCAAAATAAGTTAATTTAGCTAAGCTTCTTTTCGTTAATATTTTTGTAGCTATAAAAAGAAACATAAGTGCTAAAATTGTCCGAATTACAATTATCAAAAGATCTATCCTTCTTTCTAGTTATTTTTATAATCGTTGCTTTAATTATTATTGTTATAATAATAATTAAAATATATTCAGCTTCTCTTGATCCAATGAACTCTTCTATCTTTCATAAATCCAATTTTAATGGCTAAGTTCATAGATTTTACATTATCTTCTTCAATATGAACAAATGGAATTTCTCCAATTTCTCTCAACTTTTGAATCAGAGCTCCTATTAGATAATAGCCATATCCCTTATTTCTATATTCTTCAAGAACATGTAAAAATCCAATAGCACCATCATCATGGGTCATAATCCAAGCAATTAATTTCTCATTTTCATAAATTCCCAGAGCTATTCCTTTTTCTATTCTGGTCTTTATATAATCAATTGATGTATACTCTTTATAGTGAGAATGATTATAAATATATTCTGCATCATTTATTGATAATTGAATCATTTTATATTTATTTTTAGATAATTCCTTTTCTTTAGGAAAAAATAATTTCATACAAGATAACTGCCAATCTATTTTTTTATCTTTAACTATATAAGGAATCATCCAATCTTCCATCACTGCAAAATAGCCTTCATCATCACATTTTTTCAGTAATGTTTCAAATTCCTCTTTTGAGGAACTACTTATATAAACCCAATTTTCATCGCTTTTACCCTTTATCAGTATGGACTGCCCTATCTTTTCTACAAAGTCAATTGGATAATTTTTAATGAAATTAATCATATTGATGTTCTTTATAGTATCTTTCTTCAAATCATATAATATATGCCTGTTAATATTCATCTTATAATCCTTTCCATCGGACTAACCGTTTTATACAGTATATATCCTAACAATCCACCTACTACATTTAACAAAACATCATCTATATCACAAGTACCCACTCCAACAATATATTGAACTATTTCTATAAAACACGTCAATATCAATGATACACTCAAAATATATTTATACTTGTTTGCTTTTTTCCAAACTATAGGATACAAAAAACCTAATGGCATAAATGCTAAAATATTACCACCAATATTCACTATAGTAGCTTTTATTCCATGTTTTAAAAATAAATATTGTGATATAGTCTTCAATGGCATAAAATTATAACTTCCATGATGATAATCTCTTCCATAATAAGTACTGAAAAAGACTAAATACAACAAATACAATAAGTATGCTATAAACAATATACAAAATAATTTTCTTAATGCTTGTTTCTGACACAATCTCAAAACCATTCACCCCTATACAAATTAAGCCTCACACAACTGTATACTTTGCAAATCTTCAATAATCCTACCTATATGATAGTTGTATACAATATTCAAATCACCACATGATTCTCCTTTATTTCTAAACTCAAAATAATTCAACCTCTTTAGTTTTACAATATTATCATCATTCAAGAATCTTCCTTCTTCCATCCTTTGAAGCATTCTCAAATTTTCATAAATATCATTATATAATTCAATTTTCCTTCTCATATTTTTTATTTTATTATTTTCATCTTTTTTCAATCTATATTCAGTACTGCAAACATCTAATTCTTTGTTTAAATCACCTATCTCTCTTTTTAAATCACCTAAATCTACGTTCATCCCAAGGCAGATCATCTGATTAATGATTAATGAAGCCTTACTTGTTATGGTGTTGTATCCTTTCAATATCTTATGTTTATAATCATATGGAAAAAATAAATAATTCACTACTAAAGCCACACTTATTCCTATAAATGTATCTATTATTCTATTTACACTATATCGTATAGGACTTTGACCGTCTAAATTCACCATAATTGCCATAAAAACAATTCCTGCAATAGTTATAGATTTATTCCATTTAAGCAAATTACAAATATAGATGACTACAATAATACCTAATCCACATAACAATACATTGTTAGGTTGAATAGATGCAAACATTAAACCGATAAATGCTCCTACAGACGTACCCATCATTCTATTTTTTCCTACTTTAAAAGAATTTGTTATAGAATTGCCCATAGAAATAATGGCTGCAATTGCAGCATAAAATGGGTATTCAAGTTTTAACAGTTCAGATATAAGCACACACAAAGAAACTGCCAAAGCAGTTTTGATATTTCTCATTCCAATTTTAAATTTCATACGATTACTCCTTACTACTAACTTTATACAATGTCTCTTTCAAATCCTACAAATATACTTACTTCTCCTTATACACTATGACCTTATTTCTGCCACTCTGTTTAGCCATATACAAGGCTTGATCTGCTCGATCAAATAATTTATCTACACTATCCTCCATCATTCTATTAGCGAGTCCTAAGCTTATTGTAACAAATACCTCTCCCTTTGCTGTATTCACTGCTGTATCCATAATATTTTTCCTAATTTTTTCTGCTAATGCTTGTGCTTCATCTATCTCTATTGCAGGTAATAACACAGCAAATTCTTCTCCTCCATACCTTCCTACCATATCACAATTTCTAATAGAATGCATAATCATTTCTGCAACAGCGCATATCACCTGATCTCCTATTGCATGTCCATATTGATCATTTACCTTCTTGAAGTGATCAATATCTATCATCATTGCCCATATAGGATGTTGCTCCTTTACACTTCGTTCAAATTTATCTGTTCCAAGTGTAAAAAAATGTCTCCGATTAAAAAGTTTCGTTAATGGATCTTTTGTAGCCAACTCACGTAAAGCTTCTTCTGCACGTTTTCTTTCTGTAATATCCCGTATATAACCTAATATAGCTATACTTCCATTATAATTCATTAACGCACTATTTACTTCTACATCTAATAGCTTCCCACTCTTACAAAGCAAAATTGTCTCATATTGCGCTTTAACATCTTCACCGGCTATTTTTTTTCTATACTTTTCGTTAATCTTATCTCTAAACTTTGGAATAATAAAGCTCTCAAAAGAATAATTTACTACTTCTTCATACCCATACTCAATCATCTCTAATAACTTCTTATTCACATATTGAACCTTCCCGTTTTGAACAATGACAATGCCATCATTTGCAAACTCTGAAACATTTCTATATTTTTCTTCACTGGCTTGTAAAGCTTTTTCTAACTGTTTGCGTTTACTTACATCATGCATGACAATCAACCAACCATTATGAATATGTTTTTTATTCATCAAAGGTAATAGTTCTACTTCGTAAATATATTCTTGTATATCTCTTTTCAAAATAATTTCTGAATGCTTTTGTATGGAATCATCCATATTTTTTAAGAACTCCTGTAAAACCGGAAAAACCTTTTCTATAGATTGGCCTATTACTTTATTCGATACTTTATTGATAATAATTTGTGCAGATAAATTCATATCCACAATTAATTTATTATGATCCAATACAACTAATCCATCATTCATCTTTTCAAAAATCGTTTCTCTGGCAATAGGAACTATACTCAAAAATCCATAACGATAAATGGTCCATACCAAAGTTAAGTTTAAAATAGTAAAGGTAAAAGGAGAAGGATCTCTCATAAATTTAGGCGTTAAACCTAGAAAGAATAGTATAAATCCACAAGCAGTAATGGTTAACCCAATCATTATAACTGTAGCCTGCCTACGATATAAATCATGTGAGCGAATAAAAAATCTAATTAATAACACAAGAAATAAAAAATACATTCCATAACCATAAATAAAATCTATCCAAGAAGCTATCCCCATATCATAAATCAGAGAAGCAAATGGCTTACCTGTATACATCTGAACATTTTCTCTAAATAATTTAGTTACATTTAACACAGCTAAAATCCAAATGAGAACAGGTTCCGTAAATAATAAAAACCATATCTTTTTCTTAAGATCAATTTTTTGCTTTGTAAATTGTAATGCAAATGCAAAACAACTTGCTCCCATAGCACCTCCAAGCATCTGTACATTATCCCAAAATATTTTTCCATTTAATCTTGGAGAAAGCAATTCAAAAATATAACCAAAAGACCATAACCCCATAATCAATGACATAAGAAACAAAGAGGTTGCTCCTGGAACTAAACGACGTTTATAAATATATATAGCAATACCCATAGATAGCGTTAGGGTAATCCATAAAGGAATCGTATACAATAGTGCATCCCAATTCATTCACAATCCTCCTAAATAATTCGTACTATATTTAGTTTATTATATCATGGTAAATAGCTTTCAATAAATATCTATACGTTATCTAATTTATCTGAATATATTACCTCTCTTGCTAACTATTCTTTTTTAAGATTCTTTTTAATAAAAATAGTATTGTAGTTATTCCTCCAAAAATGAATATTAATAATTCTAAGGATATCCCTGTACTAGTTGCAATAAAAATTGCTGTAGGTCCATCAGCACCTCCAATAATTCCTATTGAAGATGCACTTTCCGAAGGCATTTTAAAAAGCATATGCCATATAAAATCTTTAAAAAAATAGATGAATCCTAGTAAAATTGTTATAGCACCACTAACATATGTAGCAATCTTAAGTATTTTTACCTTTTTCAATTTTAATCCTCCTTACATTCATATCTCAGTTTTTACTTTTTAATTTTATCTATTAATTTCCTGTACACCTTCTTCATATGCGGCTCATTAGTAGATTCAATTACTTGATTTATTGGAATCCATTTCACATCACTGTTTTCATCTTTTTTAACAATAAGCTCATCATTTTCATTAGCTTCCATTAAAAAACAAATAGATAAATGTAAATGTGCTGATACATATTTCCCTTTTTTCGTATGTCCAAGTACTGGCAATACCTCTAATGAAAAAATATCTAAAGTAATTGGACGAATATGCTTTACTCCTGTTTCTTCCTTTACTTCTTTTATTGCAACAGCTAATAAATCATCTTCTCCATCTGCATGTCCTCCTGTAAAGGACCATGTATTGTATATATTATGATGGACCATTAATACTTTATCTTTGTTCTTATTGATTACAAATGCTGAGCTTGTTATATGTGCAATCTCATTTTCTCTAGTTAGAATATCTTTAAAGGTATCTATGCACTTTAAAATCATTTCTTTGTCTTTTTTTTCTTGTTCATTAAAAGGTTTATATGCTTTTATTAAATCCATCATGTTCACAATTCGCTCCTCTATAATACTTTGATCTTTTTAATTCACTGATTTCATATTCTGTCAAGTATTCTATTCTTGTATATTTCTAAAAAATGCTAAATCAAAAAAAGAAATGCCCAAAGCTGATCCAAAAGAAATAGAACAGCACCTTAATAAATCTACTTTCGATGATCCAAAAACATAATTCATAACAAAAATGAATACACATGACAAAATAAACGTACCTATAAACTTCCCTAACCGTTTCCTTATTTCAGTCCATTTTAGTTTTCTTACCCTTCTAATGGTCCTAAAAATCAAATAAATAAAAAAGAAAAAAAGAAAAATCAGAGAACCTATTACAAATCTATACGCAAATGGGTAATCAATATCCTTATATACAATAAGTAATGTAATGATCATGCATATGATAAGTAATGCATAAATCATATAAAAAATTCTATTTTTTTTCATTTTATCACCGCCATAATTTTTAAAGTTTCTCCCCTAATCCTCTTAATAACAACTGTTGTTTAATTCTTTTCATTTCTTATCTACTAAAATAAATTTAGGAGTCATTAAGTACTCATATGAATATAAATCATCTCTAAAAGATATCAATCCTTTAATCGTACATATATTCCACTGTTTACTAACATCACAAATTAAATATACATCCTTGTTTTTATTCATGGGATAGATTACATTATTACTATTAAAAACTTTATCTGTAATATCAAATGTGGTAACCATGCATTCTTTCTCTTTCCATAATCCTCTATATAATTTAAATGCTTTTCCATTAATCAATTCTATAAATTTGTTCTTGCTTAAATTTAGCTCAATACCTGTTAAATACCCTTCTTCATTCTCATCATTTAAATATTCTTCAGTTATATCACAATCAGCTATAGCTTGATTATATGTTTTATGCTTAATAGGAATATTAGATATCAGCCCATTAACATCTGCATTCTCCTCTACCCACATCTTGTATTTTTCTTTTTTAATATATTTTTCAATTTTCTTTGGGTCATAATATGAATATTTTGGATCTCTTGTTAAATATATATATCCCATGCTACAACTTGCATCACATGTTATTACCATAGATACTCCTCCAAATCCATTACTTAGTTTAAAGATTTTTTTAAGAATTGATCTACGTTCTCTATATCTTCTAATTTTTTTCACTGGCTTTATCATTATTGAAAATATTACTAGTAAAATCATGACACTGTAGAAATAATCATCCTTCATAAAATATTCTCCTTTTATAGATCATATTCACATATAATCTTTCCACTAGCATCAAGTCCTTTTAATTTACCGATTCCTTTATCATCTATTTTTTTATCAGTCCAACAAAATACAAATAATCTGCTTTCATCTAAATCATATTCGATCTTTGTAGGATCAGAGTCACCATTTTTCTCTAATATTACTTTCGTAATATTTGTGTCATTAACATATCCAAAACATCTTATGATCTCTTTTGACTCATCTATATTTGATTTACTAATCCTCCAAGAAAAAGTGATTTTTTCATTTTTTTTAATTTCAGTTCCTGTAACACCAGTACCTGGGTACCATTTAATCAACTCTTTTTCTACTTCATCTAACGAAAACCATTTTTTATATCGGCATAAAAATAATCTTTTGTTTTCTATATCAATTGTTTTAATTATTTCTGAAGGTCCATAATATATCGTTCTTTCAGATTGCTTATGTGCTTCAACAGCAGAAAAATTACCATAATCTAAAAATGTAATTTCTATACATATGATCACTAATATAATTGTTATAGACCATATTGTAATCTCTTTCATCTTATTTTTCATGAGATTTCACCTTCTTTAAGGGTATTTCTATTTCCATCTTCCGGTCATACCATTCTAATTTTAGTATAAGCATCTTCACATCTTTTTCTATTTTATCAAATCGCAATACCCCTTCATCTCCATATCTTCTATTGATGCTTAGATACAGCTTTCCCCTACTAAATCCCTGTGTACATTGATAATTTTTATTTTTTTCATCATATATTTGAATAGGCGCTGGAAAAGACCATCCAACTTCACTTTTTCTTAACGAGTATATTAAATATGATTCCTCTTTTCCAATAATCAATCTTTCAGCCGTAAAAATATCATTATCAATTTTGTCTTTTATATTCAGTTCAATGACTTCAGCTTCTCCTTTTTCTATAGCTCTTTTTATTTTGTTATCATCTAAATATTTATCTTTTGGTAAACTATGAATAATTTCTGGAATCAATATAACAAGGCATATGATTATTATAATTCTTCTTAATACTTTAATATCTACCACTCCTTTCTTTTTTCATCTTATATTCACACTATTTTGATATAATGATTATTGCAATTCCTCTATCTTTTGGATTTATCATTCCAATGATTCTTTCAAAAAATTATCTACTTGATCTTTATTGTCTTTATTTATTTTCAAAATAACTTCCTTTTCATCTACCCCAGTAAAAAATTTATCAAATTTATTTCTTCTTATAAAAAAAGTTAAATTATAATATTGGATAGTTTCTTTTTTTCTCTTCAGTTGTTCTTCTATTCCCCATTCATAACGAATAATTTTTTTCCATTTATAATTTCCTTTTAAAGTAAAAATACCATCTTCATTAATTAAATCTCTTTGAATACCTCTTACAAGCCAAATAAGACCTGATAGTCCATATATTATTGCAACCTTAATATATTTCATTTCTATATTTATGAGATCTCCTTCGTATCCATGAAATAACCTTACATACATAATACTTGCTAATAACCAAAAAAAAGCAACTACTATACAAGTTCTATTACTTTCTAAAGATTTTACTATATTTTTTCTCTTCATTTTATGATAACTTTCATTACATAAAATGAAAATCATTATTCCTATTCCTATGATAAATATATAATTTTCCATAAAAACTCCTTCCTAAATAAACTCATAACAATTCAATTATAGTCCATAAACTACATGTATGTTAACAGCATATAAGCTTTTTTATAATCCTTCTCCAATTTTAAACGATCATGTATCCTTCAAACACGATTGCACTTTTTTCATTATACCATACTAAATTTCCCAAATAATTTAATTTTTCCCTACACAAAAAACTCCAGATTATTCTCTGGAGTCTTCTTCTTTTTCTTTTATTCTTTTTAACACTTCCTCATTCGAAAGTTTTTTCATATTTTTATATTCATTATCCTCTAAACTACTATCAAATTGACAAATACTTGTATACGAGCAATAATCACAAGCCGTTTGTTTTCCATTTTTTGAAGGAACTATTTTTATGTTTCCCTTCATCATTTCATAACTAATTTCTGTAACTAATTTTCTTACATGCTTGATTAAATCCATAAAGGTCCCTTCATCAACAGCCGAAGAATTGCTGGTAAATTGTCCATCCTTTTTTAATCCTACAGGAATCACCTCAGAGGACCGATCTAATTCTTTATCCATCTCATAAGCAATCTTTACATCCTTTAATACTAAGCCCTTCATCTTTAGCTTTTTTCGTATTTCTTTTTCTATGAGTTCTATGGCTTTTTCTTCTGTTTTAATTAAGGGATCGTCTATTTTAAAGTAGAAAATACCCGCAGGTTTTTTCTCTTTACCATTTTGATCTTTAGCTTTTAATACAGCATCTAAATAAATCATTAACTGAAGCTGAATACCATAATACACTTCAGAAAGACTAAACTCTTTATTCCCTGATTTGTAATCGATAATCTTTATATATTCATTTTCTTCATCCTCCAATAAATCTACTCGGTCAATTCTTCCTTCTAAATATATTTTTTCTCCATCTGAAAGTTCTATTTCAATAGGTGGATACATTTTATCCATACCAAATCCAACTTCATATCCACTTGGCTCAAAACCACTTTTTTTAATATGCTCAGTCAATGTCCACACAGCTCTCCTACTAATTCTTTTCAGTCTTTTTACGAGATACTTATATCTATTGGTACTAAGCATTACACCATTTCCATAACCAGGAACTAATCCATCAATCACTTCATCTATCATTTGATCACATTGATTCTTTTCTAAACTACGCCAATCCATATTTTCGCCTTTGAGCTTTCCTGTAAACTTTTCCATAGATTCATGGAAGATTTCTCCTATATCAGGGGCTTTTACTTCAAACATTTTTCGTTCCTTTGGTTTTAACCCATATTTTATAAAATGAGCAAAGGGACAATTCACAAACTGCTCAAGCCTTGATACACTTGATCTTATAGGAACATGATAGAGCTTTTTTACATTGTTTCCTTCTATATATTCCACTTGATTATTATGAAATAGTCCTTCTATAACTTCTTCTCTTTTTTCTTTCCATTCTTCCTCATGATAATACCAATTATATACATCCCACCATAAATCTTCTATCTCTTTTCCATCAAACTTTTCCCTAATATTTTCTATCAAATATTTAAAAGTACTTTTGGGTGTGGATATTAAGTTCTTTTGCTGCTCTATGCTGTGGATAACATCGCTTTTTATATTTAATTTTGTGAATATTTTTTTAAATCTATCAATTAGTACAGAAGGTCTCATAGCTTTTCCCTCTTGGTCTGCCATAGCATAACTAATCCACAAGTATTCACTCGGCTTTATGAATGTGGTATAAATAGAAAATTTTTCTTCATAGGCTTTTCTTTGACTATCATATCCTAAGGTAATATCTTTTTCTTTCATAAGGATTCTTTCTTCATCAGATAATATACCCTCTTTATCTTTTCCTGATGGCAAAATCCCATCATTTACCCCTACTACAAATAAAGCTTTTATGTCATGACTTTTAGACCTTTGAATATTCCCTACTAATACTTGATCAATCGTTGTAGGAATAATTCCTATTTCAAGAGATGAAAATCCAGAATCTAATACTCTGATATATTCTTTCAATGTAATCTTTTGTTCTCCAATAATTTCTACCATCTGGTCAAATACTTCCATGACAATATTCCATATTTGGGTATTTTCATTCACATATTCAAGCTGGCCCTCACATCTTAATAAATCAATCCAATCTTCAAGCTTTTTATGAATATCTATCCCTTCTAAATAATCATAAATTCCCTTTGTAATCTCTCCTACAGTCCTTCTCCCCTTTACCTTTTTTTCTAATTTTTCCATAGGTTTTATAAACTTTTCTCTGCATCCATTTAATTCATCTCTATTTATATCTTCTAACACAAAAGGTTCTTTCCATTTATTCCCTTGTATCCCATACTTCAATACATAATTTTCTAATTTTTCGCAAGTGTCTACAGATGCACCACTAAAGCCTGTCTTAAAAAATCTAAATACATCCTCATATCTATATCCTCGATAAACTACACGTAAAGAAGATAGTATTAATTCAATGATAGGATTATGCATAATGTTTCTCTTCTCATCTAAAAAGTAAGGAATATCATATTCATCAAAAACTCTTCTAATTAATGGTCCATAGCTGTCCATAGCGTTAGATACAACAGCAATATCTCTCCAGCTATACCCTCTATCTCTTACTAAAGAAATAACTTTGGCAGCAACATTTTCAATTTCTGTATAAAGACTAAGTCCTGAAAAGACACTCATATTAGATATTTCTTGATTATATCTTTTATACGGATACCCATAAAACTCTTGCTCTATGTGATTGATTTCATCTGATTTTTTCATGACTTCTCTTTTATCTTGATCTAGGTTAATAATTTCTCCTGTCATACCATTTTCCATAGCAATATCATGAATTTTTCCATAAGTATGATCTACTACTTTGAATAAATCTCCATCTTTTTCTTTTGCTACAAATGGCATAGTAAATGTAAAGGTAACTTGTTTTGCCCTATTCATGATTTTTTCTATAATCCGATACGTTTGAGGCGTAAAGCTTTGAAATCCGTCAATCCATATTTCTGCATCCTTTAAAAACTTTGCATCATCTATTTTTTCAATCAATAGATTTAGATAATCTTCCGTATCAATATATCTATCTTTCAAATATTCTTCAAATTCTTCATAAATATAGGCAATATCCTTTAGTTTATGGTGAAGAATACTACTCTTTTCTATATCCTCTAATCCTTTTATTAAATCTAACGGATCAATATCATGCTGCTTTAGCTCACATATTAGGTCATTAAACATAGATACAAATCCATCCTGCTGTGATGCTTTTTTATAGATACTTAAACTTTTTTCTGCTTCATCTATAATCTTTCTAAGAACCATATTTTTTCCTTGTTCATTAATATGAATCCTTGTAATTCCTCCAACTTCATTTAAAACATTATGCGCAAGCCTTGTAAAACTTAAAACCTCTACGTCCATAATTCCTGGTAAATTAAGCTTTTCTATCAAATCTCTTTCTGCCTGCAATGTAAATTGCTCTGGTACCATCAATATCAATCTATTATGATCACTATTTTCTAATCGTTTTTTTATCTCTTCTAAGACCAAATGAGTCTTTCCCGTACCTGCTCTTCCAAAAACGTATCTAATCATGCTCTCACCCCTATTCCTTATATATCAAATTATAGCATAAAGAAAAACTCATCTATCAACAAAGATAGATGAGTTTTTCTTAAATAACAAATTTATTCACAGTATCCTGCATTTCTTGAGCCATTTTTGCTAGAGCTTCACTTGAAGATTGAATTTCTCTCATTGAAGCCACCTGTTCTTCTGATGATGCTGATACGTTTTGTGTTTCACTAGCTATTTCTTGGCTGATTGCCTCAATCTCTTGTACAGACGATACTATTTGCGTACTACCACTTGCCATTTCCTGCATTTTAGCAGATATTTCTTGAACTTGAGTAGAAACACGCATAATTAGGTTCTCAATATTTTTAAAGGATTTTCCTGCATGAACAACCACTTCTTTTCCTAATTTTACTTGTTCCCCACCTTCGCTCATAACGGTAACAGCTCTTTCTGTACTAACACTTATTTCACCAAGCAATGTAGCAATTTGTTTAGCTGCGCCCTCAGATTGTTCCGCTAATTTACGTACTTCTTCAGCTACAACGGCAAATCCTTTCCCTTGTTCTCCTGCACGAGCTGCTTCTATAGCAGCATTCAATGCAAGTAAATTCGTTTGCTCTGCAATACCAACAATCACATCTACAATCTGGCTAATTTCTGAAGAATGCTTGTCTAATTGCACAACCACTTCAGTAGATTCCATAGTAGATTTTTCAATGGTATTCATTTGATTTACAGCAGTCTCAATGGCTTTTCCTCCATTATTTGCCGCATCTACAGTCTTATTGGAAATATTTGCTACAATGTTAATGTTTGATGCTACTTGTTGAACACTTTGTGAAATATGCTCTATTACACTAGTAGTTTGTTCAACTGCATTCATTTGCTTTTCTGATCCTTGAGCTAAATCCACCATAGATGTGGCTACTTGATTTACAGCAAGAACTGATTCATCTGTAATAGCTGTAAATTCTTCTGCAGCGGTAGCTACTTGTTCAGATGATTGAGCAACATGTTTAATCAATCCTTTTACTTGTGTTTGCATAATATTTATGGTTTTTATCAAATCACCAAATTCATCCTTTTGATGTATATATTTATCATCCATTTTCTTAGAAAAATCACCTGCTGCAATAAGCTTTAAATGTTCTATTGTAGCAAATAAGGGCTTAGAAAATCTTTTTGAAACTGTATAGGCTATAAAGAAAACAATAATAGCTAATATACAGACTCCTACAATCATCATTTTTTGCATTTCACGAACTTGTTTTTCAAGCTCTGTTTTTTCAACAACTCCTAGTATTTTCCATCCTAATTCAGGAGAAGTATAACTCTTTATAAAGTAATCTTTTCCATCCATTCTAGTTTCAAAGCTATCCTTTTGAATATTTCCAATATCTTTTAATCCATTTACTTCTTCATCATTGACATTTTTAAAATTTAATTCTGGTTTTTTTGGATGTGCCAAGATAGTTCCTTTTTTATCTACTAACATAATATATCCGGTTTCTCCTAGATGAATATCTTTAAGCGTATTTGTTAATGCTTCTAAGCTTAAAACAACTGCAACCACACCTTTTTTGTTTCCAGCATTGTCTTTAATCACTGCTGTACTACTCATAAAAGCATGTCCACCAGATGATTTATAAGGATCCGTAACAAAGACTTTATCTGGATGCTCCATACCTTGCTGATACCAAGGACGTATACGCGCATCATAGCCTGCTTTCCACTCTTTTGGCAAAGGCCACTTTATATAAGCCCCATTTTCTTCCACACCGATGCCTATGATTTCTATTTTTGAATGAGTTTTCCCAACATGGTCTAATCTTTTTAAAATCATTTCTTGTAAACTTCCTTCAATAGGTGGTATGACTTTAACAACTCCATTCTCATCCCCCTTAGCATTCAGATAAGAGAATATATTATGATCTATTTTTGTAATAATAGGATCCGTTGCTACTAATTTAGTTTCTTCTTTGATTGCTTCAATATTACTATTTATGTAATTATCTATTTGCAATATTGTTTGCATAGTTGAATCAGAAAAATCCTCATATGCATTCTTTTTAATTTGATTACTTAAAATAATTGTACTGATAATAATAGGAATTAGTGCAATAGCTAAAAATACTGTAAATAATTTCCCCTGTATTCCTGTTAAATATTTACCACTAGCTTTCATAATCTTCACTCTCCTTTTGTCTCAAATGATTAGAAATACTTTAATATCTCTGATTATAACTTATGATGATTTCTAAAATACCATTTAAATCCATAATTTCATTATTCGACATAATTTTGGATATTCCTTCCTATAACGATTAATTATGTAATATAGTTCCAAAATTCATGCTATCTTAAATAAAATAATAGTCTATGCTTTTCTATCCATTTTTAACGGCTTTACTTTCTAAATGGTTAATAAACAAATAAAAAGTATATACTTACTTAATAGATAACATTCATTTATAATGATATTATAGACACATATTCAAAATTTTTATAATTTCTTATAGATTATAAAAATCCATACCACAGGGGTTATATCCCTTATAAAACCTTAATCGGTTATTATTATTTAAAAGGAGGATGATTACATGGATCAAAATACAGAATGGGTAATTGAACAAAAAGTACAAAGAACAATTGAAAACTTAGAAAAAAACAATATGGAAGGTTATTATGTAAAAAATGAAAATGAACTTTTAAAAACAATCAAAGAACTTATTGACGAAGAAGATACAATATCCGTTGGAGGTTCTATGACACTTTTTGAAACAGGTGTCATTGATTTTCTTAGAAATGAAAAGTATAACTTTCTAGATCGCTATGAAAAAGGATTGAGTAAAGAAGATATTAAAGAAATCTATAGAAAATCTTTTTCTGCTGATGCTTATTTTACAAGCAGTAATGCCCTCACTGAAAATGGTGAATTATATAATGTGGATGGAACTGGCAATAGAGTTGCCGCTATGATTTATGGTCCAGAGAAAGTAATCGTTATTGTAGGAGTTAATAAAATTGTAAAAAATGTAGATGAAGCCATTGAAAGAAATAGAAGAATGGCTGCACCTGCGAATGCTAAAAGATTAAATAAAAAAACTCCCTGTGCAAGTCTTGGCTACTGCACGGATTGTGCTAGCCCTGAAAGAATTTGTAATGATTATGTTTTAATTAGAAGACAAGGCATTAAAGGAAGAATCAAAGTGATTATTGTAGAGAAGACATTAGGCTATTAATAAAAGAACCCACGGATCAGCCGTGGGTTCTTTTATGCTTTATGCAAGGTATAATTATCTATAAGTTCTACTAAATTATCTATATCAGGCTTACTCATTTGAGCATCTGCTCCTACTGACGTTCCTTTATGATGTAGATCATTTGTAATCAGTGATGAGAATATAATTACAGGAAGACTACCTAAAATAGGATCCTCTTTTATTTTACGTGTCAAGGTATGTCCATCCATTTGAGGCATTTCAATATCTGTGATCAGAACATCAACCGCTTCTAAAAATCTCTCTCTTCTTTCCTTAGCTAAATTATTTAAATAATCATAGGTCTGCTGTCCATCATCAAAGAATGTAAGATTGGTATATCCAGCTTCTGTTAATACATCCTTTAATAAATTTCGAATAGTTGTAGAATCATCTGCTAAAACTAATTTAACATCAGATCTTTTTTTATTATAATGAATCTTTTCAATACCTTTATCATATCCACCATAAGACGTTCTATTAGGTGAACTGATATCCATAAATATTTTTTCAAAATCTAAAAGCATTAATATATTCTTATCCATTACAATATTTCCTATTACTTGAGAATCTGCAACGATTTCATCGGGCTTTTCAATTTGATTCCATCCTATACGATGAATCCCTACAACTTTATCTACTAAAAAAGCTACCTCTGTTTTATTAAATTCACACAATAATGCCATACTTTTTTCAATATTTGATTGTATTTCTTTTTCTAGAACATGTTTTAAATCTATTAAAGTAACTGTTTTTCCTCGAATCAATGTCATTCCAGCTACAGAAGGGGAAGTATTCGGTATTTGGGTAATATTTTTTACTTGAAAGATCTCTTTTGTTTTTACAACATTAATAGCATAGTGTCTATCTGACACAATAAACTCAAGTACTTCTAATTCCCCTGTTCCACTTTCTAGTAGTATTCCTTTTTTTTCATTCATAAACATTCCTCCTAGTAAAAGTATAATCCCGATCTAGTAAAATTCATAATAATATTTAAAACTCCCTTTGTCATAAACCTCTAATAAAATATGAACAGCATAGTCAATACTTTTTTATAATATTCTCTATTTTTTTGTGTTTCCCTTCTATTTTCGAGTAATTGTTTTATTTTTCTTGCATATTTTACATATTTTTGTAGTTATCCAGTTCTTATTATTGTCGCTTTTGTCTTTTGAAACAATTTTTTTCAACCCTATTGGAAATATTAATTTTTCTTAATATTTCCATAGACATTCCTATTGACATTGGATAAATATACATATATAATTGTATGCAATTATACGATTATATATTTTATAAATCTATTTCATACTCACTGAAAATTGAAAGGAGACTCCTTATGCCAAAAAATTTAACATATAAAATACTTGAAAAAAACTTGCTCACAGGAACATTAAAACCCGAAAATGAAATTTCTGTAAAAGTTAATCAAACATTAACACAAGATTCAACAGGTACAATGGTATATCTTCAATTAGAAGCTATGGGAATTAAAGACATACAAACAGATTTATCTGTAGCGTATATTGATCACAACACATTACAAGCTGGTTTTGAAAATGCCGATGATCATGAATTCATTAAATCAGCTGCAGCAAAATATGGAATTATTTATTCCAAGCCTGGAAATGGCATTTGTCATCAAATTCACTTAGAAAGATTTGGACGTCCTGGTAATATCCTTATTGGATCTGATAGCCATACCCCTACTGGTGGAGGTTTAGGAATGCTTAGTATGGGGTCAGGAGGTCTTGATATAGCCATTGGTATGGCAAGAGGATATTATTATTTAAAAGCACCGAAGGTACTAAACATTGAGCTTACGGGAAAATTAAATCCTTGGGTTTCAGCAAAGGATGTTATTCTTTATATTTTAAAGAAACTTACAGTTAAGGGTGGTGTAGGATACATTGTAGAATACTCAGGAGATGGTGTAACAGAATTATCTGTTACAGATCGAGCTACCATTACAAATATGGGTGCAGAATTAGGGGCAACTACATCTATTTTCCCTAGCGATGAAATCACAAAAGATTTTCTAAAAAAACAAGGAAGAGAGAAAGATTTTACTCCTTTATCCGCTGATAAAGATGCATTTTATGATAAAAAAATCACAGTCAATTTAGAAGAAATAAAGCCTATGACAGCTATGCCTCACAGCCCTGATAATGTTGCAGTTATATCAGAGCTTGAAAAAATAAAAGTAGACCAAATAGCTATTGGAAGTTGTACAAATTCTTCCTACACCGATTTGATGAAAGTAGCAAAAATATTAAAAGGAAAAAAAGTTCATCCAGATGTAAGCTTAGTCATTTCTCCAGGGTCAAGCAATATCTTAAAAATGATGGCTGAAAATGGTGCCCTTGGTGATTTAATTGCTGCTGGTGCAAGGATTCTTGAAGCTTCTTGTGGACCTTGTATCGGTATGGGACAAGCACCAAAGAGTGAAGCTATCTCCCTTAGAACTTTTAACAGAAACTTCAAGGGAAGATGCGGAACAAAAAATGCAGATGTATATCTAGTAAGCCCTGAAACAGCAGCTGTATCTGCTATCACAGGCTGTTTAACAGACCCATCAATATTTGGAGATATGCCAATGATTAAAATTCCCGAAAAATTTTATGTATCTGATAACTATTTTATCTACCCTAACAATGATAGAAAAGATTTAGAAGTAGTTATGGGTCCAAATATCAAACCTTTCCCTCTTAATAAAAAACTTACAACAAAACTTGAGGGAAAAGTACTATTAAAAACAGGAGATAATATTACTACAGATGATATTATGCCTTC
Organism: Crassaminicella profunda; assembly: GCF_019884785.1. GTDB lineage: Bacteria > Bacillota > Clostridia > Peptostreptococcales > Thermotaleaceae > Crassaminicella > Crassaminicella profunda. Next base: position 3,010,469 of record NZ_CP082326.1, read on the forward strand.
TAATGCTAAGTTATTACCTTTTAGATCAAATATCCCTGAGCTTTCTAAGTATTGTTTTGGTACTCTTATAGATGATTTTCATATAAGATCTAAAAAAAGCAATGGAGGCTTTGTAATAGGCGGAGAAAATTATGGACAAGGGTCAAGCAGAGAACATGCAGCTTTAGTTCCTCTATATCTTGGTATAAAAGCTGTCATTGCAAAATCCTTTGCTAGAATTCACAAAGCAAATTTAATCAATTCAGGAATCCTTCCTTTGATATTTAAAAATAAAAATATCTATGAACAATTTGGCGAATTTGATCATATTGAATTAAATGATATCATTCATTCCCTAGAAAATCATATAGAAATGACTTTAATCAATAAAACGAAGAACATAAAAACTAAAGTCATCTTTGAAGGATCAAAGCGAGATATAGAAATATTAAAACAAGGCGGATATTTAAATTTTGCCAAAGAAACTGATTATTAAGAAAGATAGGTGAGATCATGTACAAAATAACACTCATTCCTGGTGATGGTATCGGACCAGAAGTAACTACTGCAGCAAGAAAAGTCGTTGAAGCTACAGGACTCAAAATAGATTGGGATATTGTAAATGCAGGACTCAATGTTTATAAAGAAAAAGGTGTACTTGTTCCAGATGAAGTTTATGAAAGCCTTGAAAAAAATAAATTTGCCTTAAAGGGGCCTATTACAACCCCTATTGGAAAGGGATTTAGAAGTATTAATGTAAGCCTTAGAAAAAAATATAATTTATTTTCCAATGTAAGACCTGTAAAAAGTATTCCTGGAACCTCTAGTCCCTTTAAAAATGTAGATCTTGTTATTTTCAGAGAAAATACTGAAGGACTTTATAGCGGTATTGAAAATAAACTTTCAGAAGATTCTTCTGAAGCCATTAAAATTATTACAAAAGCTGCATCTCTAAAGATAGCACAAGCTGCCTTTGAATACGCAGCAAATAACAAGAAAGAAAAGGTCACTGTTGTTCACAAAGCAAATATTATGAAACTTACAGATGGACTTTTCTTAGATTGTGCTAGAGAAATTGCTAAAAATTATCCAGATATTACCCTTCAAGAAGTCATTGTAGATAATATGTGCATGCAGCTTGTCATGAATCCAAGCCAATTCCAAGTCATTGTTACTACAAATCTTTATGGTGATATCTTATCAGACCTTTGTGCAGGACTTGTTGGAGGCCTTGGACTTGTTCCAGGAGCAAATATTGGAGAAGATATGGCTATTTTTGAAGCCGTACATGGCAGTGCCCCAGATATTGCAGGAAAAAACATTGCTAACCCTACTGCTGTTATATTATCCGCTGCTATGCTATTAAATCATTTAGGTGAAACGGAAAAATCTGATTTAATTATCAACGCTGTTATAAAAACAATTCATGAAGGAAAATTTATTACAAAAGATTTAGGTGGTTTATCTTCCACTATGGATATAACCAATAGAATCATTGAAAATATTAAAAATTTATAGCATATGAGGGAGATGAATAAGTTGAATCAATGGGTTAACGCAAATGTCCTCGACAACTTAGCTATCATAGCTAAGAAAAATAATATGACAAATCCTGAAGTAAATAAATTTATCAATAAAATAAGCAAATTAAATGAAGATGCTTCCACTTTTGATAAATTAGCAGTTTTAGCTAAAGAAAGCAATTTAATCAATCCAGAATTCTATGATCTGTATAATGTTAAAAGAGGCTTGCGAAACAAAAACGGTACAGGAGTATTGGTTGGACTTACTGATATTGCTTCTGTTGAAGGATATTCATTACAAGAAAATAAAAAGATTCCCGCAGAAGGACAATTATTTTATAGAGGAATAGAAATTAAAGATTTAGTTGCTGGTTTTCAAAAAGAAAAAAGACATGGTTTTGAAGAAGTTGTATATCTTTTACTATTTGGTGAGCTTCCTAGACAAAATGTGTTAGATAATTTTAATCATTTGCTCGATGAAACAAGACAACTTCCATCTGGTTATACAGAAAATATGATTCTAAAAATTCCAAGTAAAAATATTATGAACAAACTCCAAAGAAGTATTCTTGTTCTTTACTCTCATGATGAAAATCCAGATGATATCACTATTAAAAATGTTTTAAGACAGAGTATCGAGCTTATTGCAAGATTTCCAACGATCATCTCTTATGGCTATCAAGCAAAAGCCCATTATTTTGATCATAAAAGCTTATTTATTCACTCTCCTCAAAAAGGAATAGGCACAGCCGAAAATATTTTATATATGACCAGATCAGACAATCAATATACTAAAACAGAAGCAGAAACATTAGATTTAGCATTAATTCTTCATGCAGATCATGGGGGTGGCAATAACTCTGCTTTTGCAACCCATGTGGTTTCATCATCTGGTACAGATACCTACTCTGCTATTGCAGCTGCAGTTGGTTCATTAAAAGGTCACAAACATGGTGGTGCTAATATAATGGTCCGTGAGATGATTTTAAATATAAAAGAAAATGTATCTGATTATCATAACCTTAGTAAACTAAAAGATTACCTATTAAAGATTTTACGTAAAGAAGCTTTTAATAAAGAAGGACTTATATATGGAATGGGACATGCCATTTATACAAAATCTGATCCTAGAGCTGTTTTATTAAAAAAGAAGGCATACGAATTAGCCATGGAAAAAAACAGGGTAGAAGAATTCAACTTATATAAAAATATAGAAGAATTGACCATAGAACTCTTTAAAGAATTAAAACCCGATAAAGTCATTACTGCAAATGTAGACCTTTACTCTGGATTTGTTTATGAAATGTTAAATATTCCTCCAGAGCTATATACTCCTCTATTTGCTACAGCTAGAATTGCTGGATGGTGTGCCCATCGAATAGAACAAATCGTAAGTGATCAAAAAATTATCAGACCTGCATATAAAACCGTATCCGTTGAAAAAAAATATATCTCCCTTCAAGAAAGAAAATAACTAGGAATATTAATTTTTCCTAGTTATTTTTATGATATATAAAAAAAAATGATATAAAAGTACCATAAATATAATAGGTACAAAAATCCATTCTCCCAATAAAAGCATACTCGGAAACCATCCAGCTTTCTTAAGCATGTGTTCTATAGCCTGTACATCAAACATTTTTATCATCCTCATTAACCAAACTCATTTTCCTCTTAAAATAATTAATCATGAGTAATAATACTGGAAATATAATCTGAAAAGGTACATGGATATAGGGTGTAGTAACCTTTTGTCCTAGCCATCGTTGAAATGGAAAACTTGGTATAGTAACAATAGTGATATACATTGTAAAAATAGCCCCTAGGATCAAGATCCTTCTTTTATCTTTTATTTTAAATAATGTAATCATCCCTAATATTCCTCCATAAAAAGAGATAGTCATCTTAAAAAAACCTCCTATAACCATATTTACAATAGCTATAGCATCTACATGCATAATAACATCTCTAATATTAATTCTTCTGACTACCTCTAATAAAGGTATATTTGATCTTGAAGCAGCATCAACCCCTAATACAGAAACAATAATAATTAACGAAATCATAAGAAGAATTCCTGACATACCAACAGCCAAAAAAGATACTTTACGGATAGCTTTTTCTTTATTCACATAAGGCCAGTACATAAGAAAAACAATCATCTCTCCAAATGGAAAATTGACTACTTGAGGATATGCCGCTCCTAAAACAGGCTTTATTCCATTAGAAAGAATAGGTGTTAATTTTTTTAGATCAATATATCCAGATATACCAATCAAACTATACATATTTATAAGAAAAAACAATACAATAATGATCATGATTACACTGATACGTCCAAGTACTTCTATTCCAGAAAACAAAGCATATAAAACAATAAACATAAATATACTCACAACAACAACAAATGGCGTCTCTGGAAGAAATGTTATAATCGCTAAGTTTCCAAATTCATTTAGATTATGTGTGGATATATGAATAAAATACAATGCATAAAGGAATGCAAGGGGATATCCTATAGTTTTTCCTACTAATACAATTATAATTTCTACTAAATTTTTTGTAGGAAAACTTTTTTGCAATTCTGTATAAACCCATAATAAAATTAATCCGAAAAACATACCCAATAAAATAGCTATCCATGCGTCTTGTTTTGCATCTATTCCCAATGCAAAAAGAGTGGTACTTCCTATTTCAAACAACACAATTAAGCTAAATAACTGAAATTCATTAATTCTCTCCTTCATTTGTATGCTCCATTAAATTCTAAATTTGTTTAACTATAGTTTATACATTTACATTTTATATTACACATGCTTCTTGTAAATTATAGTAAATTATGATATTTTGAATAATGTATTAAAATAATTTTACTTTTTTTACTAGTTTGGGAGGAGGAAAAATAATTGGCAACAAGACTAGCACTATACTTATTTATTTTAGCTATTGGCGCTTTCGTAGGATTGAAAGGAAAATTGAAAGAACAAATTACTAGTAAAATGGATACCATTCAATCTTTATGTCTTTTCTTTTTACTTTTTATTATGGGCATAAGAATCGGTGTTGATGAAAAGGTTTTATCATCCTTTTTCAAATTAGGCTATCAAGCCGTCATTCTATCTGCATTTTCAGTTTTTTTTAGCGTATTATTTGTAAAATGTATCAAAGGATATATTGTAAAAGACAGTAAACAGGAGGAAGCTACAAATGAGTTTTAAAATCATAGCATCTGTGGGACTAGGGATCGGATTTGGATATTTATTTTTATCACCAGATATATTGCAACATACAGACATAATCATTGATATTGGATTATGTATATTATTATTCTTTGTAGGTATTGACATGGGAAGAAACAAAGAAGCCTTTTCAAAAATAAAAAAGATGGGACTAAAAATATTATTGGTTCCTTTTATGATTGGTCTAGGTAGTATCATTGGAAGTGTTGTAGGAGGATTTCTTTTAAATTTACCAGTAAATGAATCTAGTGCCGTAGGGGCTGGATTTGGATGGTATACATTATCTTCTATGATGCTCATGAAATATTCATCAGAGCTTAGTGCTTTAGCTTTTATATCCAATGTAGCAAGGGAGATCATTGCCCTTATTTCAATACCATTTATCGCAAGATACATTGGGGATCTTGAAGCTATTAGTCCAGCTGGTGCTACTGCAATGGATACATCACTCCCTATTATATCAAATGCTACAAACTCAAAAACAGCTATTATTGCCTTTATTACAGGGGTAATATTATCTAGCTCTGTACCGATTTTAGTACCTATTCTTATTAATCTTTAGAAATAAAAAAATTTACTTTATATACGTGCATATGAAAATCCCCTATCAATACGATAGAGGATTTTTTATCTATAAGAATATTGATAATAAGCTCGTAGCTAAAATTAACATACACGCTCCACCAATACGGGATGAGATCTGAGCAAATGGCATAAGTTCCATTCTTTTACTTGCAGAAAGTACTGCCACATCTCCTGTTCCACCCATATTTGCCATACAAAGCCCACCTGTTATAGATGCTTCAATTGGATAGAATCCTAGTAAGTGTCCAACAAAGGCAGAACCTATAGTTGCACCTACTACAGTTGTAAATACTAGTACAATGTATATTATAGATAAAGAATTAATCACTGCATTTAAATCTGTATAAGCTACACCAATCCCTACTAATAATGCTGGTGTGAAATTTGTCATAACAAATCTAAACCATTGAAATGCACCTTTTTCATATTTTTCTGGCATAATTCCTAATACCTTTACAATAGCAACACTGATGATCATTAAAGCATAAGAATGAATTGGGATAAATTTACCAAGTATTTTTCCCCATACAAAGAAAGTAGTAGATAATAAGATTCCGATACCCATCAATTTGTAATCAAGCTTCATTTCTTCACTTGCTTCTTCTTTTACAGCCTCTTGTGATTTCATCAACTTACCATTTCCAGTTAAACTAGATTTTTTCTTTCCTACTTTATCCAATAATCCTGCTACAACGATTGCCATAGCATTTCCTAAGGCTAAAGCTGGAACCATCTTTGACATCATCTGTGCTGGGTCTACATTTAATGCTTGTCCAAATATTTGAGATAAAGGAACTGCACCGGCTCCCATACCACCTCCCATAATCGGAATGGCTATATAAAGAATCGCTTCTTTTGCTCCGTATCCCATAATCAACCCTATAAGTCCAGTAAGTCCTAATGATGCCATAACGCCTCCAAGAATAACAGGTAAATATCTTACAGAAGCACTAATTAATAATTTTCTATCCATCCCTAAAATACTACCCGTGATGAGTGCTGCAATATAAAAACTTAAGAATCCTTCTCCCTTCATAAAATTAGTCATAATTTCTTTCGAACTTTCTGGAAGGATGCCATAGGTAACTAATGCTGCTGATACAAATATAATAACAATTGCTCCTCCACCTAAATAATCCTTTACAATTGGCAAACGATTTCCAAATTCGTTAAGAACTGCACCTACAATCATCATCAAAGGAAATGCTCCAATCATCCCCTTTGGAAGTGCGCCCATATAGGTTGCCCCTAAAACAACTATAGTTAAAAGTGCGAACATCGGTAAAGAAATCCCCATTATTTGAAACCCTTTATTTTCATTCAATGTCATATATTTTCCTCCTTTTTATATTCTTGCAACACCTGTATCCTTAGCAGCTTTTGCAACTGATTTTGCAACATTTTCTGCAACTCTTTCGTCAAAAGGCTTTGGAATAATATATTCTTCATTTAATTCAGCCTCATCAATAATTTCTGCAATAGCATTGGCTGCTGCCACCTTCATTGCTTCATTGATATCACTTGCTCTTACTGCTAATGCCCCTTTAAATATTCCTGGAAAGGCTAATACATTGTTAATTTGATTTGCAAAATCAGATCTTCCAGATCCTACTACTCTTGCTCCTGCCTCTTTTGCTAATGCTGGCATAATTTCTGGAATTGGATTGGCCATAGCAAATACAATATTATCTTTATTCATAGATGCTACCATTTCTTTGGTTACTACATTAGGAGCTGAAACCCCAATAAATACATCTGCATTTTTTAGTGCATCTGCTAAATTCCCCTTTTCATTATTAGGATTTGTAATTTGAGCAAGTTCCTCTTTTAATGCATTGTTTGTTTCATCCCCTTTATAGAGAATCCCTTTTCTTCCGCATACTAAAATTTCCTTTGCGTTCATATTCAGTAGCATCTTAACAATTGCAGAGCCTGCTGCCCCTCCTCCATTTACAACAATTCTTAAATCTTCCCATTTTTTATTCACTAGCTTTAATGCATTAATCAATCCTGCTGTAGTTACAATAGCTGTTCCATGCTGATCATCATGAAATACGGGAATATCTAATTCTTCCTTAAGTCTTGTTTCAATTTCAATACATCTTGGAGCAGAGATGTCTTCAAGATTGATTCCTCCAAAAGTAGGTGCTAACTTTTTTACGAAATCTACAATTTCATCTACATCCTTTGTATCTATGCATACGGGAAATGCATCTACTCCAGCAAACTCTTTAAATAGTACAGCCTTTCCTTCCATTACAGGCATAGCCGCTTCAGGACCTATATCTCCAAGACCAAGTACTGCAGTTCCATCACTTACAACAGCAACCAAATTCCCTTTTGCTGTATACTTATAAACGTCTTCCTTATTTTCTGCAATTTTTCTACATGGTTCTGCTACCCCAGGTGTATAAGCTATACTTAATTCGTCTTTATTCGTCACAGCCAATTTTGATACAACGCTGATTTTTCCTTGATGCTTTTCATGAACCTTTAATGCCTTCTTCGCATAATCCATTTTTTTCATTCCTTTCCATTATCCTTTATTTAATCTTAGCTATTTAGCTTCATCTGTTATATCTAATTATAGATAAATTGACTATTTTTAAAATATTAAGAAATTATTCTAATATTTTTCTAATTAAAAAATATATTGTTAAATTATTTTCAAATTTAGAATACCTTGAACCCATTAAAAAAACTCGTATCGACAAAATTTTGTCAATACGAGTTTTATTTATTTTATTTATTATTTTTATGAATATATCTATACCGATAAGACGGTCTCCCTCTAGAACCATATTCTATTTCCTTTTTAATACTTCCCATATTCTCTAAATAATCTAAATATCTTCGAATAGTAACCTTAGACATAGCTAAATTTTCTGATAGGGTTTCACTAGATAATAATTCTTTTTCATGTTCTTTTAAAAAGTTCATCACTCTATTGAGGGTAAATTCATGTAATCCTTTTTTTAATTCTTTTTCTTCTTTATACTCACCTATAAACAATTTATCTATTTCTTCTTGACTCACAAAGGGCTTTTGAAAAAATAATTTTTTTCTAGCTTTATAATTAAATAATGCTTTTTCTAATCTTTTAAATTCAAATGGCTTTACTAAATAATCTACTGCTCCTAATTTTAAGGCTTCATTTATTTTATCCGTATCATTGGCTGCTGTAACTAAAATAAAATCCACCATTTTATTTTGCTTTCGAACCCTTCTAAATAATTCCATACCATCGATTTTGGGCATATACACATCTAATATGACTAAATCAATTTTTTCATATTTTAATTTTTTAATAGCTTCTTCTCCATTATTGGAAACAGCTACAACAGTAAATCCATCTATTTTTTCCACAAATCGTTTATTGAGTTCCGCTAGCATAGGATCATCTTCTACCACAAGTACCCGAATCATTTTTTCTCCTCCTTAGGTATTCTGACTAAGATATTTGTTCCTTCTTTGAATTTAGAATCTACAAAAACTTGGCCATTTAACTGGTTTATACTTTTTTCAACTAAAAATAATCCTGTACCGCCTTCTTCCTTCTTCGTTGTGAATCCTCTTTTAAAGATATTTTCTATATTTTCCTGTTTTATGCCTATACCATTATCATCTACTTCTATTTCAATAACACCATCAATATCTTCAATTCTTAAGTAAATTTCCCCATCCTTTCCTTTTTTCATAATAGCTTCCATGGCATTATCTAATAAATTCCCTATAATGGTCACTAAATTTTCATTTTGAATATTTTTGTAATGCTTTTCTAGATAGGAATTAGGAGCTACTTCCATATTAATTTTAAGCTCTTTAGCTCTATTTAATTTTCCTAATATAATTGCTGATATAGTTGGATTTTTTATTTTTTTCATAAGGAAAAATCTTATTTGCTCTTGTTCTTTTACGACCCCTTTAATATACTTTCTTACCTCATTGATCTCATTTAATTCAATAAGACCTAATATTACATGTAATTTATTCATGAATTCATGGGTATTTGCCCTAAGGGCTTGAATGATTTGCCTTACCCCTGTAATTTCTTCTGCTAATCGTTTAATCTTTGTTCGATCATTAAAACTTGCCATAGCTCCTATAATCTCATCTCCATCCTTTATAGGAACTCGATTGGTTAATATAATTGTATCATTAATAATTTGTTCCTCGTTATATTCCCGTTCTCCACTTTTTAAAACTTCTAATAATCTGCTAGTAGGAAATACATCTAACACATGTTCTCCTATTACATTTGGATTATTAATATTTAATATTTTTATAGCATAATCATTTACCAAAGTAATCCTTCCATTAGCATCAATAGCAATAATTCCTTCCCTTATAGATTTAAGCATTGCCCTATTCTCTCTATACAAATAAACAATTTCATCAGGTTCTAATCCTAAAAGACTATCTCTTATTCTCTTTGCAATGATGAATGCTCCTAATATCCCTAAAAATATTCCAAATAAAGTAAAACCACACATAGTTAAAAAAGCATGTCTCCTAAATTTTTGAATATCCTCATATAACACCCCTGCCATAACAAAACCAATCTGTTCATCTTTATAAACTATAGGTTCAAAAGCTCTAATAGAAACCCCTAGCGTCCCTTTTGCCTGAGATACATAGGATACCCCTTCCTTTATAACCTTTACTTCATCTCCTCCTACAAATCCCTTTCCAATCCGCTCTTGATTTGGATGGGCATATCTAATTCCATTCATATCCGCTATGGTAATGATGTCTACCCCATCTAGTCTACTCAATATCTCCTTTGCATGGTTTTGAATTTTAGTAGCATCTCTTTCATTTAAACTCTTTTTAATATCAGGAGAATTTGATAGTATCATTGCTACATTTTTTATATTCCCCTCTACCTTTTCTTGAATATGGTCTAGTGACCACTGACTAGTAAACACAATACTAATACTTATTGAAAAAAGAATTAATACAGTAATCAATATAGTAATCCTTGTTTGAAGGTTAAAATTCTTTTTCATAGGATTTAATTCTCTCCTTGCATAAATGATAATAAACTCCTTTAATAAAAATATAATTAAAAATTTTTTATTTATTGAATTTTTATATATTATTATAGCATATCCTACATATGAATTAATTAATGAATTTTCACAAAAAAACGAATATTGGGATTTTTTACTTTAATTTACTTAAATTTACTAAAATTTCTTGACAGCAGCTAAATACTTTTCTATAATATGAAATAACGATTATTGAAACTTAACACATTAAAGCCATGATGGAGAGAAAAATACGATTCCTTTGACTACAGAGAGCTAACATAAGCTGAAAGTTAGCGTTAAAGCCGTATATAATGGTAACTCCTGAGCAGTCGATTCGAAAAATTTATTTGAGTAGTTTCGACCGGTTGTCACCGATACTTGACTATAGTTCGAGAAAAACTCTGACTAAAATTTAAGGCAGTTACACTAACTGTAAACTAGGGTGGTACCGCGAGAATAATCTTTCGCCCCTATGAATGAAGCTATTCATAGGAACGGAAGATTTTTTTAATTGATTAAAATGATGATCATTGGAGGGATTGAAATGAACAAAAAAACAAAAGATGTATTTGTGCTAGGTCTTGCTCTATTTGCCATGTTCTTTGGAGCAGGAAATTTAATTTTCCCACCTTCTTTAGGGCTGATGGCAGGAAAAAATTGGATTGTTTGTGCTGTTGGATTTTTCATAACAGGTATAGGCATGCCCCTTTTAGGTATTATTGCCTCAGCTAAAGCAGGAGGAACAATTGATGCTGTAGGAAATAAAGTAGGTCCAGTTTTTAGTAAAATATTCTCAACAGTTATTATATTAGCTATAGGACCACTATTGGCTATCCCAAGAACAGGTGCTACTACCTATGAGATGGGAATCAAACCTATATTTTCTGGATTTAGTCCAATTCTTGCATCTATTATATTCTTTGGCATTACTCTATTTTTTGTAATTAAGCCATCTGAAATCGTAGATAAAATAGGAAAAATATTAACACCACTACTTTTAATCATGATTTTCATCATCATCTTTAAAGGAGTTTCTTCACCGCTAGGTACAGCAACTATTTCAATGAAAGAAAACCCTTTATCAAAAGGCTTTATAGAAGGTTATCAAACTTTAGATGCCTTAGCATCATTAGTATTTGCGGGAGTTATGCTAAGCTCTCTTGTAGGAAAAGGCTACAAAGACGTAAAGGAACAAGTAAGCTTAACTATAAAAGCTGGATTCATTGCAGCTATTGGTCTAGGACTTGTTTATGGAGGATTGATGTATTTAGGTTCTTCAGCAAATTCAGTTTATCCTTTAGATACACCAAAAGCTGATCTTTTAATTGGAATTACTAATCACTTACTTGGAGGATTTGGAAAAATTGCTTTAGGAATCGTTGTAGCCCTTGCATGTTTAACGACTTCTATTGGACTTACAGCAACAGTAGGCAGTTTCTTTAATAAATTAAGCAATAATAAATTAAGTTATAAATTAATCGTTATCGCTACTTGTATATTCAGTGCCATTTTTGCAAATGTAGGAGTAGAAATGATCGTTAAAATTGCTGTTCCTTTACTAATTACCGTATATCCTGTTGCCATTGTACTCATTGTAATGAATATTTTTGATGAATTTGTTAAAGATGCATCTTACATTGGCGCTGTTATTGGTGCATTACTCATAAGTCTTTACGATGGTCTAAGTGTTATGGGTGTTGATGTTAGTATTTTGAAAAGCTTTATTGATGGTATTCCCCTTGCAAGCTTTGGATTTGCTTGGTTAATCCCTGCTATTATAGGAGGCATTTTAACAACATTCATGTTCGGAAAGAAAACGTCAAATTCGTCTTATGCTAAATAGTCAAAAAAGGCTGTCTAAAAATAGCCCTTGAAAAAAAGAAAAAAGGACAAATCTTATAAAAAGAGATGTCCTTTTTCCTTTTACATTATAAAATCTAACTATACTTAAAAACAGTGAAGATTATCATAACATTCTGGACTTTTTCCTTTTGTAAAATTTACTAACACAACAGCTTAATTCATCTTTATTAAATTTTCTTTATTCACAACAAAATTCATTTGAATGACTTTTTTCTTTTTTATATATACATCTTTAAAATTATTATTCAATTGTTTTTTCAATTTCTTAAAAGAATTAATCTCACTAGTTAAATAAAAATACCTACCATCCTTCGCAAAAATGTGAACAACATTATAAATTTTAAATAGTTGTCTATGGTTTCCTTCAATGATATATTCAATATCGGATCTTGTGATTTTTTCTAATCCCTTATCCCCTTTAATCTCTAAGAAATCATTTGATATTACTACATACATACTCTTATAATAAGAGTAATTTTCATAGTACCAAAATACAACTGATATACAGAACACCACATATAAAACGATCAAAATTATTTTACTTTTTGATAAATCGTAAATCTGAAAAAATCCATATACTGATAAGACTATAAACATTATCAAACCAACAAAATATGATTTATATGGATAAATGAATTTCACTACCATTCACTTCCTTTCAAATTTACTTACTATGCAACTATTCTTGTTTTATTTAACCATACTAAGAAAATCTTCTCTTTGTGGAGAAAAAATATCCACAACAATACCTTCTTCAACGGAAACACAACTATGGACTTTATTTGCCTTTACATAGAAGCTATCACCTGTCTCAAGAATCGTTTTCTCTTCTTCAATTAAAAACTCAAACTTACCTTTTGCTATATATCCTGCTTTTTATTCCATCTGCTACGTTAAATGTTTTTGCATTATTATTTTTTACAAACATCCTATTTCCCTTTCTCTTTTATTATTTTTATTGTTATTTAAAATTCTTCATCCTCTATATTATTTCATTAAAATCCTAAATCTTCATTGATTAAAAACACATTTATGTCCGTTTTCATAGGTTTATGATCAATAATCACAGTAATATTACACATTCTATCTTTAGAACGACAATCATTACATTCCTTAGTATATCTACAAGGAGTCTCTAAGTTTAATCTTTCTGCATTTTTAGGACAAGCTTCTTTTTTAATCCTCTCGATTGCTTTATTTGCATCTTTAGCAATTTTATTAACACCCACAATAATATAAACTCTATCATGTCCATAAATCATTGATGCAACTCGATTTCCCAATCCATCTATATTTACTAATTTACCATCTTCCGTTACTGCATTAGAACTTGACAAATATACAGGAGTATGACTAGCTTTGAATCTTTCTTCATCTTTTTTCTCTTGATCTACAAGCCAATGCCAATAAACTTCATTTCCTCTTTTCATCAAATCCTTATGCATTCCCATATCATAGATTGTTTTTGAACCACCTATTCCAACATCTTCATCTAAATTTATTGCATCTAATAATGCTTTTTTTGCTACTGTACAATTTTCAAAATACTCTACGTTAAAACCATTTCTTTTTAAATTTTTCATTACATTCAACGTTCTACTATCCATTCTACCGCCTCCCATAATTTAAATTTAAAAATAAATTCCTTTTTCATCGAAATCCCTTGCATATCTAATCTAACACCTTATTATTTCATCATTAACACTACATTTAATTATTTTATTATAGTAACTACTATAATAACCACTCCTCTTAGTAGTTATTATAGTGGTTACTAGTATACTTGTCAATAATTTTTTTAATTTTTTAACAAATCAGGTTTTATCTTGTGCAATTTCTAAGGAAAAAAAGAATAAAAAATGACCATAATAATCAAAATTAGATTATTATGGTCATTTTTGTATAAAGAAGGTATCGGATTAATTTCCACAATACCTATAGTTTTTTAAATGGCCACAAACCCTATAATCAAATATACAACAGATGCCAATCCAGCTGCTAATAAAGCGTATGGAATTTGGGTCTTTACATGGTCAATATGATCTGCAGCTGCTCCAGTTGATGCAAGAATCGTTGTATCTGAAAGAGGTGAACAATGGTCTCCAAATACGCCGCCCCCTGCAACGGCTGCTACTGTAGCTAATACTAATGCACTTACTTCATTCCCGCTAAAGCTAAATGCAAGGGGTGCTGCAATAGGCATAACAATGGCAAAGGTTCCCCAGGAAGTTCCTGTTGAGAAGGATATAGTTGCTGCAATCATAAAAGTGATAAAGGGAAGTAGGTTAGGTGTTAACCAGTTTTCTGTTACGGAGATAATATAATTTGCAGTTCCCATCTCCTTACTTAACGCATTGATCGTATAAGAAAGTGCTAAAATAATAATTGCTGGCATAACCCCTTTCATTCCTGACATGGCTGTCTTCATAATATCATTGAATGGAACCCCTTGAATTCTCATAATAATTCCTAATACTACTGCTGCTGTAAGGAAAGCCTCCATTGTTTTTGCTGACTTTAATGTAATAAAAGTTCCAATAGCAATAGTAATAACAATTAATACAGGAAAAATAAAATCAAAGAATACATGTGTTTTTATTCCTTCATAGGGAGGGGTATCTGTTAATTCTTCTCCAATAAGAGGTTCTGCTCCATCTCTTAAAACTTTTCCTTCCTCTAATGCTCTTTTTTCAGCCTTTTTCATAGGTCCAAAATCTGGAATAGCCCCTACTGCAAATAAACCTACCAATATTACTGCAATAATTGCATAAAAATTGAATGGCACTGCTCTTGTAAAAATCATCATAGCTTGTTCAGCATTTTCTACAGGTCCCATTCCTACTAATAGTCCTGAAATAAATACGGCCCATCCAGTAATAGGTGCCAAAACACTTACGGGTGCTGATGTAGAATCTGCAATATATGCAAGTTTTTCTCTAGAGATTTTCGCCTTATCTGATAAGCTTCTCATAGTAGAACCTACAAATAGTGGACTAAAGTAATCACTAAAAAATACAAACATTCCCATTACCCATGCAGTCAATTGAATATTTTTTCTGCTCAATTTTCTATCTTCCATAATTTTTGTAAATCCCTGAATAGCACCTGTTCTTTGAAAGAATGCAATAACAATCCCAATAAATAATTCAAGTAATAAAATCCAAGAAAAGCTTGTTGTTCCAAGAGAAGTTTTCATTATAGCAGGAAAACCCATCAAACCTTTTCCTGCAGCTAAAACACCAATAAAAATTGCTACAGCTAATGAAAATACCGTATTTCTTGTTTTAAAAGCAAGAATAATTGCTATTGTAGCTGGTAATAAAGATATAATTCCCATTGTCGCGCCTGCTTCCATTTTCACATCTCTCCTTTATATTTTTTATATTTTCTAACAAAGGTATTTACTTTTATAAGCCAATACCTTTGTTAGAAGAGAAATTGAACGAATTTCTTTTTTTCTTAAACCTCTCCTTCTTAGCAACAATTACAAACACTTTCTTTAGAACTATCTTTTTTCTTAACACTAGTGGTTGTGGCTTTTGGTACATGATCTAAATCAACACAATCTGTTAATCCTAATACTTCTTCAGGTGTTTTCCATGATCTATTTTGAATAACACTAGCTTCTTCATGAGTAAGAGTCCCTTTAAAGACAGTAAGACTTCTTCTTAAATAACCATCTCTTTTACAAGCCTCTACAATTCCATCATTTGCAATAGCTTTTAAATGAGGAAAAACAGATGCTGCATAAGCAATAGAAGTTGTATGAGGCGCTGCTCCTGGTATGTTATCCACCCCATAATGGATCACTCCATCTATCTCATACGTTGGATTTTCATGAGTTGTTGGTTTATACGTTTCAATAGCTCCTCCAACATCCGCACTCACATCTACAATCACAGATCCTTTTTTCATAAATCTTAACATATCCTTTGTAATTAAATGATCTTTCCTATGCTTTGGCCACTTCACACAATTAATCACTAAATCCATACGAGATAATATCTTTTTGATATTTTGTTGATTAGAAAACATAGTCTGTACATTTTTAGGAAAAATTTCTTCACAATGTCTCAATGTCCCAATATTAACATCCATAAGAGTCACTTGGGCACCTAATGCTGATACAATTTCTACTGCTCCTTTTCCCACAATTCCTGCTCCTAAAACCAATACATTAGCTCCTGGTGCTCCTCCAATACCACATATTAATTGTCCTCTTCCACCATTGATACTGAGAAGATAATTGACTCCCATCAATGCTCCTAATTTTCCTGCTACCTCACAATTAGGCGATCCAAATCGATGTGTATCCTCTGCTGTAAATGCAATCGCTTTCCTTTCTAATAAAGTATCTACCTCTTCTCTATTTGCCGCTGGATGTATACAAGTAAAAATAATCTGTCCTTCTTTAATCATTTCATATTCTGTAGGCTCAATTTCTTTTACCTTTACTACCATGTCACTCTCTTGATAAATTTCTTTCATATGGTTTCTAATTTCTGCTCCAACACTTATATATTCTTCGTCCTCAAAACCCGCCTTCACACCTGCACCACTTTGTACAAGTACCTCATGTCCGTCTGCAACCAATTCTCCAGCTTCTATTGGTGTCATAATGACACGAGATTCTCCACTTTTGATTTCCTTCAATACACCAATAATCATTTTTATTTCCCCCTTTTATGCTAATGGTTTTGCAATAGTCATTAACATTTATTGCAATCTTCGTGCCATTATACAATATTTTATTTTTTATTTTCATCTAGCTATTTCAACATTTCTTCCCACCATTTAAGTAGTCATTATATTCTTTGACATCCATTTTATGAAACATATATAAAAAAAGCTGGCATTTTTTCATCCTGCACAGCTTTTTTTGTTACTTTTTGGGCACTATTTGTTATTTTTTGAGCAATATTTATATTTTAGCTCTATGATTTTCTATCATTTATAAAATATGATAATTTTTCATTTTTCTTTGAAGAGTTTGTCTAGGTATTTCTAATAATCTGGCAGCTTGAGAAACATTTCCCTTTGTTTTTTTTATGGCTTCTTCTATCAATTTCTTTTCTATATGACCTACAGCTTCCTTTAATGGTCGTATAGATATTTGTACCTCATCTTCTTCTATTACCTTCATCACATTTTCAACATGTTCTATTTCTATTTCATCAACAGTATCATCCACCATATTCATTGCATACTCTATCACATGCTCAAGTTCTCTTACATTTCCTGGCCAATGATAATCAATCAGTACATCATAAACCTCCTTGGATACTTTTTTTATGTGTTTTTCAAGATCTTTATTGTATTTGTTGATAAAGAAATTGAGTAATATTTCAATATCTTCTTTCCGTTCTCTAAGGGGTGGAATATGCATAGATAATGTAGCTAATCGATAATAAATATCTTGTCTAATGTATCCTTCTTTTATACATTTTTTAGGACTCCTATTAGATGCCGTAATAATCCTCACATCTACCTTTCTTTCTTTTCTATCACCTAATCTTCTAATATACCCATCCTGCAATACTCTTAATAATTTGGCTTGTAACTGAATGGGCATAGAATTGATTTCATCTAAAAACAAAGTCCCCCCCTCAGCTAACTCAAATAATCCAGGATGATCATATGCTCCTGTAAAACTTCCCTTTGTTGTCCCAAATAAAATGCTTTCTAATAAATTTTCAGGAATAGCTGCACAATTTTGTGTAATAAAAGGTTTGTTTGCTCTAGAACTTTCATGATGAATGGCATGAGCAAACAATTCTTTTCCTGTTCCTGTTTCTCCATAAATAAAAACAGAAGCTTTTCCTTTTGCTATCTTTTTTACAAAATATTTTAGTTCTCTCATCTTTGTATTGTCAGAAATAATATCTTCTAAAGTATATCTTGCGCGATCTGGTCCTAAATGCTTTTCCATTTCATCAGTCTTCGTAAATAGTTGTGAATTCATTTCAATCACATTCATGTTTTTTTCTTTATATTTTGTAATATCCTTAGATATTTCTATAGCTCCAATAATTCTACCTTCTCCTTTAATAGGCACAGATGTATTCATAGTAACAATCTTTGTTCCTTCTATATTTACAACACTTTGCCTTTTCCTATGAATAGGTTTTCCTAGTTCCATAGCTTTAAATAATGTACTTGTATCTTTATCAATATTGGTAAAAACTTCATTTAACTTTTTTCCAATTACTTCTTCTCCATCTACTATTTCAGGATGAAACCATGGATTAAATTTTACAGAGAATAATATTTTCCCATTTCGATCAATAATTGTAATCCCATCAATATATTCCATATCCTTTAAAAAATCTTGTTTTCCTCTCTTCATAGTTCCTCCTTATGTCCTTAGTATAGCCAAAGAATATTTATTGTAATATATATTCTTTTTATATCATAAAATTCATTCTTTTTGCACTATATTTTTTCATTAAACCTAACCCTATAAAACCATTTAGCAATATGCTATACTTTACCTATTGCATTTTATCTCTAGGAGGCCTTTATTTTGAAAGATTCATTTTTTCATCTATTAAAAACAGATCATCATATTCATTTAAATAATCAACAAAAACAAGCTGTTCTTCATAAAGATGGACCCAGTCTTACCCTAGCAGTTCCAGGAAGCGGTAAGACTACCTCTCTCATTTGTAGAACAGCCAATTTAATTTTAAATCATAACATACATCCTAGTAATATATTATCTGTAACCTTCAGTAGAGCTTCTGCAAAGGATATGAAAAAACGCTTTTTTGAAGTTTTCGGAAAAGTTATTCGTCAAAATGTATATTTTTCTACTATTCATCGTTTGGCCCTGCGAATCGTCTCTAGATATGCAAAGATGAATGCTTTTGAGTATACCATCATTGAAGGAGAAAAATCACCTATTCAAAAAAATGTATTACTAAAAAGAATCTATCAACAAGTAAATCATAGTTTCCCTAATGAAGATGAATTAGAAGCCCTTTTAAGTACTATTAGCTTTGTAAAAAATTCAATGATTCATATAGAAGAATTCGTATCCTACGACTTTGAAGTGGAAAAATTTAAAGAAATATATACCCATTACGAATCTTACAAAAAGAAACATCATCTTATTGATTTTGATGATATGCTAAGCCTTGCACTTAAAATCCTTCGAAAAAACAAACATCTGCTCACTCAGTATAGAAAACAATATCCATATATCCAAGTAGATGAAGCGCAGGATACTTCAAAGGTTCAACATGAAATCATCAAGCTCCTAACTTTTCCTAAAAACAACTTATTTATGGTAGCTGATGATGATCAAAGTATTTATGGCTTTCGAGGGGCCTATCCTCAAGCACTGCTGGATTTCTCAAAAACTTATAAAGAGGGTCGTGTATTCTTTTTAGAAAAAAACTATCGTTCTTCCCAGGAAATTGTTACTATAAGCAATACTTTTATAAAATCTAATACAGAAAGATATTTCAAAAATATGTATACGGATAATGAATATTACGCACCTATTTCTATGGTAAATGTTCAAAATGCAGTAGATCAACTTAACTACTTATTAGAAGAAATCAATCAAAATACAGGTACAACTGCTATACTTTACCGAAACAATCTATCTTCTGTACCCCTAATAGATACATTAGAGAGAAATAGTATTCCATTTTCTATGCAAGGATTTAATATGTCCTTTTTCAATCATTGGTTAGTAAAAGATATATTCGCCTTTTTAGATTTATCTCTAAATCCTTATGACATTACATCCTTTGAAAGGATTTATTATAAAATGAATGGTTATATATCCAAGGCATCTGTATCTTTCATAAAAGAACAGCCTAGATCCATTTCCATCTTTGATTATTTAGTTGATTTTCCCGATCTTAAACCGTATCAACAGAAAAACCTCAAACGCCTTAAGGAAGATTTTTATTCCCTTGCTCATATGAGACCACAAGCTGCTTTAAATTTCATTGAAGAAAATCTTGCTTATAAAAAATATTTAAAATCAAACTGTCAAAGGCTAAAATGTTCCTATGAAAATGTCCTATTTATCTTTACACAATTAAAAATAATCGCTTCTAAAACCGATTCAATTATTAATTTTATGGAAAGATTTAATAAACTGCAAAAGATTCTATATTCTACAAAAAATAAAAAAGAAAATACTTCTGTTCTTTTATCAACAGTACATTCCTCAAAGGGATTAGAATTTGATCATGTTTATTTAATTGATTTAGTAGATGGGCAATTCCCTCCTAAGTCCAAGATGGATCATTTAGACGAGGAAGAAGCTATGTACTTAGAAGAAGAAAGAAGACTTTTTTATGTAGGTATGACAAGAGCAAAAAAATCACTCTCATTAGTGGTTCCAAAGTTTCAAGATGGTGCATATATGCGTCCTTCCCCTTTTGTTGGTGAAGTAAAAAAATGCATAAATAAATGCTTTCCAGCTATAAAAGATACCTCTTATAGAAATAAAAAAGATACTTATTCTACAAGCATATCATCTACAACAAAACAAACAAATTCATCTATTTCACATCCATTTAAAATAAATACACTAGTAAAGCATAAAGCATTTGGAACAGGGTTGATAAAAGCTATTGATGGAGATATTGCACAAATTGATTTTAAAAGTTTAGGGATGAGAGGTTTATCCTTACGAATATGTATAGAACAAAATGTTTTAAGCCCATTGTAAAAGCTTTTGGAACGAATCCAAAAGCTTTTTATTTGATTTCTTCTACCTTGACCTCATAAAATTTTCCATTAATTTTCAAACGATATTCCTTTGTATCAATAATTTCCCGGGCAACACATTCTTTTTTAATAGCAGTTATTCTTTCCTCTACTTCTTTTAATATACTTTGTGCTTCTTCTATACTTACTTTTTTAAAGCTTATAATATCTCCTGGTTTTGCTTGGGCTATTCTTTCTAAATCAGCATATATAACATTGGCTATTTTTGTATAGCCTCCGGTAGTTTGCCTGTCTGCCATCATAATAATAGGCTTTCCATGTCCTGGTATCTGGATAGCCCCAAAGGCAATACCATCAGAAATAATATCTGCTCCCTCTTTGTGCTCAATCTCTTCCCCATCTAAACGAAAACCCATTCGATCACATTCATTGGTTACTGTATAAGATTGAGAAAGAAAAGTTTCTATTCCCTTTTCTGTAAAATATTCCTCTTGAGGACCTAAAAGAACTCGTACCTCTAAAGAGTTTTTGTATTCTGGAATATATTTAGCTGAAACAGCTCTTCCTGTGAGCTTCAATAAAGATTCCTTTGGACTTCCTATTTTAAGTTTATCTCCTTTTTTTAGAGGTCTTCCTTCATATCCACCAATTTTCCCCTTCATATAGGTTGATTTACTTCCCATAATTTCAGGTACATTGATTCCTCCTGCAAAAGCAATATAGCTTCTACATCCTTCTTTCATTCCCCCAAAGGATAATTGATCATCCTTCTTTACATGTATACTTTTCCACATAGGAATAGCTTTTCCATTGATCATAGGAGATAATTTTCCTCCTGTAATAGCAATCACCGTACCCTCTTCAAATATGATTTGCGGTCCTAACATGGTAACTTCTAAAACAGCTTCTTTTTCATCATTTCCCACCAAAATATTTGCTACTTTGTATGAAAAATAATCCATTACTCCTGAAACAGGAACACCAAATTGTTGATAGCCAACTCTTCCTTCATCCTGCACAGTAGTCAAAAGCCCAGGATTTAAGATTTTTATCTGTCCCATTTATTTCCCCACCCTTTCTTTAGGGTATTTTTTATATACATAAGTATTATTTTTTATTGCTTCTTCTGTTCTTTTATAGGTATTTTCATCAATAGCTACAAATTTAATATAATTTCCTGACCCAAGTAAAATGGGGCTTTCTCTATACGCATCGTATAGCTTTAATGGTGTTTTTCCAATTAATTGCCAACCTCCAGGACTATCTATTGGGTAAATTCCAGTTTGACTCCCTGCAATGCCTACTGACCCACCACTAATTTTCGTTCTTGGTGTTTTCAGTCTAGGAGTTGCAATTTTCTCATTCATTCCTCCCAAGTAAGGAAAACCAGGGGTAAATCCAAGCATGTATATAAGATATTCTCTTGAAGTATGAATTTTTATAACTTCTTCTACTGTTAAACCATTATGTTTTGCTACATTTTCAATGTCTGGTCCAAATTCTTTACCATAAACTGTTGGAATTTCAATTACTTCTGGTAGGGGTATCTCTATCTTATCCATTTGACTTTCTAATAATTGTAATTGTTTCAAAAGGGAATGGTAATCTTTTTTCAATGGATCATAATGCACCATCAAAGAACGATAGGTAGGTGTCATTTCTATAATACCTTCAATATTGTTCTTTTCTATAGCAATCATCATGGCTCTTACTTTGCTATTAATCTTTTCACTGATTTCATTTCCGAACTCTATCACCAATGCTTTTTCT
Source organism: Crassaminicella profunda (assembly GCF_019884785.1). Taxonomy (GTDB): domain Bacteria; phylum Bacillota; class Clostridia; order Peptostreptococcales; family Thermotaleaceae; genus Crassaminicella; species Crassaminicella profunda. The sequence continues at coordinate 3,033,152 of NZ_CP082326.1, forward strand.
CCTGCTATTAAATATTTTGTTTCTCTATACACATTTTGTTCCCCCTTATATTGCGTTTTAAAGATTGATAGCATCTAGGTAAGTAAACACTTATCTAGATGCTTCAATTGAACCCCTTACTAATGTACTAACATTTGCATATTTTTCAGTGCATTTACTCCTGCATATCCAGCTACAAGAACAATCAATAATCCAAATACCAATAGCCAAGTAGGATGTTTATAATCTCCTACAATATCTTTTCTTCTAGAAGCAAGTAAAATAACCCCTATGGTAATTGGTAAAATCAATCCATTTAATGATCCTGCTAATATAAGCAGTTTTGCAGGTTTTCCTATTACTGCCATAATCATAGTAGACACCACGATAAATCCAATAATCCAATACTTTTCATTTTTTTCAATGGTTGGATGTAGCGTTTTTAGGAATGACACAGATGTATATGCTGCTCCAACAACAGAAGTAATCCCTGCTGATAATAATACTATACCAAAGAATTTATATCCAATCATACCCGCACCATGTTGAAAAGCAGAAGCTGCTGGGTTAGAAGGATCTAATTGGAATCCTTTTGCCACTACCCCTAATACTGCTAAGAATAAGAACACACGCATAATGGATGCAATCACAATTCCCATGATAGAACCTCTTGTAATCTCTCCAAGGTTCTCCTTCCCTGTAATTCCGGCATCAATCAATCTATGTCCACCAGCAAAGGTAATATATCCTCCTACAGTTCCACCTAATAGGGTGATAGTTGGAAAGATTAGTGATTTGAAATTTTCAGGTGCTACACTTCTATAAATAGCTTGTCCAACAGGCGGCTTTGTAACAATTGCCACATATGCAACAATGATAATCATTAATCCACCCAGTATTTTTGTGAATTTGTCTACTACTGGACCTGCATCTTTCGATAAGAAAATAATACTACCAATAATTCCGCAAATAACCGCTGCAATCTTTACATCTAGTCCTAAAATAACATTGAGTCCTAAAGCAGCTCCACCAATATTTCCAATATTAAAAGCTAATCCTCCTAATGCAACAAGTATTGCCACAACATACCCAAGTCCTGGTACAACTTTGTTCGCAATATCTTGCCCTCTCATACCTGATACACCAATAATTCTCCATACATTTACCTGGGCTCCAATATCAAGAACAATAGATATAAGTATAACGAAAGCAAAGCTTGCTGCAAATTCTGCTGTAAATGTTGCTGTCTGAGTTAAAAACCCCGGTCCAATGGCTGACGTTGCCATAATAAATGCTGCTCCTAAAAGTGCTCCAAAATTATTCTGTTTTTTCATCTCCTTTTTCACATTCTTTCCTCCTATTCAATAAAATTTGAAATAGCTGTTACTTTTACACCTTCCTTCTCAAGAGAGGAACGTATCTTTTTCACAAATTCAACGGCTCTTTCATTATCTCCATGAACACAAATTGAATCTGCATTAATTTCTATCTCTTCACCATTGATAGCTGTAACTTTTCCTTCCTTCACCATTTTTACAACTCTTGCTATAGCCACTTCAGCATCATGAATCACTGCCCCTTCTAATTTTCTCGATACTAATGTGCCGTCTGGATTATAAGCACGATCTGCAAATACTTCATTGGCTACTTTTAAACCTATTTCTTTCCCACTCTTTATCATTTCACTATTTGCAAGTCCCATCAAAATAATGTTTTCATCTACTTCATATACAGCTTCTGCAATTGCTTTAGCTAAAGCTTTGTCCTTTGCTGCCATATTGTACATGGCACCATGAGGTTTTACATGCTGAATTTTTTCTCCTTTTGATTTTGCAAATGCCATGAGAGCTCCTAGTTGATACTTTACATAAGCTTTCACTTCATCAGGGGATACTGATATATTTCTTCTTCCAAACCCCATTAAATCTGGAAACCCTGGATGAGCACCAATACCTACCCCTTGCTCTTTTGCAATTTTTATGGTATTTTCCATCACCAAAGGATCTCCTGCATGCCATCCACAAGCAATATTCGCAGAAGTTACATACCTTATAACTTCTTCATCAAGTCCTATTTTATAGTTTCCAAAACTTTCTCCTAAGTCACTGTTTAAATCTACTTTATACATGATAACACCTCCACCTTTTAAGTCGTTTCAATATTTGAACCGATGGTTTATTATTTATAATTTAATATTAACATACAACAATTTCATTGTCTATACTAATTTTTATAAATTTTAGACAATTTAATCTAATGTATGTATTTTACTCCCATCCTTCATTTAGGATGATTTTTTATTTTTTAAAATAAAAAAGAATCATGAAAGATTTTAAACCTTCATGACTCTTTATATCCTAATGCTTTTGAAATGTCCTTAGCCGTATTTTTGACTTTTTGTATGATCTCAAAAATTTTATCTTTATCAAAGCGTTGATCTGGTCCTGCTGTACTAATAGCAGCAACAACTTTTTTAGTGTAATCAAATACAGGTGCTCCTACCCCTATTGTCTGCATTTCCATTTCTCCAAAGCTTACGGTGTACCCATTTTTTCTACTTTCTTTAATCAACTCCCACAATTTTTCCTCTTTGACTATGGTATTCTCTGTATATTTTTCGAAGCTCTCATCCTCAAAAATTTCTTTGATTTCATCATCTTCTAAAAAAGATAATATGGCCCTAGGACAAGCACCTGCATTTAAAGATGCAGTCCTTCCTGTTTTTGTAAAAAGCCTTACAGGATGTGTACAGATTAATTTTTCAACATAAATAACTTGATTTTTTTCTCTCATAACCAACTGTACATCTTCATTAATCTCATCTCTTAACCTCTTCATAAAGGGTAGTGCAATTTCTTTGATCTCTATAGCTTCAGAAACAATCACTCCCAATTCAAGGAACTTCATCCCTAGTTTATATTGATTCTGTTTGCCACTTATATCAACTTTCCTAAGATATCCATTCTTTTCAAATGTATTAAACAATCTATATACAGTAGCCTTTGGAATAGATGAAAGTCGTGCAATTTCACTCAATCCCCTTACAGGTTCCTCTGCAGTAAAATATTTCAAAAGACTCAATGCCTTATCTAAACTTTGATTGATACTACTATCCTGCCCCTTCATACATTACCTCCTACTTCCTTTATCCCTAATATTTTTATTATACCATGTTCAAAAATTTTTCAAAACAAATTGCCAAAATAATACACTGGCTATACAATATAGTATATATTCAATATTTTTGTACTATTTCATCATTTTGTTTTTAGTATGTCATACACATCTATACTTAAAGGGAGGAATTTCCATGAACGACTTATCTTGTGCACAACCTTTTGAAGTTCGTCAAATGATTCGAGAAAATAAAATACAAACACATACATCTGGTATGTGCCATGGCTACACCCAAGGAAACTTGGTTATCTTACCTAAGAATTTAGCGTATGATTTCTTATTATTTGCACAGAGAAATCCAAAACCATGTCCCATCCTTGAAGTTACTGATATAGGATCTACAGAATTTAAGACCATCGCTCCTGGATCTAACATCACTACAGATATTCCAAAATATAGAATATATAAAAAAGGGGAACTTCAAGGAGAATATACACATATAAAAGATTTTTGGAGAAATGATTTTGTATCATTTATGTTAGGCTGTAGCTTTACATTTGAATCAGCTTTAACAGAAGAAGGTATTGAAATTAGACATATCACAAATGGTAAAAATGTTCCTATGTATATTACAAATATTCAATGTAAAAAATCAGGAGTATTTTCTGGTCCTACAGTTGTGAGTATGAGACCTATTCCCTATGAAAAAATCGTGAAAACTATACAAATTACTTCAAGATATCCTAGCGTCCATGGTGCGCCTATACATATTGGAGACCCTGAAATAATCGGTATAAAAGATATCAACAAACCAGATTTTGGTGATCCTGTAGCTATCAATCCTGGAGAAGTTCCTATTTTTTGGGCATGTGGTGTTACCCCTCAGGCTGTTGCCATGAATGTAAAACCTGAAATCATGATTACCCACGCACCAGGACATATGTTTATCACAGATATCAAAAATCATGAATTAGCTAGAGGATAGATAAAACATCTAAATATTCTTCTATAACTGCTTTTGTAGGAGCAAATAATTGAATAGAAGTTAATTCATTTAATCCAAACCATCTTAGTTCATCCATTTCAGAAAGCTGTGGTTTTGGTTCTCCTTCAAATTCTTCACAAAAAAAAATCTTAGGCTGAACCAATGTTTCTACCCCTTTTACAAAGGCTCTTGATGTAACTTCTCCTAAACATTTATTTTTTTTTGCAAGAAGATTAAACTCTTCTTGCAATTCTCTTTTTACAGCCATTTCATAATTTTCTCCTTCTTCTAGCTTTCCCCCAGCCATACTCCATCCTTGTCCATCTGCTCTCAACCCTAATAATATTTTATTATTTTTCATAAGAATAATTGCACAACACCTGTGAAATACTTTCATTGTTGACCACTTCCTTTTTTTTTAGAATCCTTGTTATATTTTTTTTATATTTACCCTTAACTTAAAATATATTATTATAATTTATGAATACTTATTTTTTTTTATTTTTAGTTTTGATTAGATATATTTTTTGACTATTTATTATATTTTTTATATTTTTATATTTACCTTTAATTCAAAATATATTATCATAGTTAGTATATAATCATGATTAGTAATCCTTTATTTTGCTTTTGTTCTTATCTATTTTTACATGAAAGGCATAAATTTACAATCATTATTATGTATGATATAATCTTTATATTGATTTTTCAACGTTTTTTGATTATTAAAACAATTTTATTTTTTTCTTATTATATATAAAAGGAGTGTGTAAAATGGAATGCTGTGGTGGAAAAAAACTCATGGTAGATGTAAGTGACCCTAATGTGGATCTAACAAAACTAGATCCTATCCTGCAAAAGTATAAAGGTATTTCAGGTAGTCTCATTACTATTTTACAAGAAACACAAGAAATTTACGGCTACTTATCCCTAGAAGTACTCAATTATATTGCTGAAAAAATTGGTGTGAAACCTGCAAAGGTTCACGGGGTAGCAACTTTTTATACCCAATTTAGACTCAATCCTGTTGGAAAGCATTTAATCATGCTTTGTCAAGGAACAGCCTGTCATGTAAATGGTTCTAAATTGATTGAAAATGCCATCTGTGATGAATTAAACATCAAAGAAGGAGAAACAACTGAAGACGGATTATTTACCCTTAATAATGTTGCCTGTCTTGGTTGCTGTAGTTTATCCCCTGTTATGATGATTAATGGAGAGACTTATGCAAAACTTACTCCTGAAAATGCAAGAAAAATATTGCGAGATATAAAAGAAAAAGAAAAAAATAGTGAGGAGGTCTAAACCATGAAGATCGTTGTAGGTCAAGGAAGCTGTGGACTAGCAGCTGGTGCAAATAAGGCATATGATATTTTCGAAAATGCAATAAAAGAAAAAGGTCTTCAAGTAGATCTTGATATTACTGGTTGTATTGGTATGTGCTATTTAGAACCTATCATAGATGTTTTTGATGATAATGGTGAAAAGACAACTTATGTAAAAGTAACTCCTGAAATTGCTAATGAAATTGTTGAAAAACATATTATTGAAAAAAATCCTGTAAAGGATTATATAATCTCAGAAGAAGATTTAAATGTTGTATCTAAACAAAATAAAATTGCTCTAAGACATTGTGGAATCATAGATCCTGAATCTATTGATGAATATTTAGAAACTGGTGGCTATAAAGCTATTGAAAAATGTATTAAAGAAATGAGTCCAGAAGAAGTTATTGAAGAAATTAAAATTTCAGGACTTCGTGGACGTGGTGGTGCAGGATTCCCTACTTGGTTCAAATGGAATGCTGCAAAGAATTCTAAGGGTTCCCCTAAATATTTAGTATGTAACGCTGACGAGGGAGATCCAGGTGCTTTCATGGATCGAAGTGTCTTAGAAGGAGATCCCCACAACCTTATTGAAGGAATGATGATTGGCGGATATGCTATGGGTGCAAACGAAGGTATCGTTTATGTTAGAGCTGAATACCCATTAGCTATTATTCGTCTTAAAGAAGCTATTAATCAAGCGCATAAAAAAGGTATTTTAGGAAAAAATATTTTTGGTTCTAACTTTAATTTTGATATGCGCATCAAAGCAGGTGCAGGTGCTTTTGTCTGCGGAGAAGAAACAGCTCTTATTGCATCTCTTGAGGGAGAACGCGGAATGCCAAGACTAAAACCTCCATTCCCTGCTCAAAGCGGATATTGGAAAAAACCTACAAACATTAATAATGTTGAAACCTTTGCAAATGTTCCTTGGATTCTAGCAAATGGTGGTCAAGCATTTGCTAATATGGGTACAGAAAAAAGTAAAGGAACAAAAGTATTTGCTCTTACTGGAAAAATCAAAAAAGGTGGTCTTGTAGAAGTACCTATGGGAATGCCTTTAAAAGAAATCATTTTTGATATTGGTGGCGGTATCAAGGCTGGTAAAAATTTCAAGGCTGTTCAAATGGGTGGTCCATCTGGAGGATGTATTCCAGCAGACCTTATAAATACTACTGTTGATTATGAATCTATCAACAAAACAGGCGCCATTATGGGTTCTGGTGGTATGGTAGTTATGGATGAAACTACTTGTATGGTAGATATGGCTCGTTTCTTCTTAAACTTTACTCGTGAAGAATCTTGTGGAAAATGTATCCACTGTCGAATTGGTACAAAAAGAATGCTTGAAATATTAAATCGCATCTGTGAAGGAAACGGAAAAGATGGAGATATTGAACTATTAGAAGAATTAGCTATTAAGATCAAAGAAGGTTCCCTTTGTGGACTTGGTCAAACAGCTCCTAATCCAGTTCTTAGTACCATCAGATATTTCAGAGATGAATATGAAAAGCATATTTATGATAAAAAATGTCCTGCTAAACAATGTACAAACCTATTAACTTATTCTATTGATCCTGAAAAATGTATCGGTTGTACTGCCTGTGCAAGAAATTGTCCAGTAGATGCTATATCAGGACAAGTTAAACAAGCACATGTAATCGATCCTGAAAAATGTATAAAATGCGGAAAATGCGTACAATCTTGTAAATTCGGTGCAGTTATAGTTGAATAAAAAAGGGGGGAAATATTATGTCTAAAGTAAGATTAAATATAAATGGAAAAGAAATATTGGCACATAGTGATCAAACCATTCTAGAGGTAGCAAGAGAAAATGGTATTGAAATACCTACCCTTTGCTATGATGAGAGAGTTGAAATATATGGTTCTTGTGGACTTTGTGTAGTAGAAGTTGAAGGAATTCCAAAACTATTAAGAGCTTGTGCCACAAAAATAAGTGATGGTATGGTAGTAAAAACAAATACAGAGAGAGTAAGAGGTTCAAGAAGAATGGCTCTAGAGCTTCTTTTATCAGATCATGTCGGTGACTGTAGACCTCCTTGTGTTTTAGAATGTCCAGCAAACACAGATTGTCAAGGATATATAGGTCTTATCGCAAACGGACAATATGAAGAGGCTATAGAATTAATCAAAGAACAGCTTCCACTTCCTGCAAGTATTGGTAGAGTCTGTCCTCACCCATGTGAAGATGCTTGTAGAAGACAACTTGTAGAAGAACCTATATCTATTGCATCTTTAAAAAGCTTTGCAGCAGATATAGATTTAAATAATGCAAAGTCCTTTATGCCAGAATTGAAAGACGCTACTGGTAAAAGCGTTGCTATCATCGGTGGTGGTCCAGGAGGACTTACTGCTGCATATTATCTTGCTAAAGAAGGACATAGCGTTACTATTTATGAGGCTATGCCAAAGCTTGGTGGAATGTTACGTTATGGAATCCCTCAATATCGTCTTCCTAAAGAAGTATTAGACAAAGAAATCGCAATCATTGAAAAAATGGGCGTAAAAATGATTCCAAATATGAAAATCGGTAAAGATATTCAATTTGACTATATTAGAAATTGTTATAATGCTGTTTTTGTTGCTATCGGTGCATGGACTAGTTCAAAACTAAACTGCCCTGGTGAAGATTTAGATGGCGTATATGGTGGAATTCACTTCTTACGAAAAGTTACTATGAACGAACCTGTAAAAATCGGTGATCGTGTGGCAATCGTTGGTGGTGGTAACACTGCAATGGATGCTTGTAGAACAGCTGTAAGACTTGGTGCAAAAGAAGTTTATAATGTTTATCGTAGAACAAAAGCAGAAATGCCTGCTGAAGAAATAGAGATTGTAGAAGCTGAAGAAGAAGGCGTAATCTTTAAAAATCTTACAAATCCTATTGAAATCATCGGTGAAGATGGAAAAGCAACTAAAATAAGACTTCAAAAAATGAAACAAGGTGAACCAGACGCAAGTGGTAGAAGAAGACCTATTCCTATTGAAGGAGAAGAAGAAATTCTAGAAGTAGATGCAGTTATCGCAGCTATTGGTCAAGGAATTGATGCTACAGGTTTTGACGGAGTTGACCTTACTAAAAAAGGTACAATCATTGCTGATGAGCATACCTATCAAACAAATCTTCCTGGTGTATTCGCTGGTGGAGATGCAACAAACAAAGGCGCTAGTATTGCTATTGCAGCCATTGGTGAAGCTAAAAAAGCTGCTACAGTGATTTGTAGTTACCTTGAAGGAGAAGTCATTCCATATGAAAAGCCTTTCTATGTAGAAAGAGATGATTTAACATCCGAAGACTTTAAAGATCGTGACAAATGCAGTAGAGCAAAAATGAGTCATCTAGCTCCTGAAGAAAGAAATAGAAACTTTGAAGAAATCGCAAAAGGCTTTACAGAAGAACAAGCAAGAGAAGAAGCTATGAGATGTCTTGAGTGTGGCTGTCATGATTTCTTTGAGTGTGAATTAATCAAACTAGCAAATGAATATGATGTAAAACCTGAAAGACTAACAGGTGAAGTACATCATCGTCAAGAAGAAATAGCAGATGATCATCCATTTATTCATAGAAACCCTGATAAATGTATCCTTTGTGGACTTTGTGTAAGAGTTTGTGACGAAGTAATGGGTAACACTGCACTAGGACTTATCGATAGAGGCTTTGACACAATTGTCAAACCAGCTCTTAATCAGCCACTTAAAAATACAAGCTGTATTTCTTGTGGACAATGTATCAGCGTTTGTCCAACTGGAGCCCTTGGTGAAAAATTAAGCATTGATAAATCTATTCCAGTAAAAACAAAAGAAACCCATACAGTTTGTTCCCATTGTAGTGTGGGCTGTCATCTAAACTTAAATACAAAGGGTGATATGCTTGTAAAATCTATTCCTGAGAAAGAAAGTGCTGTAGACAATGGTCTTCTTTGTGTAAAGGGTAGATTTGGATTTGATATTGCTAAAAAAGGTACTCGTATTACAAAACCTTTAGTTCGCAAAAATGGAGAACTTGTAGAAGTTCCTTGGGATGAAGGCATTTTATTTGCTGCTAAAAAAGCTCAAAGTCTTGGTGCTTTATATGGCAATGATACTTTAGCTGCATCTATTTCTGATAGATATACCAACGAAGAAATCTATCTTGCAAATAAATTTGTAAAAGAAGTTCTTGGAACAGAAAATGTATGCTCCTTTAACAGATTATCTGGTGGTATTGAAGATGTATTAGGTTATGATGCATCAACAAATACTTTTGAAGAATTACTTTCAACAGATACTATTCTTCTTGTTGGTTCTGATGTGATTAACGATCATACTATCGCAGGAATTAAAATCAGAAAAGCAGTACAAAATGGTGCAAAACTTATTACAATCAATCCATTTAAAACAACTGCTGATGAATGGGCATCTAAAACAATAACACCTGAAAACAATTTAAGCTTCTTAAAAGAAATGATAAAAGCATTAATCGATGCTGGATTCGCACCAAAGAATGCAGAAGGATTTGAAGAATTAAGCAGTAGCTTAAAGAATACAGTTGTTGGCGCTGATGCTAAAGAAGTTGCTGAGATTTATGGAAAATCTAAAAAGGCAATGATTGTATTCTCTCAAAATGATATTACTGTAGATGCTGCAAGAGCTATTGCAAATATGGCTGTCCTCTCTGGTCATATTGGTAGTGCCTACAAAGGTATTATTCAATTAAAACCAAATAACAATAGTCAAGGTCTTGTAGACATGGGTATTGAAAAGAATGCTTGTGAAATTGTAGCAGGTATTGAAGATCAATCTATTAAAGGATTACTCATCTTTGGTGAAGATGTAAAAGATATAGATTTAAGTAAACTTGAATTCTTAATGGTTCAAGATACACATCTTACAGAAACTGCAAAATGTGCTGATGTAGTACTACCTGCAGTAAGCTTTGCTGAATCAAATGGTACTTTTACGAATACAGAAAGAAGAATTCAAAAGATTCAACAAGCTATTCCAGCTATTGGTGGATATCAAAACTATGAAGTAATTGAAAAGCTTGCAAATATCCTAGGGGTAAATATGTCCTATGAAGATGCAGATGCAATCTTTAATGAAATTTCAGAAAATATTCTAGAATATTTCAAAGCCAATAAAGAAAAAGAAGATGAAGTCTTCTGGCCTATTGGTAAAGAACGAATTCTTTATACTAATGGATTCAATTTTCCAGAAGGAAAAGCTCAATTACAACCTATTGGTGATGGTGTATTCTTCAATAAAACAGTTAACACAAATAACCTAGCAAATAGCTTTGTAGAAATTCTTAAAAAAGAAGAATTGATTTAATAAAAAGCCCTGTTTATTCAGGGCTTTTTTATTCACAAACCTATAGCCTTTTATGTTATAATAGATATTAGATTGTGTTTTTTTTAACAAACATTGCAGTATTTTAGATATCATCTTGCGAAAGGAGCAGAAAATGAAGAGCTATAAAATTAATAAAAATAAATGTATCAGCTGCCAACATTGTGTAAACGTCTGCCCTGTAGGAGCTATTAGTGGTGAAATTAAAGAAGGCTTTACTATTGATCAAGCGAAATGCATAAAATGCGGAAAATGCAAGGAGGTTTGTCGCTTTAATGCCATCATCGAAAATATGTAATATTTTACATTTTCCTGCAATTTATCTTAAAATTTGCTATCATAAGTGTATATATTTTATAGAGAACTAGAAAGTGAAAGGAGAACTAATTATGAAAAAACCAACTATATTAATGATCTTAGATGGTTTCGGTCTAAATAATAGTGATTATGGCAATGCTATCGCCCTTGCAAAAACACCAAACCTAGATCAATATTTTGAAAATTATCCAAACAATCAAGTTTATGCTAGTGGATTAGATGTAGGTCTTCCAGATGGCCAAATGGGAAATTCAGAAGTAGGACATTTAAATATCGGAGCTGGAAGAGTTGTATATCAAGAATTGACTAGAATCACAAAAGCTACACAAGATGGTGATTTCTTTGAAAATCCTGTTTTTTTAGAGGCAATCAAAAACGCAAAGGAACATAATTCTGCTCTTCATCTTTGGGGATTATTATCTGATGGTGGTGTACACAGTCACAACACTCACCTTTATGCCCTTTTAGAACTTGCTAAAAAGCATGGTCTTACTAAAGTATATGTTCATAGTTTCTTAGACGGTAGAGATGTTCCCCCTTCTAGTGCTCTAAAATATGTAGAAGCATTAGAGAATAAAATGACTGAAATAGGCGTAGGAAAAATCGCTACGATCTCTGGTAGATACTATGCTATGGATAGAGATAATAGATGGGAAAGAGTAAATCTTGCCTATAATGCAATGGTTTTAGGTGACGGTGAAAAAGCAAATTCAGCAAAAGAAGCTGTAGAAAATTCTTATGCCAAAGATGAAGTAGATGAATTTGTAAAACCTACAGTAATTATAGAAAATGAATCACCTGTTGGTGCAGTATCTGAAAATGACAGTATTATCATGTTCAACTTCAGACCAGATCGTGCACGTGAAATCACTAGAACCTTTGTAGATGAAAATTTCAATGGTTTTGAAAGAAAAAATGGCTTCTTCCCTGTTCACTATGTATGCATGACTCAATATGATGCATCTATGCCAAACGTACAGGTTGCTTATCCTCCACAAAAATTAGTAAACACTTTAGGAGAATATGTATCTAGTCTTGGACTAAAACAGCTTCGTATTGCTGAAACAGAAAAATACGCTCATGTTACCTTTTTCTTAAGCGGTGGTGTAGAAGATCCTTATGCTGGTGAAGAAAGAGCTTTAATCCCTTCTCCAAAGGTTGCAACCTATGATTTACAACCAGAAATGAGCGCTTATGAAGTAACAGAAAAATTAATAGATGAAATCAATAAGAATAAGCATGATTTAATCATTGTAAATTATGCAAACTGCGATATGGTAGGTCATACAGGTTCAATGGACGCAGCTATTAAAGCTGTAGAAACAGTAGATGAATGTGTCGGTAAAATCGTTGATACTACAATCCATGTTGGTGGTCAAATTCTTCTTACAGCAGACCATGGTAATGCAGATGAAATGAAAGACCCAGAAGGCAATACAATTACTGCTCATTCTACAAATCCTGTACCGATTATTCTTATAAATGCTCCTGAAGAATACGGTATTACAGAAGGAAAGCTTGCTGACATTGCCCCTACATTATTACAAATGATGGGGATAGAAAAACCTGAAGAAATGACAGGTACATCCCTATTGGCACCTGCTCTAGAAGCTGTAGAAGCATAAAACAAATCCCTGCATAGCAGGGATTTTTCTTATTTATAAATTATCTTAATAAAAAACTATGCTATAATCATACTAGGCTGTCTTTGTAAACGAAAGGAAAAAAATAATGAAAAAAATAATTTCTATGCTATTTATTATTACTGGATTAATTATAATTATATCTCCTAAAATATCAGAATACTACCATATATATCAGCAAAACCAGTTTATTGAAGAATGGCAAGAAAGTTTATCAATCATCAACGATGATAAACAATCATTACAGAATCATACAAATGCAGAAGCCTTAAATGAAAATGATCCTTTAACTTCTACAAGTTCTCTTAATCTTATTGAGTCAAATACTACAAACTCAGAAGAATTATTAGAAGCACAACGAATATCAAAAGAGAAAGAAGAAACTAAAAAAAAACAACGAGCAGCATATATCAAAGAACACATGGAAGGTATGCTTAAAATCGAAAAAATTGATCTTTATCTTCCTATTTTAAAAAATGCTACAATAAAAAATTTAAAGGTTTCCGTAGCAAGCATCAATAATACAGGAAAAATTGGTAAAATTGGAAACTATTGTATTGCTGGTCATAGAAGTCACACTTATGGACAAAAATTCAATCGATTAGATGAATTGGTAATTGGAGACAACATAGAAGTTATTAATACCACTACTAACTATAACTATATAGTATATGATAAATTTTTAGTACAGCAAGATGATACATGGGTCTTAACTAAAAACAATACAGCTAAAGAAATTACACTAATAACCTGTCATCCTATGCTCAACCCAACCCATCGTTTGATCATTAAAGGAAAGATAATTGAGTAATTATACCATTTTTTGCTCAAAAGTCAAATTTATGATATAATAAAATAAAAAATAACTTATTTTATGTTAGGTGACTTTCCACCGACAACGGCAAACCTGGTGAAAGCTAGGGACGCAAAACTATAGGGTCTTCCTCAGAAATGAGATGACAGCCAGCTACCGAAAGGGGAGTTTTTTGTGTACAAGAAAATGTTTGTTTTTACTACTTTAATCATTTCTATTATTTTATCATCTATCGTATCTTTTGCAGATACTTCTATATTTGATCAATCTAATCTTAACAATGGATTAATTCATATAAATTTTCCCTCAAATGAAAATGCAAAGGTTATGATAAAAAAAGAAAATACTAAATACTTTTATAATCTTAAATCTAATGCAAATTTCCCTTTGCAATTGGGAAATGGTGAATATACAGTTGCAGTTTTAGAAAAAGTTCAAGGAAAAAAGTACAAATTAATTGCATCCGAAAAAATTACGCTCCAATTAAAAAATTCTAATAATATATTTTTAAATTCTGTTCAAATGATTGATTGGAATCCAAATATGGATGTTATCAAAAAGGCACGTATTTTAATAAAAGATGCAAAAAATGACAAAGAGAAAGTTGCTGCAATTTATAACTATATCATTAATAATATAAACTATGATGAGGCTAAAGCAAAAAAAGTTTCTACAAATTATTTACCCTCTATAGAAAATACATTTAAAACATCTAAGGGAATCTGTTATGATTATGCCTCTTTATTCGCAGCTATGTTAAGAAGCGTAAACGTTCCCACCAAACTAGTTATGGGTCGTACAAGCAATGTTCCAACCTATCATGCTTGGAATCAAGTTTATTTAAAAGATACAAATGAATGGGTTACAATTGATACTGTTTATGATGCATGTTTATTAAAAAATAATTCACCCTATACAATGATTAAATCTAAAAATAAATATACAGTAGAAAAAATATATTAGACATAAGAAAAGACAGGGTTTTTACCTCCCTGTCTTTCTTATTATATTCTTCTCTTTCTTAAAATTACACCAATAAAAATGAAAAGCATACCGACCAAATAAAATGCTACGTTTCCTGATTCTCCTGTATTTGGAAGAGTCTTTGTCCCTTTCGGAATATCTGGGTTTCCAAGAGGTATTTCATCTACATCAATTTCTATAATGATCTCTTCTTCATTTCCATTCTCATCTGTCACAATGATAGTGAAAGTATCTTTACCTACAAAATCAGGATTTGGTGTGTATTTCCATTTTCCATCTTCATCAATTATTACTTTTCCATGTGATGGTTCTTTTTCTATCTTTGGTATACTATCTTCTGGTACTTCAATTTCTCCACTTACTGGTGTATCCATATCAGTGTTTTTACTTTGATCTGGTTGCTCTGGATCTACTGGATCTGGTTGCTCTACGTCATTTGGCTGTTCTGGTTCAGGTTGTTTTGGCTCATCTGGCTGATTTGGTGTTACACCACCGTCTCCACCTTGATCTGGTGTTTTATCTTCATCTCCACCTGTATCTGGTGTTGAGCCACCACCTCCGCCACCTCCAGAACCACCACTACCACTGTTATTATTCTTGATAGTAGTTTCAACGCTATCACTTTTTGTTCCAGCCTGATTATGTGAAGCAGTTGCTGTGTTGACAACTTTTTTAGCTTTTTCATCAGCTTTCTTTATGATATATATTCCCATAAATGTTTTAGACTTCCCTTTTTCGATTGAAACTTTTTCGTCTAAATCTATTAAAAAATCTATAACATGGATATCATCGAGCCTCACATCACCAGTGTTTGTAACTTTGATAGTATATTCAAGCACATCGCCTACTCGAGCCATATTACCATTTATACTATTTCTATTTTTTACAGTTTTTTCGATTTCAAAGCTTTGATTTGCTGTTATAGTACCTATATTCCATGTAGAAGGAATTCTCTCTGATTTGTATACAGAGCCATATACAGATTCAGATACAGTAAAGGAAGCATATGCTGTATTTGTGATAAATCCTCTCCAGTAATCCTCTTCCGTTACTTTATACTTCTTATACTTAGTAGGATAGAATTTTTCTAAATGATCTGGATCAAATTCATCATAAACAAAGAACTTATCAAAGCCTAACATATCATCTTCTACATATACACTTTGTAATACCGTATCTCCTGTATTGATTACAGTAAGAACATAGTCGATTTCATCTCCTACTTTAACAGCACCTTTCGGTCCTGTTTTGATAAATTTGATATTTGGATTAATCTGAACATCTACACGCCATTCATTAGATTTTACTACACCTGTCTCTTTGCTCTTAGCTGTAGCTATATTGACAAGCTTGGGTGCATCTTTTTGTTTTACTGTGTATTTTATTTCTTTAGGTGTAGAATATACAGACTCTCCTACTGATAAATCACCAATATATTCACTATAATTTAGCAATTCATCTTCTAAGTAAACATCATGTAGTACCGTATCTCCTTTGTTTGTAAGAAGTAGGGTATAACTTACTTCTTGACCAATCCTAACAGTTCCTTGAGGTCCTGTCTTTTTAAGTTCTAACGCAGGATTTGTATTCAGTGTAACTTCATAGGTAGCAGACACTTCATTTGTTTGATCACTATTTGCAGTTGCTTTGTTTATAATCTTATAAACATTCTTTTTTCCTGCTATAGGATTCTTAACATCTTTTTGAGATGTTTTATATGCCAGTTTTTCTTTTAAGGCTGGATATTTTTCTTCATTTACATATACTGCTTCACCTACTGTTAAGTCACCTAAATTCGTATTTAAGTCTAATAGATCATCTTTTAGATATACATTCGTTAAAACCGTTTCACCTGTATTGGTTATAGTAAATGCATATTTTATAGGATCACCGATTGTTACTTCTGACTTATTAGCAATCTTCTCGATTTTCAAATTAGGAATTTTTGAGCGATAACCAAAATTTACTTCTTTTTGTGATGTAACTTCTTTTGTTAGAGTAACAACTGTAGAAGTAATATCTGGTTTATCCACTATGATTGAGAGATCCATCTTGAAGATATATGTTGAAAGTAATTCTTTAAGTTTAGGATCACTCTTATCTACTTCTACCGTATATTCTCTTGGTAGTAATTCATTAAAAGCATATTTGCCTCCATCTTTGGTAGTAGTAGTTTTCACTTGTAACTTCCCATTTTCATCAAAATACATAAGCTTTACTTGGATACCTTTAATGAGATTTTCGTCAGTGTCTATGACTTTGTAATTTTCTTCATCTTGCCAAATGACACCTTCTATCACTCCAGTACCTTTATATCCAAAATCTATATCTACCTCTTTTTCTCCAATCATTAGATTTACAGATGTATCGCTATCTAATTTTAAATCAAGATGATTTTTATTTATATTGTAACTAGGTGCTAGATAACTAGGTGCTTCAACTTCGATTCTATAGTCACCAGCAGGTAATTTTTCAAAGGAATACTTTCCAGTATCATCTATTGTTATAGGATCTCTAGTAATTTTATTCAATGGATCTATTAATTTTACTTTACTTCCTATAACAAAAATATTTTCATCCGTATCCTTTTTACCATTGCTGTTTGAATCTAATAGTACATGCCCTGAGATAGAACCTGTGTGGTTGTATCCAAAATCTATTTTTAGATTTTTTTCACCCTTATCTAAATCACAAGTATAAGTGTTTTTAGGTTCATAACTAGAATCAGATGCTTTATTGTTTACAGGGTCAGATACTTGCTTTAGCTTTTTATCCGCTGGCATGGTTACTGTTACTGTGTAATTGCCTTTCGGTAAATTCTCAAATAGATACATACCCTTAGTTGTACCAGCTGTACCATCTTTTGTTACAGTGGTAATACTTTTACCAGTCCCATTATTTTTTAACGTAACAGAGATGCCTGAAATTCCCTCTTCATCAGCATCTTTCATACCATCTTCATCTAAGTCATACCAAACTAAATCCCCTATAGAACCTGCATATATATAACCAAAGTCTATATCAGATATAGTTTTCTCTGTTCCACTTAATTTTTCTGTAATAAAGCTATTAGAAAGTGGCTTTTTACGATCTGGATCGGATACTAATTCTAACTCTATATCAGATGGTTCAGTTACTGTTATTTCATATTTCTCTAATGGTAAATCTTCAAATGTGTAAGTTCCATTAGATTTCGTTGTAGTAGTACGTTCTATCGTATACTTACTCGTATCAACATTTTTTAAGGTAATGGTAATATTTGAAAGCTTTTCTTCAGCGCTATCTATGTTACCATCTTTATCCCCGTCAATCCAAACAGTCCCTGTAACCTTACCTGAATGTTTATATCCAAAATCTACAGTGTCAATAGGTTTAGGTCCTGTTTCTGTTATACCGTCTGTTGTACCAGTAGATGGAACGATTAATTTTGTTTGATGATCAAGCTTATGATCTGATGCATATGAATTTTCATATACTTCTAATCCATCAGGATTATTTTCATCTGAATAGATATTTAATGTATTTGTATCTACTTCAATTATATATTCTCCTGATTTCACTTTTTCAAACCAATAATGACCGTCATCATCTGTAGTAGCAGTAATATCACTTCCAGAAGTATCTTTTACAGGATTACCATCCTTGTCTTTTAATTTAAGTGTAACGCCTTTGATCCCTTCTTTTGTAGGAACATCTGTATCGTTAAGTTTCGTTTCTAACCATACATAATCCCCTATTTTACTCAAGGCTTGAACAGAGGCATCATTTTCATCCGTTACATCTTCTAGTATCCCTACTAATTTATCCCCATTTTCATCTGAAGGTGTAGCAATAACTTTTGCATTTTTCTTATGAAGGTCACCTGTAACGGTTGTTTGATAGTAGTAGATTATAAAATCATCCGTTTCTCCATCTTTATGAGGTTTTAAAGATTTAGTATCCTTATATTCCTCTAATGGCATGATCTCTAATGGACTACCATCAGGTTTTATGCTGGTATCCGTTATTCTGATTTTATTAGGATCTTTATTACTAAGATAAGTATCCCCTGTATTGCTTACTTTAAAGAAATAGGTAATTTCTTTTCCATGGTAATCTTCTGCTAATTCTTTTGCCTTAGATGGATCCGTTACATTCCCTAAAGCTACTGTTTTTTCTATCTTTACAGATGGCTTTATGATCTTAATATTTGCTATATCACTAGCTGTAACATCAATAGATGAAACAATCTTCCCATTACGATCTAAAGGATTTGCATGAACCACAGCAGTATTTGTTTCTAAAGCTTCTCTTACAGTAGTAGCTTTTGTAAGAACTTTAGATTGTCCTTTAGTTAATTTTAAATCTGGGAAATTTTTTGTCATGCTTAATTGATCATCTGTAACAATAAAATTCGTTAAGGTAATGTCCTCTTCAGCCGTATTGGTTATAGTAAATTGATAAGTAATAGGTTTACCATCTTGTCTATAAACTTTATCAGCAGGAGTACCATCACTTGTTAATATTTCTTTCTTAAGTGTTATTACTGGAATGATTTTGTCTACTGTAGCTGAACTTTCAGATTTTGGATAATTTGCTGTATCAATAGTTTCTATAACATTTCCAGTTGTATCTGTTGGTGTTGCTAAAACATTCGCAGTATTTACTATATCCTCAGAAAGTTTAAAGCTAGGGTCATGATAATAGTAAACTAGCTTTTGTCCAGGTGCTAATGGTTTATTTGGATCGTTACTTTTTGAACTTATTAAATTTAGTCCAGATATTGTTTTTATATTAGCTTCTGCTATACTTAAAAACTCATCTTTAAACATAATATCATTTAAATAAGTATCTCCTGTGTTCGTTATAGTAAACACATACGTAACAAGATCATCTTTAAGTCCAGTAGCAAGTGCATGTCCTTCTTCATTCTCTTTATATGCTCCAGTATAAGCTGTCTTCTTTAAAGTGATTTGAGGATTAACTAAATCAACACCTGCTGGATCTTTAGAATATACTGTACTTCCAAGTGATTCTGTCCCATCAACATCCTTTGAAACTGGATTACCATAAGCATATGCATCTGAAGTAGTTGGACTTAAGTCCTTGGTTAATGTAGTTTCATAATAAAAAACAAGCTCTTCTGATGTGGCTAACTTCGTCATAGCATCGAAAGTAGGATGGGTATTGCTACTAAGGGCTGCTATATATTTTACTTTGTTAGAGTCACTTGGTGTAGCTCTAGTTATCCCTAAAGAATCATCCTTTATTTGGATATTATTTAAGTGTGCATCACTTATATTTTTTACTACAAAGATATAAGTGACAACATCATCCTTAAGCCCTTGTACTGAGTTTACATCATTTCTTATAGCGTTATCTGCTTTTGTTTGATCATACGTGCCATGGTGGACATATTTTTTAAGCTCTATTGCACCATCTCCTACATATGCATGATCCGTAGCTGAAACTGTTTTAGTTTTACTAGAATCTTTGCCTGTAACAATAGCTGTATTTTTTATAGCACCAGGTAAATCAGTATCCTTAACAGTATAAAGCTGATCAGAAATAGTTTTTGTCTCCCCTGATGAAAGATCTCCTACATTGATATCTGCTGTTAGCTTATCATCATTAATAACTACATCCGACAAATCAGCACTACCTATATTTTTAACCTTGAAGGTATATTTGATTTGACTTCCTTCTTTTAAAGGATTCGTTTTGTTTACTTTTTCACCTGTCTTTTCTAGTGTAATGCCCATAGTATCTACTTCTTTGCTATCCTTTGCTTTTTCCTTTGCTTGAGTAGTTTTTATGTCTGTATGTGTAGCATTTGCTGTATTTTTAAGTTTTGTTGTTGAAATATCAGATTCTTTTACTATATAAGTATAATCTTTCACCCATGTATCACCAGCATTTAAATTTATAGCTTCTGTGAAAATATTTATGCCTTTAATGGAATCTGTCACAGTGATCCCTGTAAGATTTTTGCTTCCTCTATTCTTTACAGTAACCTTATAATAAATAACATCTCCAATAGCATAAGGAGCTTTTGACTCTGCATTTTCAATTACAGTTTTATCAAGATCTATATGGGCAATTTCTACATCTGATGTATCTTGTGTATCAGCATTATCCCCATAACCATCACGTGTAGCATTTACTGTATTAGAGATCTTTTGTGTACTAGCATCTGATATATCATCTACCTCTTTTACTTCATATTTTGCATAAAATGTCTTTGTTTCACCTTTAACCAATGTTGGAATAGGATTACTCAGCTTATTAGTGCATGCACTATCTGTAAAAATATCTAATGTTTTTTCAGTATTTTTACCAGTTGTCAACTTATCTGTAAGCTGAATATTTTTTAGATCCGTACCACCATCATTTGTTAAATTTATCGTATATCTTATTGTATCTCCTATATTTACAGTAGAACGATCTGCTATTTTTGTAATGGTAAAGTGTTTAATCTTAACATTACATTGATCAGTTTTTGTAAACCTGAGCTGATCTTTATCTGGATCTTCAACAGTAGCAGTATTTGTAATAGATTTAGATGATAGATCTTCTGCCTTGATCGTATATTCTTTCGTAACAAACTTAGATCCTCCTACTGGAATTTCTGTAATCGTTTCAGTCATATTGATTCTCGGATCTTTTACTGTTATATCTTTTAATGCAATACTACCATTATTAGTCACTGTCATTTTATATGTGACCTTATCTCCTACTTCTACCTCTGCTAATTTACCATCTGAAGGAGTTATATACGTTCCAGGAGAATCTACCTTTTCAATCTTAGAAACTACCTTTTCTAAGCTATAATCAGCTATATCTACTTCTACAGTTGATTCTTTAGCAGCCGTATCACCTGTGGAACCACCATCATTTAATTCATTCGCCCACACTTTAACAATATTTTGTAAAGGTCCTGGTAAATCTGTTTCTTTTACTGTATAGGTTCCTTCAAAAACATATTCTTCATTTAACTCTAGTTTATCTAATGTTAACTCCGTATCTGAAGATTTAGTAATTCTAACATCCTCCGTGATAGGCTTTGTTGTATCATCAGAATTAACTATGTTCGTAAATCGGAAGCCACTAAGGATATCTTTTAGCTTGATATTGTGTAGCGGAACTGTTCCCGTATTCTGTAGAACAAATCTATAGGTAATGGTTTCACCTATATTTACAGGTTTTAAAGGTGCTGTTGGATTGTCAAAGTTAACTTCAGTATTAGAAGATTTATATTTAAACTTATAAGCTTGTTTCTCCAACTTCAAACCTTCTCCATCATCCGTTGCCGCAACCAATCCTAAATCAATATGATGATTTTTTTCTGTACCTGTTATAGTAACCTCTTTACTCTTTACTACTCGATAGTCTCCTTCTTCTTTAGAAGATTCTCCATCAGAATTTAAACGATCATCAGGATCTTTTATAGGAGTTTCTTTGTAGTAATCTTTAGGAAGATAAAATTCAACATAATATGTTCCAGCTTCTAATTTAGGGAATAAATAATATCCAGGTGGTCCAATTCCAGGAGCATTCTGGCTATGTCTAGGACCTGTTAAGGTTTCATCCTTTTCAGTCCAATGTCCTCCTTCTTCTTTAAACAATTTCACCTTAATACCATTAATCCCTGCAGCTTGACCATCATATCCGTCATCTTGGCGTCCATTCTTATCTTTATCAAACCATACGAAGTTTCCAATCTCACCCTCTGCATGGTGGTCAACTTTTATTCCTACCTTAAAAGGTTCCGCTGGTAAAAATACATCCTCGTCAGTCTCACCAATTCCGCTTGTACTAATGCTATTCCATGCAATCCCACCATTCATACTTGCAGGATTCGAATCTACAGGAGTTCTCATTCTCCATTTTACTACCAGCTTCTTACCTGGTTCTAAACCAGTTCCACCATTAATATTCGTTATGTTAAATTTTAACGATTGAACTTTTGTAATATCTTTTGGTGGTGTTTCAGACCAGTCATCGTTACTGGAAGCTATATCTTCTCCATAAGGTCCTTTACGTTTTGGGTTTGAAAGTTTACTATAAAAAACATTCGTCGTTGCATTTATAGAACTTCCATTATCATATGTAAAATTACCTTTAGTGATTTGTTCAAGCAAATAAGGCCTCCATGTAGAATCTCTTTTTACATTAGGACGTAGCACTTCTGAATCCCCAATATGAGAAAGAATATCTATAATTTCAATTTCTTTCATATTAATATTTCCTGTATTCTGAACGATTAGCTTATAGTCAGCAGCACCACCAGGGGTAGTAACAGCAGCATCACTTGCATTAGGACTATTTGTATATCCATCTACAGGATCAAGATGACCTCTTACCCACTTTGAAGTAGAAAGACCAGGCATTCTATTTACCTTGATAGAAACAGGTTCTGCTACTAAAATAGTATCTACTTTAGAACTATCTCTATCTAAATCTTCCCCATCTATTTTTATGAGGGAAGCTTCAGCTAGAAATTTTCCATTGCTTGATACATAAAATTCATTGGCATACTTAGTATCATCAGCAGTAGGTTTTGTATAATCTTTGATTTTCACTTTATATTGTAACTTTAAAGTTTCACCTTTTAAAAGATTATAACTACTCCAGCGCCATATCAATAAAGTTCTATCCCCTATACTATCTTTTGTTAAATCTGGTTTACTTGCAGTGCCCCCCACTACCTTTTCTGAATTTTCTACAAGCTCGAATCCTTTAGGAAGGATATCTATAAAAATAGGATTTTTAAATGAATCTGTTGCTAACCTAGAATGATTGGTAGCTGATAATTCAAATAAAATTTCATCCCCTGGATCATACCCTCTTGTACTTTGAGTAAGATCTTTTTTTTCTAGATTAGAGATCCAAGCAGTTTTTAAATAAACCAAAAAGCTAATAGCATCTTGAGCTTTCGCTGATGCTTTCTCGCTATCAAATCTTTTGATATATTGATAGTCTAAATACCCATTACTTTGAATAGTTGATCGATCTGTTGCTGAATCCTTTATTTTTCCTATTAATCGAATCTTTTTTGATAACTGAAAATCTTTAGGAAGCTTATCATTGAATTCTAGCTTTATACCCGTAAGTTGTTTACCGTTTGTAAAATCCTTTACGGTTAATGTACTTTCTGTACTCGTATTAAAACTTCCATCATATTTCATCCAGTCACCATCTGTTTTATACCAAAACTGAAAGCTTACAGCTGATGAAGATTTTCCTAAAGAAATGCTAGAGTAATCTATGTCAGAAGATAACTCTTGTACCAAAGATGCGTCATATAAATCATGTCCATTATTTTTTAAATTATCAATGTCAAGATTATATACTACATCATATCCATGATCAAAATGTTTATAAAGTGAATTGTTTGTATCTTCATTGTAATCATCTATTGCCAAGTCCACTTTAGGAGATGGGGGTGATTGACTGATGAATTTAGTAGTTGCTTTATTTGTATTTTCAACAGAAATAGTACCTGTTTTAAAAGTCAGCAAGCTTCCAATACCACCAAAACCATTTATAATAGGATAACCTGTGGCAGTAACAGTATTTGAAATACTAGCACCCAATAAATTTTTTGCAATAGGATATTCTAAAGTAACTTTGATAACAGGTGGATTTTTTGTATCTACATCAGTAAACTGCCAATTTACCCAATGATCACCTTCTGTAATGTTAACTTTTCCACCATAGCCAGACGGTGTAATTTTTGATGTTTTATATGTTGCATTGTCTGGTAAAACATCTTTTATATTTACTGTTTTTAAATCTACATTATAATTACCACTACCATCATAATGACCCGTACTTTTTAGCTTAATGGTATAATCAACAGCTAAAGTATTATTACTTGGATCTGTCTCATCTGGAATCACAACTGCTGAGGGTGCAGTTTTTTCTAGATACCATTCTTCGTCAGAGTCAATGAATTTAGTAGTAACCTCATCACTAGCTGGATTAAAAGTTACTGAACTATTATCATACTTAGACTTTCCTGTTCCAGTAATATGATGAATCCGTGTATCATTATGAGCTACCCCTATACCATTATTTCTTGCAGCTATAGGATATGTCAGTCTAATGGTTTTAGATAAGGTAACATTTGCATCCACTTCAGGGATTCTCCAAATAAGTTTATTCCCCTCTTTAGTTATACCAGATACGTCAGGAGATAAAATTGTATACGCTTCATCATTCCCAAGAGTATATGTCAGCACTACATCTTTTAGAGGGATATCCCCACCTGTCAAGATAAGATTATACTCTCCATCTACTTCCTTTTTTCTTAAATCCTTTGTGATGATGATCTCCTTAGGACCAGTAGTCTCTACTTTCCAAACAGCTGTGGATTCTTGAAATGTGACAGTTACAGAATCTGAAGCCTCTTTAAAAATAATTTCTTCTGAATGCTTCTCTTTTTCTCCACTCCCTTGATTCATTATGATAGGAAAACCTGTTACGGAGATGGTATTCGTGCGTAAATCACCTTTCTTTACACCTTGGTCACCACTTTTTCTAAATATTGCATATCTTATTTTGACATCTATAGATGTGGTTTTTCCTGCAGGAACATCCTTTAATGTCCAGGTAAGATTTTTACCTGAAGAGTCTTTAGAAAATGTAATATTTGAATTATTCGGAGTATGGGATACATATGTTGCATTATCAGGTAATGTATCTTTTAACTTTACATCCTTTAAATCTATATTCCCATTCTTCAAACTAATTCTATAATTCACATCTATACTTTTTTGATCTGGATTTTTAGAAATTGTAATAGGTATAGGATTTCCAGGTGTAGAATGTTTTTCTTCATTCCCAACGACTACATTTTTCGTAACAATCCAACTAGGACCTAGCTTCATAGTAAGATTTAACGTATTACTAGATGCAGTTGCTCTTTCTGAATTAGAGACAACTTTCCCTTCAATCTTACCCGCCTTTAATCCAATATTTGTATCATTCGGATATACACTTGGATTAGGTGCCTGAAAAATAACTTTTACATCTCCAGACTTCCCTGCACTTAAAATATTTCCAGTAAATCCTTCATCCGCTAAATCAAATGTTATTGTACCATCCTTATGGATTGGAACTCCTTTTACATGAGATGATCGTTGATAGTCTTTGTATATGAAACCTTTAGGAATCGTATAGCTTAATTGAACGTCCTGAAAGGATGCAACACTACTACCAGAACTATACCTTAATGTAACAGTAACTATATCACCAGGCGCAACCACTGTTTTATCAACAGATTGTGTAATAGAAAGACCATTATCTCCCTCTGCAAAAGCAATAATATTAAAAAATGGAATAAAAACTTGCATCAGTAGAATAGAAATAGTAAACAAGCTTATATAGTAATGCCTTTTCTTATAGAGGTACTTCATAAAATCCCTCCTTTCCTATTAAGTTTTTTAAAACAAAAATCTTCGATCTCCTCCTTTCCTTTTTATTAAAATTTAATTTTTCACCTAACACTCTCTTAATCCAATAAACACTAAATATTTTCACCTCCTTCGATTTGTTATAATTATATAATATCAATCTCAACAATCTCTAAACAAATCCTGTCTATTTCTTTTATCTTTGAATAATGAAATTTTATAACTTTTGACAAAAAAAAATAGACATCCCTCACATTCTCGTGCAATATATTTTTTCAATAAAATAAACCACAAGAAATATTCACTAACATCTTATACAAATCACTATGTCAAATATTTTATTAAGTTATACAAAATATCATTCAGAGGTAGCATATTAGTTATTCACAAAAATAGGATTCCTAAACTTTACAACAAAAAATTTATATCAAGATTAATACATAGAAGGTATATGAAAAAATATATTCAAATACTTAAATTTATTGATTAGAACTTATAAAAAACCATTGAAATCTTTATTTGTAAAATATTTTGTTCCAAAAATATTTTTTCTTTTTTTCTTCTCTTATAATGGATATATAATTCATTAGTTTTTGATTTTCTGACTGCATCTGCTTTTTTTGTTTTTCAATAAATTTGTCATTACAACTTTCAAGGTTTTGCTCTAATATTTTGTCATATTTTTGATCCATTACGCCTTCTCCTTTCAAAGTCATAGTACCTATTTATTATATAGCAGCACCAGCAGTACTCTCTTTAACTAGTATATTGGTTTACACTCTAACCAGCTTCTGACGATTTACGTTAATTATAGTACTTAGCTTGTTTTATATCTTTTATTTTGGGATAAGTAATTGATAGATGTTTTAAAAACATTAGTAACTCTGTTGATTTCCCTATAAAACATATTCTATTTGGTTTTGTAAATTTCAACATACTTAACATCCCCTTCATGATATGTCTTTTAAATTTTTCTTCATTATTATCATATAGGACTTTATACCTATTTTTCATATTATATCATATTTTTCATATTTTTAGCAAAGTTTCGACAGGGTTTTAATACAAATTATTTCTTAAATAGTGTAGTCTAGTCAAAATTTTTAAATTTAAGTTATTATATTATATAATATGGTTCTCAACAATTTCTGAACAAATTGTTTTTATTCTTTTTTCTACAAAAATTTAAGACTACCAATATTCATTAGCAGTCTTTTCTACTATTTATTTTTAAAATTTTTCATCCATAAGCTATCTTGTATTCTTTTATAAAAATATACATATCACAATTAATCTTTTCTACATTTAGTTTCTATCTTTCATCAATCTTTATCTTTTAATAAAGCTTCCTTGATAGCTTTTGCAATTACTTCTTCTGATACTTTTGAAAATTTATTTCCCTTTTTCTTATATTCTATTTCAGGAATTGTATCTTCTTTTTTATCTCCTATTTCTTTTTCATTTAAATTATTTTTTTTCTTCTTTCCAAATAAAAAATCAAACATGATTTATTCTCCTTTTCTCATATTATAAATATATTTTATCAACGGTCCATCCTAGTTTACAAGTTTTTCAAAAAAAATTCCATCCAAAATACTACTTACTGCGCTCAAATAATTTTAGCACAATTTTCCAACAATAATTATACCCTAAACCTTCCTGTGATCTCGTATTCTATAAAGAAAAAAATGCAAATACTGAATAGATACGGAGGGATTTTATGTACCTATTAGTTTTTCAAGGCAATCTAAATTTGATAAAAAGTTTTATTCATAAACTTAATCGGGAAGATGTCCCTATAACCATGCAAAAGATTTTATTAAAAGCTTACGCAGACGACCTACGCATTCGTTTAACAGACAATATGATTGGTGAGTTATTATTACATTAAAGAGGTAGTTATGCAGCTAATTTTAGCTGTTATAACTACCTCTTTCTTCTCTAAACTCTATGTCCAAAGAATCTCACTAATATTACTACAATATATCTCCTTCAGTATTTTCAATGATGTCATATTTCTTAAATTACAAACTTAGCTACAGCTTTCATAAAATCGTCAATATGCCCTAATAACTTACCCTATTACATTTTAAAAATCTTTATTATCTTTAAAATCAATAAGTTTACTATCTGTTGTATGATAAATCTTACTATGCTGATCTACGATTAAAAATTTATTTTCCTGCCATTCTCCATTGACCATCTTTTTTATTAAGTCACAATTATTTTTTCTTTCTTCATAATCCCAATTTCTTTCCTCTGCTAATTCTTTAACCTCTTTGGAAAAATCCTTATGCTTTAATTCACTTGAAATATACAAAGCTTTATTGTATCGACTTTTCCATTCATCTGCCATTTGAATTAGATACTTAGCATTTTCCTCTCCATATTTTTCTACATATTCCTCATAACTGTTATTCATTCCAATACTTTCTAGCTCTTTTCTTTCTTTTTTCAACCCATTTCTATCAATCCATGATTCAATATAATACATGGTACCTGTATTTTCCTTAAAATATTTTTCATAAGTTTCTTTTGAACCCATAAATAATGTAATACAATCATGAGCTCTAGGGGCAACAATAGGAATACTTCTACTTTCTAAATCTTCTAATACATTCCCACATAGTCCAAATCCAAGTAAAATATAATCATATTGATCTTTCACTTTTTCTAATTCATCAATTTTTTGCTGAAGAATCTTATGCATATCTTTAGGATATTCATGATAATCTGAACTCATCAATTCTATATCTACTACATGTTCAGATAAAGCTGCCCAATAGTAAAATTCACGTGATAGTACATCACAAATAAATGCTTTTAATCTTATATCTATCCCTCCATTTCTATTTTAAATACATTCCTTCTAAAAATTCATCTTGGAAATCTGGATGATTTGAGATTTCAATATGCTTAGTTGTTGAAGAATAAACTTCTGCTTGCTCTTGAATAACAGTTTGATTACAAAGTGCCGTGATAGCCCCTTCTCCAGCTGCATTTCCTATAGAAATAATTTTATCCATAGACACATTTGGAAATACCCCTATCCTACGTGCACTTTCTTTATTAATAAAGTTTCCAAAAGTTCCAGCTAACAATATCTTATCAATATCATTTATTTTTACTTTCGCAACTTTAAGTAATATATTTATCCCTCCTCGAATAGCTCCTTTGGCAAGTTGAATTTCTCGAATATCCTTTTGAGTAATAGCTATATAACCATCTTTTTGGGTCTCATTTTCATAGGCTATGATTACTTCCTTTTGGCTACCATTTTTTATAATTCTTCTAGCCAATTTTTCATTTTCCAAATCTTCTGTATCTACAATTTTTCCATCTTCTCTAATAATTCCTACTCGTAATAATTCACTCACAATATCAATTAAACCTGATCCACATATGCCCTTAGCAGGTTTCTGATCAATGGTTGTATAATACAAATCATCTGTAATTTCAACTTGATTGATTGCTCCAGAAAATGCCTGCATGCCATATTTTATCTTTGCACCTTCGAAAGCTGGTCCTGCTGCCGTTGAACAAGCATAATTTCCTTTTGGGGTTGAAAGAACAATCTCTCCATTTGTTCCTAAATCTATCAATAGCTTTATATCCTTGTTATTTATTAAATTTGCTGCAATCATAGCGCCCACTGTATCTGCTCCAACGAATCCTGCTATTCCTGGTAAAAATACAACCTTTCCTTTTGTGTTTATATTTTTTATACCTATTTGTTCTGCATCCTCTATAATTATTTCTTTTGTTACAGCATTAAAGGGTACTCTAGATAGACTACTTGCATCTAGCCCTAAAAATAAATGGGTCATAGTCGTATTGGCTACTAACACACACTCATATATATGCCTTTTTTCTATTTTTGTCTTTTCCATCACTTTATGAATTAACTCATCAATTCCATGAATGATTCTTTTATTCAATATCTCTAATCCATCTTTATTTTCTAAAGTATAATTGATTCTTGATATTACATCTGCACCATATCCAACTTGAGGATTTTGCATAGAACTTACCTCTATAGATACCCCTTTTACTAAATCTATCAAATAACATACAACTGTCGTTGTCCCAATATCAATAGCTATACCATATATTTGATCACGGGTATCCTCATATTCTATATCAATCAATTCATCCTTATATAAAGTAAATGTAGTATCTTTTGTATAATCTATATGATGGGATAAATACCTCATTATTTTTAGTCCTATATGGACATTTCCTAATTTTTTCTTTATTGCATCTGCCATTGTATATCCATTTTCAAAAGTTGGAGAATCTAATTGAACTACTTTTTTTACAATATGATTATCTATTGCATATATTCTTTTTGCCCCTAATTTTCCTTTTGATTCATTCGTAAATTGCTCCTCTAATATTTCAGCCTCTGCTTGTCCATATAAATATGTTTTACAAGCAAGCCTGATTCCTTTGTAAATCTCTTCCTTCGTCAATATTTTTCTTTCCTCTTTTGTAATAGGACTGATTTGTCCTTTTATTTTTATCTTACACTTTCCACAGTCACCTTTCCCTCCACAAGGAGCATACACAAGTATACCTTCCTTATTCAAAGCTTCTAGTACAGTTTCTTCACTATTGATATATACAGCTTTTTTACAATCTTTCAAATCTACAATCATTTTATTCAAAATAGTTCTCCCCCTAACTTCCTTTAATAATTAGACATATCATGGCTACAATTATTAAAATTATATAATCTCTATTTTTATTCCAAACTTTTCAAACCAGCTTGCTTTTATTTTCTTTTTTATCACATCTTTATTAGGTCCTAATACTACAAGGAAATTCTCATTCCTCTCCCCATCTATTTTTTTTATATAAATTTGATCTTGAACGGCTTCAATAAAATACCAAATATCTTTGATTTTACAAAACCCCTTTACACGATATACCTCTTTTGTCCATTCCTTTAACCAATCCTTTAATTCATCTAGATCAACAGTTTCAAACTTTAAAATATATTTACTAATTTCTAATGTCTTTTTAATTAAAATCCCTTTCATATCAGGTTTATGCCACTGTAATTTATAGATATTATCAAAATCATCAACTTTTGAATAAGATGTTTTGATAATATCTGCATGATGATTTAATTCTTTTATCGTTTTTTCTATCTCTTCAATTTCTTCAGTTTTAGCCATATCCACTTTATTGATAACGATAAGGTCCGCTCCTTGTACTTGATTCTTGATTGCAACAGCAGTCTCATAGACTTTATAAAAGTTTTTACTGTCCACTACACAAATTGAACCACTATAGTGAAACGCTTGTGGCGCTAACTTTTCAAGGATATTCATAATTTTGGGCATTCCAAAGGGATCTGCCAACCCTGAACTTTCTACAATGATATATTCAACATCTAATTCTCTAGCCTTTATTAAAGCATCTATAAACATATCTGATCTACATACACAAAAGATCGATCCATTATTGATCTCCTCTATAACCATGCCTTCTTTTTCTAGTAGAGTTCCATCTACCCCTTCTTTTCCAAATTCGTTGACAATAATAGCTGTTTTATTATTTTGAAATCCTTTAATAAGATTTTTCATCAAGGTTGTCTTACCTGCTCCTAAAAAACCAGTAATTAAATAAATATCAATCATCTTAACGCCTCCTTTTAATCCCTTATATCTATCCATTGCGTCAAATTTAAAATTTTTATCCTCTATGATTAAAATTTACGCCTATGCTTCTAAATATATAGTTGAAAAGGATTCTGGTTATCAGAATCCTTTTTTCAAAATCTAGGCTATGCAAGTTCTTTTTTTGCTTCTTCGATTTTTGCAAAAAGCTCTTGACGACTTGGAATAATTGATTTATATT
Source organism: Crassaminicella profunda (assembly GCF_019884785.1). Classification (GTDB taxonomy): domain Bacteria; phylum Bacillota; class Clostridia; order Peptostreptococcales; family Thermotaleaceae; genus Crassaminicella; species Crassaminicella profunda. Next base: position 3,064,927 of record NZ_CP082326.1, read on the forward strand.
CTACTTTTCCATTAATATATATACTTGGTAGATTTGTAACCCCCATAGCTTTACAACGTGCAATACTTTCTTTTTCTGTATATTTATATTCAATTACATCAATAGCATCTCCAAAATATTCTTTTGCATCCATTGCAGCTCCTAACATATAAGTACAAGCTGCACAAGCAACAGAATCTAATGTAAATACTTCAATAAAAGGTTTTTTAAGATTCTTATAATCAGGTATTTCAATTTCTATATCTTGCTCTACTGCTGTATAATTCTTTAATATTTCTCTAATTTCTTCCGTTTGACGAACAGCTTGCTGTACAGCAATTGTATTTTCAATAGGTAAATCATATGGCATATCACACCCTGGTGCTATAATCAATCGCTCATGAGTTAGCTGATCTAAAAGATCTACAACATATTTCATATTATCTTGTTGAGTTCCGTGAAGCATAACTGTTGTCAATGGAATATTTCCACCAATTACAACATCATATTGATCCGTAACTTCCTTAGCTACTACCATGTCCACATTTTCATCTACTGAAATAGAATCTGGATTTGTTTTACACATAGGTTCAATATTTTTTGTGGCATCACCACATACAAAGAATGAAGATAATGCCCCATTCTCACGGATAAAATCAAAAACAACTTTAAATGGTTCATGTAATAATTTTTTAAAATGTCTTGGAGAGATTTGAGATACTAATGGATCAACTACAGCAATCACATCCATGCCAGCCTCTATAAAATATTTGCTCATAGCATTTGCAACTTCTGTTGTATAGGCTAATAATTTTTTAGTGTATTCTGGATCTTCAATCATATCCATGAAAATATTTACCCCTCTTAAGTGAGAAGCCAATGTAAAAGGTCCAGTAATCAATCCATAAAGAGCTGTATCTTCCCCAATTTTTTCTCTTATTTCTCTCATAGCTTCCAAAATCATAGGGATTCTTCCATCATTTTCAGAAGGCACCATACAAGTACAAGGTATATCCTTTGTCTCCGCTAAAGGATGAGTTCTTACAGAAGGAGGATTATTCTCAGCCCATAATAAATCGCACCCTAAAACTTCTGCTTCCATTTGTAAATCAAAGACTACTGGCATGCCATCAGGTTGATATAATTTCTTTACTTCTAATAATGCCTCCACCAATTTATCTTTATCTTGTAATATTTCCTTTGCCGTATATCCTTTAAGTTTTCCTGCATGAACACCTGCAAATGGAACCCATGGTACTTTATCTACTTTTTCTTTTTTTAATAATTTTATAATTCTCTCTTTTCCTGTCATAGAGGCCTCCTCTTTCATAACTATTTTTATCTACATTCCTTTATTATTATTTAAGCAATTAAAACTTCCTTTGCAGCTTCTGCTGCAGTAGCTGCATCAGGAGTATATATGTTTGCTCCTATTTTTTTTGCAAAATCATCCGTTACAGGAGCGCCTCCAATCATAACGATATACTGATCTCTAATCCCTCTATTTTCAAGTTCCTTTATAAGTGCTTCCATATTTAACATGGTTGTGGTTAATAATGCAGACATACAAATAATATTTGCTCCCACTGCTTCTGCTTCATCCACAAACTTTTCTACAGATACATCTACCCCTAAATCAATTACCTCTAGACCTGCTCCTTTCAACATCATTCCCACAATATTTTTACCAATGTCATGCAAATCTCCTTTCACCGTACCAATAACAACCTTTCCTAAGGATACATTTCCTATCTTTACAAGAACAGGTTCTAATATGCTCATTCCTGCGTTCATAGCTCTTGCTGCAATCATTACCTCTGGTACAAATATTTCATTTTCTTTAAAGAGTTTTCCTATCACTTCCATCCCTTTAAGAAGACCTTCTTCTAGTATTATTTTCGGGTCCAACCCTTCATCTAATGCTTGCTGTACTAGTTCTTTTACTTTAGGAGCCATTCCATCCTCTAAATATTCAGCTATTTGTTTTAAAATCATCATTGATTCCTCCTTTTATATTGATTCAATTTCTTCTCTTGCAATTTCCACCCATCTAATTACATTGTTTGGGTTGTTTCCGACCGTATGATTATCCTTCATAATCATTTCTACTATATTATTCTTAGTAATTTTAAGGGCATCTCTAATTTCTTTTCTTACAACATCCTCATTCATTTTAGTTACTGCTAAAGGAGAGGGAGATGGTTTTAAAGAATAAATATATTGATCTGTCAGTTTTTCAGACATTACTTCTTTATTAGCCCAAGGCGATACAGAAACTCTTCGTAAATTGGATACAGATTTTACAATATCAAATCTTTTATCCATAGGCTCACAACATCCATAGCAACTAAGACCAAATCTTTCCATTATTTTTTTCTGATATGGAAAGATAAAGGTTTCAAACATTTTTGGTGAAATCCCTACTGTAATTTGACTTTCTGAAAGCCCCCACATATTTTTCATCATAACTTGTCCATGAAAATCTTTACCAGGAAGCTCATCTGTAAATCCAATACCACCTGACCCTACATAAGTACCATCATTGTTTAAACTAAATAGATTATTTTTTTCTAAAAAGTCTAGTTTTTCCATAGTCCCTTTCATCAATAATTCCATTAGCTGGTGTACTTTTTCAGGATAATCATAAAAATCAAACATCAATTTATCCATTCCTCGAAGTCTAGCATATTCATCTGTAAGTCCAACAGACCAAAACCATATGGTTTCAAGTCTTACTTCTAAAATGCCATCAAAAATTTCATGGGCTATTTCTAATACTTTATTGGTCGTATCATAGTCAATATGAATTTTAGGTTTTGTAATCAAATCTATTTTTTCGTAATCTTCTAAAATAGTCTCAATAGCATAAGCCCCTCCATCTTGTCTATAAGAATAATTCCCAGCTATTTTACTATTAGCTACATTCCAAGGTTTTTCGGTATATACATGAGGAACATTAAAATGTGGCTCTACCACATAATCATCCTTCATCTCATTTCCCCAAAAGATTTGTTTTCTAAGATGACATTCCCAATGTCTTGCAATGCTATTTTTACATTTGATCTGTTCATCTCTTATAATCTCATTCCAACCGTTTTCTGGATCGCAAAATACAAGTGGTCTTGTATTTTCAAGCTTATTATGCTTTGTCCAAAGCTTCTTTTTTTCTTCCATAATAGATTTTCCTGCAATTTCTGCTACTTCCTTAGCAAGCTCTCTTAGAATCCTTTTGTCTTCTTCCATAAAATAAAGATTGGTATAATCTGCTTTATTAAAATTCACTCTCACATTTAAATGTTCAAACATATGAAAACCTCCCTTTCTCTTTTTGCGTGCTCGCACTCGTAAAATTTAAAAATAAAACAAAAGAAAATAATAAATTCTAATGATCTATATTTTCTTTTGTTTTTATTTCAAGCTTTGTATGAACAACTTCACTTGCTGGTTGTTGATTTTTAAAATAATAATCAAATAAAATCTTTATAGGCAAATATCCTTGCATAAAGGGTTCTTGGGTTATTGTAAAATCTATTACTTTTTCCTTTAACAAATCTACCGTTTCAGTAATTTTATCAAAACACACAATTTTTATATCTTTTCTATTCAATTCTTTAAGTGCCTTTCCAACCCCACCTACTCCTATGCCTGTAATGTAGATAGCCTTTATATGAGGATATTTTTTCATCAAATCCATTGTCTTTTGGTATGAAGATTCATTATCTTTTATATTTTTTATGATATCTATTATTTTTATACTGGGGTATTCTTCTTTAATGATTTCTTTAAATCCTTCAACTCTTTCCTGTAAAGCTTTTATTTTTTCAATCCCTGTAATTACTGCCACATCTCCGCCATTAACTAATAACTTTCCAATGAGTTCTCCTGCAATTCGTCCACTTTTTATTAGATTTTGTCCTACAAAACACATTCTTTCTATATCTACTAAATCCGTATTAAAGGTCATTATTTTTATATTTTTTTGGGTAAGCCTTATTAATTCTTTTTTTATACTTTCTTCATTTAATGGAGATAATGCAAGGGCAGATATATTTTGTTCCTCTAATTGTTTAATACATCGTAGTTGTTCATCTACATCTACACTATTCATAAAAATTGTCTCAATCAAAAGGCCAAAGTCTTTTAATTCCTCATAAGCTTTTTGTATACCTTCATAGACTTCATTGAAAAATGGATCCTCTTTACTTAATATAATTACCCCTATTTTTAAAGGATTTTTTTGATAGGCCAATGCTTTTCCAGCTAAATTGGGTTTATATCCCAAATCCTGTGCTATTTTTCTTACCTTTTCTCTAACAGGTTGACTTACCCCTGGTCTATTGTTCAAAACCTTATCTACTGTTCCTCTTGAAACCTTTGCAGCTTCTGCTATTGATTTTATAGTTACTCTCATATTTTTCTCCTTGCGTGCACGTGCTCGTTATTCTTATGTATTCATAATATAACATTGTTTTTCATATTGCAATACAAATTTATAATTTTTTGACAAATTCCAGTTATATTTCATTTCGTCTCAAATAGAAAGGTTACAATATCAAAATGGTATTCGTATAAATGTGTAACCTCGAAAAATAATATGTTAAAATGAGAATAAGAAAGAAAAAGGGTTGGAGGGTTATTATGTTTTCCTTTTATAAAAATCTTTTTCATCCTGTTTTACCTCAACACAAACAGGAGTTTTTTCACAAAAAATTTATGCATAATAATTTGAGCATATTGTGTTTATCAATTTTTTTGACCATAGAGCAGATATATTATGGTTTATATGTGCGAGAATCAGGGAGTCTCCTTCAAAAAATTCATTTTTTTACTGCTATAATTATGTTCATTTATGTTATTACAAGTATATATATACAAACAAAAAAGCCTATTTCTATCTCTCTAATTTATAAAGTTTATGAGATTAGTTTTGGTTTTTATGGTTTTTTAATTGCAATCATGAGAGCTCTACTAGCACAAAATCATATTTTTCCACTGCCTACCATATACATTGCCGTACTTTATGGGTTTGCTGTAATTTTTTACTTTCATCCCTTCAAAAGCTTTTTTATTTATGGAATCAGTAGTTCAATTTTAATTATAGCATTGCCAATATTTCAACCCACTCTTATGAAGAGTAGCTACATACAAGATACTTTGTCTAATAATATGATTGCTTGGATTGCCTCAGTAATTAATTATCGAAAATATGTAAAAGAATTTATGGCTCAAAAAATTATTAACAAAAATAATCAAGAGCTTAAAGAAAAGACCTTTCAAATTCAAAAAATGAATGAACAATTAAAAGAACTTTCAACAAGAGATGGATTAACAAACATTTACAACCGCCGAAAATTAGATGAAGTTTTAGCGTATGAATATAATAGAGCTAACAGGCATTGCAAAGCATTTTCCGTTATTCTATTGGATTTAGATTTATTTAAATCTGTTAATGATACCTATGGACATAATATAGGGGATAAAGTATTAATTGACACAGCTGAAATATTAAAAAATAATATTCGGAGGAGTGATATGGTGGGTAGATGGGGTGGAGAAGAATTTTTGATTGTTTGCCCTAATACTAATATTCATCAAGCATTATGTATATCAGAAAAATTAAGAAAAGAAATTGAAACTCACAAATTTCCTGTTGCAAATAAAAGAACGAGTAGCTTTGGTGTGGCATCTTATCAAAAAGGAGATACCATTGATGATTTAATAAGTAGAGCTGATAAAGGATTATATCAAGCGAAAGAAAATGGAAGAAATAGGGTTGAAATTGTATAGAAAACAGATTCATCAAAAATAGGTAGCTATGATTGTCTAACTTTTAGTTAAAATCATAACTACCTATTTATTTTAAATTCTATATTTCAGTGTTTTAACCCCTACTCCCACTCAATCGTTGAAGGTGGCTTACTTGTTATATCATAAACGATTCTATTTACATGATCTACTTCATTAACAATTCTATTTGAAATTTTCTCAAGTACTTCATAAGGAATTCTCGCCCAGTCACTAGTCATACCATCACTACTTGTTACAGCTCTTAATGCTACTGCATGAGAGTATGTTCTTTCATCTCCCATTACCCCAACACTTTTGATGTTTGGCAACGCTGTGAAGTATTGCCAAATCTCTCTATGAAGATTTGCTTTTCTTATTTCTTCTCTAAAAATAGCATCTGATTCTCTTACGATATGAAGCTTATCCTCTGTGATTTCACCAAGAACTCTGATAGCAAGTCCTGGTCCTGGGAAAGGCTGTCTCCATACTACTTCTTCTGGAATCTCTAATTCTTCTCCAACTTTTCTTACCTCATCTTTAAATAATTGTCTTAGAGGCTCTATTAAAGAAAATTGTATGTCTTCTGGTAGTCCACCTACATTGTGATGACTTTTAATAACAGATGCTGTATCCGTTCCACTTTCAATAACATCTGGGTAAACTGTTCCTTGTACAAGATAATCAATTTGTCCAATTTTTGAAGATTCTTCTTCGAATACACGAATAAATTCTTCTCCAATAATTTTTCTCTTTGTTTCAGGATCTGTTACTCCTTTTAGTTTTCCTAAGAATCTTTCTTGAGCATTCACTCTTATTAAATTCATATGGAACTTTTCTTTAAAAAGTTGTTCTACTTGATCTCCTTCGTTCTTTCTAAGAAGTCCATGATCTACAAAGATACAAGTTAATTGATCCCCTATTGCTTTATGTACCATTACTGCTGCAACAGATGAATCTACTCCTCCTGATAATGCACATAGTACCTTTTTATCTCCAACTTTTTCTCTGATTTCTTTAATACTTTGATTTGTGAAATCATGCATATCCCAATCTCCACTGCATCCACATACTTCATATAGGAAGTTCTTGATCATTTCTCTTCCCTTTTCAGAATGCTCTACCTCTGGATGGAATTGAACTGCATATAATTTTTTTTCAGCATTTCTCATGGCTGCTACTGGACAATGGTCTGTGATAGCTGTAACTTCAAAACCTTCTGGTGCTACTTCTATATAATCCGTATGACTCATCCAGCCCTTTGAATTATTCTCAATATCTACAAATATACCTTCTTTGTTCTTTATGTTTAATTCAACTCTTCCGTATTCACGAGTCTTAGCTTTGGTTACTTTTCCCCCAAATAAATGAGCCATTAACTGTCCACCATAGCAAATTCCTAAAACTGGAATTCCTAGTTCAAATATTTCTTTTCCAATTGTAGGGGATTTTTCAGCATATACACTAGCAGGTCCACCAGTAAAAATAATTCCCTTTGGATTTTTTTCTTTTATTTTTTCTAAAGGTGTCTTATAAGAAACAACTTCGCAATATACATTTTGTTCCCTTACACGTCTTGCAATTAACTCCTTATATTGCCCACCAAAATCTATCACAAGTACTAATTCATGGCTTTTCATAACGTCCTCCTTAGTCTCTTACACTATAATTTGGTGCTTCTTTTGTAATACTAATATCATGTGGATGACTTTCTTTAAGAGAAGCAGCAGTGATTTTTATAAATTTACCATTCTCAACCATATCCTTTATAGTTGGTGTTCCGCAATAACCCATTCCGGCTCTTAGTCCTCCAACCATTTGATATACAATATCCTTTAATCTTCCTCTATAAGGTACCATTCCTTCTACGCCTTCAGGTACAAACTTCTTTGCATTCTCTTGGAAATATCGATCCTTACTTCCAGCAGCCATGGCACTCATAGAACCCATACCTCTATAAGTTTTAAAGTTTCTTCCTTTATAGATAACAGTTTCTCCTGGACTTTCTTCTGTTCCAGCAAATAATGAACCCAACATACAGATCTCAGCTCCAGCAGCAATAGCCTTTGGAATATCTCCTGAATATTTAATTCCACCATCTGCTATAACTGGAATATCATACTTCTTAGCAGCACATGCACAATCATAAACTGCTGTAATTTGAGGTACACCAATTCCTGCAACTACCCTTGTTGTACAAATAGATCCAGGTCCTATTCCAACCTTTACAGCATCTGCCCCAGCAAGGATTAATTCTTCTGTAGCCTCACCAGTTGCCACATTTCCTGCTATCAATTGTACCTCAGGGAAAGCTTCTTTAATTTTCTTTACCGCCTCTAGAACCCCTTGAGAATGACCATGAGCCGTATCAACTACAATTACATCAACACCTGCTTTAATCAAAGCTTGTGCTCTTTCCATCATATCTCCTGTAATACCGATTGCAGCACCTACAAGTAATCTTCCTCTTAGATCCTTTGCTGAATTTGGATATTGGATAGCTTTTTCAATATCTTTTATTGTAATTAATCCCTTTAAATATCCTTCATCATCTACAATTGGAAGCTTTTCTATTTTTCTGCTCTTTAAGATCTTTTCTGCTTCTTCCATACAGATGCCTTCTTTTGCCGTAACTAAATTTTCTTTCGTCATAGCATCTTCAATTTTTTTGTTTACATCATTTTCGAATCTTATATCTCTATTTGTAAGAATTCCTACTAATTTTTTATGCTCATCTACAATAGGAACACCTGATATATGATATCTTTCCATTAATTCTAATGCATCTGCAATCACATGCTCTGGTGATAAGTAAAAAGGATCTACAATTACACCGTGCTCACTTCTTTTTACTTTATCTACCTCTAGCGCTTGTGCTTCAATAGACATATTCTTATGAATAATACCAATTCCACCTTCTCTAGCCATAGCAATAGCTAGCTTTGCTTCTGTTACTGTATCCATTCCTGCACTCATTAGAGGAATATTTAGTTTTATCTTTTTTGTAAGTCTTGTTCTCGTATCTACATCTCTTGGTAATACGCTAGATTTTTGTGGCACTAATAATACATCATCAAAGGTTAACCCTTCTTTTGCAAATTTCCCTTCCATAAGACCCTTCCTTTCTATCATTATGTTCTTTCATTATATTTTTTCCAATGTATACAAAAAAATCCATGCATTATTTCAAGAGTGAAATTATTACATAGATTATCGACAAAACCATTTTCTGGTTTATAATAATTCCACTCATAGTCAGATCATTTACGGTGACCTTGTAGAAACACCCAAGCCATATTCTTGAATATATATGAGAGGTACCAATATTTATATTTCTCTATAAAGTATCAAATATTCAACATCCTGTCAATATAGATTGAGGGAAATTAACATATTCGGAATATTCCAACGTATGGCTTTCGTTGATTATTTGGTATATAATGTATATGCTTCAATATATTTCATTTCTGAAAGGAGTGTATTTTATGATGTCTGGTATGCCAAGTATATTTGTCCTCATCTATTTAGGTTTTATGATTTACATGATTTATCTTTTCCATACATTAGCCATTTCTAATAAACAGATTGCTCAATCTCTGGAAAAGTTAGTTGAAAAAATTGATCAAATAAATCCAAAAAAAGAATAGACTTGTTATTTCCTATTTTATCTAATTTTTCTTCTTTATTCAACAAAATTATATAAAAAGCAGTGAAGTGTTTTTACAATCACTTCACTGCTTTTTATCATTTTCTAATTGATTTTCTAAGTCATCTGGTGGAATAGCTCCTGTATCCTCTCCATAAAGAACATTTTCTGGCATTTGATTTAATATTTTAGTATTTGTTGCTGTATCTTTCGATTTTTTTCTATGAAATCCTTTAAAAACTTTATTAATAAAACCATTCATGCATGGATCCTCCTAAAATATTATTTATGATTATTCTTAGTTTTTCCCATTTGTTCATCTTTATGTATTCTCACATATTTTTTACATGCTATATCTTTTATCTTAAATTCAAATAATAATTTCGTAAGCCTATTAATAAACCTTTTAAAAGGAGGAATATGGATTATGGCAATGAACAATCAAACTACTACTAATACGAAGCCTCAATTGGATGCATCAAATTTAAAGGTCTTAGAAGACCAATTAAACTATGAATGTATGCTCAACAAAAAATTCAGCCAATATGCTGAATATTGTACAGACACACAACTTAAAAATGTTTGTCAGCAAGGTGCTCAAAAACACAATCAAAACTATACAGACCTATTAAATTATCTAAATTCTCATCAATAATCAAACCATAATAAAGGAGGATTCTTTCATGGCACATCAAGCAAGTTTTACTGAAAAGGAATTAATGAATGACTTATTAATGTCTGAAAAACAAGTTGCTTCTGCTTATACTACAGGGATCACAGAAAGTTCTTGTACAAATTTAAGAAACGTCTTAATGCAATGTGAGCATAATGTCCTATGCAATCAAGAATCAGTTTTTCAAGCCATGAATCAAAGAGGTTGGTATGCAGTAAAAAAAGCTGCTAGTCAAGACGTACAAAGTGCAAAGGGTAAATTCAATCAAATGCAGCATGAATTAAGATAAATTTTAATAAAAAAGAGAGGATAGCTTTTATGCTATCCTCTCTCATTGATTGTACTTGATTACATCATTCCTGGCATTCCGCCACCCATTGGAGGCATTGCAGGACCAGCATTTTCTTCTTTTATATCTGCAACAGCAGCTTCAGTTGTTAAAAGCATTGCAGATACAGAAGCAGCATTTTGAAGTGCTGAACGAGTTACTTTTGTTGGGTCAACAATACCTGCTTCCATCATATTTACATATTTTTCGTTAAGTGCATCAAATCCTACACCCACTTCACTATTTCTAACCTTTTCTACGATAACAGAACCTTCAAGTCCTGCATTAGCAGCGATTTGTCTAACTGGTTCTTCAAGAGCACGTCTAATAATGATTGCACCAGTTTTTTCATCTCCATGTAATGTTTCTACTAGCTTTTCTACAGGGATAATCGCATTGATTAGTGCTGTACCACCACCTGCAACAATACCTTCTTCTACAGCAGCTCTTGTTGCGTTTAATGCATCTTCAATTCTTAATTTTCTTTCTTTTAATTCAGTTTCAGTAGCTGCACCTACTTCGATTACTGCAACACCACCAGAAAGCTTTGCAAGTCTTTCTTGTAATTTTTCTTTATCAAAATCAGAAGTTGTTTCTTCTATTTGCATTTTGATTTGTCTAACACGATCTTGAATCCCTTGTTTTTCTCCTGCACCATCGACAATTGTTGTATTTTCTTTATCGATCTTAACAGAATTTGCACGACCTAGCATATCTAAAGTAGTTTCTTTTAAGTCTAATCCTAATTCTTCAGAAATTACTGTCCCACCTGTTAGGATTGCAATATCTTGAAGCATTGCTTTTCTTCTATCTCCGAACCCTGGAGCTTTTACAGCAACACACTCAAAAGTTCCTCTTAATTTATTTACAACGATTGTAGCTAATGCTTCTCCTTCAAGATCTTCAGCAATGATTAATAGCTTTTTACCTTGTTGTACGATTTGCTCAAGTACCGGAAGAATTTCTTGAATATTTGTAATTTTCTTATCTGTAATTAAGATATATGGATTGTCTAGTAATGCTTCCATTTTCTCAGCATCTGTTACCATATATGGAGATAAATATCCTCTATCAAATTGCATACCTTCTACTACGTCTAAAGTAGTTCCCATTGATTTTGATTCTTCAACTGTGATAACCCCGTCTTTTCCTACTTTTTCCATAGCTTCTGCAATTAAGCTACCGATTGTTTCATCTGCTGCAGAGATAGATGCAACTTGTGCAATAGCTTCTTTGCTTTCTATTGTTTTAGAAATATTTTTAATCTCTTCTACTGCAACATCTACAGATTTTTGAATACCTTTTTTAAGAATCATTGGATTCGCACCTGCAGCAACATTTTTAAGTCCTTCTCTAATAATAGCTTGCGCTAATAATGTAGCTGTAGTTGTACCGTCTCCAGCAACATCATTTGTCTTAGTTGCTACTTCTTTTACAAGTTGTGCACCCATATTTTCATAAGCATCTTCTAATTCGATTTCACGAGCAATAGTCACCCCATCATTTGTGATCAGTGGTGAACCAAACTTTTTATCTAAAATAACATTTCTTCCTTTTGGTCCTAATGTTACTTTTACAGTATCCGCTAATTGATTCACACCAGCTTCTAATTTGCGGCGTGCATCTTCACAAAATTTAATTTCCTTTGCCATTACTAACCCCTCCTAATTATGTAATCGATTTTTATTACTCAACAACTGCTAAAATATCATTTTGTCTTAAAATGGTATACTCAACACCTTCATATTTCACTTCTGTTCCTGCATATTTAGAGAAAATTACTCTTTCTCCTACTTTCACTTCCATTTGCACTTCTTTTCCATCTACCATTCCACCTGGTCCTACAGCTACAACTTCAGCCATTTGTGGTTGTTCCTTTGCTTGTGTTGGAAGAACTATACCGCTTTTTGTCTTTTCTTCTGCTTCAAGTTTCTTAATTACTACTCTGTCACCTAATGGTTTAATATTCATGAGTAACCCTCCTTGACTATATTTAAATTATAATTCTTTTATTTTTGTTAGCACTCACTAAGGTTGAGTGCTAATTATAATGTATTATATCTATATCTATTAATCAAATCCTATTTTACCATATTTTAAAGCCACATTCCCTATTTTATTCATCTATCCAAAATTTTATTCCACTTTTTCAAGAAATCTATGTATTTCTTTTATTTTCTCGTGTTTTCTTCTTATAGATAAATATATTCTAAAAATAAACACATTTTCAAGATAGATAAAGCTATTTTCTCTACTCATAACATCAACAAATTTCTAAAATGTTATACTTTCCTAATAAATAAAAAATTAATCATACTATAAAAAGGATAACTGCTCTGTTTTCTGATCAGAAAAATTTGATACAGTTAGCCCAATCAATCTTATGGCTTTATTCATTTTCACTTCATCTAAAATATCCGAAGCAATATTGTATATTTCTTCACTTGAATAAATATACTCATGAATGGTTCTACTTTTTGTATGATTTTCAAAGTCTGAAGTTTTCATCTTGACTGTAATCGTTTTTGCTAATACTTTTTTCATCCCCATTATATTTGAAATTTCTTTTGAAAATTGTTTCAAATATTCTCTTAAACAATCCCTATCCTGTGTATCTTCTTTGAATGTTGTCTCTCGTCCTATTGATTTTCTTTCTCTTCTAGGTTCTACCCCTCTATAGTCTATACCTCTAATTCGGTCATATATTTCAAGTCCTTGCTTTCCATGATAGTCCATCAAGTACGCCTTTGGAAGTTTCAGTAAATCTTCTATTGTAAATATTCCTATATTATTTAATTTTTTAGCAGACTTTTTCCCTATTCCATATACGGCTCTAATAGGTAGGGGTTTTAAAATATCTGGTAGCATCTCCTTTTTAATCACCTTTAATCCATCAGGTTTATTCCAATCAGAAGCCAATTTAGCTAAAAATTTATTGTAAGAAATACCTATCGATAAAGTTAACCCTGTTCTTTTCATTACTTCCTCTTTTATATAATTAGCTATTATCGTAGGCTTTTTATCTAAATCTGTAACATCTAAGTATGCTTCATCTATAGATAAAGGTTCTACACGATCAGTCACTTCATAAAATATTGTGAAAACTTCCCTAGATACTTCTTTATATCTCTTCATCCTTACTGGCAAAAATATGCCATGGGGACATTTTTTTTTAGCCATAAATCCAGGCATAGCAGAACTGACACCATATTTTCTCGCCTCATATGAACAGGTACATACAACCCCTCTATTACTTTGTCCACCCACAATCACAGGCTTACCCTTAAGCTCTGGATGATCCCGTTGCTCCACAGAAGCAAAAAAAGCATCTAAATCTACATGTATAATATTCCTCAAAGATATAGTCACCTCATCTTACTAATCGTTATTTCTATCATTAACGAAGTATGATAATACTATTTTACATGAAAGTGTTTTTGAATGATACCTTTTAATAGATTATTCTAGATTCAAAAGCTTTTTTATACAATTAAATTACCATTTTCTATATTTCAACGTACATCATTTTCAACTTTATTAATAAACCATTCTGGTACATTCGAACGATTCGAATAATAAAAATAGGGTTTAATCAAATTTACTCTTGCTTTATTTGCACACCATTTATTAGGATGATCTTTTAAAAAATTTATAAAATGATTAGGTCTTATCTGAAATACTTTCTTTTTTCCTAATCGTCTTCCCTTAATCATACCATCCCTTGTCCATCTATAAACTAAACTAGGATTTTTGTTTAGGAGATACCCAATATCTCCCGTCGTTAAAAATTCACCATTGGCAATTCTTTCTGGTCCTAATTTTAATTCATTGGCTTTTTTCCTTATAGAAGTAACACTCCTATCTAATTCCTTTGCAATAAATCCAACAGATTTCTTTCCCCATTTTTCTATTAAAAAATGTAGCTCTTTTTCTGTCCAATACTTTAGTTCTGTTGTTAAACCTAATCTTTTTGCTTTTTTAAAAACAGAATCCTTCGTTCTATTTAAATCATCAGCAATAGCAATAATACTTTTTTCATTATACTTTGAAATTAAATAATCAATCTCATCTTTAACCCATCTTTTATATGGCATCACTAATCCCCCTTTAGCAACAACATCAAACTTATTAATTCTCTCCATCAATGAAAAATAGTCCACAATAAAAGACCTCATTGGCCTCTTATTATGGACTATTCAAATTACAAATATGATTTGCTTTAAAACAGCTATTCCATAATTTACCCTATTTATTTTTCAAACTATCATTATCCTAATATAAAATCAGCTTATACTTATATTCATATATCTGTTTTTATTTATTAAGATTTTTATAATAGGTTATAGTATATTTATGCTACACATAAATCATACCATCTGTTGTAATATTTTGTCAAACTTATATCAACAAGTAATTTTCAATATAATTCTTTCATATTTTTCTTTCGGACAGATTTCCATTTTTTTCATTACTACATTTCTATTAATCAAATTTCCTATTTGTTTTTCAATATCCTTTTTAGTATTTTCATATATGGTTTTTCTTAATACTTCTATCCCTTTAAAATAATTCCCTGCTAATAGAAAATTTTCTTCAAGGGTAGTTAGATTTTCCTTTGATAATATTTCTATCTCTTTTCCTCTAATAAGAACTTGAATCTGCTTTGCTCCTTTTCCTGTAACCCTTTTTAAATATTTTGAATATAAATTTCGAATTTGAAGTTCTATTTCATTTTTTTTATCCTCTGTTAAAATAACCTTATCATTTACAACTAATAAATCATTACTATATTCTAATCCTTCAACAATGACCTCTTTTAATGTTTCCATTAATGCATCTACCTCTATAGGCTTTATTAAATATTTTTCAATTTTTAAATCTACAGTCTCTAGGATTGTTTTTGAATCAGATAATGCAGAAGTAATAATAAAGGGACACTTATAGCCTTGTTCTCTGATTTTTCGCATCATTTCAATACCACTCATATCAGGCATTACTACATCCGTTATAACAATATCTGGTTTATGTTGAATAAAATTTTTGATTCCATCTTCTCCATTTTCAGCCAATACTAATTTTCCAATTCTATTTTTTAAAAATCTAAAAACCTGATTTCTTGTAATAGGTTCATCTTCTACATATAATACTTTAATATTTTGGAGTATATTTATTTCTTCCATAATGAACCCTCCCTAATGTCTAAAATAAAACTTAAATCCTTCTCTTTTACTGTTTGTCTTAATTTAATATTATCCTAATATACAATAAATTTCAATTGGGTTTTCGAGAGTGTATATACAAAAAAAAGTATGCCAGTAAATACCAAAAGGAATCCTATATCTTATATGGAATACTCATATGATAAAATCTTATAGGAGGATATTTTTTATGAAAAATCAAAAAATAGTAGACTGTATCATACAAAAAAAATTCAAAGAAATATTGACTGCAAACAAAAAAGGAAAGTTATATGATTTTAAAAAAGAACTAAAAAAAGAGCTTGAAACTACATTAGAAAAACTTCATAATCCTGATCAAAAAAAAGAAATAGAAACTATATTATACGAAATGAAAAATCATCAAAATAGTACTAATTGGACACATTAATGCACACCTAATAAGACCTCCTAAAGATTAAAATTCTTAGGAGGTCTTTAATAGACTATGCCACTTCCTTTTCTAATTTTTTAACAGGTTCTCCATTAGGACCCACATATACTCTCCCCCAACCAGAACCAATTGCAAAAATCATAATAGCTAGTAACACCCAACAGTAAATAATCCAAGGTGCTAACTGATTTGGTGTAAGGGCGGGTACTACATCTCCAAATTGTTCATTTGCAGATTTTGCAAATGATTGTGCAAACAACAATGCAGGGGTCCATGGTAATGAATACACTAATGTACAAGCTGTAGCATCTAATAGATTTGCTCTTCTATAAGGATGAATTTTAAATTTCTCTCCTATAGGCTTTGCATAAGATGTACCAACTGCAAGAATAGGAGGCGCATTTAATCCCATAACAGTAGACATGGCAATAACTAGACCAGCAATAGAAATTTCTGCACTTCTAGCCGTTTTTACAAAGGTCTCGGCTAATTCTAAAAGTTTCTTATCCCCTCCACCGGCTTTCATAATATGAACACAGGATAAAACAAGAAGGGCTAAAATACATATATCCACCATCCCACCAATTCCATTTACTAATACACCACCAACAGCACCATCTTTTACGTAGAATAAATTTTCGAAGCTATTTAATCCAAAGAGTAATGCAATAATAATAGAAACAATGGTTCCGATAGTAGTAGCAACAATAATATCTCCTTTTTTAATTGCAACATAAATGGTAAGTGCTGCAGGAATCATCATAATCAAACCCTTAGGATTCATGTATCCTTGCAAAGTCTCATAAGGAACATTCGAAATACTTCCTCCACCACCAAGGATTGCAATAAATACAAGAGTTATCCCTGCTGCCACTAAAGAATATTTTAATCTTGATTTTACTACACCACCAACATCCGTACCTTGGCTTGTAGCAGAAACAATCGTTGTATCAGAAATTGGTGCAAGATTATCTCCAAATGCACCTCCACCTACAATAGCCCCTGCAAGCACAACTGGATTTGCTCCTAGTAACACGCCAGCTGGATATAAAACAGACATACCAGCAGCAATAGTTCCAAAACCAGTACCTGCAGCTGTTGCAAAAACAGCACTTGCTATAAATGATACCATTACAAAAATAGTACCACTAGCTCCTATATGATAAGCTGCCCAAATAATTCCTTCTACCAACCCCGATGATCTTAAAACACCCGCAAATACCCCTGCAAATATCCAACAGGCAACAGGTACGATTGCAATTTTATCTGCCATTCCCTCAATAACAATCTCTGAATATTTCATTCGATCCTTTGAAAAAAAGAATGTAATCATAATACCTGCCATAGCACCAATCCACATACCTTTAACATCTGGCGCTTTCAAAGCTGAAATATAAATAGCCACAACTACAAACACTAAAAAAGGTAAAAATGAAATCCATCCGCCTCCATAAAAATCTAATTTTTTATTTTCTTCCATGCATATTCCCCCTTTTTCTTAGTTGCAAAATATAGTAGCAATTACCATGCCAATATATAAACCTTTTCAGAATTGTCGTTTTGTTCGCTCAATTGTTTATTTTCAGCTGTTTTCCAAATAAAAAAAGATATCCTTCCTAACCTATGAAAGATATCTTTTTAAAATAGGAAATAAATTTCCCATGACCTATGTAATTTTTTTCCTATTTTAATTCATATTCTACAATTTTATTGAATAACTGTCTTCTGCTTATTTGCAACTGTCTTGCTGTTTCAGTAATATTTTTATCACATTTTTCTAATGCTTTTTCTATATATCTTGCTTCTACTTCTTTTTTTATTTCTTTTAGAGGTCTTATGTCCTCTAACTCATCACATAGATAAACCCTCCTGTTTTCTGGGAGATCCCTAGTTCGAATTATACCATTTTCAGATAACACCACTAATCTTTCTACAATATTTTTCATTTCTCTTACATTTCCTGGGTAATCATAGGATAAGAGAAAATCCGTTACTCCCTTTTCAATTTTTACAATCCTTTTTTTTAAATCATTTTTAGATTTTTCAAAGAAAAAATCTATCAATATAGAAAGATCTTCTCTCCTTTGTCTTAGTGGAGGGATTTCTAATAGAATTGTATTGATTCGATAAAATAAATCTTCTCGAAATACTCCCTTTGCTACAGCCATAGGAATATCCCTATTGGTTGCTGAGATAACTCTTAAATCTACTTGGATTGCTTTATTACTTCCAATTCGTTCAATACACTTTGTTTCAAGGGTTCTTAAAAGCTTAACTTGTGTAGATATAGGCATTTCGCCTATTTCATCTAAAAATAAAGTCCCACCATGTGCCTCTTCAAATCTTCCAATTCTTCGTTCTATAGCTCCTGTAAAAGCACCTTTTTCATGTCCAAACAACTCAGATTCTAATAACCCTTCTGATAATGCTTGACAATTTACAGCTACAAAATGTCCATCTTTTCTATTACTGCACTGATGAATATATCTTGCTAATACTTCCTTTCCAACACCTGATTCTCCCATGATTAATATATTCACATGACTATTGGCTGCCTTTTTAGCAATATCTAATAATTTTTGAAATCGATTGTTATTTGTCCTTAACAAACAATTTCCACTCATTTGATTATTTCTAAAAATTTTATTATCATTCTCTAACCGATAAAGCTTTCTTAGTTTTTCTATTTCTATGAGGAGTGTCTCGGGATCATGGCTTTTTATAAAATAACTAAAAGCCCCTTTTTTCATGGCACTTACTGCACTTTCAACGGAAGCATATCCTGTTACCAAAATTACAGCCAGTTCTGGATATTTTTCTTTGATCTTTTCAAGTAAGACTGTCCCATTCATTCCCTCCATCATTAAATCTGTTAAAACCACATCAAAGCTATCTTTCTCCAACTTTTTTAATGCTTCAAAACCAGAATCGGCTACATCCGTATCATATCCTTTTTCCTCTAAAATCATTTTAAATACATCTTGATAGGCTTCTTCATCATCTACAATGAGTATTTTAAACTTTCTCATTCCTTTTCTCCTCCTTTAAAGGTACAACAATTTCAAAGGTAGTTCCTTTCCCTAATTCACTGCTAACCCTTATAACTCCCCCAAGCTTCTGAATTTCATTATAAGTAATATAAAGCCCTAAGCCCGTTCCCTTTCCTGGAGCTTTTGTCGTATAAAAAGGATTAAATATATGCTCTATATCTTCTTTTTTTATTCCCATCCCTGTATCCCTACAAATGATCAATAAATTATTTTCTTTCTTTTCACAAATAATTTTAAAAAATCCTCCCTTTGGCATAGCATCAATAGCATTAGAAACTAAATTGATAATAATATGCTTTAAAGATTCCTGATTTATATAACAGAAAAAATCATGACAATTTAATTCACTTTGAATATTTTGTTTTTCCATTAATTTTTTTTCTAGCTTTAATATGCTCTCTATAAAACATTTTATAGAAATTCTTTCCCATGTATCTCCTGATATTCTTGAAAAATTCAACAAATTATCAATAATATTATTAGCTCGATCCACAGAAGATTCCATCATATTTATGGCTTTATTGATACTTATATCCTCTCCATTCATTTTATTTTTCAAGATATAAGCATAGTTTCTGATAATACCTAGGGGATTTCTAATCTCATGGGCTACTCCCGCTGCCAATTGTCCTACTGCTGCCATTTTATTGGCTTGCAATAATTGTTTTTCATTCATTCTAATATCTGTTACATCTTCCATTACAATAAGAATCTTTACTGTTTCACTATTTTTATCTTTCAATGGAAACATCTTCAAATCAAATATTTTTTCCTTATATTTTATCTGTTTTCTATCTTCAGTTTCACTCATAAAATATCCTTTTAAAACTTGTTTATGATTCAACCATGATAAAATTGAAAATTTTCCACAATAATTTCCTATAATATTCTTTCTATTTTCTCCTATGTGCTTACAAAAGGATTGATTTACATTAATAATCCTTCCTTCTTGGTCTATAACAACCATAAAATGAGTCAAGCTATCAAAGGTAGTTTGTAAATCGTTCCTGCTCATATAAAGTTCTTCTGTTCTTTTTCTGACCTCTTCCTTTAATTTTTCATTCCATGAATAAAAAATATAAAATGTAATAAATAATACCATCAATATAATTCCCAAAATCATAGTAATTTTGTCAGATAGTCGGACCTTTGATATAGGTGCTGATACACCTAACCATTTTTGCTGTGTTTTCTCAAGAACCTTTTTCTTTTTTAGATTAAATATGCCTTTGTTGATAATACTTAAAAGAATCTTTTCTGATTTAGGTACACCAAAGACTACATCATTCTCATAGATAGGTGGATCTACAATCTTTACATAATCCTTTGCCTGCATTTCATCTATAAAATAGCTAATAACGGGTTCATCTCCAACTACTGCATCTACTTTTCCCTTTAATAATTCCTCTACCGCATGATGGATATCATGAGTATATGTATAACTAATCCCTACTACATTTTTATTTAAATACTCAATAGCATAATCGCCCTTAGGAACTGCTACATTTTTCCCCTTAAGATCTTGTTGATGCTTTATTTCTTCATTCTTATTAGAGACCAATATAACTCCCCTAAGGCTATATATAGGATCAGAAAACAGATATTTTCTTCCTCTTTGCTCACTTGGAAACATATCACAAATGTCTGTTTCTCCTTTTTCTAGACTACTTAAAGCTTCTCTCCAAACCAATGGTTTAAGCTTGATTTCTGCTCCTAATTCAATAGATAGAGCATTCACATAATCAATTGTAATTCCTTTATATTGACCATTCTCATTATCTACATATCTTAAGGGAGGTGCATTTCTATCAGCAGCAAATATAATTGGTTTATGCTTTTTTAGCCAATTTTCTTCTCTGATTGTTAACTCTCTAGAATTTTTAATATATTCAATAAAACTTATATCATATTTATTATCAACAAATTGATTCATAAAGACTGTTATCAAAAAAATGAAGATTAGATATATATATAAATGTTTTTGCTTCATATCGATACATAATTCTCCTTTTAATCCTTTTGTTTACAATTTCATTATATCAGTATTTTTATAAAATTGACATATTTCGCGTTATTCTTTATTTTATCTATATAAAATAAGCAGGTCCAATTTCATTTTTCTATTCTACATAAAAAAGAGACTATCTCATTATTTTAAGACAGCCTCTTTTGGATAATAAAGAACACTTTTTATAATAATGCAAAAGCCAACAAACTCACAATAATCAAAGTAATAATAGTTCTTTCAAGCCATATGAGTAATATATCTACAACACTAATAGGAATATCCGTAGACAATATACACGGTATAGAAGCTGAGAAAAACAATATAGAAGATACACAAACCACACCAATAATAAATTTTGTAATCAGTGGTGCACCTACCACCAATAGAGCTGGCAAGAACATTTCTGCAATCCCAACAGCAGCAGCTTTTGCAGCAAGCATAGCTTCTGGAATATGAAGAATACTTGTAAATGGATAGAATATATATCCTATTACATCAAATACAGGAGTATATTTGGCTAAAACTAATCCTATAAGACCTACAGACATAATAGAAGGCAAAATGCCCATAGCCATAATTAATCCATCTTTTAAATTAGTTCCTATATTTTCTCCAACACTTAAAGACTTTTCTGCAGCCTTAATACCTTCTTTCCATGCATGTTTAAAAAGATTTCCTTTATATTCAGGTTCTGGAATTCCCTCTCCAGTCATATAGGTTTCACTCTTTTTACTTAAAGGTCTAATTCTCACTGTTATAGCTGTAACTAAGAAAGTAACAATTAACGTAGTCCAAAAATATGTGTTCCACATTTCCATAAGTCCTAATGTTTTTGCTACAATAATCATAAAGGTTGCAGATACTGTAGAAAAACCAGTGGCAATAATAGCTGCTTCTTTTACTGTATACTTCCCTTCTTTATAAACTTTATTGGTAATCAAAAGACCTATAGAATAGCTTCCTACAAAAGATGCTACTGCATCAATTGCTGATCTACCTGGTGTTTTAAAAATAGGTTTCATAACTGGCTTCATTAATACACCTATAAACTCTAAAAGACCATATCCTACTAAAAATGCTAAAAATATGGACCCTATAGGTACAATAAGACCTACTGGAATTACCAGCTTAGAGAATAAAAATGGACCCATATCCTTTTCAAATAGCCATGCAGGACCAACATTAAAATAGACCAATCCAGCAACAATAAGTCCTAGTATCTTTAAAAGTGAAAATACCCTATCTACAGGATTTTTATTCCATGTTTTTTTTATAAATGGCCGTATACTTCCAATCAATATAATCACTAGTGCATAAATAGCTGCTAAAGCTGGCATTCCTGTCTTTATACCTGATACAATATGATCCAAAGGAATAGTAGCTTTTCCTCCTATATCAATAGGGATAAAAAACATAAAAATACCAATTGCACTAAAAAGAATAAATTTTAAAATACTACTACTGTCAAAATCTTTCTTTTCATTTATTTGTCCAGTATTCATCCTAACCCCTCCTATTTATAAATTATTAATGGATAAATCATCCATCATTTTAATTATATAACATTTTTGAAATTTATGAAAATTTTATATTTTTAGTTTTTTTGTTTTCATTTGATAATTATTTCCTTCTTTTATAGAAATTCTTGAAAATTATATTTCATATTACAGTAAATTCCCACAAAAAAACACCACCCCTATACGACTCCGGCAGTGTTTGTAATTTATATAGTTATCAACTATTTCTTCTTAATACCTCTAGTATTTCTATCTCATAAGGCTCTTTTAATTGTCTTAAATATTCTATTCCTTTGTCACAATACTCCTTAATATCCAAACTTAAATCATCTTTAAATATTTCTCTAATCTTCTTATTTTCTTTCATCCGTACTTTTATTTCTGCTTTTACTCGATACAAGAGTCCTAACTCATAAGGGCTTTTCAACTGCTTAGCATATTGTTGGGCCCTTTTACAATATTGTAATGCATTCTTATAATTTCCTTTTTTAATTAAAAGTAATGCCATATATCCTTCAGCTGTTGACCTTCCCCATAATACATTCAATTCATTATATAGAAGAATCGCCTTTTCTAAATAAGTTTTTGCTAAATCATCATCTCCCATATCAAAGGCTGCTTGACCTGCATTAGTATAAAAAATTGTAAGACCTCGAATGACTTTTTTCTCCATACATATTTTCACAGCACGTTCATAATATTTAAGAGCGCTCATAAATTTCATATTCCGCCTTCTTATTTCTCCAATATAATTATATCCAGCTGCCATATTTAATGTATATTTATCTTCATATTCATTGACCTGCTCAAAAATGCGAATGGATTCTTTTAGAATTTTTTCAGCATCCTTATAATCTCCGTCCATTATTTTTTGTAATCCTTGTAGTCTTAACATAATTCCTGTATCCTTTTGGTAATTACATTTTTTTGCTAAATCCAAGCCTAATTCAACATATTTTTTCATCCACTTTACATTGTGTATTTGAATACCATAGTAAATCATTTGTCTATACCCCTTTAGGGCATAATCTAGATCGTCAATTTTAATTGATAAATCAATCATATTCTCAATATCTTTTATACCTTTATCATATTCTCCTTCTCTTATAAAGAATCTCCCTCTCATATGCCAAAAACCTATCTGAAGCCTTTTTATTTCTTCTGAATAAAATTCTTTCTCTCGTACCTTCGTAAGATTTTTTTCTATGTCTTTTAATTGTTTCATGGCTTCTTCTTGACTTAAATAGCTTGGATATTCCTCTTCAATATTTCCATCTTTTAAAACTGGAAATAATTCATGCCCAAAGTTAAAATATACATCTAAATTTTTCATCCAATATTTTAAAACTAAAATAGGATTCATTCCATTTTCAAAGTGATAAATCAATTTTGAATAAAGAAATCTATCTCTTTTGTCATGATGTAGCTTTCTTTCAAAAATCAATCCAATTTCATTATGCAGTATTTTACGTTTTGCACTAGATTGCTGCATATAAATATACTCCCTAAACTTTTGATGGGTAAAAGCAAAACTTATTTCATCACTGCTACTAACATCTTTTAAAATACCTCTTTTTTGAAGTTCTTCAATAATATCCATAATCTCTAATATATTCTTTGAAGTTAAATTTTTTAACATATCTAAACTTACTTTGTCAAAAAACAGTGAAGTAATATTTAAAAGTTTTCTTCCTTCTTTTGAAATATCTAAAAATCTACTTTTTAATATATCTTGGGTTTTATCAGTCATTTCTGTTATAGATCCTTTTTCTTTTATACCATTAATCATCTCTGTCAAAAAAAAGGCATTTCCTTCTGTTTCCTTATAGATTCTTTCATAAAGCTTTTCATTTCCAGAAATTTCTGGGAAACTCATTTGAATAAACTCTTCTACCTCATATTTTGAAAAAGGAGTAAGGTCAATTTTTTGAAGCTTGTTATGTTTAACAGAAGAAATCATAAATTTATTTAGCTTTTCTGAATACCCATTTCTACAAGTACAAATAATAAAGATCCGACTCATCTTTTGATGTAATAAGATACTATTAATCAATGCTAAACTCGTTTCATCCATCCACTGAATATCCTCAAAAACTAACAGGATTTTTCGTTTTGCTGCTACTTTTTTAAGTACTGACACCATTGTCTCTTCAATTACCTGATGCTGTAACCAATCCGTTTTTTCTACTGGGTTTATATTACATTCTTCATTTTCTATAGCAAAACCTGGAAATACATGACTAATCAAGTTTCTCCATAAAATAGGAATTTCTATACCCTCTTTCTTAATGAGCTCTACTAGATTGATAAAAATATCGTTCCAAGGTTTTAGTAGATACCCCTGCTCTGCCTGATAGCAATGAGCTTGTAATAAAATCTCTTCTTTATTAATGCTTTCTAAAAATTCATCTTTTAACTTTGTTTTTCCAACACCTGCTTCTCCTATAATTAAGAAGGACTTTGTTTCCTTATGATTTATAAATTTTTGATAACTTTGTTTTAGCATTCTTAGTTCATAAGTTCTTCCATAAAAGAAATCTGAGGACTTCTTTTTATTTATTTTCTTTGCATTTCGCATCATTATTATTTCATCAAAGATCTTCTTAATCTTAAGGTTTGGCTCTATTTGGAGTTCTTTTTGTAATATATTAGATAAACGATTGTATAAGTCTATTGCTTTATGAAAATCTCTACTATCAGCATAGGCCTTCATTAAAATCTCATATGGTTTTTCATTTAGTTCATCTGTTCTAATCCATTTTTTTGCATAAAAAATACGAGATGCTATATCATTTTTTGAAAAAGCATTTTTTATTTTTCCATTGATTTTTTGAATGTATAAATCCTTTAGGTACTCTGCATATTGTATCATCCAAGATTCAAAACCTTCTGCGTCTTTTACATGAAATCCCCTTAAAAATTCTCCTGTATATGCATGAATCCCATCATCTTCACCACTTAAAAAATCACATAAATCTGTATTGATTTGAATATCTGGATTAATCATTACAATAGATTTTTTAGGAGAAATAACAATATCCAAATCAAAGCTCTTTCTAATTTTATACATAGCTTGTCGTAGATTTTTCTTTGCAATTTTTTCTTCTACTTCTCCCCATAAAATATTTACTAGTGTATCTCGAGTAGCTTGTCCATAAATCAACAAATAATAAAACAAGCCTTCCGCCTTTTTAAATGGAAAGACAATCTGTTCTTCATTTTTATAAACTGTAGGTGTATCAAATAATTTCACACGTATTAGATCCATTTTTTCACCCTTATTTCCATTTATTAACTAACCTACTTTTATTATATCGAATTCCTTTAGCCATTTGCAAATTTTAAAAACTATTCTGAATAAATTCTATAGATTCATAGATTAGAGACATTTTGTTGACGAGAAAAATATACACTTATATAAAATGGGTTATAGGGGGATGACCATGGAAAAAAGAATGTTAAGTCCTAAAGAAATTGTAAAAACAACAATTGATATTGGCATACAAAAGACTAAATTATCTATGTTTCAAATGCTTATACTTGGAATACTAGCAGGAATATATATTGGTTTTGGCGCTCAAGGGGCTATCACAATCAGTCAAACCTTTGGATGTATTGATATGGGATTGTCAAAATTTTTATTGGCTGCTACTTTTCCCGTAGGATTAATGCTCGTTGTTATTTGTGGGGCTGAATTATTTACAGGAAATAACTTAATGTTTTTAGGTGTATTAAATAGAAAATATACCCTAATAAGGATGCTAAAAAATTGGATCATTGTTTATATTGGAAACTTCATTGGTTCTATCATACTTGCATTCATTATGGTAAATACAGGATTAATGAATAGTGCAGTAAAAGAAAAAGCCATGGCCATCGCTATTGGAAAATTAAACGTTCCTATGGGATCATTAATACTTAGAGCCATACTATGCAATATACTTGTAGTCTTAGCTGTATGGATGGCAACAGGTGCAAAGGATATCATTAGCAAAATATTTGCTTGTTGGTTTCCTATTATGCTGTTTGTGTTATCTGGATATGAACATAGTATCGCAAATATGTATTTTATCCCTATTGGAAAGTTTTTAGGAGCTACTATTAGTTGGTCAAAAATATGGATGTACAATATTATACCTGTAACCATTGGAAACATCATTGGTGGTGGAATGATTGTCCCTATATTTTATTATTTAGCTTATGTAGAATCAAAAAATACATCAAAATCTAAATCATCCCTTATTTGAATTTAAATATACATATATAAAAACATCTCATAATTTATGTAACACATGTCCTCCAATCTGCATACTTTGTATTAGGACAAAAGAAAATAATTGAAAACAATATGAATATAAAGGAGGTTTACCCTTATGGCTGATGCTCAATGTGGCGGAATCGGTGGTATCTTTGGTGGATGTGATAGTAGTTTACTATTCTTCTTCTTGTTATTAGTAGTAATATTCTGTAACTGTGGTGCCTTTGGTGGCTATGGTCGTTGCTAATTATTAAAAAGAATTGGGAACTCATTCCCAATTCTTAATACATACTGCTATTTCATCTATCAGCCATTTGTTGCAGTGCCTTCTTTTGTGACCAGGAGCAATCCTGGTCTATATATTTTCTTTTATTATATATTTATTTGATATATTATATCCTTTCATTATTTCTTTTCCATTTTCCGCTTCTATAAATATGATACTCATTCGTATTTTTATTGCAGAACTTTTCATCTTTCATTCACTCCTCCATTTTTTGTAAATCCCTTCTCCTATCAAAAATTTAATGCTTTCTAAGTCTCCTTATATAATAATTATATGATTACTAATTATGAAATGGTTTTCCATCCTTTTCTACTTTTTTAACTTTTTATTTAATCCTAATGTATAAAATTCTTCCCTAAATGAATCCTATATTCTTCTAACAAAATGAAGGTTTCAATTTGTCAGCTTTCTTTTTTATTTTTTAAATCACATTCATTTTTCATCTCACCCCTGTAATCATAGCAAACTATTATTTCAATATTGTATAGAAAATTTAAAATATATATATATTTGCAATTCTTTCTATTGACAACTTCTTATTTTTTCGCTATACTTAATCCTAAAACTAGAATTTTGTCGAATTTTTCTGATAATTTTTATAAAATTATTCATTTATAAATGAACAACAACTCATGAAATTAAAAGATTATTAGTTATAGGAGGTCTTATGATGAATGAAATGGGTTTTTTCCCAAAAAAGCAAGGTCTTTATGACCCCTCATTTGAAAAAGGTAGCTGTGGTGTAGGTTTTATCGCCGATATTACAGGTAAAAAGTCAAATGCAATCATTAGAAATGGTTTACAAATTTTAAAAAACATGTCCCACAGAGGAGCTACTGGTGCAGATCCTGAAACAGGAGATGGTGCAGGAATTTCTATTCAAATTCCTCATGAATTCTTTGTTTCTGAATTAACAAATTTAAACCTGCAACTTCCAAAAGAAGGCGATTATGCAGTAGGTATGATCTTTTTACCTATGGAGCCTAATGCACGCTATTTTTGTGAAGGGGTTTTGGAAAGAATTCTTCTTGAAGAAAATCAAAAACTCATAGGATGGAGAGATGTCCCCCTTAATGACAAGGCTTGTGGTGTATCTGCACAAGGAACAAGACCTGTTGTACAACAAATTTTTATCCATAGAAATAACCAGGATCCTCATGTCTTTGAAAGAAAACTCTATGTTGTAAGAAAAAGAGTTGAAAAAATAATTAGTGATGCAGCAAAACCTTATACAGAAGCATTTTACGTATGTAGTTTATCTTCACGAACAATTGTATACAAAGGACAATTTTTGGCTCATCAAATAGAAAATTTTTATCCTGAGCTGAAAGATCCTCGATTAAAAAGCGCTATTGCTACTGTTCATCAAAGATATAGTACAAACACATTCCCATCATGGAGATTAGCTCATCCTTATCGTTATATCTCTCATAATGGTGAAATTAATACCATCAGGGGCAATATTAAATGGATGCATGCTAGAGAAAGTGTCCTTACCTCTAAATTATTTGGTGATGACTTTGAAAAAGTACTTCCTATTGTTCAACCAAACAGCAGTGATTCTTGTAATCTAGATAATGTTTTTGAACTTCTTGTATTAAATGGTTATTCTATGCCTCATGCTATAAAAATGCTTATGCCTGAAGCTTGGAGATATTACAAAAACATGCCCAAAAGTCTTAGATCCTTTTATGAATATCACGAAGGCTTAATCGAGCCTTGGGATGGACCTGCAACAGTTGTATTTACTGATGGTATTCAAGTAGGAGCTAGTCTTGATCGAAATGGTCTTAGACCTGCAAGATATATGGTTACAAAGGACAATATGGTCATACTCGCTTCAGAATCAGGCGTTCTTAAAATAGATGAAAAAAACATTCTTAAAAAAGGAAAATTAGGTCCAGGACAAATTTTTGTTGTAGATACAAAGGAAAATAAAATTTTAGAAGATGAAGAAATCAAAGAAACCCTTTCAAATGAAAAGGGCTATGCAAAATGGATTCAAGAAAATGAGATTGATTTAAATAAAGTAAAGTTAAATAAAGATCTACCAAGAATGGACGAGGACACCCTTGTAGAAAAACAAAAAGTGTTTGGGTTTACAGAAGAAGAATTAAGAAGAGTTCTTTCACCTATGGCACAAAAAAGCAAAGAAGCCATTGGATCCATGGGAAATGATGCTCCCCTAGCGGTTCTTTCTGACAAACCCGTACTATTATTTAATTACTTCAGACAACTTTTTGCACAAGTAACCAATCCACCGATTGATCCAATTCGTGAGAAAAAGGTAATGTCCTTGAACCAATATATCGGTCGCTTAGGAAATATATTGAAAAAGATCAACGAAAAGAAGCCAAATAAATTTATAGAACTTGAACAACCTATTCTTTATGCTGAAAAAATGGAAAAAATAAAAAATGTCAATATAGATACTTTAAGAAGTATCACCATTCCAATTATTTTTGAAGCAGATCAATACGAAAAAGGATTAAAGGATGCTCTTGAATCTTTGATAAAGAGAGTTGAAGAAAGCATCTTACAAGGATATCGTATTATCATTTTAAGTGATCAAAACGTTAATCGCTATCGTGCACCTATTCCAAGTCTTTTAGCAGTAAGTGCTGTTCATAATCACTTAATCGAAAATAAGCTTAGAACAAAGGTTGATTTAATCATTGAAACAGGAGAAGCCCGTGATCCATTCCATATGGCACTCCTTCTAGGTTATGGTGCTACAGCAATATACCCCTACCTAGCCCTTGAGTCCATCAACGATCTTATTAAAAAACAGCTTTATATAGAAAATATCAGTGTAAAAGAAGCTAGTATGAATTATGTACGAGCTTTAGGTTATGGTATTCGAAAAATCACATCAAAAATGGGAATTTCAACTTTAAGAAGTTTTAATGGTGCACAAATTTTTGAAGTAATGGGGCTAGATGAAGAAATTGTTCAAAAATATTTTACAGATACACCTTGTCGTTTATCTGGAATGAAAATGGATGGCATTGCAAAAGAAACATTGATGCGCCATCAAAAAGCATTTGAAATCAACAATAGTACACAGCAGTTAGAGATCGGTGGTCAAATTCATTGGAGAAAAAATAATGAAACCCATATATTTAATCCAGATACCATCTCAAAGCTTCAACAATCCTGTAGAACCAATGATTATGATTTATTTAAAGAATATTCATCCCTTGTAAATAATCAATCAAAAAAATTAAAAACCATTCGAGGTCTTTTAAACTTTAAAACGGCTAATCCTGTACCAATAGATGAAGTAGAATCTGTTGAATCTATCATACAACGATTTGCAACAGGAGCCATGTCTTTTGGATCTCTTGGTAAAGAGGTTCACGAAACACTAGCCATAGCTATGAACCGCATAGGTGGTAAAAGTAATTCAGGTGAAGGTGGCGAAGATGATAAGCGTTACATCAAAACTGAAAATGGTGATTATAAACGAAGTGCTATCAAACAAATTGCCGCTGCAAGATTTGGTGTTACCACTAATTATCTTATCAATGCAAATGAGCTTCAAATAAAAGTTGCACAAGGTGCTAAGCCTGGTGAAGGAGGACACCTTCCTGGTAAAAAAGTAACAAAAGAAATCGCAAAGGTACGTCATTCATTACCTGGCATCGATTTGATTTCTCCTCCACCACACCATGATATCTATTCTATAGAAGATTTGGAACAATTGATTTTTGACTTGAAAAATGTAAATCCTTCGTCACGTGTTAGTGTAAAACTCGTTTCTGAATCAGGTGTAGGTACTGTAGCAGCAGGAGTTGCAAAGGGTAGTGCAGATATGGTTTTAATCAGTGGACATGATGGTGGTACAGGTGCTTCCCCACTCACATCCTTAAAAACAGCAGGGATGCCTTGGGAGCTTGGTCTTGCTGAAACACAACAAACGCTACTTCTCAATAATCTTAGAAGTAGAATTTCAGTACAAGTTGATGGACAAATGAGAACAGGACGTGATGTGGTCATCGGTGCCCTTCTTGGAGCAGAGGAATTTGGTTTTGCAACAGCACCTCTTGTAGTATGTGGATGTATCATGATGCGTCAATGTCACAACAATACTTGCCCGGTAGGCGTTGCTACTCAAGATCCAGAGCTTAGAAAACATTTCCAAGGGAAACCTGAACATGTAATCAACTTCTTTCGTTTTATCGCCATGGAAGTTCGTGAAATCATGAGTGAATTAGGTTTCAAAACAATGGATGAGATGGTTGGAAGAGTAGATCTCCTTCATGTAAATGAAGCTAATAGACATTGGAAAACAAAAGATCTTGATTTAAATGCTATTCTATACCGTCCAGAATTACCTGTACGCTTCGGACAAAGAAAAACAGAAAATCAAGCAGATCCAACGATAGACATTCTTGATAGAAAACTTCTTGAAATAACAAAGCCTGCTTTAGAAAAGAAAGAAAAGGTAAAAGAATCTTTCCCTATTCAAAATATAGACCGTACAGTTGGTGCTATGCTTTCTGGACAAATAACAAAGCTTTACGGTAAAGAAGGACTTCCAGAAGATACGATTGACCTTACTTTCATAGGAACATCTGGTCAAAGCTTTGGTGCCTTCGCTGTGAATGGACTCACATTACGTCTTTATGGGGACAGCAATGATTATCTCGGAAAAGGGTTATCTGGCGGTAAAATTATTGTAACTCCTAATAAAGAAGCAACCCTCATTCCTACAGAAAACATTATTGCAGGAAATACACTCCTCTACGGAGCAACTTCTGGAGAAGCCTATATCAGCGGAAATGTAGGAGAAAGATTTGCCGTAAGAAACAGCGGTGCTATTGCTGTTGTTGAAGGTGTGGGAGATCATGGTTGTGAATACATGACAGGGGGACGTGTTGTCATTCTTGGAAAAACAGGTCGGAATTTTGGTGCTGGTATGAGTGGCGGAATTGCTTATATATTAGATGAAGAAAGCAACTTTAGCACAAAATGTAACTTTGAATTGATAGAATTAGAGCCTTTAAAAACAACTGATTTTGAATTTGTTAAAAACCTTATTAAAAAACATATTGCCTATACAAATAGTACAAAAGGAAAAGAAATCCTTGAAAATTGGGATATATATAAGGATAAATTTGTAAGAGCTATTAGTCCTCAATACAAAGAAATCATCGAAAATACGAAAGATACAGATAGTCAGGTGGTGAAGGATCATGAATAATCAACCAGGATTCAAAATGTATAATCGCAAAAATGCAAAAAAAATCCCTGCTGATGAAAGAATTAAAAATTATAAAAGTTTCTATATTCCTCAATCAGAAGAAGAAATAAAAAAACAAGCATCTCGTTGTATGGATTGTGGCATAGCCTTTTGCAACAATGCTTGCCCTCTAGGAAATGTTTTGCCTGATTTAAATTATTTGGTTTCTCATAATCATTGGAAAAAAGCCTTCGATATTTTGCAAAGCACGAATAATTTCCCTGAGTTTACAGGAAGACTCTGTCCTGCTTTATGTGAAGCATCCTGCTGTCTAGGAGTTCATCAAGAACCCATGACGAATCGAGAAATCGAACTGAGTATTATCGAAAAAGGATTTGAAGAAGGTTGGGTAAAACCTTTAGCTCCTGTAATACGAACTGGTCGCAAGGTTGCCATTATAGGTTCTGGTCCTTCAGGACTTGCAACAGCCCAACAACTTGCAAGAGCAGGTCATCATGTAACTATATTTGAAAGAGCTGAAAATATAGGTGGCATTTTAGCTTTGGGTATTCCAGATTATAAACTAGAAAAATGGGTCATTGATCGAAGAATTAAGCAAATGGAAGAAGAAGGCATTCGCTTTATCACCAATACAAATGTAGGAATCGATATTTCTGTTGAAGCATTAAAAGAAAAATATGACGCTATTTGCTTAGCAGGTGGATCAACTGTACCTCGAGATTTAGATGTAGAAGGAAGAGTTTTAGATGGGATTCATTTTGCAATGGATTATTTAACTCAACAAAACCGCATCAATCAAGGGAATGAAATTCCTAATGCAGAACGTATTGATGCTTCTGGAAAAAGTGTTGTCATTATCGGAGGAGGCGACACAGGTGCAGATTGCCTTGGTGTAGCAATCCGTCAAGGAGCAAAACAAGTTTATCAATTAGAATTAATGCCTCAGCCACCAGAAAAAAGGACTGAAAAGATGCCATGGCCTACTTGGCCTATGATTCTACGCACCAACACCTCTCATGAAGAGGGTGGTAAAAGACAGTGGAGTATTGCAACAAAATATTTTTCTGGAGAAGATGGCAAGGTTCAAAAAATTCATTGTATAAAGTTACAATGGACGGAAGATACTAATGGCCATCGAAAAATGGAAGAAATCCCAGGAACCGAATTTACATTAGATGCAGAGCTTGTTCTCTTTGCTATGGGATTCCTTCATCCAGAACAGTCCAATCTTCTTGAAAAACTCGGTGTTGAAGTTGATAAAAGAAAAAATGTCAAAACAGATAACCATCATATGACAAATATTTCAGGGATATTTGCTTGTGGAGACATGAGAACAGGTCAATCCCTTGTATGCAAAGCTATTCATGATGGTAGATCAGCAGCAGAAGCTATAGATGCATACCTGAAAAATCAATAAAAATCATAAAAAGAGCTGAGAAATTCTTAGCTCTTTTTTATCCTTCTCCTCTTTGATACTCAACAGCTTTTCTAATTCGATTCCATCGATTAGCAATCCTGAAGGCTACCTTAGTAGCTTTAGGATTACTTAAATCACATAATTTAAAAAATTGTTTCTCTTGCCTCTTCATTAGTTCCTCTAGGTTTATAATCATTGTGTAGCTTACACCCCTTCACCGTCATCTTTATTATTATGCCACTACTACATGTCCAACTTTCCTATTGTAGCTATAATTTATCCTATTTATTTTATGATAATAAAAGCATTGAACGTTCCTAAAAATAAAAAATGTGCTATACTCATAAAACCTATAAGTACAGCACAGCTTCTATTCCTTTATATATTTTAGAAATCCATTATCCATAATTAACTTAATCCTTCCTGTTTCGTTCAAATATTCAACATAGGATTTTAACATTTTCTCTACTACAGCATATTTATATATGCTCTTTACACCAATATTCCAATTTTTAATAATAGATTTCATAATATCTTCCTTTGTCATAGCACCATCTATCACATCATATACGCTGTCTGCCCTACCCTTATAAAAATCTATATTATCTCCTATTAGTTTTGTAATATCATCATACATTCCTTTATGGGCTACTACATATTTGCTACATTTTAAATCATATAGCTTTTTTTTGCTTTCTAGATCTTCTCTCAATATAAAAGCATAGGGCATTTTTGCGCCCTCCATAACTTCATAACTTATAAGAGCATCACCCACATAGGCAACATCATCAGGCGTCGTAATACATATATGTGCAGGGCTATGTCCTGGCGTATGTAGAATTTTAAATTCAGTACCAAACATATTTATATTTTCTTGATCATCAAAAACCATTATATCCGTTTCAAGAACCATATGTCCAAAATGTTCTTCTACTCCAGATAATGTTTGACTCCCATAATAAACCTTTAAATTAACTAACGAACTACAAATAAATGCCTCATAGGCTGCCATAGCAATCTTACAATTATATTTATTCTTAAAATATTTAACGTTTCCTATATGATCTATATGAATATGACTACATATTATCCCCACTACCTTAAAATTGTTTTTTTCCAAAAGTGCATCTATTCCTTCTCTCTCTCCTTGTGCCCATCCCGAATCTAACATAATAATATCTTTATCATTCATCTTATAAAAGGGGATGTATGTCATTCCCGTATCAATACAAAATGTATTTCCCTTTACTTTTATGATTTTCATATACTGCCTCCAACTTTTTCTAGAATTTTTTTACTTCATCCATTTACACTTTTACAACTCAAGTAACTAAAATTATATCACTATCGCTACAATAAAAAAAGAAAGGCTTGGATCATCTCCCATCCAAGCCTTTCATGCTTATAATACAACCTTTGATAAAATATGCTTTTCTACTTTTCCAACTTGTTCTTCAAGCTCTTTTACTTCTTTTGTTACTTTCTCTACAAAAGCTTCATCCTTAATAGAACCTAAGTTAATTTTCACATTATATAAAGCAGATAATACTGCTGTTCTTGCCATCATAGCGGCTACAGCACCATCTGTAACAGCATTTTGATTCCCCTTTACAACGATCTTTTCGATAATGGTCATAATTTCAAAAGCATCCTTCCCTACCTCAAGTGGAACGAGTGTTGCTTTTTTCGTAGCTTCTTGTATCGTTGTTTTTCGAGCTTGTTTTTCTTCATCTGTTTCTTTTGGCAATTTAAAAGCTTTCATTACCTCATTAAAGGCATCTGAATCTTTATCAATGTCCTCTACAAACTTTGTTCTATATTTTTCTGCCTTTTCTCTAATTACCTTCATTTCTTCTTCTACTTCTGCATATTTTTTCTTCCCTATAGTCAAGTTTGAAACCATTTCTGTAAGGGCAGCTGATATAGCACCACTAAGGGCTGCAATACTTCCTCCCCCTGGAACAGGTTCATTAGACGCTGTTTTATCTAAAAATTCTTTTACATTCATATTTACTAGCATACTCTTTCCTCCTGTTTTTTTATGATTCTTTAAATATTTTCCATATATAGATTTCTCAACATACACATGCATTTACGATAAATTCAGTAATCAAATTGTTTATCTATAGATTATAAACATATTCTTCTATTATTTGGCCTTATCAATTACTACTATCCCATCCTTTATAACCTTCTCAACAGTGCTTACCCCTATATGATAAGGAATAAACTCATAAGATGGAAATTCTAATATGACTAAATCGCCCTTCTTCCCTACATCAATACTACCGATTTTATCTGCTCTTCCTACTGCTGCTGCCCCATTAATGGTAAGAGCTGTTATAGCTTCTTCAATGGTCATATGCATATACAATGTAGCTAAAGCAAATACCAAAGGAATAGATTCTGTAAAGCAGCTTCCTGGGTTCAAATCTGTCGCCAAGGCTACTGCACAATTTTGATCAATCATATATCTGCCCCTTGCGTATTCTTCCTTTAAACTAAAGGCTGTACAAGGTAGAAGAGTTGATACAACACCACTCTCTGCCATAGCTTTAATGCCTTCATCCGATGCTTGAAGTAAATGATCAGCAGATACAGCTCCTAGTTCTGCTGCAAGTTCAGATCCTCCGAATCTTACAATTTCATCTGCATGAAGCTTTAATTTCATACCCATTTCTTTCGCACTTGTTAGAAGTTTTCTTGACTGTTCAATAGAAAATACATTTTTCTCGCAGAAAACATCACAAAACTCTGCTAGATTTCTCTCTACTACTACTGGTAGCACATTTTCAATGATATCATCAATAAATGCATCTTCATTCCCCTTATATTCTTTAGGAACTGCATGGGCTCCTAAATAGGTTTTTACAATATCTATGGGATGACTTTTTTCTAATTCTTCCATTACTTCTAGCTGTTTGATTTCTGTATCACAATCTAATCCATAACCACTTTTTCCTTCAACAGTTGTTACCCCAAAGGAAAGCATGCTATCTAACCTTTTCTTTCCAAGGTTTATAAGTTCTTCTTTTGATGCGCCTCTAGTAGCTTCTACTGTGTTTACAATCCCTCCGCCTCTTTTCATAATATCCATATAGCTGTCGCCTCTGAGTCTCCACCCAAATTCTTCTGCACGATATCCACCAAATACAAAGTGGGTATGAGAGTCTACAAATCCTGGTAAAACGGCTTTTCCCTTTGCATCAATTATCGTATAATTAGATTCATCTATATTCTTTAAAACTTCATCCGTTTTTCCTATAGCTTGTATGATTCCTTTTTCAATGATTACTGCTCCATTTTCAATCACATGAAGCTCTGACATTTCTTTTCCATGCTTTCCTTTGAATCCACTACAAGTTACTACTTGAGAAGCATTTTTTATAATCATATTATTTTTCATCGTCATTACTCCATTCTATTCATTCATTATTCTAGATTAGAGATTGTGATCATCTACCCACAATCTCTAATCTATTTATACTTAATTTTTACTCCATTAAATTAGTTTCAATCACTTTATCCATTGAAAAACCATAAAGCCCTAAATAATAAGCTGCTGTGTCGACTAAAGCCTCCATAGGCACAAGCCCTATGATCTCACTTCCTAAAACATTTACTCCATATCTTTTAGCTTCCATTTTTACTGTCTCAAACACTCTGTAGATGGAAGTTTTTGTATAATCTGTTATATTCATAGTTACCTGCGTAATTCCTCTTTCTTTGATTTCAACGCCACCTGCCTTTATGTACCTAAATCCACCACTTGAATGTCTAATAGCTTTTGAAATTTTATTAGCAATTTCAATATTTTGTGTATCTAAATCGATGTTATAAGCAACTAATGGCATTCTTGCTCCTACTGCTGTAACCCCTGCTGTTGGATGAATTTCTGACTTTCCAAAGTCAGGATACCACTCAGGATCTTTTAGCTTTTCTGGCATTCCTTCAAATTGTCCTTTTCGAACCTTTGCAAGATTTTCTCTTTCAGGCTTACTTGCTGCCTTTTCATATAAAAATACTGGTACGTCAAATCTTTCGTTCATTTCTTTTGCCATTTCCTTTGCTAACTCTACTGTCTCTGTCATGCTCATATTTTTAATTGGAATAAAAGGTACTACATCTGTTGCTCCCATTCTAGAATGCTGTCCTTCATGAGTATTCAAATCAATTACTTCTGTAGCAACCCCAATGGCTTCTAGAACTGCTTCTTTTACTGCTTGTGGTTCTCCCATTACCGTTACAACTACTCTATTGTAATCCTTATCTGCCTCATAATTTAAAAGCTTAACATTTTCTTTTCCCCTAAGAGGTGATACGATTTTTTCTATTTTTTCTAAATCTCTACCTTCACTAAAATTGGGTACACATTCTACTATTTTTTTTATATCTGCCATTTTTAGTTCCTCCCTATCCATCAATTTTTGTGCCTGTCACTAGATAGGCATCTTATATCCCCCTAGCAACAGGCACTTTATTTTATTATTTATTCAATTTCTCAAAAGCACCTTCCACTAATCCCTCTACTAAATCTTCTTTTGGAATATATGGTAGTGTAATATGATCTGTTCCTTTTCTCATTCCATTGTATTCAACACATGTACTGATAGCATTTTCATTTCTTGCCCAAGCACGTCTTGCAACACCACCCATTACATCCCAAGGCATTGCTGATCTTAAAATGTCATCAACCCTTTGACTACCATCAAGAACCATACCAAATCCACCATTAATAGATTTACCAATACCTACTCCGCCACCATTATGAAGAGCTATCAAACTCATACCCCTTGCAGCATTTCCAGCAAAGCAATGAGTTGCCATATCTGCCATAATATTGCTTCCATCTTTAATATTAGAAGTTTCTCTAAATGGGGAATCTGTTCCACCTGTATCATGATGGTCACGACCAAGCATAACTGGCCCGATTTCTCCATTTCTTACCATTTCGTTGAATTTAAGGGCTATATTCATTCTTCCTAATGCATCTTGATAAAGAATCCTTGCCTGTGTTCCTACAACCAATTTATTTTTATCTGCATCTCTAATCCATACATAATTATCATAATCTTGATATCTTCTATTTTCATCAATACACTCCATAGCCGCCCTGTCTGTTTTTAATAAATCTTCATGTTTTCCACTTAAGCACACCCATCTAAATGGTCCATAACCATAATCAAATAATTGTGGTCCTAAAATATCTTCTACATAAGATGGCCAAATAAATCCATCTTTTTCATCTCTACCATTTTTAGAAATCTCTTTTACCCCTGAATCATAAATAGCTTTCATGAATGCATTCCCATAATCAAAGAAATATACACCCTTATTAACAAGTTCTTTAATTAATTCAAAATGATGTCTTAAGGTTTTATCTACTAATTTTCTAAATTGAGCTTTATCTGTAGCTAACATTTCTGTACGTTCTTCAAAGGTTAGTCCCTGTGGGCAATATCCTCCATCATACACAGCATGGCAGGAAGTTTGATCCGATAATAAATCTATATGAATATTTTCTTTTACTGCATATTCTAATAAATCAACAATATTTCCATGGAAAGCAATAGCACAAGGCTCTTCTTTTTCCATATATTCTTTTGCTAGCTTAAATGCTTCCTCTGATGTCTGTGCAACTTTACTAACCCATCCTTGTTCATATCTTGTATTTATTCTTGATTGATCTACCTCTGCAATGATTCCTACTCCATTTGCAATTTCTACAGACTTTCCTTGTGCTCCACTCATACCACCAAGACCAGATGTTATAAATAATTTTCCTCTTAAATCACTATCTGATGAAATACCTAATTTTAATCTCCCTGCATTTAAAATGGTACTATAAGTTCCATGAACGATTCCTTGTGGCCCTATATACATCCAGCCTCCTGCTGTCATCTGTCCATAATTAGCAACTCCAAGTGCAGCTGCTCTGTGCCAATTTTCTTGATCATCAAACATACCAACCATCAATCCATTTGTAAGGATTACTCTTGGTGCTTCTGGTTTTGAGTGAAATAATCCAACTGGATGTCCTGAATGGATGACTAATGTTTGATCTTGTGTTAACGCTTCTAAATATTTCTTAATCAAACGATACTGCATCCAGTTTTGACATACTTGCCCAGTCTCTCCATAGGTAACAAGCTCATAAGGATAAAGAGCAATATCAAAATCTAGATTGTTGTCAATCATTACTTGAAAAGCTTTTCCTTCGATACATTTTCCCTTGTATTCATTGATGGACTTCCCTTTTATTTTTCCTTCTGGACGGAAACGATATCCATAAATTCTTCCTCTCGTAAGTAACTCTTCTAAAAATTCTGGTGCTAATTTTTCATGTAACTCTTCTGGAATGTAGCGAAGAGCATTTTTAAGAGCTAGCTCTGTTTCTTCCTTTGTCAATGTAAATTCTCTCTTTGGTGCACGTCTAATGCCCTCCATAAATTCAGGATAATCTGGTAATACTGCATCTAATTTAATTTGCATGGCTTGCCTTACATCACCATTTGTAAACATAATTACTCCTCCTATCATTTTTTTATTAACGCTTAATTATTTCTTATCTTCCATAAGCAACCTTCTGTATTTGAGCGAAGGTGAGTTTTAAAATAATCCAATAATTTTTCCATCTTCATCAATATCCATCTTATTAGCAGATGGAACCTTTGGAAGCCCTGGCATTGTCATAATATCTCCAGTTAAACAAACGATAAATCCAGCTCCAGCAGATACCTTTACTTCTCTTACTGTAATTTCAAAATCCTTTGGTGCTCCTAATAGATTTTTATCATCTGATAAAGAATACTGAGTCTTTGCCATACAAATCGGAAGTTTGTCTAATCCCATCTCTTCTAATTTTTTTATTTGTTTTATTGCTTTATTAGTAAAATTAACCCCTTTTCCACCATAGATCTCTGTTACAATTTTGTTTACTTTATCCTTTATAGACTCCTCTACTTCATAAAGATAGGTAAACTTAGGCTTTTCATGATCCGTCATTTGAACAAGCTTTTCTGCCATCTCAATACCGCCTTCTCCACCTTTTTCCCAGACTTCATTTAGTGCAACTTCAACGCCTATTTCTTCACATTTCTTCATGAGTAAATTGATTTCAGCATCTGTATCACTCATAAATTTATTTACAGCTACCAGTACAGGTAATCCAAATTTTTTGATATTTTCAACTTGTTTCTCTAAATTTGCAAAACCACAATCCAAGCTCTCAAGATTTTCTTTTCCTAATTCAGTCTTTTTCACTCCTCCATGCATTTTAAGTGCTCTAATAGTTGCCACAACTACAACAGCTGCTGGTGTTAATCCTCCATATCTACATTTGATATTTAAGAATTTTTCAGCTCCCAAATCAGCACCAAAACCAGCTTCTGTAACTAAGTACTCCCCAAGCTTTAACCCTAATTTTGTTGCCAATATACTATTACATCCGTGTGCAATATTTGCAAAAGGTCCCCCATGAATCAGTGCTGGTGTATTCTCTAAAGTCTGAACAAGATTTGGTTTTATGGCATCTTTAAATAATAATGCCATAGCTCCATGAACCCCTAATGCCTTTGCCGTCACCGGTTCTCCATCCATATTATAAGCAACAATCATTCTTCCAAAGCGTTCCTTTAAATCCATCAAATCTTCTGCTAAGCATAATACTGCCATAACCTCAGATGCTACTGTAATCATGAATCCATCTTGTCGAGTAAATCCATTAGGCTTTCCACCAAGACCTACTACAACATTTCTTAAACTACGGTCATTCATATCCAATACTCTTTTCCAAACAATTTGTCTAGAATCAATTCTTAATACGTTTTCTTGATGGATATGATTGTCAATGGCTGCTGACAATAAATTATTTGCAGTAGTAATGGCATGCATATCTCCTGTAAAATGAAGGTTAATGTCTTCCATAGGTACTACTTGAGCATATCCTCCTCCAGCAGCTCCCCCTTTTATCCCAAATACAGGTCCTAAAGATGGCTCTCTTAGTGCAATAACTGCTCTTTTTCCTATTTGGTTAAGAGCTTGCCCAAGACCCACTCCCGTAGTAGATTTTCCTTCTCCTGCTGATGTTGGATTAATTGCTGTCACCAAAATCAATTTTCCATCTGGTTGATCTTTTAATCGATCAAATATATCTAAATTAATTTTTGCTTTATATTTTCCATATAATTCTAATTCATCCTCT
Source organism: Crassaminicella profunda (assembly GCF_019884785.1). Classification (GTDB taxonomy): domain Bacteria; phylum Bacillota; class Clostridia; order Peptostreptococcales; family Thermotaleaceae; genus Crassaminicella; species Crassaminicella profunda. Next base: position 3,106,892 of record NZ_CP082326.1, read on the forward strand.
AAAATATCCCACTCTTTTGCAATTTCTGCAATAGGCTTCATATTACTCTGTTGTGCAATTTCTATATCACTTGGAACCTTTGTGCCCATAATCCCCACCCCTTTTGTTTTTCTTAATTTTATTTTAAAGCTCATGCGTCTATAAAACGTCTCTATTTTTAGATGAATATAAATTTTTTGATAATTCTTTTAAAAAAATTTAATTTTCTTAAATAAAGAAGTTCCTTTCTGATTTGAATGCTATTATTCATCCGTATCAGAAAGGAACTTCTTTTGATCTATTGATTATTTAGCTATTTTATTAAATTTTCTTACTCCGTTCATAGGCCTTTTTTTATCATCTGGTCTTTCAGGTCTTTGAGGTGCATTTTTCTTTATTTTATCTGCTGTATCTTGTGAGATAACGCCTGCTTTTACTAGTTCAGAAAGTCTATCTCCCTTTTCCCCTCCCATGTTTTTTCTCTCATCAAAATATGCTTTTCGATCTTCTTCACTCATTTCTTTTACTTTTTCCATTTCAGCTTTTCTTTCTTCTATCTTTTCTTCATGAAATGCTTTCCATTTTGTTGCTTCATCTTGTGTAATCATATCATCTTCAACTAACTTGTTCATCTTTTCTTCAAATCTTTTTTCTTGTTCTAAAGCTCTCATTTCATGCATTTTTTCTCCAACTTGCTCTACTTTTTCTTGTGTAAATATACCTTCTTCTACAAGGGTAGCCATGCCATCTCTTCTTGGTCCTGCTTCTTTATTATCTTTTCTCTCTTCTAAGTACGCTTTTCTCTCTTCCTTCGTCATTTCTTTTACTTTAGCCATTTCAGCTTTTCTTTCTTCCATTCTTTCTTCATTAAGTGCTTTCCATTTTGTTGCCTCATCTTGTGTAATCGTTCCAGCCTCTACTAACTTATTAATCGTATCTTCTAAATTGGAACCTCTTTTTTCAAATCTTTCTCCTACTCTTTGGTGTATTGCATATCTCCCCGTTGATGCTTTTTCTTCTGTCCTTATATTATCTGCAAAAGCCATCCCTGCCATTGAAAACACCATGGCACCAATTAAAATCCCATTTACCATCTTTTTCATTTTTTCTCCTATTTTCATTTTTATTCCTCCTCGTTTTTTTTATTTCTTACTATGGGTTCATTATAATCAATAATTGTGATGTTTTTATGAGGGATATTTGTGGATTTCGTATGATTTTGAGATTTAGCACTAGATTTACAAAATTAAAAATCAGGCTTGAATAAAAGAATTATTCTCACCTGAACCTATAATTTTCTTCAAAAACTATTTTTTTACAAACCCCAATATACTACTTAATCTAGTTTTTTGTACTATCTATCCCTTTCTTCACTTTCATTAGTTCTGTTTTTTCTAATCCTGTAATTTCTATAATATCTTCTATATCAAATCCTTTTAATACTCTCCAACAACCCAGGAATTTCCTCATACTTTTCTACCCAAATAATCTTCATCCCCAATTGTTCGAAAAATTTCTCTTGTAACTCATTATTAACAATATTAAATGATTCAAGTATATCATCTCTAATTTCCTCCATGGTAGAGACATTCGAAAAATTATTTTTCTTCATAATTGCAAAATGTTTTGTTGCTTTTGTTCTACGATTACTTATGGCTAATAATCTTCTTAAATTAGGATCAGTAAGAGATAAACCGATCATTAATGTGGTATTTTCTCTTAAAAAATTTAATTGTGTAATGTTCGTCCATGAGTAGGGATCATTATATAAGTTATGGTATCCATCTTCTGAAAATACTAATAAGCCTTCCGATAATTGTTCATATTCATCTGGGTTACGCGGTAAAAATCCATGTACATGATAAATCCCTAATTTATCTAGTGTTGTATAATCCATTTCACTATAAAGAGAATGGTATTGAATATTATATTTTTTAAGATTTACTTCTAGTAAATCATCAAAGTTATATGTAACTACAGCTCTAATCCCAACACCATTTCTCCTAGGTAAACATAACCTTGCAATTGCTTTTAATAGTTTAGAAGTTCCTTTATTTGTATCATTAAAATTTTTATAGAGGAAACTTGAAACATCTTTTTCAAATGATTCTCCTAATCCTGCCTTAATAAAAGCTGCTTGTAATAATGGTGAGTTTTCATTCAATTCTTTTAAAATAAAATCCGTTTCAAAATTATTGATGGATATATTCTTTTTTGAAAACTTATTTTTGATCATCAACACCAATAAATCAGATATTAAATCCTCCCACTCACTAATTCCAGCATCTTTTGATACACCTGCACCTAAAAATAAAACTAACTCATCTCGTTTATAACTAGATTTTAATTCTTCTAATCTTTCTTGTCTTATTTTTTTCCAATCACCAGAGCTTTTCGATAAACTTTTATCCACCGCATTATTGACTAAAATCTCTGTAATCTTTGATAAATCATTGTTAGAAAAACTATCAAACTGACTATCAATTTTGCATAAATCTTTTATATCCCATATTTTCACTGAATGTTTCAGTAACGATTGAAATCTCTCTTCAAGTTTTTGTTTTTCTTCATTCAAAAATTCATAACCAAATATGAATAGAATACTTTTAATATTAGGAAATAATTCTAATTTATTGTTCAAAACTTCTGCAATTTTTTTTGAATTTCTTTGATAAGCATTCTTATCACTATATAATTTAATTTCTATTACAGTTTGACCTTCTAATCCATCAATTCCCTCTAAAATAACCCCATCAAATTCATGAAAAGAGACATTTTTATCTTCATTGCCATACTCATTAGATATTAGTTTTTTATTTTCTTTATTTAAGTATTCCTGTAAAGCATTTAACACTAACGTTTCGAAAATATATGCAGTTTTAACAATATTATTTTTGTTCGTTATATATTTATTTACCAAATCCATCGTATTACCTCCTTGTAAGGGTCAGATTTGAATAAATGAATTATTCTTACCTGACCCCCATTATCTTAATCATAAAACTATATTTATATTGCATTTACAATAGATCTATAAGATATTAAACAACAAACTTATTATATAGTCCTTTATGCATTTTATATTTTGATTGAACGTATCTCCCATATCTAATTATATCACAAGTTTATTCCAATTATTAACATTCTATTTCCTATCTATTTTTTCTAAACTCCCTCAACTTCTTCAAAAGAAAAAGTCTTCAGCATAATCAAATAAGATTACACCAAAAACTTTTATTTATCCATTTATTTACTAAAAAATCATGGCACCCATCACGCCAAAAATTACCAAGGGAATATTATAGTGTAGAAACGTTGGCACACAAGTATCCCAAATATGATCATGTTGTCCATCTACATTCAGCCCTGATGTTGGTCCTAATGTAGAATCAGAAGCAGGGGAGCCTGCATCGCCAAGGGCTGCTGCTGTACCAATCATCACGGTAGTAGCCAGTGGACTAAACCCTACCTTTAAACAAAGGGGTACATAAATTACTGCAATAATAGGAATGGTTCCAAAGGATGTTCCAATACCCATTGTAATGATCAGTCCTAGAAGAATCATCACAATAGCAGCAATCAACTTACTCCCTGCCATCATATAGGCTGCAGCATTTACTAAATCTTCTACACCACCTGTTTCTCTGATAACATTTGCATATCCTGATGCTACTAACATAACAAATGCAATGAATCCCATCATGCCAATACCACTACTCATGAGTTCATCTATATCACTCCATTTAATCGCTCTAAAAATAATCATAATCATTAACCCTACAATAGCACCAAGAGGTAAAGAACCTATAGTGATTTGAATAACTAATGCTGCTAATGCTCCAAGTAACGCTACACAATGTTTACTTGAAAAGCTTATCGTATTTTCTATTACATCTTTTTTATCTTCTATATGATCTACTATTTTATAACTTCTAGGTTTTCTATAGGAAATGAAGATAGCAACTAATAATCCTACAACCATTCCAAGTCCAGGCATCCACATGCCCTTCCATACAGCATTTTTTGCCATTTGCATACCATTTGCAGTCATTTCGTCTGCAATGATTCCATGAAAAATCAATCCAAACCCTAGAGGTAATGCCACATAAGGAGCCTTAAGTCCAAAGGTTAAAGCACATGCTGCTCCTCTTCTATCAATTTGCAATCTATTCATCACACTTAATAGTGGGGGAATTAAAATAGGAATAAATGCAATGTGTACAGGTATCAAGTTTTGAGAAAAGCAAGAAATAATAGCAATAAGCACTAGTAAAACAGTTCCTTTTCCTTTAATGGTATTTGCAATCTTTCTAGATAAAATAGTAGCAAGACCCGTTTTGTGTATAGCCGCTGCTAATGCACCTAATAAAATATAACTAAGGGCTGTTTCTGCATTTCCGCCCATACCACCAATAAGTGTTTCCATGATTTTATCAATAGGCATACCTGCTAAAAGGCCACCTGCTATTGCTGCAATAATTAATGAAATAATTACATTTAACTTTAATAAACAAAGAATACTCATAATGATTACTGAAAATAATACTGGATTCGTTAACATTCTGTCCCTCCCTGATTGATTCCTAATCTATTTTTTATCACACAAGGAATAGTATATCACAAAATACTTTGGTTGAGCAAAGTATTAAAGCAGGAAATTTTATCTATTCAATTAGATTACGAATTTATTTAAATAGTTGATTCTTTCATGTCTTCCCATAAAAAAGTACTTTCAGAATTTATTGCTATTCTGAAAGTACTTTTCATTTTATCACTTATTTAATTTCATACTCTGCACGATTATTCTAATTCTCCAATAACTTCCTCTACTGCTTTTAAAATACTCTCATCATCAATCAATGCTGCAGATTTGTTGATATCCAAATACATAACACGATCTTCGTGTAGCGTCTTAATCACCTGACGAATCTTATCATATACAACTTTTGTTCCTTTTCCTAATTTTTTATTAGCTGTTTCAAAATCTATTGCTTGTGCTGCAGCAAGTAATTCGATAGCAATAACACGGCTTGCATTATAGTATATATCTCTAGCTTTTCTTGCTGCAATAGTTCCCATACTTACATGATCCTCTTGATTTGCTGAAGATGGAATAGAATCTACACTAGCAGGATGAGCTAGCACTTTATTTTCAGATACAAGGGCTGCTGCTGCATATTGGGCAATCATAAATCCTGAATGAAGTCCTCCATGTTCAGTTAAAAATGCTGGTAAACCACTAAGCTGTGGATTTACAAGTCTTTCAATCCTTCTTTCACTAACATTTGCAAGCTCAGCTATTGCTATTCCTAAAAAGTCAAAAGCCAATGCCATTGGCTGACCATGGAAGTTTCCTCCCGAAATTGCTTTTTCTTCATCAGCAAAGATCAATGGATTATCAGTTGCCGCATTGATTTCAATAGCAACCTTATCTAGTACATATTTTACAGCATCCTTACTTGCTCCATGAATCTGTGGTAAACATCTTAAAGTATATGCATCCTGTACTCTTATTTCACCTTGTCTAGTTGTTCTTTCACTACCTTCAAGGATTCTTAAAAAATTCTTTCCAGCAGTAATTTGCCCTGGATGAGGTCTTACCTCTTGTACCCTTGCAGTATAAGGATCTGTAATCCCATTTAAAGCCTCCATTGTCAAAGAAGCTGAAATATCTGCTAACTTGCAAAGTTTCTTTGCATCATAACTAGTCAATGCCCCTACAGCTGTTAGTACTTGTGTACCATTAATAAGAGCTAACCCTTCTTTAGAAGTCAATACTACCGGTTCGATTCCTGCTTTTTCCATAGCCTCTTTTCCTGACATTAATGTTCCCTTATAGTAAGCTTCTCCTTCTCCAATAAGGACAAGTACCATATGGGCAAGGGGTGCTAAATCTCCACTAGCTCCTAATGATCCCTTCTCTGGAATAGCTGGATGAACCTCTTTATTGATCATCTCAATTAATGTATTTAATGTTTTTGGCTGAATTCCTGAAAATCCTTTTGCTAAAGCATTAGCCCGAAGTAACATGACAGCTCTAACAATATCCTCTGGAAAATGTTTTCCAACACCACAAGCATGACTAACTATTAAATTTCTTTGAAGATCTTTTGCTTCGTCCTTTGATATAACCACATCACTAAATTTTCCAAAACCTGTAGTAATACCATATACCACACTTTCTTCTTCTACCAACTTATCTACAAAAGCTCTTGATTTTTTCACTTTTTCAAGTGCTTCATCCGTTAATACTACAGAAAAATTTTTTCTTGCAACATTCACTACATCTTGCAAAGTCAAATCATTCCCATTAATTAATACGCTATTCATAATCTTTTCCCCCTTAGATTAAATATTTATTCGAATGAATTTTTTATTAAGTTTCTGTTTTGAAAATATTCTGATTTTATTTAATTGTATATTTTTACACGCATTTTGTCAATATTTCCCTTGATATTTTAAACAACTTCCAGTGTTATCACTTTATCTCTATAAATCAAGAATACCTAGAAATACTTTATATATGTATCGTTTTATTGTATTAAACTAATGAATTATTTCAATTTAATATAAAATGTTTATTATGTATGCATGTGAATATTTATTCATTTCTTTTTATTTTTATTCGTTATAGATTATAACTTTCTTTTTTGAATTTGCACTTCTAAAAAAATGTATCTCCTTTAGCAAGGGTGATCCAGCATAAAATGCACCTCTAAATATTAGATTGTTTTCTAATATTTGAGGTGCACTTTATGATTGCCTCTTAGATTTTTTATGTTTAATTTGCTCCTTCAACACTTTCTTCTGTATCAACAGATGTTTCCGTTTCACCTTGTCCATCTGAGGTTTCTTCACCTTCTTGAGAAGTTTCATTTTCTTCTGTTGCTACTATATCTGTTTCTTCTTCAGTATTTTCATCTACTACTACTTCTTCAGACCCTTCACTTTGATTCTCTTCCTCTACTACTTCGTTCTCTTGTGCAGTTTCATTTTCTTCTGTTACTACAATATCTGTTGTTTCTTCATTATTTTCGTCTACTATTACTTGTTCAGATTCTTCACTTTGATTCTCTTCATCCACCACTTCTTCATTCTCTTGTGAAGCTTCATCATCTTCTGTTATTTCTTCATCAATTTCTATAGTTTCAGTATCTTGGTCATAATCAACTTTCAATCCTAACTGCTCCGAAATAAATCTTAAAGGTACGATGGTTCTATTATTCATGATTTGAGCTGGAACATCAATGGCTGTTTCTTCTCCATTAATAAAAACTTTTCCATCTTCTAATTGGAAAACAATTTCTGTATCCCCCTTACTCACTGTTACTTTTCTTTCTTCCCCATTCCATGTAACATTTGCACCTAATCCTTCTGTAATAGCTCTTACTGGAATTAATGTTCTACCTTCTTTGATCACAGGCGGTGTATCAAACTTAAACTGACCTTTCTTCTTTAAAATATTTTCTATTGGAATAACCTTTACATCATGGTTTTGTGCCATAATTTCTTTTGCTCTTTGTCTTAATTGATTTAATTCTTCTTCTGAATAACTCTTCTTAATTAATTGCTTTATTTCATTCCTTATTTTTTTCATTTCTTCTTTCATTACTTTTATATCTTTACGTGATTTCTTAATTTCATTTAATAAATTCTGGAATTTTTTAAGTTTTTTTGCTTGCTCTGATCTTTTTTCTACATCCTCTTTATTAAGATTCTTTTTTATTCCCTCTATTTTTCCTTTAGTATTTTCTTCTCTTTCTTTTTGGCTTTTGATTTTTTCTTTAACATGATCTTTGATACTCGTATTTTTTACCGTTTCAGATTTGCTTCCCCTTTTACTAGATTTTTCAGCCTTGGCAACAATCCCAAAGGGACTTGTAAAAATAAATGCTGCTATGATGGTCATTGAAACAACTTTCTTAAATTGATTATTCATATAATGTCCTCCTTTGTTTTTATGAACTGGTCTTCTGTTATAAAATACGTATGTTTTCATTTTTTTGGGTACCTTCTCTGAAATTTTTTACTTCTTCTTATTCTTTTTGTGGTTCTTATTTTTAAGTGCTTTCTCATCCTTTTCCTTATTTTTTTCTTGTTTCTTATTCTCTTTAGACCTTTCTATTGATTCCTTCTTATTCTCTTCATCCTGTGCTTTTCTTGTTGCTATTTTCTCCTTTTCTTCCTTTGCATCTTTTATTTTTTCTATTTTCTCTTTCTTAAGCTCTTTTCTATTCTCTAGTTTTTCTTTTTTATTTTCCTGATTCAATTTTATTTTTTGTTTCTTCTCTTCTTTCTTATTTTCTATATGCTCTATGCTACCTTCTTTTTTTATTTTCGTTACTTCTTTCTTTATTGGTTTATGTTCCCTAATCTCTTCATTTTTATTTTCTCGGTCTTGTTGTATGTCTTCCTTCTTTTCTTCTTTTTTAGCTTTCTGCTGTTTTTTTATTTTATCTAAGCTTATATTTTTTGTCTTATTATTCTTTGGTTTAGGTGTAGCTTTATGATTTTTCTCTAGATTATTATTATTCTCTTTTGATATTCCCTTCTCAACCTTCTCTTCTACTTTATTCTTTACCTTCTTGTCTTTCAATTCTCCAATTTCTTTGTCCACCATTTCTTGTACCTTCATACTTTTAATCTGATCCAATGTAATATTTTGTTCTTTTTCCTTTGATTGTTTATAAACCTCATATTTTCCTATAGACATCTTTTGCTTTTTTGCTTCCATTAAATCTTTTCCGTTTCCTTGTACATAAATAAGATTTATATCTTCTAGGTTTTGATCTTCTTGAATTTTTTCTTCAATCTCCTTTTTAAGCTCCACTGTTTTTTCTTTAAAATCATCATTTATCGCTACTGTAGATATTAACACTGCATTTTTATCTTTGGTAATATATTGTTTTTTCTTTGCATGATCAATGACAATTCGTACAGCTTCTTCAATAGGCATATCTTTAAACTCTCTATCAATTAATTCTTTACCATCCGTATTAAGGGCTTCTACATGTAGTACTTTCTTTTCTTTATTGATCTTAAATTCAATACTAGGGTTAATATCTACACTAACGACTGCAGCAGCATAGCTGATAGTTTCCAATATATTGAGTTTTTCTATCCCTGTCATTGATAAAACCATTATCATAAAAACAGCAGCAATTAAACCTATTTTTTTAACAGTAAACCTTTTGTCCTTATAAATATCTTCCTTTACAAAAACAATTTCTTTTCCAACCACTAAACCATCTTTTTTTATAATTTTAAGGTACTTTGCATGATTTGTTAAAACAATTGCAAAACCTTCTTCTATCTTTAACACACAACCTCTATAAACCACCCGCAACACCTCCTTTGGAACTTCCTATATAATTCCTTAACTTTTCAAAATCACCCTCTAATATGATTACCGTGGCAATAATAAATTTTCTGCTCCTTTTTAGTATTTTTGCACTAACTCCTAACCCATCAATAAGTTTTTTACTCGGTAGCATTTTCTTCCTAAACAGTTCTTCTTTCAAGGCTTTATGATCCACAATGTATTGTGCAATACGTATGCCATTGATTCGTGTGTCCATGTGCTTAGGCGCTTCTTGAACCAATTCAGAAAAGGTAATCTGAAAAATCTTTAACTTCTCCTCAAATTCTTTTATTTCTTCTTTCAATGTGATTTTTTCCGTAAAATCCTCCACCGAAAAATGTTTTTGCAGTTTTTCATTGTCATCTTCTTCAAATTGGCTTATGAGAATCGTTTTTTTATGTTTACTACTTTTTCTAAGCTCATCTATTATTCTATTTTTTATAACAAGCTCTGCAAATCCTATGAAATTTCCTCTTTTGGGTTCATATCTATCAATAGCTTCATTAAAAGCTTCTATTCCTATACTTAATTCCTCGCTATTTTCAGCTTCAATATATCTATTCAATTTATCTGATACGGTCTTTATGATAAAAGGTATGTATTCTTTAATAATTTTTTCTCTTTCTTCTGTATCTCCTTGTTTAACTTTTTCAAGTCTTTTGGTTAAAGAGTCTCTTGTAAAAAAATTCAATAGGCGCGCCAAAATTATACACCTCCGTGTATATAGGTATACGTAAATAAATAAAAATTTAGGTACACCAAAAATATTATTTCTTTAAGTATATATTTAAAAATCTATTATGCAAAGAAGAGGGATAAAATTGGAAAAAGAGACGAATCTTCGCCTCTTTCTATACAAATTTGAAATATATTAATTTTCCTATATAGTAGATGAGTGGTATAAACATGGCTGGTAGCATATTCCCTACTTTTATTCTCTTAAACTCTAACATATTAAAGCCTAATGCCATAATTAAAAGTCCCCCAACTGATGACATCTCCCCAATAACAGATTCTGTGAGAAAAACCTTCATAGAAGATGCTGCTAAGGTAATTATTCCTTGATAAATAAAAACAGCTATAGAAGAAAAAATAACACCCACCCCTAATGTAGAAGCAAATACAACAGAAGTAATCCCATCAAGAACAGATTTTGCAAAAAGGGTTTGGTGATTATTAGATAATCCACTCTGTAATGATCCAACAATGGCCATAGAGCCCACACAAAACAAAAGACTAGCTGTGACAAATCCCTTAGCAATACCACCTTCTTGATCTCCCATCTTATTTCCTATATAAGCACCTAATCGATCTAAGTTATCTTCTATTCTTAAAAATTCTCCTAAAATACTTCCAATGACCATACTAAATATGACAAGAAGTACATTTTGCGTCTTAATAGCACCCATAACCCCTATTAGAAGAACACTTAAACCATTAGCTTTTATAATCGTCTCATTATATTTTTCCGGTATTCCTCCTCTAAAGAACAATCCTACCAAGCTTCCACCAATAATTGCTAATGCATTAACTATAGTCCCTAGCACTTTTATCGCCTCCTTAAAATTTTTGTCTAATTACGTAATATTCTTTGTTAGGGACAAAATTCCTTCATACAAATTATTTTCCAATTCCTAATTCTCTTGCATAATAGAAAAGATACTGCTGTGCAAAACCTGCCATATCTTCAAAATGTTCTTTTGCAAATATTTGTATTTTCTTTAGTGTGGTTCCTTCTGAAAAATAAAAATACTCCATAATTCTTCTTACCCATACATCTATCGGGAAAACATCAAATTTTCCCATAGAAAAAAGTAATATACAATCTGCAACTTTAGGACCTACACCACTACATCTTAATAATTCCTTTTTTGATTTCTCCGTTGAGAGATTTTTCAAATTGTATATTTCAACCTTTTTTTGTCTTATCAGCTCTACTGTATCTACAATATATTTTGCTCGATATCCTGTATAACTTTCTTTGATTTCCTCAACTGATTTATTTTGCAAAGCTTCTAGTTTAGGAAAATCATAATATTTTTTTCCTTTATATTTTCCTAAAAAGCAACCATATCTTTTACATAAACTTTCAATAGATTTTTTAATCAGTGGGATACTGCGATTTGAAGAAATGATAAAAGAAAGTAATATTTCCCATTCATCTTGATTGAGAATCCTTATTCCTGTACCATAGTGAGTGGCTTCTTTCATCACAGAATCTTTTTTTGCTAAGCTTTCCTTAATCTTTCCATAATCTCTTTTTAAATCAAAATAGTCTACCCATATATTCAAAAACTCTTCTTTATTGGTATTATGAAAGATGATGTTATTTTCATCCTTTAAAACGTTGATGACTCTTCCTTTGGCTACTCCTGTAAAGCTACCATCCTCTTCTCTATTCCATCGAAAACACTGTCCACATTCAAAAATATGAGAAGGCTCAAAATCTTTTATTCCTTCTACCATAACTTTTCCATTTTCCTCAATTACCTTATATTCCAATTCACTTCCTCCTAAACCTTTTATCTTTTTTATCCCATATTTCTATTTTACCCAAATTTTTACCATTCACTTTTTTATTCATGAAATATTAATTTTCCCTTATTGACAAGGAAAATTTTGTCTTATACCATAGTAACTAGCCGATCTATACGAAGGAGGAATTTTCTTGGAGCAGTCTATAAAAAACAATCGTCTTGGCACAGAACCTATTGTCCCTTTATTATTTAAATTAGCCATACCTTCCATATTATCTATGTTCATTCAAGCTCTTTATAATGTAGTAGATAGTATATTTGTAGCAAAGTTAAGTGAAGATGCTCTTGCAGCTCTATCCCTTGCATTCCCTATTCAAATGATCTTAATTGCTATCGGAGTAGGGACAGGAATAGGAACTAGTTCTTTAATCTCTAGACTCCTTGGAGCAGGAAATGAAAAAAGAGCTTCCATTGCAGCAGAGCACGTATTGGTCATTGCTGTATTTTATGGATTATTGGTAGGCCTTTTAGGAATATTCTTTTCAAAATACTTCATCAGTTGGTTTACAAGTGATCCTATCCTTATAGATTATGGATCTAGATACATAAAAATCATTTTAATGGGCTCCCTTTTTGTTTTTATATCTATACTTTGCAATAATATTTTAAGAGGAGAAGGAAATACATTCATTCCTATGATTACCATGTTGATCGGTTCTATTTTAAATATTATTTTAGACCCCCTTATGATTTTTGGGTACGGCTTCTTCCCAAAGCTTGGTATAGAAGGAGCAGCAATTGCTACAGTTTTGTCAAGGGTTATTAGTGGTTCATTTATTTTATTCATGTTATTTAAAGGCAATCATCAAATTCGGTTGAACTTAAAAGATTTCTCTTTTGACCCCTCTATCATAAAAGGAATCTATCAAGTAGGATTTCCTTCTATGACAATGCAGTTTTTATCCTCTTTTATGATTGGAGGATTAAATGCTATTTTAGGAAGCTATGGAGGTACCGCCATTGCTGCATTAGGTATTTATTTTAAACTACAAACCTTTGTATTTATGCCCGTTTTTGGATTAAACCAAGGATATATGCCTATTATGGGATATAATTATGGACACAATAATCCTGACCGAATGAAAAAAACAATGAAGGTATCTTTCATCATTGCATTTATTTTCACTACTCTAGGATTTTTTATGCTTCAATTATTTCCTAGGGAATTAATCAAAATGTTTCATGGCAGTCCAAAGCTTTTAGAAATCGGAACAGACACCCTTAAAACAATCAGTATTTCTTTTCCTATTGTAGGACCTGCAATCATTGGTTCTACTACATTTCAAGCTATAGGAAAGGGCCTACCTAGCTTAATATTATCCTTCTTAAGACAAATTATTTTACTTTTACCCTTATCCCTTCTTTTAGTAAAAATAGATGGGCTCAATCTTATATGGTATGCATTTCCTATCTCTGAATGCATCGCTTTCATATTGATGGTATTTTGGCTTAAGAAAACTTTAAAGGACGTGTTTTCTACAATGAAAGAAAATATGTAATTTATAAAGATATGAAAAATTAAATTCAAAACAAATCTAAGGAATTTATTTTTGATACTTTTTATTGAAAAAAATTACAAATTGTTCTATAATAAAATCAAATTGAATTTCGCAATAGGTGCCCCATTGGGGAGAATAGGGAATGAAGTGTAATTCTTCAGCGGTCCCACCACTGTAAAGAGGAGCTTATCACAAAATGCCACTGAACCCATCGGGAAGGCGTGTTAAGTGTTGAATCTGAGCCAGGAGACCTGCCTAGTGCAGTTTATTTACATGGATAATGGTAAAGTTCGTGATTTATTTGTTATACAAATAAATCATGAACTTTTTTATTTTATAATTATAGGTATTGTATCAAATATTTGTAAAAATCACTTTTACTACATCAACCTTACTTGTAACAATCATGTTATATATAGCAAATATTTATTTTAACAAATGAAAATATAACACTATAAAGGAGAGGAAAACATATGCAATTACTCAATGAAACACTCAAAAAAATAAGTACTCTTGATCAAGATTCTATGCAAAAAGCAAGGCTCCATATAGATAGTTTATTTAAACCATTAGGAAGTTTAGGAAGGCTAGAAGAGTTAGCTATTCAACTAGCTGGTATTACAAAAAATCCTTTTCCATCTGTAAATGATAAATCAATCATTGTTATGTCAGCCGATCATGGTGTCTATGAAGAAGGGGTGGCACCAGACCCTCAAATCATAACAGCTTTGCAAACTCCTAATTTTACAAAAGGATTAACAGGAGTATGTGCTCTAGCAAAGCAAGCCCGTGCTGATGTAGTTGTTGTAGATATAGGCATAGCAAAAGATCTTAAAGAACCGAAGGTAATCAATAGAAAGATTCGATACGGTACAAGTAATATGGCAAAGGGTCCTGCCATGACAAGAGAAGAAGCAATAAAAAGTTTAGAAATCGGTATAGACATGGTAAATAATCAAATTAAAAATGGTAAAAATTTAATCGGAACAGGTGAAATGGGCATAGCCAATACCACTCCTAGTACTGCCATCTTTTCAGTAATAGGAAATCTTGACCCTGAAGAAATTGTAGGAGTAGGTGCAGGACTTCCTACAGAAAAATTAAAACACAAAGCAGCTGTTATCAGAAAAGCAATTCAAGTAAATCAACCGAATCCTAAAGATGGCATCGATATCCTATCCAAGGTAGGAGGCTTTGAAATAGGAGGAATGGCAGGAACTATGCTAGGAGCAGCAGCTAAAAGGACTCCAGTAGTGGTTGATGGATTTATCTCTACAGCAGCAGCCCTACTTGCTATCACCATCGAACCAAAGGTAAAAGATTTTCTTATCCCCTCTCATCATACTGCTGAAAGAGGAGGAAAAGTGGCTATGGAGCTTCTTGGACTTGAGCCTTTGTTTGATATAGGACTCAGACTTGGTGAAGGTACAGGAGCTGCCCTTGCCTTTAACTTTATTGAAGCTGCTACCTTTATGGTGAAAGAGATGGGTGTACGATAAAAAAATAGATAAAAAAAAGCAGATCCTTCACAAATGAATGATCTGCTTTTTAAACTTCCTGAAAAATTTATTGGATTTTTTCTAATAATTTTTTAGCCAAAACTGCACCTTCCGCCCGAGTTGTCAAATTCTTCGGTGCAAATTTACCTGTATCATATCCTTTTATAATCCCTAGCTCATAAGCTAATTTTACATCCTTTAATGCCCAAGGACTTATATCATCCTTATCTGAAAAGGATAATGTAGGGGATTGATTTATTTTGTGCTTGTTTCCTTTTTTTTCATAAGCCTTCATAACAATAACAGCAATTTCTTCTCTTTTAATGGTACGATTTGGATCAAAAGTTCCATCTCCCATGCCTTTTATAATTCCTGCTCTGTATGCTGCTTCAATATATGTTGCTTTATTTGTATCCTTTTTCACATCTTTAAAAATTCCTTCATAGGGCTTTGTATTAATTCCTAATACATTTACAACAAATTCAGTAAATTCCGCTCTAGTAATTTTGTCATCTGGTTTATAAAGATTATTTACTTTTGCTGATAAAATGCCTTTTTCACTTAAATCTAATATATATTTTTGTGCCCAATGGTCCTCCACATCTGCATAGATATATTTTTTCATCCATTCATTTTTATTCTTTTCTTCTTTTACTGTTCTAAAACTCCATGTCTTAACGATCTCTTTCGTTTTTTTATCTTGAAATATTATTTTCCCTTTCACAGATACAGTATACTTTTCGTCTCTTTCTAAGGGCTTAGATGGAATAATGAGTATACTATCATGAAGTTTATCATCCTTTTGTGGTGTATTCAGATATTTTTCTACACTCCTACCTTTACTATTTTTCAATGTGACTTTTTCTATAGTGAATTTTTCAATATTTTTTTTACTAAAATAAGATAAAGATATAGGATATCCTACATTTCCTGTTTGGTCATAAAATCTAAGTGGATTAGGGATTTCATTACCATCCCACGAAGTAGAAACATCCATTTGATTTTCTATAGGATACACAACGATCTTATCTTCTAAAACTTTTTTCCCTCCAAAATCAAAGGTATAATATTTATCTTTCACACCATACCCTAAGTCTAAAAGATATGGATTGATCCAAGCTAGTCGATGATAAGGTGCATCCATCAAGCTATCAATTGCATTCTTATAATCTTTTGATCCTGAACTTACATTTTCAGATACAAAGCTTCCTCTATATCCGAAAACACCTGCACGATTGTATGCTTGTATTCCAGTAAAGCCCTTATCATTTGCAAACTCATCATGAGTAAATTTTTTATTGAGTGCCATATAATTAGCATGAGCCATGGCTGCTGCATTTAAAGAATCATTCAATTTAAATTCAGAAATTCCTAGTAGCTTTCTATATCTGTTTGAATAATTTAATGCTTTCTTTTGTTCTTCAGAAGGGTTTGGCAACTCTTCTACTGCATTTTCACCAACACTAAACTTCCAACTTTCTTTTATCACTTTCTGTCCCTCTAAGACTATATTTAAATCTACTTTATATTGTCCCGCTTTGAGAGCTTTTTCAGGCTTATAAAAAACCATCTGCTGTTTTTCATCATATATAGCAGGAACCAATTTTCCATTTAATTTCATTTCTATTTCTTTTACTGTATTCGCGTTCAAAATAAGTTGTACACCAATATTAGGTCTTGATACTTGGACAGTAATATCCTTAGGTTGTGGAGGAAAATACCCCTCTACATTTTCTGCATAGCTAATTGTATATATTCCACTTATTAAAAGTATTAGGCTCATCAAAAGAATATACTGGTATTTATTTTTCACAATGCATCCCTCCTCATATCTATTCTAATATATCTTTCAATGAATTATCCTAATTGTCTTCAAAATGTAATATTCCTTTAATAAATGTAACAATATTGTCCCACTAAAAAAAAGAATCGCATGAGCGATTCTTTTTCTTTATCTTTTAATAATTTCCTTGTGCATACATTGCATCAGCAACTTTAACAAATCCTGCAATATTTGCACCAGCAACTAAGTTATATCCAAATCCATAAGTTTCAGCAGCTTTCATAGCATTGTCATGAATACTTACCATGATTTGATGAAGCTTTTGATCTACTTCTTCTGCTGTCCAAGAATATCTCATACTGTTTTGAGCCATTTCAAGAGCAGATGTAGCAACTCCACCAGCATTTGCAGCTTTAGCAGGTCCTACGACTACTTCATTGTCTAATAAATATTTAAGTGCATCATTTGTAGTAGGCATATTCGCACCTTCACAAACAAACTTAATACCATTTGCAACGATTTGTTTAGCATGCTCTAGGTGAATATCATTTTGAGTAGCACATGGAATTACGATATCAACCTTAACACCCCATGGTTTTTCTCCTGGGAAAAATTCAACACCAAATTTATCAGCATAATCTTGTACTTTATCTCTACCAGAAGCACGCATTTCTACTAAATAATTAAATTTCTCTTCTGTTGAAACACCTTCTGGGTCATAAATGTATCCATCTGGTCCTGATAATGTAACTACTTTGCCACCTAATTCAGTGACTTTTCTAGCAGTTCCCCAAGTAACATTACCAAATCCTGATAATGCTACAGTTTTTCCTTCAAAACTTGTTCCTTCATGTTTTAACATTTCTTGACAGAAATATGTAATACCAAAGCCTGTAGCTTCTGGTCTAATTAAACTTCCACCATAAGATAAACCTTTTCCTGTTAGCACGCCGTTTTCAAATGCGCCTCTAATTCTTCTATAATGACCATAAAGGTATCCAATTTCTCTTGCTCCAACACCAATATCTCCTGCTGGAACGTCCACATCTGGTCCAATATGTCTATATAACTCTGTCATGAAGCTTTGGCAGAATCTCATAATTTCCATGTCAGATTTTCCTCTAGGGTCAAAGTCCGAACCACCTTTACCTCCTCCAATTGGAAGACCTGTTAGTGAGTTCTTTAATATTTGCTCAAATCCTAAGAATTTAATAATTCCAAGATAAACAGATGGATGAAAACGTAATCCTCCCTTATAAGGTCCGATTGCTCCGTTAAATTGAACTCTAAATCCACGATTTACTTGTAATTCTCCTTCATCATCAACCCATGGTACTCTAAATAATATTTGTCTTTCAGGTTCAACGAATCTTTCTAAAAGATTTGCTTTTACATACTCTGGATGTTTTTCTATTACTGGTTTTAAGGTAGGTAATACTTCTTCAACAGTTTGTAAAAACTCAGGTTGATCTGCATCAGTTTTTTTCACTTTCTCAATTACTTTTTCAATATACTCCTGTACATTTAATTGATTTGGCATTTTGAGACCCCCTCATTCTTTTAAAAATACTAGAATTTCTGCTTTTTTACCTTCATCATGTCAACACGATTATAACACAATGATTTTTTATTGTAAATATTCGCAATTATTTAGCATTTATTCTAAATTTAGAAAAAAAATATAATATATTGAAGAAAGAATAATCAGTACACTCAAAATTGCATCTAGTATTGCATATGATATCTTGTATACAATATATTTTGCATAAATATTACCTGTTAACTAACAATTATCTTTTTCACAAATATATTTACTGCTACAATATGCATGGCGGTCATACGCTCTACCTCTTCTACTATTTTCTTTTGAACCTCTCTACTTATCTCGTGTATAGGCTTTCCATATATAACCACAACCTCCATATAAATACTGGCTCCATTTTGATTATTTCGAACATCTATTCTAGAAACCTTATAGATTCCCTCAACTTGCCTTACTGCATAATTAACCAAATCATTGATTACTTTATCAGAAATCGTATATTTTCCCATATAGCTAAAAGTGGGTCTTACAACGGATTTTTCAGATATTTGCACAGTATCATCTTTTTTCCTTCTTAATATCTTTAACGGATCTATAAAATATCCTGAAAAATCTTTTTTTATTTCAAAGGTAGGGACAGGAATAACATGCTTCCCATATTCATTTCTTTGTTTTTTTGCAATTTTTCTTTCTTCTTCTGAAGAAATTTCTTCAATATATACATATTCTTCAATAGGACAAATATTCAAATGCATTGCAATTCTTTCTACCATCTTTTTGGAAGTACCTAAAATCAATATTCCCCTTGGATTTTCCTCCTCAATAGCTCTCTTTACTTCTTCTCTATGATCCTCATGGGTAAAAAGGGCTGTTTTGACTGCTGTTACAGAAGTTTTCTGTCTTTTGGCAGATTTACCTGCAATAATTTTATTTCCTTGTATCAATAATCCATCATCAATGATATAAGCAATTTCTTTTTCATGTGCAAGACTCAAAGCTCTATAGCTTTTTCCCGTACCACTTTTTCCCACAAGGGCTAGCACTTTCATAAACATTCTCCTTTTCTCAATAAATATAGAATGATAATCATTATATATACGCACTTTTAGACAATTATTTTTATTTTTTTATTGTCTATATATTTATATTTTGCTACAATAATATCGTGTTAAAGATAAAGTAAACACCAAATAAAAATATATTTCAAGGAGGATTTTATTATGGCTTATGTAATTAAAGATGCTTGTATTAGTTGTGGAGCTTGTGAACCAGAATGTCCAGTAAGTGCAATTAGCGCTGGAGATGACAAATATGTAATCGATGCAGGAGCATGCATTGACTGTGGCGCTTGCGCTAACGTTTGTCCTGTAGACGCACCAGTTGCAGAATAATTTAAACAAATACATAAAATGATAATGTCCTTAACTACCATTAGGGCATTATTATTTTTTTGCATAATTTACCCCCTCATCAGTAGATAATGTGGTCTGATTAATTTTACTTAAAAACTTTAATATAGCTTTTTCTTCATTCAAGGTTACATCATTTAATACAAAATCTAATAAATTCTTTTGAATATCCAAGGTCTTTTCATACATAATTTTTCCTTCATCTGTTAATTTTAAGATATATACTCTCTTATCTTCTTCTGATCTCTCTTTGATAATATATCCACTTAATATTAATTTTTTCATAACAGAAGCAATTAATCCTCTATCAATTTCCAAATCCTTTACTAATTCGTATATTTTTTTATGCTTTTGCTGCCCGATTTTTCTCAAAACGTGTATATCTAATAAAGATAATTCTTCTTTTCCATTGATTTTAAAGCCCTTTCGATCATAAACTAAAACTTTGTGCATGAGCTTATCAATCATTCTATTAATTTCATGATAATAATTGGCCATCTTCATCACCTAGTCTTTCTAATCTTTTGTTATTATATCATTATTGAAAATCCATTTCAATTACTCCAATAAAAAACGGGTCAACTGTCATAAAGATCAGTCGCCCGTAAATTAAACTACTATAAAGAACTACTATTTAGCTGCTGCAACTTCTTTTAATGCTTCCATTAAGTCTTCAGCTCTATCTAAAGCATCTATTAAAGCAGGAACAACATCATATAAGTCTCCTACGATTCCAAAGTCAGCAACTTCGAAAATTGGTGCATGAGGGTTTTTGTTGATTGCAACAATGATATCAGAACTTTGCATACCAGCTAAATGCTGAATTGCTCCTGAAATACCACAAGCAACATAAAGCGTTGGCTTAACAGTTGTACCTGTTTGACCTACTTGGTGAGAATGATCGATCCATCCAGCATCAACACATGCACGAGATGATCCTACTACTCCACCTAGTTTGTCAGCTAATTGCTTCATAAGTTCGAAACCTTCTGGTTTTCCAAGTCCACGTCCACCAGATACGATTACATCAGCATCTGTTAAAGATACCATATCTTTTTTAGTTTTTACGATTTCTACAACTTCTGTTCTTACATCTTCTTTAGTTAATTGAACATTAACTTCGATGATTTCACCTGTTTTTGAATCATCTTTATGCGCTTTATCCATAACACCAGGTCTTACTGTAGACATTTGAGGTCTGTGGTTTGGACATACGATTGTAGCCATGATGTTTCCACCAAAAGCTGGACGAGTTTGTTTGATTTTTTTGTCTTCTGGATCTATTTCAAGCTTAGTACAGTCAGCAGTAAGTCCAGTATCTACTCTAGCAGCTAATCTTGGTGCTAAGTCTCTACCAATGTGAGTAGCTCCATATAGAACGATTTCTGGTTTGAATTCTTCGATTGCATCAGTAATTACTTTTGTATATCCATCAGTTGTGAAGTTTTCTAGTAATTCATCTTGTGCTACATATACTTTGTCAGCACCATATGCAATTAATTCTTTTGCTAAACCGTCAATGTTATTTCCAAGTACGATTGCACAAAGATCAGTTCCGATCTCATCTGCTAATTTTCTACCTTCTCCTAAAAGCTCAACTACAACAGGCATGATTTCACCTTGTCTTTGCTCAGCAAATACCCATACATTTTTATATGCAGATAAGTCTTTCTTAGGAGCATCTGCAACTTGCTTTTCGATAGCTTTGAAAGGACATGCCTCTACACAAGCTCCACAAGCAGTACATTTATCATTGATGACAGCTACACCATCAACCATATCAATAGCATCAAAAGGACATGCTTTTAAACATAGCTTACATCCTTTACATTTATCTTTATATACAACAACAGCCATTTTTCTCCCTCCAATTCATTAAATTATATGTTTTTGTTTTAAGTTCACAACTAATTTTTCTACTATTTCTTTAGTAGTTCCTTCAAGCATTACACCTTTTCCTTTTGGTTCTGGTGTAAATGAACGGAATACTTTTGTTGGAGAAGCATCTAATCCTACTTCATGCTTTTCAACATCTAAGTCAGCTAATGACCATACTGTAGTATCTTTTTTGCATGCATCATAGATACCTTCAACAGACATATATCTTGGTTTGTTTAATTCTTTGATTGCAGTTAAAAGTACAGGTTTTTTTACGTTGATTACTTCATAACCATCTTCTAATTGTCTTTGTACTTTGATAGAATCTCCTTCTACCTCAAAATCTTGTACATAAGTAATTTGAGCAAGTCCAAGTCTCTCTGCGATCTGTGGACCTACTTGAGCAGTATCTCCATCAATTGCTTGTCTTCCAGCAAAGATAATATCATACTCTCCTATTTTTCTAATTGCAGATGCTAACGTATTAGAAGTTGCCCAAGTATCAGCACCAGCAAAAGCTCTATCACTTACTAAAATTGAATCATCTGCTCCCATAGCTAAACATTCTTTTAGCATTTCGTCAGCTTGAGGTGGTCCCATTGTAAGAACTGTTACATGAACATCATCATATTTATCTTTTAATGCTAATGCTTCTTCTAAAGCATTTGCGTCATCTGGATTTAAGATACTTGGAACACCGTCACGAATAAGGGTTCCTTTTACAGGGTCTATTCTAACTTCGTTTGTATCAGGAACTTGCTTTACACAAACTATTACCTTCATCTTTCTTCCTCCTTTTATAAAATGCTTATATAAACGTTTCTTTTTATTTTATATAAACTAAGCTTTTAGATTATTTTAATAAATTTGCAGCGATTACCATCTTTTGTACTTCTGAAGTACCTTCATAGATTTCAGTAATCTTAGCATCTCTCATCATTCTTTCTACTGGATATTCTCTAGTATATCCATATCCACCATGTAATTGAACAGCTTTAGTTGTTACATACATAGCAGCTTCTGCTGCAAATAATTTTGCCATAGCAGCTTCTTTTCCATAAGATAATCCTTGAGATTTTCTCCATGCAGCATTGTATACTAAATGTCTAGCTGCTTGTACTCTAGTTTCCATATCAGCCATTTCAAATTGTAATGCTTGGAATTTAGCTAAAGGTCTACCAAATTGTTGTCTTTCTTTTGTATATTTAACAGTTTCATCTAATGCTCCTTGAGCAATACCTAATGCTTGAGAAGCAATACCAATTCTACCACCATCAAGAGTACTCATTGCAACTTTGAAACCTTTTCCTAAATCTCCCAA